>JADLHZ010000019.1 GCA_020848545.1 Deltaproteobacteria bacterium | reverse complement strand
GCTCGTCGCCGCGGCGCTCATCGAGAGCGGTCGCACGAAAGATCCGTTGATGCACGTCGACGACTTGCTCGCAGACCCGGCGAGCTTCCTCGAAGAGCACTACCTTACCGACGGCGGCAAGAGCGGCGTGCGCTCGGTGCGCTGCGCCGCCGACGTGCTCAAGACGCTCGCGCGCCACGAGGGCTACGCCGACGAGGGGCTCGCGCAGCGCATCAAGAACGTCGCCGCGTACTTCGAAGCGGAGAAGCTGCGCACGAGCTTCGGCGAGACGCTCGTGAAGTTCGGCAACGGACCGCTTCACTCGCGCTACGGATTCGCCGAGACGCTGCGCACGACGTGCTCGGGTGGGTCGAAGCGCTCGCGCACCGGGCTGAACGTGCAGCAGCTCCCGCGCAAGATGCCGAAGGAGCTGCTCGCGCTGATGCTCGAAGAGATCGGTGAAGAGATCGACGTGCGCACGTGCTTCGTGCCGCGCGAGGGCTTCGTGCAATCGTCGACCGACTACGGTTCCTTGGAGATGGTGACGTTCGCGCAGGCGAACCTCGACCTCTTCGGCTGGTCGACGCTCGCCGATGCGCTCAACAACGACGTCGATCCGCATTCGCTCTTCGCGGCTAGCTTGCTCGGACGCAGCTACGAAGACGTGCTCGCAGGCGTTGCGGCCGAGGATCCCGTTTGTGTCGAAGCGCGCCAGCGCGCGAAGGTAGGAAATTTCGGCTTCCCAGGATCCATGGGCGCCGAGAAGTTCCAAGTCTACGCGCGCGGCCAAAACCTCTTTCTATCGATTGAGCAGTGCCGCGAGCTAAAGAGCGGCTATAAGGAGCAATGGAAGGAGACGCGCCAATTTTTTGGTTACGCTTCTGACATGCTCAACTCTGCCGGAGGCGAGGCGACCTACGTCGACGCGCGTTCGGGCTTCGTCTCGGGCGGCTGCGGTTATAGTGACTTTTGCAACCGGCACTTTCAGACGCCGGCGGCAGTCGGCGCGACGGCCGCGTTGTGGCGCTACGTGCGCGAGTGCTACGACGAGCGCCTCGCGACGCCGCTGCTCGGCTCGCGCGTGACGGCGTTTGTCCATGACGAGGTGCGAGCGGAGCACCCGATCGAGTGCGCGTCCGAGGCGGCCGATCGCGGGCGCGAGCTGATGATCGAAGTGATGCAGCCGGTGACGCCCGGCGTGAAGGTGAAGGCGTCGACGGCGCTGATGTCGCGTTGGTACAAAGGCGCGAAGGAAGTGCGCGACGCGCACGGGCGCCTGGTGCCGTGGGAACCAAAGAAAAGGAGCTAGCGTGATACCGAAGCGCATCGTGAATTGTTGGATGGGGCGGGGCAAGAAGAGCGACCTCTTCGCGCACTGCCTCGAAACGCAGCGCGCGCACCACTGGAGCGACTGGGAATTTTTCGAGGTGAACGAGGACACGATGCCCGAGCTGCTCGCCTTCCCGTACGTGCGCGCGGTGCTCGCGCGCGGCGAGTACGTTAAGGCGACAGAGATCGGGCGCCTGTGGGGCTTGGCGCGCCTCGGCGGCATCTACTGCGACGCCGACGTCGAGGTGCTGCGCCCGATGGACCACTTGCTCAACGCGAAGTTCTTCATCGGGCGCGAGGACGCCGAGCATCTCAACGGCGCCGTCATGGGCTCCGTGCCGCACGGTGTAGCGATCGAGTACTTGATTCAAAACTTCCCGACGCAGAGCGAGGGGCCAGAGAGCCCGCACTACTACGGCCCGGGCTTCCTGACGCGCATGTTGACCGCTCCGGCGCTGCCGTTCGACTTCGTCGAACACCCGCCCGAGGTATTTTACCCATCTCATTGGAGAACGCCGACGGTGATGGACCGCATGACCGAGCGCACCGTCGCGCACCATCGCTGGGCAGCGAGCTGGGTAAAGAAGTGAGGCTCGTCGCGATCGATCCCGACACGAAAAAGCTAGGCTACGCGCATTTTTTTGTCGCCTCGCTGCGATACGCAGGCGCGCACGACATCGACAACGTGCTTGCGCGCTTGAAGGCGCACAAGCCGCATTTAGTCTTGTGCGAGATGCCGCAGCAGTACGGGCGCAAGGGCGACCAGCGAGACTTCCTCGCGCTCGCGCGCGTCGTCGGGCGAATCGAACAGACGTGCGCGGATCTCAATCTAAGATTCGAGGCCGTGAAGCCCGCGCAGTGGAAGGGTACAACGCCGAAAGCCGTGTGTACGCTTCGCGCCTGGGAGGCGCTCGAACCGCGCGAGTCTTGGGGCGTACACGCGCCGCGGACGGCGCTCGCTAAGTTGGAGCGCGGCCAAGGGCTGACGAGCGGCGAGGGCTCGGACGTGCTCGACGCGATCGGCATCGGGCTGTGGAAGCTCGGGCGCCTACACAAAAAACTGTTCTAACGAGAAAGAGGGGACCAATGACGTTCGCCAAGCCGCGCACTTTCTACGACGACCCGCGCACGCTCACGCACGAGCGAAACGTGATGGAGTGCCGGCAGTGCGGGCGCAAGATCCTGTTTCGCTATTCGCGCCTGTGCGATCTGTGTTGCTTCGAAAGCGAGCACGAGATGCGCTTCGACCCTGAAGCCGACGTGTACCGCGTGCGCGATCGCGAGGGCAACGTCGCCGTCCTCTCGCCCCAAGCAGTCGCCACGCGCACGCGAGAGGAAGTGCACGTGCTGATCGAGCGCGAGCTGCTCGCATCGAAGCGCCGCCACGCCGAGCCGCCGCGGCTCGTCGCCTGCTTCTCCGATCCGAAGTCGGCGCTGCCCGAGCCCTGCGGCGCGCACGGGCGCGAGGGCGTGCCGCCCGGGCCCTGCCGCTGCCGCTGGTAGGTCGCATATAAGGAGGGCGCGCTCCCCGCGCCCTTGTAGAGATTCCTTTACAAGGAAGCTCCTAAAAATAAATCTTTCTTTTTGCTTTACTTTAATCGGTATGGCGGGTATACCTTATTACATGCAGTGGATCGCTAGAGCACTGGCACACGACGACCGAGCCGCTCGCACGGGGCTCGGGACGTCGTAGCGAGCGCTTTTGCTCGAACAACAGGAGAGGGTTTTCACATGGTACAATTCAACAAGCTCGCCGAAGGTTACTACGATCACAGCAACGGCCCGGGGCGCTATGTCGCCCGCAGCGAGGGCGCCGCGAAGGCGAAGGAGATCCTCGAAAAGAAGATCGAGGACGGCCGCAAGAGCGCGCTCGCGATCTGGGAGCGCGTCAACAAGGAGGTGCCCGACGACCAAATCGCTAAGGGCAAGGCGCTGCGCTTCGGCACGCGTCAAATGATGTCGGGTACGCAAGACGACGCGCACGCGATTGACGCGCCGCAGCTCGTGATGGGCGTCGGCGACCGCGGCCTCACGATCCACGACAACGCGCTCGGGCAGCTCGCGCAGCGCGCCGGCGTGCCGGCGACGTACGCACGCGACCTCGCGTCGGGCGCCGAGTGGCAGAGGAAGCTGCTCGCCGGCATCCTCAACGAGCACTACCACCAGGGCAACGGCGACGCGCGCTACCTCGTCCGCTCCTACGCGGGCCAAGCGCGCGGCGTCATGAGCGACAAGTTTCGCCGGCTCGACAGCCGGCCGCTCATGGCCGCGGCGATGGAGGCGTTCGTCGCGCTCGGCGCCGTGCCGATCGACGGCGTCGGCAGCGACACCCGCGTCGCGATCCGCTGCCTCCTGCCACAAGTGTTCGAGCCGATCGAGGGCGAGATGATCGCCTTCGGCTTCGAGTGGGGCAACAGCGACTACGGCCGCGGCGCGAACGTCGGCCGGGCGTTCATCTTGCGCCCTTGGTGCCTCAACGGCGCCGTCATGGAGAACGCGCTCGCGCAGGTGCACCTCGGCAAGCGCCTCACCGACGACGTCGAATTTTCCGAGAAGACGTACCGCCTCGACACCGAAGCTTCGGTCAGCGCGCTGCGCGACGTCATCGCTGGCACGCTCGCGCCGAAGAAGGTCGCGCAGCTCTGCGAGGCGATCGGCGCCGCGCACGCGAAGCAAGTCGACTGGCGCTCGCTCAAGGGACCGCTCGCCAAGCGACTGCTCAAGGGCGAGCTGGAGAAGGTGAAGGAGAGCTTCGAGGGCAACGACGTGCACAACCTGCCCGCCGGCGCGACGATGTGGCGCGCGAGCAACGCCGTGAGCTGGCTCGCCGGCCACGTCGAGGACGCCGACCGCAAGCTCGACCTCCAGCGCCTCGCGGGCGAGCTGGTCGATGGCCGCAAGGACCGCGAGATTGCCGAGGCAGCATGATCACGAAAACAGAAGGGCGCTACGAGGTTTTTACCGTCATCGAGCGCAACAACAAAAGCTACTGGAGCAAGCTCGGCCGCGGCTACTTAAACAAGGATGGATCGATCAACGTGTTTCTCGACGCCCTGCCGGTCAACGGCAGGCTCCAGATCCGCGTCGAGGTCGAGGACTCGAAAGCAGACAAGCCACAGGAATGAGGATTCACGGTGC
>JADLHZ010000018.1 GCA_020848545.1 Deltaproteobacteria bacterium | reverse complement strand
GCTAGCGGCGCTGCAGTGGGGGAATCATATGCCGAAGAAGCCGCGAATCGACAAAGGTGGGTTGGTTTATCACGTCTGCAACAGAGCAAATCTGCGCGCGCGGATCTTGTTCGAGACGGCCGACTATCGCACGCTCGAACGGGCGATGGTGCAGGCAATCCATGCCGTGCCGATACGCATCCTGAGCTTTTGCCTCATGCCCAATCACTGGCACTTCGTCGTGTGGACGGCGAACGATGGGGATCTCGCAGCCTTCTTCGGACGTCTGGCGCTCATTCACACTCAACGATGGCACGCGCGGCAACAAACGACGGGCACGGGGCATCTGTATCAAGGCCGATTTCGCTCATTCGTCATCCAATCGAACGAGCGCTTGCTCGACGTCTGCAGGTACGTCGAGCGCAACGCCCTCGAAGCGAATCTTGTGACCAGCGCGGAGGGCTGGCGCTATGGCAGCGCGTTTCATCGCCAGCGCCGGACGAAGCTCGCGGGTTGGTTGTGGAACGAGTGGCCGGCGCCGCGGCCTGCAGACTGGCTGGGATACGTCAACGAAGAAGCGAATCCGTCAGTGAGGGCCGTGATTCGCAAGTGTACGCAGCTCGGTAAGCCGTACGGCGACGAAGCTTGGCAACGCGAACGCGCGCGGGAGTTCGGCGTCGAATGGCGCGAGCGTGGCCGGCCTTCGCATGACGGTGTCCAATTGTTGGACAGAAAATAGGTCCCTGGGACCTTTTTTTACTCGCAGGCGTCGCCGGTGCCGTCGCTGTCGCCGTCGTCCTGCCCAGGGTCGGCGTTGACGGGGCAGAGATCCATGACGTTCGGCACGGTGTCGCCGTCTTGGTCGGCGGAGCGCAAGCAGGAGACGAAGTCGAACTGGAGCACGGTCTGCAGGTTCGGGCAGGCGCTGTCTTTGATCGTGACGCTGCCGTTCGGCTGCGCGGCGCTCGGCGGGGCGATGGTGTACTCGCTCGGCAGGAAGCAGCGGCCGCCCTGGATGCACAGATCGGCGCCTTCTTCGGGCGTGACGATGCCGCCTTTCACCTCGAAGGTGCACTGCGGCTTCGACAGGCTGGTGGCGATGTCGGTCAGCGTTGCCGGAAAGTTCGAGCACAACGAGACGATGCGCGCGGAGGGGCCAAACGCCGCGACGCCCGCGTGATAGTTGGGCGTGCCCGAGCTGTACGAGTACGGCGGATCGCCGGGCTGCCACGTCGACGGCGCCGGGCAACCTTGCGCGCTCGTGGCGGAGGGATCGACGACGGCGAAGATCTGTAAGTCCTCAGGCTTGTCGAGCACGCGCTGTTTGAAGCCTGGCGGAACGCCGGCGCGGCCGACGAGCCCTTGCAGCCCTTTGACGTAGCTCGCCATCGTCGCGACTTGGCCGGTGGCATCGTCTTCGTCCGAGAGGATGATGATCGCGAGCCGTGCGTCGGGGCGCAGGAAGCCGTTCGGCTTCGTTGGGTCCGCGGAGGTCGAAATGTCGGCCGCGCCTGGGATCGTGTACGTGCCGGTGCCGAACCTGTAGTTGAAGCTGCCGCCGAAGGTGAGCGCGGCGCCGGCGGTCGCGAAGCCGAACTCGTCGGGTGAGCCGCTGGTATCGATCGCCTCCATGAGCAACTGAAAAGCGCGCACCGGGCCGCGATCGGCGGGGTTCGGCGCGGTGGCGAGCGAGTGCTTGTTGATGACGCGGATCGTCTCGCTGAACGCGCCGGCGTTGACGGTGCGTGAGACCAAGCGGCCACGGCGATCGGCGCGCGTCAAGTCGGTCGTGGTCACGCCGATGTGAAAGTCGACAGGGCGCAGCGGATCGGTGAGCTGGCCGATGAAGCTCGCGGCGTACTGCTTCACCGTCGCCTGAATGTACTGCATCGACGCCGAGTCATCGAGGATGAACAAGATGTCGACCTTGTTGTCGAAGACGATCTCCGGAAAGTATGTGTCGCTCATCGCGGTGCAATCGTGCTCGCCCGAGCCGGAGAGGGACACCTTTGGCGCCGGATTGCGCGGGTCGCTCGTCTCGAGCAAGAGCTCCGCCTCGTAGTCGCCGGCGCACGGCGGCGCGAAATGGATCGCGAGCTCGCGCGTCTCGCCGGGCGCGAGGGCGAAGGCGCCGGGATCGTCGACGATCGTGAAGGCATCGCCGGCCGCGCACTTCGGCAGCGGCTTCGTCAGGCGCACGTTGGCGCTCGCCACTTCGACGCGGCTGCCGCCGACGGCGGTGATCTGCACGCGGCGATCTGGGCGCGCGTGCTTCTCGATCGCCTCGCCGAAGTCGACACGGCGCGTGCCCGGGCGGCAGTTCTCGTCGACGAGGTCGAGCGGGCCGGCGCATACGCGGACGCCGGGATCGACGCCGTCGCCGGAAAGATCGACGCGCACCGTGCCGCGCCCGAGCTCGTTCGTGTAGAGGACGATGGCGCCGAGCGCCTTGCCGACGGCGTTCGGCTCGAAGCTCACGACCACGTTCACTTGCTGGCCGCGCTCGATCGCGGCCGGGATCGGCGAGTGCTGAAACGTGCCTTCGCCTTCTCTGTCCACGCCTTCGATCTCGAGGCTGCGCGCCCCGACGTTCGCGAGCGTGACGACGCGCGTGGCGCGGTTGGTGACGACGACCTCACCGAAGGCGACGGAGGTGTCCTTTAGCTCGCCGGCGCCGACGCTGACGACGAGCTTCGGCGACACGAGGTCGAGGCTGCCCGACGGACAAGCGGCGAGGAGGAGCGCGCTGAACAGCCATGGCGTGTGCGAGCGAGGCATCGAAGCTCCTTCCTGCTAAGGCAAACGGCCACAACAAGCGAGCGCGGCATCGGCGCAAGCGTTCTCGGCGCCTTCGAGCCAGAGGCCGTGGGCGCACTCGGAAGAATTCGGTGTGACGCACGTGCCACCGCCACGTTCGCAGCCGCTGAGCGCGCGCGTGCGTTTGCAGCAGCCGAGCCCCAAACGGTCCGAGCAGCTGTGCGCCTTCAAGTCGAGCCACTCGCCGTCTCTGCAGCTCGCGGCAACCAGCGGCAAGCACGCGTGGCCCTCTTCCTCGCAGATCGTCGGTTGCTCGGCGAGGCACTCGGTCAGCGCTTCGTCGATGGTGAAGCCACAGCCCCCGTCCGCTTGCTTCTTGCAGGCGGCGACGGCGTAGCAAAGGTCGCTCGCGTGGTCGGCGCAGGTGGATGAGACCTCGCCCTCGGCGCAGAGCTCTCCACGACAGCCGGTGCGGACGCAGGGATCCGACAACGGCCGCGCCGATTGCCCCGGCGGCTGCGAGCGACCGACGAAGATCGTCGGCTCGGCGCAGGCCGCGAGTGTCACGAGGATGAGCACCGTCCGAATCATTGCGCCTCGACCACGCGCGCGCATTCGGCGATCGCGCGTGCGTGCAAGTTCGCGGGCAGCGCGTCGAGGGCCGGGTTCTTCGCGGCGTTGTTCGCGCAAGCGACGACCGCGCGGACGTAGAGTAAGTCAGGGCGAAACGTGGTGCGTGGATAGCGGCTGAGCGCGGCCGCAGCTTTGGCGTCGGCATCGGCGAAGCGTCGCGCCAGCAGATCGTTCCGTGCGGCGTCGAGCGCCGCGACTTCGAGCGAGAACGTGTCCTTCGTCGGTGTTCTCTTCGGCGCCGGAGCGACCGGCGCGGCGATGGCGGGCGTCGCCGCGGCTGGCGCTTGGATCGCGATCGGCGCGGCGACGACGGCAGGCGCGGTCACCGGTGGGGCGATCCCCGTCGGCGACGAACGCAGCGCCGAGTTCAGCGCGACGACTCCGGCGCTCACGGAGGCGACAAGCGCGAACGCAGCGAGCAGCTTCGCGATCGTCACACCAGCAAGCCCCTTGCCGCCTGCGCTCGCCGCGGTCGTAGCCGCGACACCACCGGCCGCGAGCGACAGCGCGATCGCTTTTCGCACCCGTGCTTTCGCGCGCGGATCGATCCGCTCGTTGCGTGCGCGCGCGAGCACTTCTTCGGCCGTCTTCATGGTCTCTCCTCGAGCAAGCGCTGCAGCCGCGTCTCGACGTGCGTCCGAGCGATGCGCAGGCGTGAATAGAGCGTGTTCAGATTGACACGGACGAGCTCGGCGATCTCGGGCACGTTCATCCCTTCGATCTCCGCGAGTACGTAAGCTTCGCGCTTGTCTTCGTCGAGCTCCGAGAGCACGCGATCGAGCAGGCGCACCGCCTCGTGATCGGCCGACGCTTCTTCGGGCGTACGACCCTCGGCGCTGATGTCGTCGTTCAACGCTTGCAGGCCGCCCTTGCGCCGATCGCGCCGCCGATAGTCACGGGCGACGCGCAGCGCGATGCCGTAGAGCCACGTCTTCAACGTCGAGCGGCCTTCGAAGCGCGGGAGCTGCCGGTGGACGACGAGGAACGCGTCGTGGACGGCGTCTTCGATCGCGGCTTCGTGCACGCCGAGCCGGCGCATCGCACGCCAAACGAAGTCGAAGTACACGTCGTACGCTTGCTCGAAGCTCGGCACGGCTTCGACGCTCGCGCTCGCAGCGACGCGCATTCCCGGAAGTGTCAGCGTAGCCTCCACGTCTTCTGAGTGGCCGGGCTTCAGCGCTTCTGTGAACGCCATGCGAAGTCCGCTCCGAGCTGAAGGGCCAAAGAGACCGGCGCCGGTTGATAGAACGCCGCCGGCGCGCTTGCCGCGTCGATCGCAAAGCGTGGCCGCGAAAAGTGCGCGCTCGCGTCGACCTCGGCGAAGACCGAGAAGCCTCGGCCGAGGTGCCACCGCGCGACGCCGCCGAACGACATCGCGCCGAACGCCGTCAGCGCGCGGCCGGGTTCGGTGATGCCGCGGGTCTCGACGCGCAGCGCGCCGAGCCACACGCCGCCGCACGCGCCGAGATCCCACGCGCCGATCGGATGTAGGTAGCATCCGCTGAAGCTGCCGCCCGCGAAGTCGGCGCTCGCTTCTGCCGACGGTAACCCCGGCACCGCCGCCGCGGTCGCGAGCGCGTAGATCGCCTGCGCCTCGATCCGCGCGCGGCCGAGCTCGATGAACACGCCGGGCGCCATCGCGAACGTCGGCGCCGGCAACAAGAGCGCGCTCAGGCCGCCCTTCAGGTGCACGCCGACGCCCACCGGGACGCGCGAGAGCCTCCCCGGTCCCTTTTCGCCAGCGGCGGTCGCCATCGAAAACGTCCCCGGTCCCTTTTCGGGCTCCGGAGGCAGCGTCGGCGTTTGCGCGGCGTCCGGCGAAAACGTCCCCGGTCCCTTTTCGCGCGGTGTCTCGGCGAGGAGGGCGACGACGACGACCAGGGCACGGGCGACGTCGTCGCAGCGTGGTCCCTCGAAGCGCCGATCGACGCCCGCGATCGTCGCCGCGAGCACGAAGCGATCGCGCCGCTCGCGGACGATACGCACAGTGACCGTGATCGCACGGTCGCCGCCGAGCTTCTCGATGATCTGGGCGCGGACGTCGGACGCGCTCGGACAGCCGTTCGGCGCGTGCCACTCGAGCGCGATCGCATGGGCCGGTGCCGCCGCGCCGATGCACGCGAGAGCGACGGCCGTGATGGCAGCGCAGCGCATGAGGCTCCCCGCAATAGCCGAAGCCGCGCGCCCGACGCTACTACATTTGTATACGTCCCGAACTGTTCAGAAACTGGACAAAAAATAGGTCCCTGGGACCTTTTTCCGTGCCTGGACACCGCCGGCGGAGCCTGTTAGGGGGCGCGCGACTCGAGCGGCAGAAGCGTTCGTTTCACGCGGCACAATGTTGCGGCGAGACGGGCGGCCAACCCTCAAAACCGATGCGATCGCCTGATCGCACTCTTTGGAGGATTGCACTCATGGACACCCTTAGGAACTTCAAACGATCGATCGTCCTCGCGGCGACCGTGCTGCCGGCCACGTTGTACTCGACGATCGCCTACGCGGCGCACGGCGGCGGCGAGGCGAACCTCGTGCTGCCGAACTTCGACTCGGTGCAAATGCTCGGCATGAGCGGCCGCTCGCTGCTGATGTTCGGCCTGATCGTTTGCGCCGCCGGCCTCGCGCTCGGCCTCGTCTTCTACTCGCAGATGAAGGCGCTGCCGGTGCACAAGTCGATGCTCGAGATCAGCGAGCTCATCTACGAGACGTGCAAGACCTATCTCATCACGCAAGGGAAGTTCATCGCCAAGCTGTGGCTGCTCATCGGCGCGGTCATGGTCGCGTACTTCGGCTTCCTCATGCACTTCGAGACGTCGAAGGTGCTCGCCATCTTGGCCTTCTCGATCATCGGCATCCTCGGCAGCTACGGCGTCGCCTGGTTCGGCATCCGCATGAACACCTTCGCCAATAGCCGCGCGGCGTTCGCGTCGCTCAAGGGCAAGCCGTTTCCGGTCTATGCGATCCCGCTGAAGGCCGGCATGTCGATCGGCATGCTGCTCATCAGCGTCGAGCTCTTGCTCATGCTGATGATCCTGCTCTTCGTCCCGGCCGACTACGCCGGCAGCTGCTTCATCGGCTTCGCGATCGGCGAGTCGCTCGGCGCGTCGGCGCTGCGCATCGCCGGCGGCATCTTCACGAAGATCGCCGACATCGGCTCGGACCTCATGAAGATCGTCTTCAAGATCAAAGAAGACGACGCGCGCAATCCGGGCGTCATCGCCGACTGCACCGGCGACAACGCGGGTGACTCGGTTGGCCCCTCGGCCGACGGCTTCGAGACCTACGGCGTCACCGGCGTCGCGTTGATCTCGTTCATCTTGCTCGCGGTGAGCAACACGCAAGACCAAGTCATGCTGCTCGTCTGGATCTTCGCGATGCGCATCATGATGGTCATCGCTTCGGCCGTCTCGTACTTCGTCAACGAGATGGTGGCGAAGAGCAAGTACGGCAACAGCGATCACATGAACTTCGAGCACCCGCTGACCATCCTCGTGTGGCTCACGTCGATCGTCTCGGTCGGCGTTACCTTCCTCGTCAGCTACTTGCTCATCCCGAACATGGGCGACGGCACGATGTGGTGGAAGCTCTCGATCATCATCAGCTTCGGCACGCTCGCCGGCGCCATCATCCCCGAGCTCATCAAGGTCTTCACCTCGACCACGTCGGCGCACGTGCGCGAAGTCGTCACGTCGTCGAAAGAAGGCGGCGCGTCGCTCAACGTGCTCTCCGGCCTCACCGCCGGTAACTTCAGCTCGTACTGGATGGCGGTCGTGCTCGTCGGCCTGATGGGCGGCGCGTACTTCGTCAGCAACATGGGCCTCAGCCAGATCATCCCGATCGCGCCGGCGGTCTTCGCGTTCGGCCTCGTCGCGTTCGGCTTCTTGGGCATGGGCCCGGTGACGATCGCCGTCGACAGCTACGGCCCGGTCACCGACAACGCGCAGTCGGTCTACGAGCTCTCGGTGATCGAGACGCTCCCCGGCATCAAAGAAGAGGTGAAGAAGGACTTCGGCTTCGATCTCAACTTCGAGAAGGCCAAGGACTACTTGGAAGAGAACGACGGCGCCGGCAACACCTTCAAGGCGACCGCCAAGCCCGTGCTCATCGGCACCGCCGTCGTCGGCGCGACGACGATGATCTTCTCGATCATCATGGTGCTCACCCAGGGCTTGAAGCCCGAGCTGCTCGTGAACCTGTCGCTCATGCACCCGCCGTTCTTGTTCGGCCTGATCATCGGCGGCGGCGTCATTTATTGGTTCACCGGCGCGTCGACCCAAGCCGTCTCGACCGGCGCCTACCGCGCGGTCGAGTTCATCAAGGCGAACATCAAGCTCGACGGCGCCGTCAAAGCGTCGGTCGCGGATTCGAAGAAGGTCGTCGAGATCTGCACCGAGTACGCGCAAAAGGGCATGGTCAACATCTTCATGGTCGTGTTCTTCTCGACCCTGTCGTTCGCCTGCGCCGAGCCGTACTTCTTCATCGGCTACCTCGTGTCGATCGCGCTCTTCGGCCTGTGCCAAGCGCTCTTCCTCGCCAACGCCGGCGGCGCTTGGGACAACGCCAAGAAGATCGTCGAGACGGAGTTGAAGGCGAAGGGCACCGAGCTGCACGCGGCGTGCGTCGTCGGCGACACCGTCGGCGATCCGTTCAAAGACACGTCGTCGGTGGCGATGAACCCGGTCATCAAGTTCACGACGCTCTTCGGCTTGCTCGCCGTCGAGCTCGCGACCCAGCTCGATCCGGCGCTGTCGACCGGCCTCGCGATCGCGTTCTTCTTGGTCAGCGTCTTCTTCGTCATCCGCTCGTTCTACGGGATGCGCATCAAGACGTCGGTCACGCGCGAGTCCATGGCGGCTGAGACGGCGAAGGCCGCGGCCCTCGCGAAGTGAGCCTTTGCCCGCCGTCCGGGCCACCTTCTGACGCAGCGCTGGCGGATCCTCTAAGCGCCACGTGACTTTCGCTGGCGCGTTCGCGCTGTCGTTCTAAGCTCTCTGCGGTTTCTTCTCGCGGAGGTCTCACATGCTCAGAAGTTTCATCGCCGTTTCAGCGCCGCTCGTCGCGCTCGCGTGCTTGCCCTCGACCGACTTCGTTCGTACGACCCCGCAAAAAGGCGATCGCGTCGCGCGGCCGGCGAGCGCGGTCGAGGTCTTCTTCGGCACGACGCCGGCGAAGAGCCACGTGCGCGTCGGTTACTTCGACCGCGCGCCGAGCGACTATGTCGACGACCGGGCGATCGACGTCGTCAACGATCTGCGGCGCAAGGCAGGCTACGAAGGCTGCGACGGCGTGGTGATCCCGCCGAAGGCCGATCTCGAGCGGCTCGCGGCGTCGAGCACGGAGAGGGCGCGCGCGTTCTGCATCATGTACGGCGGGCAGGTCGCGCAGGCGGAGAAGCCGGCGGCCGCGAGCGACGAAGCGTCGTGCACCGCGAACGACGGCGATGCGTGCGTGCGCCTCGGCATTGCGGCGGAAGACGCCAAGTCGCTGGCGAAAGCGGCAGCGTACTACGACAAGGCGTGCAAGCTCCCACATCAGCGTGGCTGCACGCACGCGGCGATCCTCATGCTCGAAGGCGGCGAGGGCGTGACCAAAAACGAGGCGCTCGCGCTCGAGATGTTCGCCAAGGCGTGCGTGCTCGATGACAGCGTCGCGTGCCGGTACCAAGGGCTCATGTATGTCGAGGGCAAGGCCGGCCTGAAGAAGGGCGTGCTCGGCGGCATCGGCTACTTGGACAAAGCGTGCCAGCACAAAGACGGCTGGGCGTGTTGGCGCATCGCCGTCGTGCACAAGCAAGGCGAAGGCGTGCCGCAGGACGAGGCGCGGGCGGCGACGTACATGGAGCTCGCTTGCTCGAACGGCCACGAAGCGGCGTGCGCGCCGAAGTAGCTCTCGACCCGCGCTTCGGCTAGAGCGGGCCGTCGATGAAGGCCCTCTGCTTCGCGCTCGTGTTGTCTGCCTGCACCGCCGCCTCGCTCCGCGGCGACTTCGATCGCGTGCGCGAGCTGGTTCCGCAAACGCCGCTCCCCGAGATCGCGGGCGCCGTGCAGAAAGATGAGCCCGCGTCGCTGCCGTCGGCGCCGCTCGACGCCGACGCTGCCGTGCGCTTGGCGCTCGTCCACAACCGCGATTTACGCGCGACCTTGCGTGACATGGGCGTCGAGCGGGGCGCGCTGATGCAAGCGGGCGTCGTCGCGAACCCGCTCGTCGAATTCGAGCTCTTACCGGAGAAGAACAGCCTCTTCGAGCTTCGCGTCGAGTACGAGGTGACGTCGCTCATTCTCACGCCGATGCGCGCGCGGGCCGCAGCGGCCGATCTCGACGCGGCCCGCTATCGCGCGGCGGGGGCGGTCGTGCAGCTCGGCTACGATGTGCGCGCGGCGTTCTATGCGTTGCAAGCCGCGGAGCAGCGGGTGGCGATCGGGTTGCGTTCGCTCGATGCCTTCGCCGCGAGCCGCGACGCCGCCGAAGCGCTCTACGCCGCCGGCAACATCCCGCAGCTCGACCTGGAAGCCGAAGTCCTGGGCCACGAACGCACGAAGGCGACGCTGTTGCAGCTCGAGGTGGAGCGCGTCCACGCTTACGAACGCTTGCATCGGCTCATCGGGCTGCCGAGCCCGGCGCCGGCGTTCACGATTGTCGCGGCGCCCACGACGATCCCGGACGTGTTGCGATTCCACGCGCCGTTCTCGACGGGCGTCGCCGACAACAGCTTGGATCTCGAGGAGACGCGGCGCCGGCTCGACGCGCTCGCGAAGAAAGCGGGCTATAGTGCGCTCAGCGGTTGGCTGCCCGAGATCAACCTCGACGTTCACGCCCTCATCGGTGATCCCGACGCTGCGCCCGCGACACCGGCCGACACACGGTGGCGGTTTGGCGGCGGCGTCAGCGTGCGTTTGCCGATCTTCGATCAAGCGCGCGGAACGACGCGTACGTTCGAAGCGCAGCGTGACGCTTTGCTCGAACGCTACTACGCGCAAGCGACGGCGCTGCGTTCGCAGGCGCGCGAAGCGACGGCGCGGGTCATCAACGGCTGGTCACGGGCGCGACAATATCGCGACGCGATCGTGCCGGCGCAGGCGCGGGTGCTCGATCAGACGCTGCGCCAGTACAACGCGATGCAGATCTCGGTCTTCACCTTGATCGAAGCGCGGCGGGCGCAGCTCGACACCGAGCTCGAGTACGCCCTGGCGCTCTGCGAGTATTGGACCGCGGCGGCGGCGGCTGACGCGCTGCACGCCGGCAAGATGATCGACCCCTCGCGCTGACCGTCGCATGTAGGCGCCTTCGTTACAGCGCGAAAAGCCTGACCATTCGCAACTCGAACGTTAGAATTCGTCGAGCATGCGCGTGTTGATCGTTGAGGACGAAGCGTCACTGCGCATGCTGTTCTCGGAGCTCGTCGCTGAACGCGGGCACGAAGTCATCGCCGTGCCTGACGCCGAGTCTGCGCTGATCGCGTTCGAGCGCGACGATCCGCCGCTGATCATCAGCGATTGGCAGATGAGCGGCATGACCGGCGTCGATCTTTGCCGGCTGATCCGCGCCCGGCCCCACGGCGGCGAGCCCTTCATCCTGCTCGTCACCGGCCGCGACAAGATGAGCGACCTCGAAGCCGCCCTCAACGCCGGCGCCGACGACTTCGTGGTCAAGCCGACGACGCCGAACGCGTTTCGCATGCGCGTCGCGATCGCCGAGCGCAGCATCACGCAGCGGCAATCGAAGCGCCGCGCTGACACCGCGCTCATCGCCTCCGAGCAGCGCTTCGCCGCCGTGTTCAGGAAGAGCCCCGCGGCGATCTCGTTGATCCGCGCCGAGGACTTCGTCTTCCTCGACGTCAACGACGCGTTCTGCAAATTCTTCGGCGCTGCCCGCGAGAACGTCGTCGGCTACGACGCGCGTTCGCTCACGCCGATGCTCGACCCGGACTTCATCGGCACCGTCGGCGCGATGCCGGTGGGCGGCGCCCTGGTCGCGACGCTGCGCCGGCCCGATGACTCGCCGGTCGAGATGTTGCTCGCGGTCGAGGTGGTCGAGCTCTCGGGCCGCCTGTGTTGGCTCGCGACGATGATCGACGTCACCGAGCGCGAGCGCCTGCGCAGCCAGCTCCTGCTCGCCGATCGCATGGCGTCGGTCGGCACCCTCGCGGCAGGCGTCGCGCACGAGATCAACAACCCGCTCGCCTACGTCATCGCCAACCTGGAGTTCGTCGCCAGCGAGCTCGCGCGCACGCCGAAGAACGCGGCGCGCGACACGATGATCGAGGCGCTCGAAGAGGCGCAGCAGGGCGGCGAACGGGTCAAGGCGATCGTGCGCGATCTGAAGACCTTCTCGCGCACCGACTCCGATGAGATCGCGGCGGTCGATCTGCAGGCCGTCATCGAGAGCGCCATCAACCTGGTGAAGAACGAGATCCGGCATCGCGCGCGGCTCGAGCGCGACTACGCCGAGATCCCGAAGGTGCGCGGCCACGCTGGCCGGCTCGGGCAGGTGTTCGTCAACTTGCTCGCCAACGCCGCTCAAGCGATCACCGAGGGCGACGCCGGCAAGAACCTCATCTCGGTGCGCACCGGCGTCGATCAAGACGGCATGGTGTTCGTGACCATCGCCGACACTGGCTGCGGCATCCCGCCCGAGAACGTCGCGCGCGTCTTCGACCCTTTCTTCACGACGAAGCCGGTCGGCGAGGGCACCGGCCTCGGCTTGTCGATCTGCCACGCGCTCGTGATGTCGTTCGGCGGCCACATCGTCGTCGACAGCGAGGTCGGGCTCGGCAGCATCTTCCTCGTCACCTTGCCGGCGGCGGGCGTCGAAGCGGCGAGGGTGAAGGGGGTCGCCCCTACGAAGAGCGCGAGCGGCGCGCGTCGCGGCCGCATCCTCGTCATCGACGACGAGGTGATGATCGTGCGCTCGCTCTTGCGGGTCTTGCACCACGATCACGACGTCGACACCGTGACGAGCGCGCGCGAAGGGTTGGAGCGCTTGGAGTCCGGTCAGAGCTACGATCTCATCCTCTGCGATCTGATGATGCCCGACATGACGGGTATGGATCTGCACGCCGAGCTGCGTGCGCGACACCGAGCGCTGCTCGATCGGATCGTCTTTCTCACCGGCGGCGCCTTCACCCAGCGCGCGAAGCAGTTCTTGGAGACCGCCGAGACACCCTGGATCGAAAAGCCGGTCGACATGCGAGCCCTGCGCGAGCTGATCCAGAAGCGCCTCGACGCGAAGAATCTCGCTTCCACCTCGTGAGCGGCTAAGCTCGGAGCACATGCCGCGCTGGGCGACCTTCACGGACAAACGGCTGCTCGCGATGCGCCTCTGCGATCTTGGGCTGAGCGTCGAAGGAAGCTGGCTCGTCCGCCCGATCAAGGAGCTCTACACCGAGCTCGAGGCGGCGAAGCTGACGCTGCGCCCGCACCTGTGGCTTTCGCAGGAGTGGTTCTCGCCGGACGGCATACCCGGCATCGCGATCCCGTTCTTCCTCGCGCACCCGCGCCTCGCACGCCTCGAGAGGAAGCTGATGGGCGAGGTCGAGGGCGGTCGCCACGATCAGTGTTTGAAGATCCTACGCCACGAGGCCGGCCACGCGCTGCAGCACGGGTTTCTGCTGCACAAGAAGCCGCGCTGGCGCGAGGTCTTCGGGCCGTCGAGCCAACCGTACCCCGATGCGTACCGGCCAAACCCGCGCAGCAAGAGCTACGTCTTGCACCTGGAGCTTTGGTACGCGCAGAGCCATCCCGACGAGGACTTCGCCGAGACCTTCGCCGAGTGGCTGCGGCCGGGCTCGCGCTGGCGATCACGTTATCAAGGTTGGCCGGCGCTGCAGAAGCTCGAGTACGTCGACACGCTCGCCAAATCGCTCGCCGGCAAAGCGCCGCTGGTCCGTTCGAAGCGTACGGTCGAGCCGCTCTCGTCGCTGCGCCTGACGCTCGGCGAATACTACGAGCAGAAGCGGGCCCGTTACGCGCACCGTTACCCCGAGGACTACGACGCCGATCTGCGCCGCTTGTTCTCCGGCACGCGCGGCGAGACCGCGGCGAAGTTCATGCGTCGCCACCGCGCGCAGGTGCGCACCTTGGTTGCGCGCTTCGCCGGCGAGCACGTGTTCGCGCTCGACCAAGTGTGGAAGGAGATGAGCGGCCGCGCCCAAGAATTGCGCTTGCACGTCCCCGAGCGCTCGGATGAGTCCGCGATGCAGCTCGCTGTCGTGCTGGCGATGCAGACCGTCAACTACTTGCACAAGCGCGCGCAGGCGCACCCGATGTAATGAAAGCGCTGAAAGTCCTCATGCTGATGCACGCCGATCTCGTCCCACCGGACGACGTGTCGAAGATCTCGAAGGAAGAGCTCGAGCCGATGAAGACCGAGCACGACGTGTACGAGACGCTGACCGCGTCGGGCCACACCGTCATGAAGCTCGGCGTGCGCGACGAGCTCGGCCCGATTCGCTCGGCGATCTACCACTTCCAGCCGGACATCGCCTTCAACTTGCTCGAAGAGTTCGACGGGCAAGCGGTCTACGATCAGCACGTCGTCAGCTACTTGGAGCTCGCGCGCTTGCGCTACACCGGCTGCAATCCGCGCGGCCTCGTGCTCGCGCGCGACAAGGCGCTGGCGAAGAAGATCCTGCACTACCACCGCGTCGCGGCGCCGGAGTTCATCGTCTACCCGCACGGCCAGAAGCGCATCGTCCGGCCGAAGCGGCTGCAGTTTCCGCTCTTCGTCAAGTCGCTCGTCGAGGAGGCGTCGCTCGGGATCTCGCAAGCGTCGCTCGTCGACAGCGACGAGAAGCTGAAGGAGCGCGTGCGCTTCATCCACGAGAAGCTGGAGACCGACGCGCTCGTCGAGCGCTACATCGAAGGGCGCGAGCTCTACGTCGGCGTGCTCGGCAGCAAGCGCTTGCAGGTGTTGCCGGTATGGGAGCTGTGCTTCGACAAGCTGCCGGAAGGCGAGCCGTTGATCGCGACGCGCAAGGCGAAGTGGGACACGAAGTACCAGAAGAAGCTCGGGATCACCTCGCGCCGCGCCACCCAGCTGCCTCCGGGCGCCCGCGAGAAGATCGAGCGCATGGCGAAGCGGATCTACCGCCTGCTCTCGCTGAGCGGCTACGCGCGCATCGACTTTCGCCTCACCGACGCCGGCGATCTCTACTTCCTCGAGGCAAACCCGAACCCGCAGATCGCCAAGGACGAAGACTTCGCTGAGAGCGCGGCGGCCGACGGCATGCCTTACGACAAGCTGCTCGACAAGATCCTCGCGCTCGGGATGAGCCCCGACGGCGCCTGAGCGGCGATGGCGTCTCGATGAATCGATGGTGGACTCCTGGCTCAAGATGTCGCAGGATGTGTGCCTGCACCGCCGGCTTGGCGCTGGCATCTATGTGACTGAGGAGCACACCATGAAGAGAGCCCTGATCGCCTTGGTTTTCGCCGCTTTTACCGCGACGTCGGTCTACGCATACGCGTGCGAAGGCCACGACACCGAGGCGAATATGACGCCGGCGCCAAAGCAGGCACCCAAGAAGGCCGATCCGAAGAAGGCCGACGCCAAGAAGAAGAGCGACGACAAGAAGACCTCCTGAGCACGCCTGTGCTTGGCATTTCCGTCTGAACCGGGATCTGCGCCGCGAACCGAGCTTCGAGGCGTACTGTAAGCAGCGTCCGCCGGCCAGCGCTCCGCCGGGGCGCTGCACTTATCGCACGTGATTGGTTTACCCGACTGGACGGCGGGGTAATATTAGTCATGGCTCGAACGGCGCTCCGGTGGCTTCTCGTGCTTCTCTTCGCGGCGAGCGCAGGCGCTTACGGGATGTATTCGCTGCGCGCGCCGCCGCCGAAAGAGAAGGTCGTCGACGGCATGACGATCCTCACGCGCATCCGCGAGGTCGCGCGGCTCGAGACGCTCGACGTCAGCGTGCACAAGAAGATCGCGTTTCAGCCGGACCCGCAGCCGCAGGGCTCGGTGCTCGGCGAGCTGTGGAATTGGGCGAAGCACACGCTGCGCCCCCCGAAGGGCCGCGCGATCGTCTTCGCCAACGTGCACATCGGCTTGGATCTCGAGCAGCTCGGATCGCAGAGCCTGCTCGTGAAGGACGAGCGCGTGTGGATTGTGTTGCCGCCGCTCTTCACCCGCGTCGAGATCTTACCGGGCGAGACCGAGGTCATCGACTCGAACCTCGACTCGCAGCAGACCGCCGAGCTGCTCGAGCTCGCGAAGGTGGCGATCGAGCGCGACACGGCGGTGAACAAGCAGCTCGCCGATCGCGCCCGGGCATCGAGCGAGCGCGCGATCAAAGGCCTCCTTTATTCCTTGGGCTTCAAAGAAGTGCTCGTCGTCGAGGCGCTGCCGCAGTCGGTGGGGCACGGCGCGTGAGCTCGGCGTTCGCCGAGTGGGCCGATCGCTTGGCGCACGACCTCAGTGCGATCAGCGAGCCCATCGCGCGCGAGCGGCGCGTTGTTGAATGGCTGCGCGAGATGGATCCCGGCTACGCGGTGCGGGTGCTCGCGGCGGTGATCGATCGGGCGCACGGTCGTTCCACTCCGGCGCAGCGGGTGCTGCACGCGCTCGTCGGTCTGCGTCGCTATGAGACGGAGCTCGGCTATCAACGCCTGAGCGAGCTCTACCGGCACGCTGATGACTTCGGCCTGAGCACGGTGAAGGATCTCTTGCTCGAAGGGCGGCCGCAGCGCTTCGCGCCGGGAAGAGGCTCCGAGAACGAGCACCTCGAGAAGACCCTGGGCGAGCGGAAGGCGCTGGCGACGACGCGCGATCGCGACGTGCTCGATCGTTTGCTCTTCGACCGTCACCCGCACGTGATCCGCATCTTGTTGAAGAACCGTCGCCTCGTCGAGAGCGACGTCGTGCGCTTGGCGGCGAGGCGGCCGGCGTCGCCCGAGGTGCTGCGCGAGATCGTGCAAGCGCCGTCATGGATCGCGCGCTATCGGGTGAAGCTCGCGCTCGTGTGCAATCCCTACACCCCGACGAACGTGGCGCTGAGCCTGCTCGGCTTCTTGCTCGCGCCGGACCTGCGCGCGGTCGCCGCGAGCTCGACCTTAGCCAAAGAGGTGAGGACGCGGGCGGCAGCGCAGCTGTCCTCGGGGGCCCCCTTGCCAAGCTGAGCGCACCGGCGAGCTCACCGCCGCGCATAGACCTCGAGCAACATCTTCCGAATCGCCACCGCCGCCTCCGTCTGCAGCGCCCTCGCTTCGATCACGTCGCGGCCGACGCGCACGTCGTGGCGCTTCAGGATCTCGCGGTCTCTCTCGCTCAGCTTCCACTTCGCGGCGCTCGTCACGCCGAGCCCGGTGAGCAGCTCGTACGCCAAGCTCCTCACCGCCGCGCTGTCGGCGCTCTCGAGCGGCGCGAGCGGCGAAAGCAAGCGCGAGACGAGATCGCGCGCGAACGCGACGAGGCGCTTCTCGATGCGGCTGCGCAGGCCCGCGCCGAGAAAGTCGAGCGCCTCGACGCGTACCGCCGGCAGCCGCACGGTGCGCCCCGCGGCGAGCCGTCCGAGCGTCACGGGATCCGGATCGCCTTCGATCTGCACGCGAATGACGCCGCGGTCGTCGACGAGGAAGCGCTCATGCGGCGCGTCGACGAGCGCATCGAAGCGATCGGCCGGGATCGCCTCTTTGATCCGCGCCTCGCGCCGCGCGATCTGATCGCGGAGAGTGCGCAGCCCGGCGAAGGGATGATCGTTCGCCACCGCCGGCGCCGGAACGATCGCCGGCTTCGCCTTCTTGGCCGCCCGCTTCTTGCCGATGCGCGAGACGAAGCGGCTGACGAGCGCGGTGTGCAAGGCGTCGCTCAGGCGGTCCTCGATCGCCATCGTGCGCTCGCGCCACGCCGCGACGTCCGCGATCCACTCGGCTTTCTGCGCCACGTAGGCCCATGTTCGCAGCGATGAGATGCGGAAGATCAGCGTCTCGACGTCGCCCGTGGTGTCGCCGAGCGGCGCGATCCGCGGCTCGA
Source organism: Deltaproteobacteria bacterium (assembly GCA_020848545.1). Classification (GTDB taxonomy): domain Bacteria; phylum Myxococcota; class JADLHZ01; order JADLHZ01; family JADLHZ01; genus JADLHZ01. The sequence goes on along the minus strand of JADLHZ010000018.1, from coordinate 18,677 downwards.
GCCAGCGGTTCGTCAGCGGGCCCTCGCAGAGCGCCAAGAAGATCTCGCGCAGCACCTGCACGTGCGATTCGAAGAGCAGCTTGCGAAAGTCCGGCACGCACGCCACGTCCCACAGCAGGCCGAGCGTCGCGTCGTCCGTGACCCTGGCGCGGACCTCCGGCTGCGCGGCGAGCCAGGCGAGGGCCGCGGTGTCCTCGGCGTCGCTCACGGGGATGAGCACGCCGCGGCGCGAGGGCGTCTGCAGCGAGGCGAGCAGGGCGTCGATCGAAGCGAAGTCGAGCTCGTGCGCGCGCCAGCTCACCCGCCGCACGGAGTCGAAGCGCTGCAGCTCTATCGATCGCGCGGCCCACGCGGGCAGCTCGATCGGCGACAGCGTACCGAAGGTCCCGGCGTGCAGGTAACGTCCGGCGCGCCCCGCGATCTGCCCGAGCTCGGCGAGCTCGAGCTGGCGCACTTCCTTGCCGTCGAACTTGTCGAGCGCAGCGAAGCAGACGTGCTGCAAGTCCAGGTTCAAGCCCATGCCGATCGCGTCGGTCGCCACCATGTAGTCGACCTCGCCCGCTTGAAACATCGCCACCTGCGCGTTGCGCGTGCGCGGCGACAGCGCGCCGAGCACCACCGCGGCGCCCCCTTTGCCGACGCGCAGTCGCTCGGCGAGGGCGTAGACGTCATTCACCGTGAACGCGACGACGGCGCTGCGCGGCTTCAGCTGCGACAACGACGCGACGCCGGCGAAGCCGAGGTCCGAGAGCCGTGGATGCGCGCGCAGCTCGGCCGCCGGCACCAGCTCGCCGACGAGCGTGCGCATCGTGTCGGATCCGAGGAACCACGTCTCGGCCTCGCCGCGCGCGTGCAGCAAGCGCTCGGTGAAGACGTGGCCGCGTTGCGGGTGGGCGGCGAGCTGGATCTCGTCGACCGCGAGGAACGCGACCGTCTTCGACACCGGCATCGCCTCCACCGTGCAGATCCAATAGGCGGCGCCGGCCGGGACGCGCTTCTCCTCGCCGGTGACGAGCGCCACCTTGTCGAGCCCTACGCGTAGGGCCACGCGATCGTAGACTTCGCGCGCGAGCAGGCGCAGCGGCAGGCCGATCATGCCCGTTGGAAAGTCGAGCATCCGCTCGATCGCTCGATGCGTCTTTCCGGTGTTCGTTGGCCCGAGCATCGCGACGATGTGGCTCACGTTCGAATGATAGCCGGCGGACGCCTTCCGCCTAGGAATGGGTTGAGCGCGACCCATCCGTCGCGTCATGCAGCGCCACCGCTGATGCCTCCCGCCGAACCCAGCCCGCGCAGCGGCGGCTTCATCGAAGGCGGTCACTGCGAAGCGGTGTCGCGCGCTTTGACGGCGTTGTTCGCCGGCGCGCTTGGGCGTCGAAAGCGACGGCAAAAATAGCGCGATGAAAACAGTGCTCGTCGTAGAAGACGAATTTGGTTTGGCCGAGGCGTTGAGCGCGATGCTCAGCGACGAAGGCTACCGCGTCATCGTTGCCGGCAACGGACAGCAGGTGCTCGATCAAATCGGCGAGATCTCGCCCGATCTCATCTTGCTCGACTTCATGATGCCGGTGTTGAACGGCGCCGCCGCGTTGAAGGCGCTCCGCAAGAATCCGCGCTACGCCGCGCTCCCCATCGTGCTCATGAGCGGCGTGGCCCGAGGCGGTCGCGCGCAAAGACTGCGCCGAGTACTCGGCGTTCTTGCGCAAGCCCTTCGACGTCTGGCGGCTCCTCGAGTTGATCGTGGCTTGATCGGCGGCGTCGAGAAGCCGTGAGCCGACAAGGCGCTAGGCGACGTCGTCTTCCGGTCGTTTGACGGCGATGCCGCCGATCGCGATCAGGGCGCATGATCACCGCACTCGACACCACGCTCTTCGAGGTCTTCGGTTTCCCTTCGTTTCGTCCGGGCCAACGTGAGGCGCTCGACGCGCTCTTTCGCGAGCGGCGCTTGCTCTGCATTCAGCCGACCGGGCACGGCAAGTCGCTCCTGTATCAGCTGCCGGCGGTGCAGCTCAGCGGACTGACCGTGGTCATCTCACCCTTGCTCTCGTTGATGCGCGATCAGGTGGCGCAGTTGAAGGGCCGTTTTCGGATCGCGGCGGCAGCGCTGCACAGCGAACAGACGGCGGACGAGCGGACGAGCGCGATCGCGGCGGCAAAGAGCGGCGCGCTGCGCATCCTCTTCGTCTCGCCCGAGCAAGCGGATCACGCGGCGCACCGGGCGCTCTTCGCGAGCCTCGAGGTCGCCTTGCTCGTCGTCGACGAAGCGCATTGCATCTCGACCTGGGGCCACGACTTTCGCCCAGCGTACCGCGGCATCGTGCGGCTCGTGCAAACGCTCGGCCCAGAGACCTTGCTGCTCGCGCTCACCGCCACGGCGAACGCCCGGGTCGCCGACGACATTCGCGCGCAGCTCGGCGACGCGGCGGTCCTGCGGCACAGCGCGCGCCGCGACAACCTGGAGCTCGCCGTCGTTGCCGCCGCGGGCCTCGCCGAGAAGCTCACGCATGCCGCGGTCTTCGCCGCCGAGTCGCCTGGCGCGAAGCTCATCTATTGTGCAACGCGCGATCACGTCGAAACGGTGGCGGCCTACCTGGTCGCGCGAGGGGTGCGCGCCGCGCCGTATCACGCGGGTTATCCGGCGCTGGAGCGGCAGGCGCTCGAGCGTGGCTTCATCGATGGATCGCAGCCGTGTCTCGTCGCCACGAACGCGCTCGGAATGGGCATCGACAAGCCGGATCTGCGCGCTGTGCTGCACTTCGATCTGCCGGGCTCGATCACGGCGTACTACCAGGAGATGGGTCGCGCCGGTCGTGACGGGGCGCCCGCCCGGTGTGAGCTCCTCTTCGATGCCGAGGACGCCCGCGTGCAGGAGCACTTCATTGCCACCTCGCAGCCGGGGCGGGCGGCGTTTGCCAGCGCGCTCGAGGTCCTGCATCAGGCCGGCGCGCCCCTGCGGCTCGGCGATCTCAAGGCGGCGACTGGCCTCCATGGCACGCTGTTGAACGTGGTGCTCGCCGAGCTCACCGAGCAAGCCTTCGTCGAGAAGATCGCGCAGGGCGGGCGGCAGGCGTACGTCCTGGCGGCGACCGCCGGGAATGTCGCCGACCTCGATCTCGGACGCTACGAGCGGCAAGCGGCGGCGCGGCGCCGGGAGCTCGACGCGATGCTCGCCTATGGCCGGCAAGCGGGCGGCTGCCTCATGGCCACCCTGTGTGAGGCGCTCGGTGATGTCGGGCCGGCCCCTTGCGGACGCTGTGCGCCGTGTCGCGGTGAAGCGGCGGCGATCTTGGGCGACACGGGCCATAGTCGAGCATGGCTCGATGGCCGGCAAGCGGCGATCGGCGCCCAGAGCCGTGGGGGCCACGAGGCCGGCGTCGCGGCGATCGACGGCGTGGGCGCAGCGAAAGGCATGGCGATCGAGACGCAGCGGCTCTTGGCGACGCGCGACATGCTCGCCGCGCGTGACCTCCGCGAGCGCTTCGATCGGGCGATCGACGCGCTGTCCTCGCTGCGCGCCGACGCGGTCGTGCTCGTCCCGTCGCGCCGATGGCATTTGCGCCGCGCGCACGGCGAGTATGTGGCGAGACGCCTCGGGGCGCCGCTCGTCGAGGTGTTGACGTTCGCCACGCCCCCTGCCGCACCGCAGAGCGCGCTCGCGAACGATGAGCAGCGCCGGCGCAATGTCGCGATGACGATGCGGCGCTATGCCGATCTTCCGCGATCTGCCGCGCGGATCGTGCTCGTCGACGACGTCGTCGGCTCTGGCGCGACCATGCGGGAAGCAGCGCGCGCGCTCGCCGAAGGCTGCGATCGGCGCTTGCAGATCGTTCCGTTGGCGCTGCTTCGGACGCGCTGGAAGAACGCCTGAGCGCGCTGGCTCGCGCTTTGCGGAAACCGGCGCTGAGAGGTGCGTCATGGTCACAGCAGAGCCGATCAAGAAACGTTCGATCCGCACCGCGCGGCACTTCGCGCGGCACGCGGTGAAGAAAGCGCCGCCGTCTCCGCAATCGTCGCTTCGTTGAAGCGATCGGCGAGTTCTTTCGGGTGCTGTTCGCGAAGAAGCCCGCCCACGCGTCGTAGGACTGCTCGCGAAGCGAGCGAGGCGCTTGCGCCGACGGCAGCGAGTGTTTCTCTAATGTTCCCAGCGCAGCGTCATCGTGTGGCCGCCGATGGTCACTTGCACGCCGGCCTCGAGCCGCACGCGGGTCACGCGCTTGCCGGCGACGAAGGTGCCGTTCGTGCTGTGCAAGTCCTCGATGAAGAACTCGCCGCTGGCGAAGATGATCGCCGCGTGGTGGCGGCTCACCTTTTCGCCCGCGAGCACGATGTCGGCCACCTCTTTGCCGCGGCCGATGACGAAGACGCTCTTTGAGACCGGGATCGACGGGCGATCGCCGGCCGCGAAGTCGATGACCGCGCGCGGGCTCTCGGGGAGCGGCTCGATGGTCGAAGACGCGAGCGAGACGCCGACTTCCTTGGCGCGAGCAATGTCGGCCGCGATCGCCGGATCGGCCGCGCCGTCTTCGACACCTTCCATCGAGACGAGCGAGGTCGTCTCCTGATCTGGGCCGGCCTCTTTGCCTTCCGAGAAATTGTCGAGGCCGTCGAGCCCAGCGAAGGGGTCATCGTTGTCATCAGCGGCGACTGCCGCGGCCGGCTTGCCGAACGGATCCTTCGGGTTGGTCATGGTGGGCTCCGGCGAAAAGTGTACATCCGGCCAAAGAGCATGGCGTTTTTTAGCGAGTACTGATAATTTGTTCAGTCTCCATGGAAAAGCTCAGGGGTCGCGGCACGCCAGAGAATCCCGAGAACCGATACCAGCGTTTGCAGATCCTCTATGAGCAAGCAGAGTCCGTCGCGGGCGACGATGAGCAGCCGTCGCCGCGCACGAAGTTCTTCCACGACAAGTCGAAGAGCATCATCTCCGAAAACGACAGCCCGGACTTGTCGTTCCGCTACAGCGTCAACGCCTACCGCGGCTGCGAGCACGGCTGCATCTATTGTTACGCGCGGCCGTCGCACGAGTACTTGGGGTTCTCGTCCGGTCTCGACTTCGAGACGCGCATCATGGTGAAGCGCGACGCGCCCGATCTCCTGCGCAAGACCTTGATGGCGGAGAAGTGGGAGCCGGCGCCGATCACCTTCTCGGGCAACACCGACTGCTACCAGCCGATCGAGCGGCGCCTGCAGCTCACGCGGCGCTGTTTGGAGGTCTGCGGCGAGTTTCTGAACCCGGTCGGCATCATCACGAAGAACGCACTCGTTCGCCGCGACATCGACGTGCTGCAGAAGCTCGCGGCCGTTTCTGCTGCCCACGTCTACGTGTCGATCACCACGCTCGACGACGCGCTCGCGAGCGTGCTCGAGCCGCGGGCGTCGCGGCCGGCGTTGAGGCTACGCGCGCTCGAAGCGTTGAAGGCGGCGGGCATTCCGTGCGGCGTCATGGTCGCGCCGGTGATCCCCGGGCTCAACGACGAAGAGATCCCGCGCGTGCTCGAAGCGGCGGCGGCGGCGGGCGCAGGCGCGGCGGGGTGGACGCTCGTCCGTTTGGCGAAGCCGCTCGACGCGCTCTTCTCCGAGTGGCTCGAGGCGCACTACCCGGATCGCAGCAAGCGCGTGCTCGGGCGCCTTCGCGACTGCCGTGACGGTGCGCTCAACGACTCGACGTACGGCGATCGCATGCGCGGGACGGGTGCTTACGCCGAGCAGATTCGCGCGTTGTTTCGAGCCGCCGCGAAGAAGCACGGGCTCGACGGCGGCCTCGGGGCGTTGAACGCGGGGGCGTTCGTGCGGCCACAGCCGAAGCCGAGCGCGCAGCTTTCGTTGTTCTGAGGTTGCACTAGAGCGAGACGGCTGCTGGGCGTCGTGCTTCGTTCGCCCTTTCCTGATTGCTTCGCGCGTTCTTGCTGCGGCGACTTCTTGCGTGTCCCTGCGAATGACCTCTGCTGTGCGCCGGCGGGCACGACTCCGTGGTTCGAACCACGTCGTCGGCCGCCTATATGCGGAGTTGCCCGAGCGAGCGGACGTTGGCCGAAACTTCCCCGGTCCCTTTTCGAGTCGTGAAAACGCTCCCGGTCCGTTTTCGCCGCCGTTTTCGCCTTGGAGCCTAGGCGCGGGCGGCCCAGCCTTTCTTCCGCATTTCGCGCTTCAAGAGTGAACCCCGGGGGCGGGCGAGGGGAGGGTCGGCGCTCGTGTGCAGCTCGGCGAAGGACGTGAACGCGTCGATGTCGAGGTAGCGCGTTCGGCCGCTCGCGACGCTCACTTTGCAGCGGACGACGTTGATCGCGCCAAAGTGCTTCGCCGCGTTCGTGAACAAGTATTCGAGGCAGTGCGCGATCTCGGTCGGTGTCGCGAGAGCGTGCAGATGGTATCGTTCCGCGAAGATCGGCCCGATCCAACCCGGGCGATCGCTCATGGAGCCGTCCCTCGGATCGAGCGAACCGCCGGCTTCGCGGACGCTGGCGGCATTGAGTGATCGCGCGAGGCTAATGGCGATCTTCTGAACGCCACGCGCGAGCCACTTCGAGCCATCGACCTCGCACAACATATGCACGTGATCGCCGAGCACCGCGTAGTGCACCAAACGAAAGCCGTCGCCTTCGCGCGAAGCATCCGCAGCGTCCTCGACGCGCGCGACAGCACGAGAGACGAGACGAAAGCGCGAAAACGCGCGTTTCACGAGTGCGTACTTCTTGCGGCTGCGCAGGCTCGGCACGCCACGACGAAGCTTCAACGTCACATGCACGGCGCTCTGGGTTCCGAGAGTTGGGCGCGAGATGTGCGGCGCCACCTTCTTCGCTCCCGGCGGCTTTCGCGGTCGCCCCGGGCCACGCTTGATGTCGCGCGCCTTCTTCCCAGCCAAGCGCGCGGCGATTTGACGATTCACCGAACGCTCGGACCGCCCGAACGGCAACATCGCTTGGCGCGGAATGCGTTTCATGTGAATAATTATAGGCAGATCTATTGATTTGTCAATGGGCCCGATGTCAATTGTGAAAAGGTAAAGGCAGGCGAAGAGGGCTGCGCGAACTGACGACATGCCTGACACAGGAACACGCACGCGGCGCGTCGCTGCGTCGCTGCGTCGCTGCGTCGCTGCGTCGAAGATACACCGCTCGCGTTGCACGCAACGATCGCACCGGCAACTCCGCATATAGGCGGCCGCGGAGGTCGTTCGAAGCACGGAGTCATGCCCGCCGGCGCACAGCGGGGGTCATTCGAAGGGACACATAGGAAGTCGCAGCAGCAAGAGCGTGCGAAAACATCACGGAGGGACGAACGAAGCTCGGCCTAGTTGCTGCACCCGCTTTCGTACTCACGACTCGGCGATGGCGATGGCGACTATGAAGAAGCGATGGCGATGGCGCGAGCCACGGCCTAGAACGTGGGCTTCTTCACCCACAGCTCGACGTTCTGATCCTCACGCCCGCTGGCCCCGTCGATGCCCCAGCCGCTGACCCAGTCCATGTACATGAGCTCGCGGCCCTGCTTCACCAGCGAATCGCCGTCATCGGCGTAGTCCACGCACGTCGCCTTCAACATCAGCCAACCGTTGTCCTCATCGGAGATTTCGATCTCCCGAAACTGCCCCGGAAAATCGAGCAAGCTCGACGTCATGACTTCCCAGAACCCGCCGTACGTCCGCACCTTGTGCTGGTGTGAGTGGCCGACCACGCTGAACACGACGTTCGGATACTTCGCGATGAGCGCGAGCCACTCCTCTGCGGTCAGCGCGTCCGGCTGCGTCGAGCCGAGCGTGCCGCCGCTCGTCGTCAACGAGTGCACCGCGTGGTGCGCGTTCAACACGACGATCTTCTGCTCGGCGAGCGCTCGATCCAACGCCGGGCGCAGGAACATCTCGACGTCGCCGCGACGCACGATGCCTTCGGACCCACCGGTCTCGGCCGCGGTGTCGACGACGACGAAGCGCAGCGGCGTCCCGGGGACGTCGAAGTCGTAGTACGCCTTGCCGGTGCGCGCTTGCTCTTTGCCGATGCCGTGCCCATCGCCGTCGGCGGCCACCTTTTGCATGAGCTGCACGCGATCGAGCAGCGCGCGGCGCGGATCGGCCGGCACCTCGGAGGTGACGACGGGCGCGCCGAACAGTCGATAGTCGCGGGTGCCGAGCTTCGGCGCGCTGCCGACCGCGAGCGCGCGCAGGGACGGATCGATCGCGAGGTTCCCCTGCACGAGCACGTCGTGGTTGCCGTTGATCCACTTGTACGGCACGGCGAGGCCGACGCTTTCGAAGGGATCCTTCACGTCATTGGCGGGGCCGTTCGTCAGATCGTCGTCGGCGCCCGAGTCGCAGTCGATCGAGCGCGGCCCGCCGGCGAGCATGTCGAGCACCCAGTCGAACTCGTTCGTCTGCGCGTTGTCGGCGTTGTCGCCCCCGAGCATCACGAAGTCGAGCGGCGCCTTTTCGTGCATGCGGTTGATCGTCTTCACCGCCGCGTTGACGATGCGGCACGCGTGGCCTTCGTGCGGGCGGAAGGCGCCGTTCGTGTCGCCGGTGGTGTCGAGCTTGGCGACGCGCGCGGGCGACTCGTCGTCGGCGAGCTGCAAGTCGGCAAGGTGAACGAAGCGCGTCAGCACGCGGCGCTTCGGTCCAGACGCGGGTGTCGTGCTCGCGCCGATAATGCGCTTCACGTGCGGCGCCGGCGGACCTACTTCGATCTCGCCGAGGCCTTCGTCGAGCAAGTACATGCGGTTCTGCGGATAGATCGGCGAGCGCGGATCGTTCGGGCTCAAGCGCGAGTGCTTCGGCTGCAACGACACCTCGTCGGTGCGCGGGATCGCCGGCGACGCCGATGGCTGCGTGGCGGTCGGCCTCGTGCCGGGCGCTCTGGCGTCGCCTTCGGAACCGGCTGGCGGTTCTTTGCAGGCGGAGCAGATCAATAGGACAAGAATGGCGGCAAATGGGGCCCGGGTCATGCGGCGCTTTGTATCGGCAACCTGCGGCGCTCGGTGCGTGCTCATTCGCTCTTGTTTGTGCGCCTTTACGCCACTTTTCTTGCCGCGCCGCGTCGTCAGAACGTACCGCCCAAGTAGAAGTTCACGTTTGGGGTCACCTTCGCGGTGGTCGGCAGGGTGGCGCCGTCGCCCGGTGTGATGGGCACCGCGATGCCGAGATCGCCGCCGAGGAAGAAGCCGCCCTGCGCGCGCCACTCGACCCCGGCGCCTGTGCTCGGAACGGGGATCCAAGCCGGCCCACCCCATGACGACAGGTTGTTCTGCCTTGCCGCCATGCCCGCACGCAGCGTCGGCGTCACGTTGTAACGCGAGGCGAGCGGCCGGTAGACGAGATCGAGCCCGTAGTCCTGGTACAAGATCAGGGTGCTCGCCCGGGCCTCGATGCCGAGCTCCGGGAGCAGCGACACACCGGCCCGCACGCCCGCGCCGCTTGGATATCCGAGGTTGAAGGCGATGGAGAAGCGCCGCGTCGCGAAGGCCGTTTCGGACATATTTCGATATCGGTGGGACCAGCCCTGGAGTTGCGGTGGCGACGGCGAGCGCGTGCCGATCCTACTGGTCCGCCTTCCGCTCCTCGCTCTTCCCTTCTTCCCTCTTCAAATCATCGTGCGTCGCGTTGGCGCGCCGGCGGATGCCGTCCTTGTCGAGCGGCGAGGCTTGCGGCGCCGACGTTTGCTTCTTCGGACAGCCGGCGATGAAGGGGATCGGAGCGAGGACGAGGACCAGGAGGAGGCGCAGGATCATCCCGAAAGCATAGCTCCAGCCGGCTCGACGCGCACTTCCGTCAGCACCGAATTCGCGATGAAGCATTCTTCGTGTGCGCGATGGTGGATCTCGGCGATCGCCTTCTCGTCGACCGCCGTCGCGAAGCGCACGACCGGCTTCAACACGACGTGCGAGACGAAGAGCTTGCCCTTGCTGTTCTTCGTCAAGCGGCCGACCGCGGCGTCCTCGTAGCTGTCGACGACGAGCCGCTTCTTCGCCGCGATCGCGAGGAAGGTGAGCATGTGGCAGCTCGACAGCGCCGCGACGAGCAGCTCCTCGGGGTTTGGCCGCTTGTCGTCGCCCTTGAATTCAGGTGCTGCGGACAGCTCCTGGCCCGTGCCGCCGCCGTAGGTCACGGCGTGGTTGCGATTGTAAGTGTCGTAGCTGAAGTCTGCCGTCGTGCGCTTCCATGCGACCGTTGCCTTGTGCTCGCTCATGCCGCGTCTATAGGTCACTGAAAGGTGCTGGTCACCATGAAATCGACGCGCGGCGACAAGCGGAGCTCCACGCGATCCGCAAACGCGAGCGCGGCCTCGACGCCTGCGTCGCCGGTGAGGGCGATGGCAGTTCCGGGGATGTTCCAGCGCAGACCGGCGAGCGGCGTGGCGCTGAGCCGCAGCCGACTCGGATCGATCGCGCCCGAGAGCACCGCGCGATCGTGCTCGTTCTTCAGCGGCACGTTCGCGGCGACGTCGAGACCCGGGCCGGCGTAGAGGCCCGCGCGCTCCCACAGCGGAAACTCGCCGCGATAGCCGAGGCGCACGTCGGCGCCGGCGCTCCAGCCCGGCATGAAGCGCTGCGCCTGGGAGTCCGCGTAAGTGCGCATGTCGTCGCCGAAGCGCTCCGTGCGTGCGCCGAGCCGCCGCGCCAACACGTCGCCTTCTTCGCCGAGCTCGCGCTTCAAGTCGTCGACGATCGCCGCCTGCGTCTGCTCGATGAGCGCGTCGAGGCGGGCTTGCGCGGCGAGATCGTCCGAGTCCTTGCTCGTCAACCCGGCGGAGGCCATGTCGAGAAACACGTCGCCGATCTTCTCGGAGAACGCGTGCATGTGCTCGGCGATGATCGCCTTCGCGCGATCTTTCACAGCCGCTGACACGCTGTCGCCGATCCGATGCATGTCGCGCGCGTACGCGTCGAAGCGCCGGCGCGCGCCCTTCGCGAAGGTGCCGGCGGCGCCCGTGTCGTAGGGCAAGTGGCCGTGCGCCGCGAGCATCGCCGTGCCGTAGACGCGGTGGCCGTGGCCGATGTTCCAGCGCGCGTCGAGGCCGAGGCGCGCGTCGCCGCCAAGCGTCCACAGCTCGCCGCCCGGGCTGGCGACGCGTGAAAGGGCGGCGCCGAGCTCAGCGCGCGGGCCGATCCACAAGTCGTCGGTGATCTTCATCGGCGCGGCGCCAGAGACCGTCACGCCGCCGCCGTCCTCGGCGAGGTCACCGCCGACCGACACGCCGCGCCCATTCGGGCCGAGCGCGAAGTCGGCTTGCAGGCGGTGGAGGCCGTCGAAGCGATAAGCGTAGCGATCGGTCCAGTCCGTGGGCATGCGGCGTTATCGCGAACGCGCGCAGGCTCCGGTGAAACGGTGACTACGCGGTCACTGTGTGCGGTTCAGCTTGTCGACGATGTCTGCGACGAGCCCCGGCAGCGCGTCGGCGATCGCGTCCTCGGTCTGATCGACGCGGGTGCTCGTGCGCGCGGCGACGGCGGCGCCTTTGCTGCGGATCGCCGAGAAGTTCAAGTTGTACGACGAGCCGAGCTGGCCGACCTCGCCGCGCAAGACGAAGTCCGCGCCCATCGCGCCGCCGATCTCTGCCGCGCACGCCGTGGTCGAGCAGCCGAGGAGATCCTTTTGCTTCTCGACCCCGAGCATCGCCTCGATGTCGTCGCGGCTCACGGTCTTTAGGCCGGCGACTTCGTCGAGCTGGGTGAGCAGCATGCTCGTCAAGAGCTCGCAGGTATGCGCGCTCACGTTGCCGACGGGCTTGATCGGCACGACGACCATCTTCGCCGCGGGCGCGACGCGCAGATCGCGACGGACGACGGGATCTTTCCTGACGCGGGCGGGCTCGGCGGGAGGAGCGGCGGCGCTAGGTCCGGCTTCCGGTGGCACCCCCTGCTTCGGCGCTGTCGATGCGCACGCGATGAGCACGACGTAGGTTGCGGCAACCAGCGTGGCGCAGCCGGTCGCAACGAGCACGAGGCGCAGTCGGTTCATGCGCGCCTCCATAGCCGGGCGCTCAGGGCGGAGCAAGGCGAGCCACCCCGCCGCGAACACGACGAGCGCGACGCACGTCAGCTGTCCGGCGTTCAACGCGAGCCGCCAGCCAGGCGCATCGGCGCGGACGAACTCGAGCGGGAAGCGGGTGAGCGACGCTGCCACGATCATCACGGCGAACACCGGCCACCGCTTTCGCCGCGCGAGCTCGGCGATCGCGACGACGGGGATCGCGAGCAGCGAATAGAGCAGCGGAAAGTCGATGCGCGAGGCGCCGTGCAAGGTCGTCAGCGGCAACCACGACGCTTCGGCGGCGCGGCCATAGCAGCAGCCGTTCAACGTGCAGGCAACGCGCCCCAAGATCGCCGCGAGCGGAAACGCCGGCGCCAGAAGATCGAGGAGCGCGCCCGGCGTTCGCCCGACGAAGCGCGCGCCGAGGGCAGCGAGCGGCACGATGACGAAGAGCGCGCCGAAGTCGCTCTGACCTTCGCCGAGCGCGAAGCGCCCGGTGCCGAGCCACGTCATGCCGGCGTCGAGCAGCCACGTGCCGAGCGCGCACAGCGGAAACGCGACGGCCAAGAACGCCGCGACCGCGCCGCGTCGTTCGCGCACGCGCCAAAGGATGAAGAGCGCGCAGGCGAGAAACGTGGCGATCGTCACGAGCGCCCAGGTGCGCAGCTCGACGCCGAAGGCATGCACGATCGGAAGCAAGAGACTACAAACAGGCTAGCAGGGGCGGCATCGAAGCGCGGTTCTTGGGCTGGGCGGCTTCCGCCCCGCTAGAAACGGCTCTGCAGCAGAATGTTGAAGCCGAGCGACCACGGCGGCAAGAGCGTGCGCGTGACGTTGATGCCGTTCGGATCCGGCGAGAGCGTCGACTTGTTCGTATCGTAGCGGACGAGGATCTGCGCCGCGGCGGACATCATCTCCGAGATGTCCCACTTCGCGCTCGCGGTCATCGCCAACACCGGCTCGACGTCGAGGCCAGCGTCCAAGATGTCCGGCGGCGCGCCCGGGTCTCTGATGATCACGGTCTGCGGACCGGCGAGCGACTGCGGCGGATTGGCGCCGGCGGCGATCGGGCCGCGGTAGAACGCCGGCCGCTGCACGCCGAACTTCAGGCCCGGCGTGAGGTGCGCCGCCGCAATGAAGTAGTCGAAACCGGCGGCCAAGAAGAGCTCGGGCTCGGCGTCGGCGCCGTAAGGGAAGTCGTCGTACGACGGATAGCCCGGCGAGTTATACATGATGAACGAGAGGCTGCGGTAAACGGCGTCCAAGAAGAAGCGCACGTGCCGGTACTTCGCCGCGAAGTTCAGGTCGCCGGCGTGCGCGAGCTGCAGCTTCGTCGACTGTGGCGCGTTGATGTTCTGCAAAGTCTGGCCGAGCAGCGAGAACTCCGCCTTCACGAGCACGCTGAAGCCGTCGTCGTAGATCTCCGGCGTGAAGAACTTCATCGGCATGTCGGGATCGTTGCGGTAGAGCTGAAAGTCGATCGACGTGCCGATGGGGACGCCGCGGTGATACGCGATCTGCAAGCTCGAGCCGAAGCCGACGAGCTTCTCGCGCTCGACCTCGCGCTTGTCGATCTGGCCGCGATCGAAGATGCCAGCGTTGCCTTCGATGGTGAAGCTCTCGGTGAAGTCGACGCCGAAGCCGAGCAGGCCGCCGCCGACGGTGTCGACCTCGGTCGTTCCGTCCGGTTGCTTCCTCGGGCGCAGCGTCGTCTTGGCGCCGACGTAGAGGTACCACTTCGGTTGCACGAGCGTGAGCTTGAAGCCCGGCACCGGACCGCGGCCCGGAAAGATCGGGCTGCCACCCCACGAGATCGCGTACGAGTAGCCGCCGCGGAAGCGATCCGACGACACCGGGAAGGCGACGAAGTTGATGTTGTTGCGCTCCTTGTTCCCCCCGAGCGGAAAGACGATGCGCAGGAACGAGCCGGCGTCGCCGAGCTGCACCGTCGAGTCGTCGCGCACCAACGCGTTCAAGACGAGGCCGGCCTCGGTGTCGATGTTCTTGAAGAAGCTCGGCATGCGCTTGAAGATCGCGAGGTTCGACATCGTCTCGAAGCCGCTGAACTTCGTGTCGTAGTTATCGTAGAACTGCACGTTGTTCGCCGAGCCCAAGAAGCTCGGGAACGTCGGCGACGAGGGGTTCGTGTTGCGCGGCCCTTGCAGCACGTTGTCGTCCGACACCGTGAAGCTGATGCGCGTGTCCATGAAGTCCCCGGCACGCGCGGCCGCGGGTGCTGCGAGCATCGCCGCCGTCACACACACCATCGAGATCTTCTGCCCGAGACGAAGCATGTCAGGTCCTTGCTAGCGCTGGCACGTGCCGCCGAAGGTGATGTCCTCGGGGCCGCGGGGTTGAATGAGCCAAACAGGTCGAGAAGCGAGGACTTGGATCAAGTTGCCGGTGACGGCGAGCGTCTGCGGCGCTTCGCCGGCGGCGAGCTTGTCTGCGACGTAGCGGTCGGGACGAAACTGCGGCAGCGCGTTGGCGGTGGCGAGGGCTACCTTCTGCACGAGATCGCAGCTCAGCGTGCTCGGGTTGCAGATGGATCCGGCGAGGCACGGCGGATCCATCGGGCCGCACTTGGTCGTCGTCGTGATGTTCGTGATGTACGCGCCCCACTGCTGGAAGTTGCCGTACGAGCTGCCCTCGAAGCAGTCGGGGTTCTCGTAGCACGCGGTCTCGCACGCCTTCTCTTCGGTGTCGCCGAAGCGATCGATGCGGCCGTCCTTGTTCAGGTCGCAGGAGACGCGGAAGCACTCGCCTTCTTCGGTGTCGGTGGCGCCCACACAAATCTCGCCGGCGGCGCAGCGCTTGTCGCCACCGGGCCCGCAGGGTCGCGGCGGCACGTAGGGCACGCGGCTGTGGCTCGGCACGTGGAGCCCGTCCATGCAGACGATGCCGCCCTCCAAGCGCTCGAGATCGAGCTGGGTGTTGATGTTGGCGCCGCTCTTGCCCATGTTTGCGTTGTAGAGCGCGGGCGAGATGTAGAACGGCTTCGGCAGCTTGCTCTTGTACGGGCCGCCCGGATCGCGGATCCAGAACGGGTTCGTCAGCTGCGTCGATCCCGAGAACTCCGCCGGCACACCTTGGATCGACTTCAGCCGGTCGCCGACCTCGAGGCCTTCGGGATAGTTGAAGTTGAAGACGAAGATCGAGTTGAAGCCCGTGTTCGTCGCTTCCGGCGAGATGTCGCTCAGGTAAAAACCTTCGTTGTCGATGGCGGTGATGATCATCTCGCCGGCGCTGACGTTGATGATGTTGCCGACCGGCGCCATGCGCTGCGCGCGCGGCACGTTGAAGAGCTGCTGGCCCGTCAGGTTCGTGATGTCGACATAGCGCGGATCGGCGAGCGAGGCGCAGCGATCGCCCTGCAGCGAGATCAACGGCGACGTCGTGTTGTCGGACGTCACCTGCACCTGCGTCACGCTCGGCTGCGCGAAGCGGATCGTCGGCGAGATGCCGGTGGCGAGCGTGCCGGGCGAGAAGCCTTGCAGGCACTCGGGCAGGTACGCCTGGCGCTCTTCGAGCGTGCAGTCCTTCTTCATCGGGACGCGTCGCGTGCCGCAGTCTTCGAGCCAGATGTGCGTTTCGCCGTACGAGTTCGAGAGCTGCACCGACACCGTGCCTACTCCGTCGAGCACATTGAACTCGTTCGGGAAGACGACGCCCGGGCGCGCGTCGATCAGCAAGCGGCCGGAGAAGCCGGGGTCGGGGTTGCCGTCCCAGCCGATCGCCGTCACGCGCAAGTCGATGCGGAAGGGCGCCGCGTTGGTGGCATAAGGGATCGGCTGCTCTTTGGTCCCGAGCACACCGTCGCCGGTTGGGCGGATCACCTCGACGACGAAGCTCTGGGTGCCGGCTTTCCTCTGCACGTGGCGGTGCACGCAGCCGCTCGCGAGGACGAGGAGGGCGAGGAGCACTCTAGTTGCCATTGCCGCCTACTTGGTCGCCATCGGTGCGGCCGTCCGAAGGGCCGACAGCGCCGGCGTCGACGCCGAGCACGAACTGCTGCTTGATGCGGCCGTCCTGCCTGCCTTCGACGCACGGCAGATCAGCGTAGAGCTTGAGATCCGCGCAGAGCTTCTGCGATCCCTCGTCCGAGAGCGCGCAGATGTTGTTCTGCGCTTCGTACTCTCGGCACGTCGGGAAGTTCTTGATGAAGCCGCCGCCGGGAAGCTCGAGGCCGCCCTGCATGTAGTCGACGACGGCGTCACGCAGCGACACGCCGGTGTCGACCTTCTGCGTGTTGCGCTTCAACACCTGGAAGCCCGAGCCGCCGGCCGCGATGTAGTTGTTCGTGGCCATCTTGTAGGTGGCGTTGAGATCCAAGCAGCCGCCGGCGAGGTTCGCCGGATCGCCGCAGCCGCGTTTGTCCGCCGGATCGCCGTTGATGCGGATGTTCTGCGCCGGGTGCTTGTAGTCGCCAGTGCGATCGTTCTCGAGCACCTGCGCGCAGTTCTGCGTGTAGGTGATGCCGGCGATTTGCGCTTGCGGTTGGCAGCCGCGTGAAGCGCTGCGCGACGTCGCGTAGTCGAAGAGATCCTGCACGTCGAAGCCCGAGAGCTGCATGACGGTGACGGTGTTCTCGAAGGGCAAGACGTTGAACATCGCCTCGACGGTGATCGGGCCGGCGTAGATGTTGTCGCGCACGCCGAGCGTGTTGGTGATCGCGAACTCGGCCTCGACGCGGCGGCGGCGGCGCATCGCTTCGGCCACCATGTTGCCGAGCGGAGAGTCGCCGGATTCGCCGGTGCCGCGGCGATTGATGTTCCGCGGCGCGTAGGCGATCACGCGCTTCAAGTCGAACGCGCGGTTCATCTGGTAGCTGTAGGGCTCGAAGAGGCGCGCCATGTCGGCGTCTTCCAAGCCGGAGAGGCGGTTGTCGACCGGCAGCGGCTGATACTTGTGGCCGATGATGCGCTTGCCATGCTTCTGGCCGTCTTCGCCGATCTCGTCCTCGATCATCGTGTCCAAGCGGCCGACGTACTTGGCGAAGGCGCCGGAGTGCACGATGAGGGTGGGGCGGCCGTTCGGATCGTCGATCACCTTCGGCGGGTTCAGGACGATGTGCAGGTGGCCGCCGAAGATGATGTCGACGTTGCGCACGCCGGGGATGAACACGCGCATGCGACCGTCTGGGAACTCTTCGATGATCTCCCAGTTCGGCCCGAGCGCGCACGGTCGCACGTCGCCGATGCCGTAAGTGCACATCTTGTTGACTGTGTGCTCGTAGCCGCGGACGGCTTCTTCGTCTTCGTGCAGCCCGAGGTGCGACACGACGACCACGAGATCGACCAAGGGATCCAAGTAGTCGACGTAATGCTGAAGGACGGTGTTCTGCTCCATCGGCACGAGCTGCAACGAGTTTCCGCCTTCGCCGATCGAGTTCAGCGAGCTCAGGTTCGCCATGCCGATGACGCCGACCGTGACGCCGTCGAGGTTGTAGATGTCGAAGGGCTTCGACAGGCGGCCGAGCGCGTGGTTGTTCGGGTTGCGCGCGTCCGGGAAGATGTAGTTCGCGGCGAGGTTCGAGTAGCGGCCCCAGAGCTCCAGCTGGCGCGCGTACGAGAACACGCCGTCGTCGAACTCGTGGTTGCCGATGACGACAGCGTCGGGTTTGAGCTGCGTCATGAACTTCATTTCGACTTCGCCGAGCTTGTAATTGAAGATCGGCGCGCCTTGGTAACAGTCGCCGGAGTCGAGGTGCAGGACGCGCTGCGATCGGGCGCGCTCCCGCTTCAACAAGTACGCGAAGCGGGCGGCGCCGCCGAAGGGCGCGTTCTCTTCCCACAGGCCGAGGTTCTCGTCGGCGGCGGCGGGGATGAAGTCGTAGGGGATGAGGCGGCTGTGGATGTCCGACGTGTGCAGCCAGGTGAAGCGAACAGGGTGCGAAGTGTCGACAGAATCAGCGGTTTGGATGCAAGCTGCCGAGATCGCCGCCACGATCGAAAAGCGAAGCAAGGACGTGAGCGAGCGACACTTCTTCAAAACGGCGCGGTCACTACTCAAAGCGTTGCGCCGGGGTCAACCTATATTCATTTACCCGCGCAGACGACGCTCGCCGACCGCGACGAACATGTAGACGACCGAGAGGAAGCTGAGGCCCAAGATCGCCGGGGTCAAGGCCTCCGAGCCGCCGACGACGAGGACCTCGTGGAGCGGCTCTTCGGGATGCGCCGCCGCGTAGCGAAGGACGGCGTAGAACGCGCTGAAGGTGCCGAGCACGATCGAGGTGATGACGACGTTCGTCAGCGCGCCGATCATGGCGCGGCTCTTCTCGTCGGGCCGGCGCGCGAACATCACCGAGGCCATGAGCGCGAGGAAGGAGAAGAGGATGATGACGAGAGAGGGGACGCCGCCTTGTTTGATGAAATCGAGCATGGTGTGACTCCTTGGAGAACACAACGCGCGGGTGCCGCGGTCGTGACAGAAAAATCGTAGCCGTAGCCGTGGCCGGTTCGCGGCGCACGGCGATCTTCGGCCACGGCCACGGCCACGTTCACGGCCACGTTCACGGCCACGTTCACGGCTCTCGATACGTCACATCTCTCGCGGCGCCTCGATCCCCCACGTGCACGACGGCGCGAAGGTGCCCACCCGCCCCGCTCGGCGCCGCTCCAACGTGAACATGACTGAGGCAACTTTCCCGCCAACGGTGAGGCTGTTGGCGTGAAAGCTTGCAAAGGGGCGGCGGGCCTGCGCGACGCGAAACGGC
>JADLHZ010000017.1 GCA_020848545.1 Deltaproteobacteria bacterium | reverse complement strand
GGATGTGCGCGATGCGGGCCTGCGGATACTTCGGATCGACCGGCACGTACGCGCCGCCCGCCTTCAAGATCGCGAGCAGTGAGACGACCATCTCCGCCGAGCGCTCGACACAGATGGCGACGAGCGTCTCCGGCCCGACGCCGCGCTTCTGCAAGTAGCGCGCGAGCTGGTTCGAGCGTTCATCGAGCGCGCGGTATCTGAGCGTCTGATCTTCGAACACCACCGCCACGGCGTCGGGCGTCTTCTTCGCCTGTGCGAGGAACAACGCGTGGATGCTCTGGTCGCGCGGATAGTCGCGCTTCGTCGCGTTCCACTCGACCAAGAGCTTCTGCCGCTCCGCTTCGCCGAGCATCTCGAGCGCGCCGATTTTCTCGTCCGGGTTCTTCGCGATCGCGTCGAGCAGCTTCTGAAAATGCCCGGCCATCCGCGCGATCGTCTCGCGATCGAAGAGGTCCGTCGCGTACTCGATGACGCCTTCGAGCCGGCCCTCATTTTCCGAGAGCGCGACCGTCAGATCGAGCTTCGCCTGTACCGTTTGGCCACCGAGCCCCTCGAACGTTAGCCCGGGCGCAAACGTGCCTCCTCCATCCGACGCCTTCTGCAATGCGAACATCACCTGGTACAGAGGGCTTCGCGCCGCGCTCCGCTCGGGGTTGAGCGCCTCGACCAGCTTCTCGAAGGGCAAGTCTTGATGCGCGTACGCTTCGAGCGCCGTCTCTTTCACTTTCCTCAAGAACGCCCGGAAGCTCGGGTTGCCGCTCGAGTCGGCGCGCATGCATAGCGTGTTGACGAAGAAGCCGATGAGCGGCTCGGTCGCCTGGTGCTGGCGGTTGGCGATCGGCGAGCCGATGACGAAGTCGTCTTGACCGCTGTAGCGCGCGAGCAAGACATCGAACGCCGCGAGCAGCGTCATGTACAGCGTCGCGCCCTCGGTCTGGCTCAACCCATTGAGTGCATTGAGCGCGCCTGCGTTCTCGATTGTGAACGGATGGACCGCTCCGCGATGGCTCATCACCGCCGGGCGCGGCCGATCCGTGGGGAGCTCCAAAGCGGCGGGAGCCCCGTCGAGCTTCTTCTTCCAGTATGCTTCCTGCTGATCGAGCCCGGCAATGGGCTCTGGCGATGGGCGCGCAGAATCTGTCATCGGCCACTTTTGTACGGCTCGTGCCGCCGTCGGGGCATTCAGTGTCTCGGCAAGTGAAATACAGCCTGAAATCCGCCGTCAGAGATCATGAGATGGTATCCTCGCGCGTTGAGGATATGAGGGGGGAAAAGCGACCGCAACGTTTTCTATGCACCGCTCGCGCGCAAGGATTCTCCCGAGCTTTCCTGCGCCCCTGTTCCGTGGACGATGATGGGCACCAGGGCGATCATCTTGACGCCCGCGCCGCCGAGCGCGTCCGGAATCGAGAGGTTCATGAGTCCGACATCGAAGGCTTCCTGAAGTGTCCCCCGACAATCTGGTGGTACGGAAATTCTGTGGCAGACTGCGCGCAAGCAGCGAAGCCGGTCAACCCGCACGGTAGAACCCGTGCCACAGAGAAACGGGACGTCAATGAACGTCGACTTCAATATCCCAGGTATCGTCGTCGAAAACGAAATCGGCCGCGGCGCCCGCAACGTGATCTACCTGGGTTCTCACAACGGACAACAGGTCGCGGTGAAGATAAAGAAGGATCAGGACGCGACGACGAACGTAGACATCGTTCGATTTCGACGTGAAGCGAGCGCGCTGGCGCGGGCCAAGCATCCAAACCTGCCATCGATCCTCGATACCGGCGAAGTCGGCGGTCACCCGTATCTGGTCATGGAGTTCATCAACGGGGAGTCGCTCGAGGCCCTGTTGCGTCGCGTCCGCATCCTTCCTGAGGCGAGGATCATGACGCTCGCCAAGGAGCTCGCCTCCACCCTGAGGCAGGTGCACCGCTACGGCTTCACACACCGCGACATGAAACCCGCGAACATTCTCATCGACAAACAAGATCGCACGAAGGTGATCGACTTCGAGTTCGCCGGAGACACCGACACGGCACAGACGGTCGGGTCGCTCTTGTACGCCCCCCCCGAACAATCGGGCATGCTCCAGCGCGAGGTGGACGGGCGCTCCGACCTCTATTCGCTGGGTGTGGTGCTTTTCGAGTGCGCGACCGGAAGACCTCCCTTCGTTTCCGAGGACGTTGGCGAGCTCGTTCGCATGCACGCCAAAGACGTCCCGCCGTTCGTCCACGACGTCAATCCGGCGATCAGCGTCGCGCTGTCGAAGGTCATCCAAAAGCTCATCAACAAAGATCCAGACGACCGCTACCAATCGGCAAACGGCCTCCTCTTCGACCTCGAGCACCTCAACGACATCGCCAAGGAGCTCGCCGCCGGGCGCGAGTACCCGCTCGACAGTGAGAGCGCTAGGCAGATCCTGACCTCGACCGACATTCCGCTGGTCGGCCGCGATCGCGAGCTGAAGGCCTTGCGTGAGTCGTGGCGCAAAGCCCGCCTATCCACCGGCCAAATCTGCCTCATCCGCGGCGAACCGGGCGCGGGCAAGAGCCGCTTGACGCGCGAGCTGCTGCACGAGGCGGCAAAAGAAAACGTGCTCGTCATCTCGTGCAAGTGCAAGCAGTCGGAGGCGTTCCCGTTCGCACCCATGCGCGCAGCGCTGGACGCTCAAATCAGTCGGGCGCGGTCCCTCTCCCCTGCGAAGCGTGCGACCGCCGAAGCGCGTCTCCGAGAAGCGATTGGCGACTTCGCCGGATTGTTGAAACGCTTCTCGCCGCTGCTCGGTGAGCTGCTCAAGGACGCGCCGGATACCGAGTTGGCCGGCGGCGCAAAGGAGCACTTCCTCAATGCCTTCTCGCAGATCTTCATCAAGCTCGCCGCGGCCTCCGGCTCGCTGCTGTTCTTCATCGACGACGTGCAGTGGCTCGACGAATCGAGCCGCGAAGTCATCCGGACCATCGCCTCTCAATCGGCAAAAAGCCCGCTGCTGGTCGTCGCGGCCGCGAGAAACGACGAGGCATCGACCGAGGCGACCGCGCTCTTCGTCGAAGCAGCCAAGCCTCGGCTGGCCGCGGACCTCACCCTGGAATCGTTTCCCTCCGAGGTCACCGGGAAGCTGATTTCCGCGCTGCTCGGCGACGCCCCTGTCGACAGTAGCCTCGTGAGCCAGATCCACGGGCGAAGCAACGGCAACCCCTTGGCCGTCGGCGAATTCGTGCGCGCCATCCTCGACGCTGGCGTCCTGGCCCCCTCCTGGGGCTCGTGGCAGGTCAAGCCTGGCGCCCTCGACGCGCTGGACTTGCCTTCGGACGTCGTCCAACTGTTGGTGCGCCGCATTTCAGGCCTCGATCAGGAGACGATCAAGCTCCTGCGCGGCGCGGCCGTCTTGGGGACGGAGTTTCAGCAGTTGTTTCTCCCGCAGCTCGTCGGCCTCCAAAGCACTCAGGTCGAAAAGCTCCTGGCCGCGTCGCTCGCCGGCAACCTCATTGAACGCAGTCACGGACAGGGCCGTTTCACCTTCGTCCACGACCGGATTCGAGAAGCTCTTCTGGCGCCGCTGAGTCCAGACGAGCTGCGAAAAACGCACCAGCTCGCCGCCCTCGAAATCGACCGACACCCTGACGCGACCGGCGAGAACGTATACGCCTTGGCCAATCACTACGCCGTAGGCGACGCCCCCGAGACGCGAAAAAGGCTGATCGAAACCAACTGGGCAGCGGGTGCCAAGGCTTCGCGCGAGTTTGCCTACGGTGAAGCCGTCGAGTTTCTCGAGCGCGCGAAGGAGGCGGCCGGGGAAGCGAGGATCGAGGTCACGTACGAATTCTACCGTCTCTTGGCCGAGGCCTGCGCACAAATGGATCTCGTCGCCGAAGCGGTCAAGTACGTCAAGGAAGCGCTACCGCGCGCCAAGACGTCGCTGCAGCGCGCCGAAGCCCACCACATGCTTGCCGTGATCTACATGGGCAACATCGAGACGCGCGCCGCCCTAAAAGAGTGGAACGCCGGCATGCGTGCGCTGGGCAAGGCCTACCCGCGCAATCTGCTCTCGCGCATGCTGCTCGCCACCTACCAATGGATTGTCGGCCTGTTCATCTCGAACACCAAGAAGAGACGGACCTCGCAAGTCGACCTTCTTACGATGAAGCTCTACGATGTCGGCTGCTACATCGCATACTACATGGTCGATGCGTTGTTCTTCACTCAACTTGCGCTGAGCGGCCTGAGGCTTGCCAACCGAAATACCGTGGGCCCAGAGGTCGTGGCGTCCTACGGCATTTACGCGATGATGTGGTCTTCGATCGACTTCAAGCGCGTCCCGGAAAAGTATGCTCAGAAGGCGATCGATCTGGCGATGCCACTCGGCGATAAAGTCACCCTCGCCCGCTGCTCCGTCCGCCAGGGGTGGATCAGCAACTTCGCAGGCGACTATTTGACGGCCGAGCGCCGCCACGCGAAGTTTCTGAAGGACCAGGGCCGGTGGCTCGATCTCCACGACTTCGTCAGTTGCTGCGGCGACTACTCACACAATCTCAAGGTTCGAGGCCGCTGGCGTCGCTCCGCGGCCGTGATCGACGCCTACTTCGCGCGCGTTCGGCAGGCCAAGACCACGCATATGGACCAACTCGAAGGCCACTCGCATGTCGCGGCCGCCGCCGGCGTCTACGCAGCGTTGGGGAGAATGCCGGAAGCCACGGCCACGATCGAGAAAGTGCGCAAGAACGTCGAGCGCATCAACGAGAACTTCACCTACCTGCTCTATTACGAGGGGCTCGTTCACTATAACCTCGAGCAAAACGAGCTCGGGCGCCCCATGGACGAGGCTATCGACAAGCTCTTAAGCCTCAAATTCCCGCTGGGGCGGTTAGGGCAACAGCCGTTCACCAATGCACGACAACCTGCGGTGATGGTCGCGTACGCGCGCATCGCTCAATTGCGCGCAGCGCTGGCGAAGCCGGCGACCGGCGACAGCCCAGCCGCCGAACGGCAAAAAGAAGTGAAACGGCGCAAGAAACAGTTCAGGCAGGCGCTGCGAAACCTCCTTATTTTGGGGCGCGACGCGGGCATGCGCGCCCACCTCTGGGCGCTGCGCGGAGAGTGGGCTCGCTTGAACAACCGAACCCGCCGAGCCGAGCGCGCTCTGAACAAATGCGAGGCCGTGGCGGAACGCTGCGACAACGTTTGGGCGGTGATCGAGAGCCTGCGAACGCGCGCTCTGATGGCGCGCGCAGCCGGACACACCTATGCTGCCGAGCGCCACGCGAAATTGGCGTATGAATTGTGTCGAGAAGAAGGCTGGATTCGTATGATGTCGGCCCTCGAATCCGAATTCAAGCTCGACCAAAAAGGCGAGACGGGCGCCGGTACGGTGGCGAGATCGTCGGGCGGCGCCACCGTCGCCATCGATTCGATGTCGACGCAGTGGAAAAACCAACTGCAGACCCTCGTCCAAGCCGCCGTCTCCAGCTCGTCTTTGCGCGACCCGATGGCCCAGGCGCGACAGACTCTCGACTCCGTGATCAAGATGCTCGGCGCGGAGCGCGGCTTGTTGTTCCTCAAGAGCGAAGACGGCTCGTCCGACCTGGAGATGGGCCGTGGATCAGAGGGAGCGGACCTCCCGGAGGTGAGCTCCTACAGCACGACCATCATCAGGCGCGT
>JADLHZ010000016.1 GCA_020848545.1 Deltaproteobacteria bacterium | reverse complement strand
TCCTGCATCGCATCGTCTCCATGCTCGTCAAGATGACCTCGTAGCGCACTCCCAAAAAACCGGCGACGGCGACGGCGACGTCAACGCCTACGGCTACGAGCAATCTTCATGCGGTCGAAGGACTAGAGGAAGCGATCGCTCGAAAAGCGCCGCACGGTGAAGAACGCAAGGACGAGGGCGAGCGTCGTGGTCGCCAGCAAGCTCGTCGCGGCCAGGCCGGCCGGCACGCTCATGCCCTTCAGCCACGCGTTCATCACGAGCTGCTCGCTCAAGCACGGCACGAGCATCAGCCAGAAGGTCGGCTCGGGCGCCGAGAACGCCACGATCATGCCGGGCACCATCGGCACGAGCGAGAGGTACGACAGGCTCGCCTGCGCTTCCTTGAAGCCTTTTGCCAGTGTGCCGACGAGCACTTGGATCGCCGAGGCGAGGAGCGCGAGCGGCAAGAGCAGGAGCCACATGCGCGCGAGGGTCAAAGCGTCGAGGCGCAGCGGCAGATCGCCGAGGTCGTCGGGCATCACGTGCGGCATGATCAAGAAGCCGAGGACGGTGCAGAGGAGCCCGAGCCAAGCAAAGAGCGTGACCGCCGCAAGCTTGCCGATGGCGAACGCGGCGCGCGGCACAGGGTTCAAGAGCAAAGGCTCGAGCGATCCGCGCTCGCGCTCGCCGGCGGTCGTATCGATGGCGACGTAGAGCCCCGAGAGAAACGCCGCGAGCACCAGGAACATCGGCAGCCCGGTGAGCAGGAACGCGAGGCGCGCTTCCTTCGTAGCCAGATCGTTCACTTCGACGGCGAGCGGCTGCAGGAGCGCCGGATCGACGCCGCGCGCGATGAGCCGCACGCTGCCGAGCGTGGCCCCGTAGGCATCGAGCGCGCTCTTCAGCCGGCGCAGCGCGCGCTCGGATTTTCGGCGGCCCTTGTCGGCGATGATCTCGAGCGGCGCCGGATCGCCCGCGCGGACAGCGTCGGCGAAGCCTGCGCGGATCACGAGCACGACCTCCTCGTCTCCTTTGCGGACGGCTTCTTCGGGCACGGCGAGCGGCGCCTTCTTCGCGATCCCTTGCGCGGCGATGAACGAGACGAGATCCGGCGCGTGCTCGGCGCCCGTGATCGACACGACGAGCGGCTCCTTCCACGCTTTCATCTCTTCGCGGGCGCCGAAGACCAGCGTGAGCGAGCTCGCGAGCGGCGCGATGATCGGCAGCGCAAGGGCCATGGCGACCGCGCGGCGATCGCGCAGGTTGTCCTTCACCTCTTTGGCGAAGACGATCCACGCGCCGCGGATCATCGCGTGGGCTCCGGCGTGACGATGCTGACGAAGGCGTCTTCGAGATCGCTCTTCCCGGCGAGGGCGCGAAGCTCGTCCGGAGTGCCAGTGGCGCGGACGACGCCGTGCGCGATGACGACGATCCGATCGCAGAGCGCGGCGACTTCTTGCATCACGTGGCTCGACAGCAGCACGCACTTTCCGGCGTCCTTGAAGCGGCGGATGATGTCGCGGACGGCGCGCGTGCTCATGACGTCGAGGCCGTTCGTCGGCTCGTCGAGGAGCACGTGCTTCGGATCGTGGACGAGCGCGCGGGCGATCGCGACCTTGAGCTTCTCGCCCTGCGAAAAGCCGGCGGCGCGGCGATCGGCGATCGCGCCCATGTCGAGCTCTCTGAACAAGGTGTGGCAGCGCTCGGCGCACGCCTGTTTCGACAAGCCTTGCAGCGCCGCGAAGTACTCGACGTGCTCGCGCGCGGACAGGCGCGGATAGAGGCCCACCGAATGGCCGACGACGCCAAGGCTCGCGCGGACGGCGTGCGGCTCGCTCGCGGCGGACTTGCCGTCGACGGTGACTTCACCGTGATCGGCGCGGGCGAGGGTCGCGATCATCCGCAGCGTCGTCGTCTTGCCGGCGCCGTTCGGACCCAAGATCGCCGTGACCTCGCCGTCTTTCGCCACGAAGCTCACGTCGCGCACGGCGGTGACAGCGCCGAAGGACTTCGCGGCGTGCGTGACTTCGATCATGGGCCGGCGCCCTCGGTGAAGAGCGGAAACGGCGCAATGTCGGCGACGCACGCCGGGTCGAGCGCGGCAGCATCGGCCGTCTCGAAGAGCTTCGCGGCGAGGTGCGGCAGGCATCCCCGCGCGATGACGTTGTGGCCTTGGCCTTTGACGACGACGTGCTTGCTCTTTGCGAGCGTCTTCATCGCGAGCTCGGCGCCCGCCGGCGGCGTCACCGGATCGGCTTCGCCGGACATGAGCAGCGTTGGCACTGCGCTCGCCACCGGCTCGTGCACGCGTGTCTGTGGGTCCGGCGCGACAAACGCGGCGCACACTTCGTAGAGCGGCGGCTCTCTGTGGTCGACGAAGAAGCCGGGAGTCCGCGCGTTCGGCGGCTCGGGCTCGGCCCGCGCGTCTTCGCGACAGAGCGTCGCCAAGTTCACCCACGGGTTGATCGCGAGGAGCGCGCCGTCGCGTTGGATCTGTGCCAGCGCCGCCAGCGGCCCGACGTCGCCAGACGCGAGCGCCGTCTTCACGAGCCACGGCAGCGGCGCGAGCAGCTCCGGCACATAGAGCGAGAAGCGCGCGAGGCCGACGAGCGTGCTCGCAGAGAAGCGCGCGGTCGTCGGGGTGCCGGTGCGCGGGTGGGGGAAGCGCGCGTTCTCGGGCTTGGCAAGGCGGGCGTGGAGCTTCGTCAACGCCGCTTCGAGATCGCCGACGGCCTCGCCGCACTTTGGCTGCGCGCGGCAGCGCTCGCCGAGCAGGCGCAGCGCGCGATCGGCGTCTTCGTCGCTGTCTCGGCCGACGATCGTTTGCGGCGCGACGACGCCGTCGAGCACCATCGCCCGCACGCGGTCGCCGTGATCCTTCGCGTAGGCGAGGGCGACGCGCGTCCCGTACGAGACGCCGTAGAGGTTCCAGCGCTCGACCGCGAGCGCGACGCGCACCGCTTCGAGATCGCGCACGTTCGCCGCCGTGTCGAACGCCGCGGGATCGTCGCTCATGTCCTTGGCGCACGTGCGGAGGAGCGCGAGCGGCGGCACGTCGGAGGCGGCGGCGCGTTGCATGTACTCGGCGCGCGTCAGGCTCTTGCAGTCGAGTGGGTGCGATCGCCCGGTGCCGCGCGGGTCGACGAGGATCACATCGCGCTTGGCGTTCGCTTCCAGGAACGCGCCCTGCAAGGCCAGGAAGCCGCCGCTCGCCGATTGTCCCGGTCCGCCTGGAATGATCACGATCGGATCCGGCGCCGGCGTGCCGCCCGTCGTGCCGATGCGCGCGATCGCGATCGGGATCGTGCGTGGCTCGCCGGCGCGAAACGGCACCTCGATCGTCGCGCATTCGGCGTGCAAACGGCGCGGCTGCGCGGCGTCACCGAGCACGCAGGGCAAAAAGCGGACGCTCGACTTTGGCGGATCGGGCGTGCACGCGCAGGCGAGCGCGAGCGCCAGCGCGGCACGCTGCATCAGACCACCAATTCGACGGCGATGTGCAGCGCGAACAACGCGTCCGAGAGCGTGACCGACTCACCGGCGCGCGCGCGTTGCACGAGCTCCCGGTAGCGGACGAAGCGCGGACCGGGGACGCCGCGGAGCAGCATCTCGAGCGCCGGATCGTGCGTCGACGCATCGGCGCCGTAGGGGCGCGTCGCGTCCGAGCACAACACGGCGCTCGACGAGATCGCCTCGCGATAGTCGCCCTTCATGACGGCCGCCTCGATCTCGCGGCAGCGCGCGCGCAGCTCGGGCGTAGGCCACAGCGCCGAGAACGAGAGCGAGCCCGGCATGGGCCGTGCGGCGGTGCGGTTCTGCGGCGCCACGGTCGAGCCCGGCGCGGCTTGGTTGATGGCGGCTTCGAGGTCGGTGGCTGGCCCGGGCGCGGAGCTCGGCAGCGGGGCCTGCGCGGGTTGCGGCGGCGGCGGCCGCGAGGCCGGATCGGTCGGCATCGTCTTCTTCCCGACGCCCTTGCTCGTCAGATCGCTGATCACCGTGCGCGAGATCGACTTCAGCACTTCTTGGACGCCTTCGCCCGTCAGCGCCACGGTCGAGAACGACGGCACGCCGGCTTGGTTCAGCTCCTTGTTCAGCTCTTCCAAGCTCATGACGCCCGGCAGGTCGCGCTTGTTGTACTGCAAGACGTACGGCACGCGCTCGATGGCCATGCCGAGCTCGCGGAGGTTCTCGGCGAGGTTCGTCAGCGACTCTTTGTTGTCATCGAGCGCTTGCGCCTGCGAGTCGGCGACGAACACGACCCCGTCGACGCCGTTCAAGACGAGCTTGCGCGTCGAGTTGTAAAACACTTGGCCGGGCACCGTGTAGAGCTGCAGGCGCACGATGAAGTCGCCGATCTTGTAGGCGTTCACCGGCAGAAAGTCGAAGTAGATCGTGCGGTCGACGTCGGTCGCCAAGCTGACCATCTGCGGGCGTCGCTCGGGCTTGATCGACTGGTAGATCGACTGCAGGGTCGTCGTTTTGCCGCACAGACCCGGCCCGTAGAACACGATTTTGACCGAGATCTCTTTGGTCGCGAAGTTGATCGATGACACGCGCGCTCGCCTCGGGTCCGTTCAGCGGACGATGTGCAAAATGTAGCACATGGGCGAAGCGAAGCTATTTTTACGCGCGCTAGGCGGCGAGCTGCTCCAGCGCCTTGATGAGCGGGGTGCTCGGGCACCGCGCGCGCTCGCCCAAGAAGGACACTTCGACCTCGCTCCCCGAGGGCTCGAAGATGAGCTCCTCGACGCCGTAGCCGTTACCCTTCTTCAGCGCGGCGGCGATCGCGGCGAAGTGGCGCTTCTGCATCCAGCCGGCGTCGATGGCGCGGACGACGAGCCGCCAGCACTTGTTTGCCGACGGATCGCTCGGCGCCATTTTTTCTGCGCGGGCGAGCAGGGTCACAGCAGTCTCCATGCGTGCGCGTTCCTTTCTTCTCGGCCTAATAGCCGCTCTCCGGCACCACCGGCCAGGTCATCGGGTCCGTGGCCTTGGTCGGAAAGTGGGTGGTGATCTCGAACGGCCCGGGCGGCGCCCCTTGGGCAAAGCCGCCGATGCGGATCTCTGTCGGCGGAATGCCGGCGACGACCGTGGCCTCGAACTTCGTGATCGGCGGCGGCCCGGGTTGCGTCGTGAACACTGTGTCTTTGGCCCCGCGCTTCGCCGATTGAAAGGCGGCCTCGCCCGCTGCGTCGACTTGCTCGGGCGTCAGAGACTTCGGGTAGATCGTCTTCTCGAACGTGCTGGTCACGACCTTGTTTTGCTTCTTGTCGAACCCTTGGCGCTCGATCTTCACGAAGCGCGCGCCGGTCGTCGGATCTTCGCGAACCTCCAGGATCTTGTAGCCCGGCTCCTTGGCGATCTTCGCGATCGCCGGCCAGTCGTGCGCGCCCTTGCCGTTCCACTTGCCGTCGTAAGGCGATTGCGGCGAGCTCACGCGCTCGCCCTCGTGCACGTGGTGCAGCGTGGCCGGCGTGGTCGCGAGCCCGCCGCTCTTGTACGGCTCGAGCTCGGCGCGCAGCGCGGCCATCGCCTCTGGCGTCTTCGCTTCGCCGATGCGCGCTGTGTAGTAGCTCATCATCTTGCCGTTGCTCATGCTGGCCACGATGTTGCGGCATTCGTCGCGCTGCTCGCGCATCTGCGTGTTCGCGCGCTCCTTCTCGAAGCTTGCGTTGACGGCTTCGCGTCCGAGCACGACGTCCCCGGTCTCGACGAGCGCCTTGCACTCGTCCGGCGTGAGGGTGCGCGCGACGTCGCCTGTCGGCGTCACGAGCTCGACGCCGCGGCCGTCTGGCGCGACGCGCGTGAGAAAGCGCTCGCCGTCGACGAGGACTTCCTTGGCCTCGATGAGCTTGCCGGCGTCGCGCTTCGTCTCGTCGCTCGCGGTCGTGCCGGGGATGACGTACGTGTTGTGCTCACCTTCCGTATACCGCGGCTTCAAA
This sequence comes from Deltaproteobacteria bacterium, assembly GCA_020848545.1. Taxonomy (GTDB): domain Bacteria; phylum Myxococcota; class JADLHZ01; order JADLHZ01; family JADLHZ01; genus JADLHZ01. The sequence continues at coordinate 18,613 of JADLHZ010000016.1, read as the reverse complement.
CGACCACTGGCGTCGAGGGAGAGCTCCGTCGCCACCGGCTTCGTCGGCGCGTGGACCGTCGCGCTCGGCATCAACCAGGAGAAGAAGTTCGCCATGTTCAGCTGATCGAAGCGCCCGGAGCCAGTGCTGCAACTCTCGAGGATGACGGTAGCGCCCGGCGCGAGGGCCGCGTCGAGCTCGCCCTTCTTGAACGTCTTGCTCCCCGCGACGGCATCATTTCCCTTCGACCACTCCATGGCCGTCGGCGCGCCGTGGGCGCCGAGGATCAGGAGGCCGGTCGGACGATTCTTGGTGGCCGCTTTGATCCCAGCCACGGCATCGGCGTCGTTGCGCGCCTCGATGAAGACGAGCCGGTGCGTCACGCTGAGCGCCTTCAAGTCCTCGCGCGCGTTCGCGCTCTCGAAGGCGCCGTTGTGATCGTCCTTCGGATAGACGACGACGGCGAGCGGTCGCGGATCGTTGACGTCCGGCGTCGTGCGGTTCTTGATCACCTCGCGTAGCACGTCGATGCCGGCGAAGCGTCCGAGCTGGGTGATGCCGACGCCTTTGGCCTGCGCGACGATGTCCGCGCGCGCCTTCGCGATCTCCGGGTGCTGAGCGAGGATGCGCTCGCGAAGCTCTGGCTTGATCGACGGCAGATCGAGGAAGAAGGGATCCTTCAGCGCCATCGCCTCGATGAGCGCGTCGGTTCGGGCGCCTTCCGGCATCCAGTTGAACATCGAGCGGTCGGTCATGAGCGCCATCTCGGCGAGCCGCTGGTCCTTGGCGAAGGTGGTGCTCAAGACCGCCTCTGGCACCGCGCGCAGGTACGCCAGGGCGAGGTCCGGGTGCTTGGCGAGATCCTCGGCGAAGATGCGGCCGAACGCAGTCGCCTTGCGCTCGTCGGTGCCCGCGATCACCTGACGCCGGTCTGCGGACGGCATGGCGGCCAAGGTGTCGATCGCCAGGCTGATGAGCGCACGATCCGAGCCGAGGCGGGGTGAGGCCGACGCGAGCGAAAGCGGATCCCGGCGAACGTAAGCGGCGACCACCTCGGGATCGTCCATGAACGCTGCGGGGATCCTCGCCGGCGCAAGCTCGGCCCGCGCGGCGCGCATCGCCCACGCGCGATCGGTCGCGAGCTCGGGCCGATCGAGCAACACCGAGCCGTCGCGATCGATCGCCGCGCCGATGATCTTCGGATCGTCGCGCAGCCCCGGCGGCACCTTCGCGTACGTCGTGGCGTCGCCGGCGCGAACGGCCGCGAGCGCGATCTCCGGATCGTTTCTGAGCTTGTCGGGCAGGGTGCCGTAGGCGTCCCGCGCGCCGGCGGCAGAGACGACGGCGAGCGCCACCTCGCGGTCGGTCTTCATCAGCTCGGCGGCGATCCCGTGGTGGATCACGTTCGGATCGAGCTTGATGGCTTCCTTGATGAACTGCGGGTTCTTCGCGAGCGACGCCGACGCGAACTCCATCGCCGGCGCGCCGACCGCACGTACGACCTCGAGCATGAACGCGGCATCGCCGCGCAGCGACGCCGGGATGTACGGGAAGACGTCCTTCAGATTGTACTTGCCGAAGCGGGCGAGGGCGGAGAGCGCGAACGCCTCGTCTTTCCACAGCTCCTTCGGCGCCTTGGCGAGCGTTTGCAGATCGCCTGACGCGATCTTGCTTCCCCACCACCAGCGCTTCAACGCTTCGAAAGGCGATCGCCAAATCCGCTTGAACGGGTTGTACGGCTCGCTGATACGCGCGGCGTCCTCTTGGGACAGCGTGCCCTTGTCGACTTCACCGGCGATGCGCGAGCGCGATCCTAGCAGCTCCAGCATCTCGACGCGCATCTGCCCGGTCGCTTCATTCAGCCACTCGAGCGCCAGCTTACGCTCACCCGGCGGCATGCGACGCAGACCCTCGCCGGCGTCATAAAGATTTTGCTTGAGCGCGGCCGCCTCGTCTGGAGGCAGCTTCATGCGATCGACGGCGCCGTCGACCCAAGGCCGCCAGTGCGCTTCGGCGAAGCTCGGCATTTTCTGGGCTTCAGCGAGCTCGTCGCCCGTGATCATTCGGCGGACGCCGTGCGCTTCGACGGCCTGGCGATAGCCGTCGATCGCGTCGACGGCAGCGAGGACGCGCTCCTTCGCGGGCGACGGCAGCTTGCCGGCGTTATCGCGGACGCCATCCGTGATCATCCGATACAGGTGCGCGTCGGACGAGCCGGCGTATTGCCGCAAGAGCTCGAGCTCGTTCTTGTTTTGCGGCGGAACGCCTTCGAGGTCGAGCTTCGGCGGCCGCGGCGCTTCTTTCACCGAGGCGTCGGCGGTGTTCTGCGTCGTCGTCGGCGCCTTTTTCGGCTCGTCCGACATGACCGGCGGCGTCGCGCTCATCAACGGCGCCGGCGTGTCGGGCGGCTTCGGCGGCGGTTGCTCGGTCGGCGCGCTGTCGCTCGCGGGAGGTGAGCTGCCGTTGTCGACGTGCGCCGGATGCTCGTAGTCATCGGGCCGCTTGGCGAGCCGCGCATCTTCGAAGGGCACGACGTTGTCGCCGAGCTCGAGTCGCCCGTCTTTGGTGCCTTTGATGCCCCAGCCCTTCTCGATGAAGTCGGCGGCGAATTTCTTTTGTTGCTCGGGCGTCATCGCGGCAAAGTCCTTGGCGCTGACTTCGTCGAGGAGCCCCATCTTCGCCGCGTCCATCACGCGCTGCTGCATCTCGCCGTAAGTGCCCATGAACGGCTCGTAGAGCTTGGCGACGGCGTTGAGGTCTCTTCCTTCGACCAGCTCCGGCCGCGGCTTCGTCAGCATCTGCCCAAAGCTCGGGTCGATGATGATCGCATCCTCGCCCTTGCCGCCTGGCGTCTGCAGCCAGCGGTGACCGTCGTTCTTGTACTTCGTGTTGTTGGCGGCGACGTAGAGGCCGCGGCGCGCGAAGTTGTTCTGCCAGACGGCCGTCTCTTTGCCGCACTGTCCGTTGTGCGGATTGTCGGTGCCCGCGCTCGGATCGCCTTTGAGCATCGCCTTGACGTCGCCCCCGCGTGCGGCCGCGGCCGAATCTTCGTACGCATCCGCGAACGCGGCGCGTGCTTCGGATCCTGTCGCTGCGACGGGATCATCGACGGCGCGCGCGATGCGGATCGACTTGTCGTAGACGTGGTCCTTGAAGAGGCCGAGCTCCTCGAGCGAGTATGAGTCGGCCATCTCCTTGGCCCGCGCCTTCGAAAAGCCGAAGTGCTCGAGCGCGGCGGCGATGAACGCGCGTTTTTGGGCGATCGGCAGCTGATGCGGGAGGTTGATGTTGAAGCTCTCTTGGCGCGCAACCGCGTTCACCTCGACGAGCTTACCGTCGGCGTCGACGTAGCTCGCCTCGAGCCGCGTTTCCGAGGTCTTGCTCTCGACCACCTTCATGCCGGCGGCGACGATCTGTTCCTTCGGTGTTCCTGAAGGCGGCGGCGTGTCGATCACCTCGACGCTCACCGGCTTCGATTTCGTCGCTGGCCCGGTTGGCGAGACATCGGTTGTCTCCACCTTCGGCGCGGGCTTCTTTCCTTGCGGCTTCGTCGCTTCGTCGGCCGGTGGCGCGCCTTTTTTTCCGGGCTTCGTCGGCGGCAAATCGCTCGACGACGGCGCCGAGTCTGGAGCGGCCTCGCGCGCGGAATGCTGCTCGAAGAGCGCGTCGACGACGCCCTTGACCGCCGCCGGATCGGTCAGCTGCGGCTCGCCGGTCTTCGGCGCCGTCGCCTGCACGATCGCGTCGAGGATCTCGAGCGGCACGGCGCGCTGGCCGTTCGCCGCGGCCTTCTCGTACGCGTAGCGGATCGCGGCCATCCCCACGCGCGGATCTTTCGCGTGCGTGACGATCGTGTTCAGCCGCGCGCGCCCTTCGTCGGTGCTGGCGGCGTACGTGTCGAGGGCTTCGCGCGCGAGATCCGGCGGCATGGCGGCGATCGTCTCAAGCAGCGTGACGTCCTGGCGCAACGAGAACGGGCCGAGGTCGACCTCGTTCGAAGCGTCGAAGCGTTGCCGCGCGCGCTTGAGCTGAGGGTAGAAATCGTCGGCGAACTTCTTGCCGAACTCTTGTTCGATCTCCGCGCGCTCGCTCTTCTCCTTCTGGGACATCGGCTCCCAGCGCGCGATCTCGAGGCCCTCGGGCTGCTTCTGGCCCGTGACGTCGACGCTCTTCATCGGCTCGTCCGGCGCGGGCAGCAGGCGCAGCTCGACGATGGCCTCGCCGAGCGGACCGACGTCGCCCTTGTTGTCCCACGGGCGTAAGAAGATCTTGCCGTCGGCGTCGCGCTCGACGGCGAAGGTGCGGCCGGACTCGGTGATCGCGAGCAAGCGGCGATGCGGCGCTTCGATGAGCAGCGACTCGATCGCGCCGTTGACGGTGCCGTCGTCGCCGGGTGCCGTCTTCACCGTCGGTGCCTCGACCGTGGGCGCGTCTTGCGTGATCGCGGCGTCGGAGTCCGGCGCCGCCTCGGTGTTCGTGTCGTCCGGCGGCGGCGGCGCGGCTGGGCCCGAACGCACGACGGGCGGCTTTGCCTTCGCGTCGTCCGCCATCTTCGCGCGCTCTTGGCCCTTGGTCTCGGCGGCCTTGATCTCGGCGTTGCGCTTCTGGATCGCCTTCTTCACCTGCGCCGGGTCGCAGCCGAATTGCTCGACGGCGACCTTGGCGATCTCCTTCTCGGCCTGCTCCGGCGTCATCTTGGCGGTGTTCTCGCCGGCGTTCTGCAGGATGAACTCGGACGCTTGCTTCACCGCGGCGTCGGCGCGCACCTGCTTCGGGTCGATGTCCGGGAAGGTCTTCTGCAGCTCGGCGGCCGACGCCTCGACGTTGTCCATGAGGGCCTTCGGATCGTCCGCTTTGCCGTCCTCGGCGGTGCGCTTCGCGCCGTCCTCGAGCGCCATCTTCTCGATCGCGGTGCCCTTGGCGTCGGCGATCTCGGCAGCGGAAAACAGCGGCGGCTCGGTGCCCTTTGCCGCCTCGGTCATGAGCTTCTCGATCGCGTCGACTTGCGCCTTCCTTTGCTCGGGTCCGTCGACGCTGGGGAGCGACGCCAGCCCTGGGCCGGATCCGTTGCCGGCGCCAAGCGCAGCATCTGCGACGAGGTTCGCCACGGTCGCCTTGGCCACGGCGCGCGCGTTTTCGGCGCCGATGACCGGCGTCAGCTTCGCCTCGAGGTCTTTGCCGACGTCGCCGAGGCTCTTGCCGCCCGCACGCGCGTCGCGATCATAACCTTCGATCGCCGACGCGATGTCGCCCTCGATCGCTTTGGCTTGCTCCTTCGTGATCAGCGTGCCGCCGGCCGACGCGATCTGCGTGTTGGCGTCGCACATCGCGCTCATCGCCGCGTCGGGTGCGTAGTGGCCGACGGCGATCGCGTGCGCTTCTTCCGGTGAGTAGCCGAGCCGGCGCAGGTTGTTCTCTTCGGCGATGCGCAGCACGGTTTCGGGCAGCTGGCCCTCGCAGGCGACCGCGGTGCTCGAGCGGCCGACCTGCGCGGCGCATTCTTCGGCGAGCCCGCGGACGACGGCGTCGGCTTGCTCCGGCGTCATCTTCTGCTCGTTGACGAGGCGCTCCTTCATCTTGGCGCGCGCTGCTACGCCTTGCTCCGGCGTCAGCGTCTCGCTGCCGAGCGTCTTCATCATCTCAGGTACGAGCTCTTCTCGGACGAAGCCCTTCTGCGCGTCATCGAGCTCGACGCCGCGCTCCTTGACGTTGCGCTCGGTGGCCGTCGCGGCCGTGTCGTGCGCCATCTTCAAGTTGACGGCGTCGAGCGCGCCGCCGAGCTCTTTGATCTTCGCGGCGTCCTTCTGGTTCGGCTCTTGCCCTTCGGCGACGACCGGCATCGCCGCGTTGATCTTCCCTGCGATGAGCTGTTGCGCAAACATCCGCGCTTGCTCGATCGGCATCTCGGGATGCGCGGCCATCAGCTCGGCGACGACGTCGTCGTACTTCTTCGTGAGCGCCTCGGGCGTCGGCGATTCCTTGGCCCAATTGACGTCGGCGCCGAGGTGCTTCGTACCGGCGTAGGCGACCGCGGCTTGCTGATCGAGGCCCTTCATGGCCTCGGGCGGCAGCTTGTTCTTCTCGCCCCACACTTGCAGCTCGGCGCGCGCATTCTCGTAGCTGACTGAGTCCTTCGCGGTCGCGACCTTATAAAGGAGATCGGCGCCCTGGCCCTGCTGTTTCTCGCTGAGCGGCGGGTGGCCTTTCTCTGCGAGCGCGCCGTTGAACAGCTGCATCGCGCCTTCCGCGTGTTGCCGCTTGATAGCGCCGTGCTCGTTATAAGACCCGACGAGCGCGCCTATCGCTGGGAAGCCGTACTCAGCGACCTCGTTCCAGAACTCTTGCTTCTCCTTCGGCAGCAGCGGAATGCCGAAGGTCGTCGCCATGAACTGCGCCGTCGGCAGGATCACTTCCTTGCCCGCTTGGGTCCACTTCGCGATCTTGTTCTGCGCGCTGGTGCCGATGGCTCCGACGGCGAAGTAGAAGAGCTTTCCGCCAAAGGTGTTCTTCGGGATGCCGGCGGCTTCGGCGAGCTTGGTGACGCCTTTTTGGATGCCGAAGACGGCGTACGCTTCGACGACTTTGGCGAGCAAACCGGCGGCGCGTCCGCTCTTGGCGAACGTTTGCCAGCGCGCGCTGGCGGCGGCCGCGAAGCGCAGTGCCGACATCGTGATACGAACGACGCGATAGGTGGCGGCGATCGTACGCGCGCGCGCGACGAACGAAGCGACGCGGGCGACACCGATCGCGAGCTTGGCGTAACGACCGATCGACGCCATCGTGCGCAGCGCGGCGCCGGGGATGAAGCAGCTGAGCACCATCTCGCCGGCGGCGACGGCGATCTGCACCCAGATCATGTCCTTCTGGTAGTCCGTCGACTCGATGTTCGCGCGCTGCACCGCCGAGCTCTGCGTGCCAGTGACCGTGCCTTGCGTATGCGCGACTTCCTCTGCTTCGTCGCTGGCGTCGACCATGTCGAAGCCTTGGGCTTCGGCGTCCTTGAAGTAGTTGTCTCCATGAAGGAAGTAGCTCTTGAACGCGCTCTGATCGTCGGTGATGAGCTCGGTCACTTTGGTGGCCTGGAAGGCTTGGCCATCGCCGTCCGTGGCGCCGAGCTCGTCCGCCACGCCTTGCAGCGCCTCGGTGTCGCCGGTGGCGATGTATTTATAGACTTCGAATTGGCGGCCTTCTGCGGTCGCCTTCTCGAGGACGTCGCTCATCATGGCGAGGGCGTCGAGGTTGTCGCTCAGTTGCTGCTCGACGGGGGACAGCTTGTCGGTGAGCTGCTTCTTTTTGATCGCGTCGCGGAGCTGCGCCATCGTCCAGGCGCCGCCGCTCTCGAGCTGTGCTTGATCGATCTCGTCGTCGACGAGCACGCCGACGCCGAGGGTCAAGGTGCTGATGATCGGCAGGTCGACGAAGATCGACTGCGTCTTCTCGAGCGCGGCGTCTTTTTCTTCTTGCGCAATGGTGATCGAGGCGTTCGCGTTGCCAGCGCTACGCTTGGCGAGATCGGCGCGGTTGTTGTTGAGGGTGATCGCGCCGGTGGCGAAGCTCTCGAGTCGATCCAGCGCTTCGAGCGCCTTTGTCGCCTCGGTCGTCGGCGGCTGGATCTTGTTGATCAGCTCGCGCGCCCTGCGGATCGAGGCCATGGTCATGTCCGGCGGCCGCTGGTTCGGATCGGCGGGTGAGCAGAACGCGCCCATGACGACGGCCATCGCGCCGTTCAGCGCGTTGTCGATCGTCAGCTTGTCCTTGAGCGCCTTCTTCGCCGCTTTCTCTTCGGCGATTTCTTCGGGAGACTTCTTGGTGCCGTCCGCCTTCGTCGGCGTGATCGCGTCGAGATCGATGAGCCCGGTCGCGGTGTCGGCGTAGCGCAGGCAGAGGCTCGCGTTCTTCGGATCGACCTTGGCGAGGTCGATCGCCACGGTGCGGCTGCCCTCGGCGACGACCGGCGCAAACTGCTGATGCAGCTCGGAGCCCGCCCAAATGTAGTCGAGCGCATCGACCGAATAGCTGACGCACTCGGTGGCCTTCTTCGCATCGGCGAGTGATTGCGGCGTCGGCTGATTGCCGGAGCCGCGCTCGGCCGCGGACTTGTCGGCGTAGAACGCGCCGTTCTCGAGCGACACGGTGCCGAACTTCACCTTGTCTTTGTCCTCGACGCCGATGAGCCCTTCCTTCGGCGGCATCAAGTTCGTCTCGACGTACTCGGTGGACTTCGTCGCCGCCGCATAGATGACGTCGGTCGACGGGCCGATCTCAGGCGCGCCCTTGCCGTCGTCGGTGATGCCGTACTCGGCGTTGAGCGCCTTGATCACCGAGCCTTCGGTTCGGGCGATCATGTCGCCGAGCGCAGGCTGACCGGCAGCTTTCTGTTGGCGCTGAAGCAGCTCGAGCTTCTGCGTCGCGAGATTTTGGTCGATCTCCGCCTGCTTGATCTCGAGCTTCTTGTTCGCGATCGCGGTGGTAAAGGCGGCCTTCGCGGTGTCGGTCTCGGCGCCCTTCTGACGTTCTTCGAGATCCTTCAGCTCTTGGCGCAAGCCGCCGCGACGTGAGGTGCGCCCGTCTTCGGTCACGACCGCGCCGTCGAGCTTGTCGGTGAGGCCGGAGACCGCTTTTGTTGCCGCGTCGAGCTGCTTGTGCGCGATCTTACCGTCGTCGATCGCCTTCTTGAGCCGCTTCTTCTCGGCGTTCAGCTCGCTCGTGAGCGTCTGCAAGCGACCGTTCATCGCGAGCAGATCGTCGTCCTCCTTTGCCGTGCGCGGCGACTTCGCCATGAGATAGGCGACGCGATCTTCGACCGTCTTTTTCTCGTCGGCGAGCAGCTGCACGCTCTCGATGCGCAGCTCCTCGGCGCGCGGATCGTAGGTCGCCGGCGGGCTCTTCGGCGGATAGTCGCGCAGCTCGAGGAACTTGTTGTCGACGTAGCGCTTGTAGCCTTGATAGTCGGTCTTGAGGGAGACGTGGCCGCCGCTCTCACCGGCTTTGCTGTTGTACTCTTCGCCTTTGTCCACCCAGTAGCCGACGCCGCCGGGGAAATAATCCGGATCGCCCGGCTTGCCTCGTGGCTCGTCATTCGTGAGCTTCGGCGGCGTCTCGTCGGTGTACGCCTTATCACCCTTGTGCTGGCCGGCGAGCACGATGAGGTGCCCGGTCTCGTCTTTGGCGTCGACGAGGATCATCCGCCCGGTCGCGTCCGTCATCTCGGTGTGGGCGTCGAGCGTGGCCTGAGAGGGCTTGGCGCCCGGCGTGTTGATCTGCTTCTCGTACATGTTGGCGATGTTCGTCGTCGTGACGATCGCCGCGCCGCGCTGGGTCTTCGCCATGGCGCGCTGGGTGTTCGCTTGCTCGCGTAGCTTCACCGCGTCGCCGGGGTTCGCTCCCGCCTCGATCTCCTCGGCCTTCTTGTCGAGGTCGGCCGCGAGGCGGTCATGGTACGCGGCTTCGCCCTCCAGGGCGCCGGCTTCCTGCTTCTGAACGATGAGGCCTTGGTTGCGCGCCTTGTTGATCAGCGCGTCCTGCGGCTTCAGATCTTCGGCGCTGACCCCGCGGGCTTTTTGCAGCGCGATGAACGCCGGCATGCCGTAGAGGACGAAGTTGACGTTGGCGTAGCTCGGTCGGCCGTTTTGCACGTCGTCGAGCGCTTTTTGGATCGACGCGGGTGGGGGCGTTCCCGGCGGCGCCGTGAGCCACGCTTTGACGTCGTCTTCACTGATGCCGAGCTGCTTCAGCCACGTGTCGCACGTGGGGCCGACGAAGTTCCTGTACGCCGCGATGGCGTCTGGCGACTCGACACCGTAGAGCGCCCCGCCCGGGAGCTGCGCTTCACGCACGCGGATGGCGATGTCGAGCTGGCGCTTGAGCCCGGGATCCCAGACCTTCGCCATGATCTCTTTGGCGTGCGCGAGCTCCTCGGGGGCGGCGTCTTTGAAGACGACGTAGAGCACGGCCTCGCGCTGCTCGCGCGTTTGGTAGCGCTGCATCGCTTTTTGAAAGGTCTGCGGATCCGCGGTGAGCGCAGCCTTGGCGAGCGTCGCGTCTTTTTCGACTTTCTTCGCGTCGAGCGACTTCGGCAGCGGCAGCTCGACGCTCTGCTTCGACTCGGCCGGCGCCGGCGTCGGCGTGGCTTCTGGGTTTTCGAGCGAGGCGATGAGCGTCTTCAGCTCGTCCGTGCTCGGCTTCTTCAGCGCGCGGCCGTCCGGACCTTCGGCCGAGAACGTCAGCAGCTTCTTCAGCGCGGCTTTGCGATCGGCGGGCGCGAGCGACGGCAGCCGCGCTTCGAGCGCCGCCATGACGTCGTTGCCGGCGGCTTTTTCGTCGGCGATATATTGGTCGAGGAGGGCGTCGTCGGCAAGGTCGCTGCGGCCGTCGAGCACCGCGACGGCGTAGGTTTGCGTCACCGGATCGAACGCCGGCGTCGCGGTCAGGACGACCGCGTCGTCCGCGGGCCTCAGCGCCGCCGCGTTCTGTCCGTCTATGCGTCCAGGAGGTCCCACCGCTCAGCCCTTGTACCCGGGAGGAGCGTTTGGAGAGAGATCGGGGTCGTACTTCGCTTCCTCCTTCTCCTTCTGCTTCGCTTTGGGCGTCGTGTGGTCCTGGTAAAGCTTGCGGAGCCGGGGATCACGCTTCGGATTTTCGTCGAAGATCTTCATGTCGGCTTCGATGTCCGACATCTTGTCTCCGGCGGCGAGGCGGTCTTTGACGTAGTCGCGCAGACCTTGTTCGAACGCCGCTTTGGCGTCCGGGTCGTTGCTCGTGCCGTTCTTGCCCCAGTACCGCGTGGTGTCCGCTTCACCCTTGGCGACGATGTTCTCGACGGACGCATTGAACGTGCTCTGCACTTCAGGGTCGAGGTTGTCGTACATCGTCGTCCTGGCGAAATCGTCGAGCGCTTTTTTCTGCGATTCGGGGCTGCCGCCCGCCTTCGACAGCGCAAGCGCTTTTTCCTCGAGCAGCTTCTTGTACTGCGCGTCGTCGAAGCCGCCTTTCCAAGCGGCGCCATTTTGGCTCTTGCCGACGAGCGTCGTCACTTGGCCGTTTTGCGCCGGTGTGAGCTCGCTGCCGGGCCGCGTGAACCTTTCGCCGTAGTAGAGCTCCTTCGCGGCGGCCTCGAACCCTTTGGGATCGTTCTTATACTTTTTTTCGAGCTCCTTGAGCTCCGCGTTGAACGCCAACTTCGACGTGCTGTCTTTCCAGAAGCGCGACTTGTCCTTGTCTGCCCATTTGAAGACGCTTCTGTGGGCGGGCGAGCGGGGGTCGACCGAGCCGAGCAAGTTCTCGTTGTCGACTCCTTTGAACGCATTGGCGACGGTCTTGCCGTCCCAGAGGCCTTTGTTCACTTGGCCTCGCAGCTTCTCGCGATAGTCTTTTTCGTTGGTGTCGTTGATGGCGCCCGCTTCCCGTCCAGCTTTGACGAAGTTGTCGATGCTCGTGTTGATGTCTCTCTGCATGACCACGTTTTGCGCTTTGGCGTCTTTGAGCGCTTGGTCGCACGCGGGCTTGAAAGCCGAAACGTCCCCGTTGTGATCCTTCAAATACTTCTGCACGGCCGCGTGCGTCTCCGGGCCCCAGATGCCGTCCGGGTTCTTCACTCCGGCAGCTTTTTGCACGCCGTACACGTAAGCGCGCGTCGTCAGGAAATCCTTCGGATCGACGTCGACGCCGAGCGATGCCAAGAGCGGCGCCGTCAATTGCGAACGCTCGACCTCCTTGTTCTTGAGCCTCTGCAGGCCTTCTTTCGTCGACAGCTCGGTCGGAAGCGGCGGCAGCTCGCCGGCGGTCGCGGCCGGCGCGTTCGTCTCAGCCGCGGGGCCGGCGGCCTTCGTCGCCCGCTCGTAGCCCGGTGCGAACCCGTCAGGCGGCGCGACGCCGGGATTCTCCGTCAGTTGCTGGCCAATCCTTACGGCGTCCTTCTTCGCGTCCGTGTAGCGAGGATCGTCTCCCGGTGTCGCGGCGATTTGCTTGTACAGCGCCAGCGCCTGCTCGTTCTGGCCGTGCTTCCAAAGCTCGTTGGCGAGGAGCAAGAGCGTGTTCGGCGTCGGGCGAAACTGCGCGAGCTGCTCGGCGATCGCCCAGGACTCGTCGAAGTTCCCGGCGGCGACCGCGGCGGTGTAGCGGTTGTGGAGTGTGTGGGCGATGACGTGTTGCTCCATGCGCTCGCCGCTCTCGCCTTGGACCTGCGGGTTTGCCTTCGCGTACTCTTCGAGGCCCGCGTTGCTCGGCTCGAAGCCGAGCTCCTCGAGCGCTTCGTCGCGTTTCGGGACCGGTCGCGTGGGCTTGGGCGCGGACACCGCCGGCGCGGCGGCGCTCCCCGTGAGTCTTGCGAGCGCGTCGTGCGCCTTCTGCTTGAGCACGGCGTATTTCGGATCATCTCCGGCGGCGTCGATCACCTGCTGGTAAGCGGCGATCGCCTCGTCGTTCCTGCCGAGGTCTGCGAAGCTCTCGGCGAGCGCGAGGTAGGTCCCCGCGCTCTTTGCGTATCCGACGAGCTGCTGCGTAATCGCGAGCGCTTCTTCTTTGTCGCCCGCCTCGAGCGCCGCTTCTCGGCGGTTGAGCAGCACGTGGGCCACAATGGTTCGCTCGATGCCTTCGCCGCTTTCGTTTTTCAGGTTCGGACGCTCGGCAACGTACTTCTCGAAGCCTGCGTTGTTGGGATCGTACCCGAGCTCTTTGAGGGCCTCGTCGCGCTTCGGCAGCGGCTGCTTCGGTTCGCGGGGCGGCGGCATGTCGACCGCTGCCGGCGTGCCATCGACGTCATTGGCGCCGGGCTTCGCGCTCGCGTCCTTCACGTACGTCTTACGCGGGAAAGAGACGACGAATCCTTTGTCGCTCTTCGCCTTCAGAAATTCGTCGTGCGCCTTCTTCAGCTCCGGCGTGCCTTCGATGAGCGCTGTGAGCTTGGCGTCGTCGGTGACCCCGTAGACGGCTTTCATCGCGTCACGGAACCACTTCTCCTTCGAGTCGCCGACTTCCTTTTCGCCGACTTTGATATTGACCGGCCCGCTGGCGCCCGCAGGCTCCCACACGCTTTGGAAGCCAAGGCCGCTCTGGAAGATCTGGCCCGTCGCGGTTGCGTCCGCTTTGGTCCCCTCGGGCTTCACGTCGCCGCGGGCGGCAGAGATGTACCCATCGAGCTTCGCGATGGCGGCGTCGGCCTTGGCGGCTTGCCCACTTGCGCCGAGGTCGCGCGCTTTTTCGGCGACCTTCTTCAGCTCCTCGCGGAACTTCACGACCTTGTCGAGCGTGACTGGCGGCTTCAACGCCTCGCGCCCGGCCTTGGCGGCGTCCGTGCCGACGCCGAAGGGGGCATCCTCGAGCTCCTTCAAGCCAGCTTCGAATGCCGGGAGATCTTTCGGATCGATCTTGATCTCGATGTCTTTGTCGGCCTTCGGAGGCCCGCCCGCCGCCTTCTCAGGCGCGCTGGCCGGCGTCTTGTTCGCGCTGGCTTTCGTGCCGGGCGGCGTCTCGGCTTCGACGACGGCGTCCATCAGCGCTTTGGTGTCGGCCGGGAGCCTCGCGAGCGACTGGTCGATCTCGAGCGGCAGCAGGGTGAGCGCTTTTTTCAACGGCTCGAGCGCAGCGTCGAGCTTGGCGATGGCCTCCTTGTTCTTCACCGGATCTTTGGCGAGCGCCGCACGCGCCGTGGTGAAGCGTTCGTAGGCTTCGCGCGCGGGGGCAAGCGACTCTTTGCTCGTGTAGCGTTCGAGCTCTTTCCACAGGGACGGCGGGATGGGATTGGCGCCCTTGTCCGCCTTCGGGTTCGTCATCGGCTCGTCGATGGGCTTCTTGTCGGCGGTCGCCGCAGGCTTCGGCGCAGGCGTCGCGGTTTTTTCGAAGGTGTCCTTTGGGATCGTCAGGTTCAACGGGAAGGTGATGGCACGCGGCCCTTCGCCCGCTTGCAACGGCTTCGTCCACTGCGCGTGCGCCTTCTGCAATCCTTCGTCTTTGAGCAGCGCTTCGCGCTCTTTGGGGTCGGTGATCGACTGGCCGCCGTTGTAGTGTTTGGCGACGAAGCTCCAAAACGCTTCCGCGTCTTGCGGCGTGCGTTGCTGATCGGTCGTCAGCGTGTAGATCTGCGCTTCTTTGGTCGTTGCGATCTGACCAGGCTTTGAACCTTCGACGTCTCCAGGTGCGGACTTGTAGGCGACAGAGATCGTGGGGACGTCGACTTTTGGTGCCACGCGGTTGCTCCTCCTGAGCGAAAGACGAAACGGCTCGACGAAGAATACCCTCGGGTCAACGCGAAGGTGATTCTTTAAGAACTGTCAGGCGCGGGTGACAGGAACGGCGCCTCTACGGACCGGGTACATTTTCCAACCTAGGCGCTTGGTGCTAACGCCGACGCATGGGCGACGACAAGAAACCGAGCCTCTTCGATCAGATCAAGAAGAACGCGGCGGCCGCCGGCCTCGACAAGAAGACCGCCACGAGCCCCACCGAGCGGATGGACAACGAGCGGCGCAAGCAGATGCTCGACGTGGCGTCCGAAGAAGTGCGCTTGCGCCCCGAGAGCCCGACGATGAACCGCGGCCTGCTGACGGCGATGGCGCTCGACGAAGCGCTCAAGATCTACCGAGAAGCGATCGCGCTCTTGCGGGCGGCGTTCGATCTCAAGCCCGGCGCGAAGGGTCATATAAAGGATGCGAAGGAGCGCTACGAGCAGCTCCGTCTGCTCAAGTCCCTCGCCGAGGAAGACGTCGTCGCCGAGCCGAACAAGCTGCACCCGAGCATCGCTAAGCTCAGCGCCACCGCCGAAGCGATCGTCGCCGAAGCCAAGAAGAAGCGCTGACCCCGCCGAAAAGGGACCGGGGAGCCAAACGAAAAGGGACCGGGGAGCGGGACCGGGGAGGCTTTCGGTCGCATCGACTCGCCGCGTTATGCCGATAACCGACCCGTGGTCCTGTATCTTCCGGACATTGTCGGGTTGGCGCTGCTGGCGGCGCACCTCGGGTTCGCGGCGTCGTACGGGCCCGGGCTCGCGGATCCGACGTTCATCGGCGGCGCCGTCGTCTTCGTTCTCCTCGCGCTCGTCGCGTTTCGCTCGGCGCAGGCGATGTTGCCCGACGATCATGCGATCCACCGTTGGGCCGACTGGTGGGCCTGCCTCGCGCTGCTGCCGATCTACCTGAGCCTCAACCAAATCCTCGACGCCGCCCATCGGCCGACGATGGACGCCGCGCTCATCGCCGCCGACGCGCGCCTGTTCGGAGCGCAGGCGTCGGTGTGGCTGTCGCGACACATGCATCCTTGGCTCACTGATTGGCTCTTCTTGGCCTACGCGAGCTACTACTTCTTCGTCGCCGGCGTCGGCATTTGGCTCGGCCGCACCGCGGATCGGCGCGTCTTTCACGCGTACATCGCCGCGATCGCCGGCACGTTCTTTCTGATGATGTTCGGCTACATCGCGGTGCCTGCGATCGGGCCGCGCTTCACGCAGGCCGCCGACATGGCTGGCCCGCTCAGCGGCGTCTTCTTCGGCCACCACTTGGACCAGAGCTTCAAGCAGGTGACGTTCTTTCGCGACTGCTTCCCGTCCGGTCATACGACGCAGACCCTCGTCGCGATGTACTTCGGCATCCGCTACGCCGGCCGCCGCCGCGGGCTCGTCGCACCCGCGCTCGCCATCGTCGGCGTCTCGATCATCTTCGCCACGCTCTATTGCCGCATGCACTACGCGGTCGATCTCTTGGCCGCGCTGCCGCTCGCGCTCTTCGGCATCACGAGCTGCGAGTCGTTGAGCCGGCGCTTCCGCCCGTGGGCCATCGCGCCGTCGCTCGCGGCTTACGTTCGCCAACGCTTCTGACCTTGCGAGCCCACAAAAATTCGTGATACCCGCGCCGCTCCGAAGCGAACGCAGCTGGGGCGTCGTCAAGTGGTAAGACACCGGATTTTGATTCCGGCATTCGAAGGTTCGAATCCTTCCGCCCCAATGCACGCCGCGGAGAACGAGGAGCGTTCGTGAGCGACTTGGTCATCCTGACAGGCAACGCCAACCCCTCGATGGCCAAGGCGATCGCGACCGAGCTCAAGGTCGAGCTCGGGCAAGTCAACTGCACGCGCTTTTCCGACGGCGAAGTCTTCGTCGAAGTGCGCCAGAACGTGCGCGACCGCGACGTCTACCTCGTCCAGCCCACGTGTCAGCCGGTCAACGACAACTTGATGGAGCTCCTGATCATGACCGACGCGTTGAAGCGCGCGTCGGCGAAGTCGATCACCGCCGTGATGCCGTACTTCGGCTACGCGCGCCAAGATCGCAAAGTGGCGCCGCGCACGCCCATCTCGGCGAAGCTCGTGAGCGATCTCATGCAAGCGGCGGGCGTCTCGCGGGTCGTCTCGGTCGACCTGCACGCCGGGCAGATCCAAGGCTTCTTCAACATTCCCTTCGATCACTTGTTCGCCATGCCGCTGATGATCGACCACATGCGCAAGGCCTTCGACCTCGAGCAGACCGTCATCGTCTCGCCCGACGCCGGCGGCATGGAGCGCGCGCGCGCGTACGGTAAGCGCCTCGGCGTCGGCATCGCGATGATCGACAAGCGGCGCGAGCGGGCGAACGTCAGCGAAGTGATGAACATCATCGGTGAGGTCGAAGGGAAGACCGCCGTGTTGCTCGACGACATGGTCGACACCGCAGGCACCTTGGTGAACGCCGCGAGCGCGTTGCTGCAGCGGGGCGCCCGGCGCGTCTTCGCCTATGCGACCCACGGCGTCTTGAGCGGTCCCGCGCTCGAACGCTTGAACAAGAGCGACATCGAGAAGCTCGTCGTCAGCGACTCGATCCCGCAAAAGCAGCACGTCGAAGGGTCGAAGAAGATCGAGGTCTTGACGATCGGACCCCTTTTGGCAGAGGCCATCCGCCGCATTCACTTCGGAGAGTCGGTCAGCTCGCTCTTTGTATGATGTTTGCTACATAGACGGTCCGGCTGCGCTCGCGGCAATTCGGCAGGCGAGGGGAGTCGGCGTCGTTTTCTAGTCGTTTCGCGACAGAGGTAAGTCATGAGTGTTGATCAATCCGTCATCGAAGTGCAGAGCCGTTTGGAGCGTGGCAAGGGCGCGGCCCGCCGTTTGCGTCGCAGCGGGCTCATCCCGGGCGTCGTCTACGGCAAGGGCAAAGAGCCGGCCGCCATCTCGGTGAACGCCGACAACCTGAAGAAAGCGTTGAAGACCGCGCACGGCCTGAACACCGTGTTGACGCTGAAGATCGAGGGCGCCGGCCAACGCTTGGCGCTGTTGAAGGACTGGGAGACGGAAGTCACGACGGCGAAGCTCACACACGCGGACTTCGTCGAGATCTCGCTCGACAAGCCGGTGCGCGTCGAGGTGCCGGTGCACATCGAAGGCAAGGCGAAGGGCGTCACCGACGGCGGCATTCTCGAAGTCATCCGCCACGTGCTCGTCGTCGACGCGTTGCCGGCGAACATCCCGACGCACATCGGCGTCGATGTCACCGAGCTCGGCGTCGGTAACTCGATCCACGTCAGCGACTTGAAGTTCGCGACCGGCGTCAAGCACGCGAGCCCGCACAACTACGCCATCGTCTCGGTCGTCGCGCCGAAGGCCGAGAAGGTCGAAGAAGTGGCAGCCGTCGCCGCCGTTCCCGGCGCCGAAGGTGCCGCTCCGGCCGATGCGAAGGCCGGCGACGCCAAGGGTGCCGCTCCGGCTGCTGGTGCGAAGGACGCGAAGGGTGCCGCTCCGGCAGCCGGCGCGAAGGACGCCAAGGCCGCCGCTCCCGCCAAGAAGTAGTCTTTGGGCTCGTTCCTCATCGTCGGTCTCGGCAATCCTGGCGCCGAGTACGAAAAGACCCGTCACAACGTCGGTTTCTGGGTGCTCGACGCGCTTCAGGCCGATCTGCGCGCCGATCCGTGGAAGACGAAGTTCGGTGCCGAGTGGGTGAAGCTGTCCCGTGGCGGGGACGACCTCGTCTTGTGCAAACCGCAGACCTTCATGAACAAGAGCGGCGAGCCGACCCAAGCGCTCGCGCAGTTCTTCAAGATCGCGACCGAGAACGTGATCGTGGTGCACGACGAGCTCGATTTTCCGCCGGGGACCGTGCGGCTCAAGCAAGGCGGCGGCGCCGGCGGGCACAACGGGCTGCGATCACTGATTGCCTGCATCGGCGCCGACTTCGTCCGCGTGCGGGCCGGCATCGGGAAGCCGCCGCGAGAGGGCGTGGAGCACGTGCTCGGCGTGCCGGGGAAGGCCGAGCGCGCGTTGCTCGACGAAGGCGTCGTGCGCTGCAAAGACGCCGTCCTCGCGGTCATCGCCAAGGGCACAAAGCTCGCCATGAACGACGTGAACCGAGGATAGCTCTCGCCGCCGCTCCCCGGTCCCTTTTCGCCGCGAAATCTTCCCCCGCGAAATCTTCCCCGGTCCCTTTTCGGCAAAACGTCCCCGGTCCCTTTTCGGCGTCAAGCGGGGACGATGCTCAGCGCCGACAGCGTGTTGAAGACGGCACCCGAGCGGACCGCCACGCCGATTGCACCGACCGCGCGCGATCTGTCGATCTCCTAGGAGCGCGTCGGGAGAAGCCCCTGTCGCGCCGGCGCCGTCTTCCCCGAAGTGCACGACGACACCAAGGTGCCCGCCCACCCCAGACGGCGCCTGATACGTTATTGGAGCCGGAACGGGTGCT
>JADLHZ010000015.1 GCA_020848545.1 Deltaproteobacteria bacterium | reverse complement strand
GGGCGATCGAGCACTCGCCGCTGCGATCGCTTCAGCCGCGACCGCGTCGATCACCGCGAAGTGCATCAAGAAAAGTCGCGCGGCTACGACGAACACGCGTCTGCCGTTCTTGTCTGCCTGGGCAGTATCGGGATGACGAGACGGGGCTCTCCTACAACTGGCATCGGTACTATGACGGTGGTTTGGGGCGGTTCCTCGCGACGGATTCGGCGAACCAATTCGGCGGCGCGCTCAGCTCATACACGTACGCCGCCGGCTGGGTGCCGAACGCGTACGATCCAGACGGCCGCTTCGTGTTCCTCGCTCCAGGAGCTGTGGCTGTTGCGCCATATGTGATCGGCGGGGTGGCCGCACTCGCGTTGTTCTTGAAGCCAGATCGCGTGCCGCAACCGGGTCCAACTGCTGGGCCTCCAAAGAAACCATCGCCAGGACCGGATCCTGCGCCAGACCCAGCACCGGATCCGGATCCGTCTCCAGGACCGAAGCGCATTCCGACGCCTGATAATCGGCAGTTCTGCATCGACATGTATGTCCTCTGCCAAAACCAAGGTTGGACCGGCAGCTGCTTCGCCTGCATGGAGACGTGCACGGGCAGTGACGGCAACTGGCCGTTTGCGCAATGCCACCCGCGCAAGAATGCGTGCGAATGAAAGCCGACGTAGCGGAGCTTTGGGAGCGATTGCGGCACCTGGCCTTCGAGGCCGATGACCAAGAGTGCTTGGCGGCGCCGGAGCAGGAGCTCGTCGATATCGCAAACTCTCTGGGTATTGCCACGTCGAAGGCGCTACCCGATCTGCGGCGCAATCGCCGCGCTTTCATCGAGCAGTGCGAAGATCGCTCTCGTGCAGCGTCTCAGCGGTTCGGCAAGGCGTTGCTCGAAGCGGAGAAGCTGCGCAACGAGAAGCGCACCGACGAGATCCAGGAGCTGTTCAACGACTTGCTGAGCAGCGAGGAGATCCCGTTCTATCGCGAGCTGATTCAGAACGAGATCGATCGACACAGCGACGCGTGATCGATCCGCGCTGGTATTCGGCGGCGAACTACTCTCCGAGAGATCGGGAGATCGATCGAGAAGGACACCGATCAAGGATGCAGGTGATCGCGGTGGCGAAGAATTGATGGGCGCCGGGATCAGAGTCGGCGGGCGGCAGTCGCGGCGGCGCTGCGCCGTGAAAAAGGCGTTACAGCGCGCGTAACAGAAGGCGTAGCAAACGCGTAGCACAGCGGTAACGCGTTTGTGACGCGTGGAAGAGAGTCCAACTCCGCGAAAAAGCAGGGCGTTGCCACCATGGGTCCATGCTTCGCAGCACCGGAGACCCCGACCACACAACGAGGGGAATTTTTGTGTGGCCGGGGTCTCCGGTTGGACCCATGCAGGCAACCAGGGGGAGCGGGCGGGCCAGGGGGCAAGAAGAGAGAGTAAGAGGCGGGCAAGGCAGTGGAGAAGAAGTACATAGCATTCGAGACTGGGGCGGGGTGTGGGGTCGGGTGTCTCGGGTACGTGCTGATGGCGGTGTTGTGCGTGGCGGTCTACTGGCCGGGTGTTCCGACGTGGCTCGGCTTCGGCGGCGCGGCGGTGATCGGCGTCGCGATGTTCGTGGCGGCGTTCGCCGTTGATCGACGAGCAGTGGCGAAGAAGCGATAGCTCAGCTGAGCGTCGCGTCGCTGGTCATGCTTCCGAAACTTTGGCGTACGCAACATCATGCGCGAGTCGACGAATGAGCGTCACCGACTTGTTGAACACGTTCAGTGCTTCGGACAGCAACCCACTGGTTTGAGCCTCCAACAACCAGCCAAAGACGCCGCCGTCTTCGATGCTGCTGTCGCTGACGAGCTTCGACTCGCCGGTGTGCAAATTCATCTTGGTGACGCCGCCGGAAGCGACAGCGACGCCCATGGTGCCGAGCTTTTTCTTTACGGCGCGGAAGTCGCAGTGAAGGACCTTGTTACGCAGCTGCCGGCAGTCCTTCAGGAGGTTCTTCTCCTCTTCGGAGAGACGATCGCCAAAGACTTTGACGATGCCGGCTTCGACATTTTCAAGCAGATAGGCATGGGCGAAAGATTCCAGCTCTTCGTGCGCTCCAGCGAAGAGCCGTAGGTGCAGCTCGAGCAATGCGCCAGTACCGGCAACGAGCTTGAAGTTGTGTAAAGGGATGTCGAGCGGGTCCGGCATGTTTGGATCGAACTCGGTCACGCGAGACCTCGCGTTTCGCAGAGGGCGTCGACGAGCTTCAAGACGGCGCGTTGATCGGCGGGCGGGAGCTTCTCGACGCGCGCAAGGCGCTTAAGCAGGCGCGCTGTGCGGGGGCTCGCGCGCTCGGCGGCAGGCTTGAGGCCGAGTAGCTCATCTGCGGATACTTTCAGGGCCTTCGCCAGATCGACGAGCAACGCGCCAGGCGGCTGTGCGCCCTCGTTTTCGTAGTACGTGATGACACGCTGAGTGACGCCGACCATTGTCGCGAGCTGCACCTGGGTGACGCCGCGGCTCTTGCGTAGCTTCGACAGTCGCTCGCCGAATCCTTCTAACGTTCGTTCCTTCACTGGTGCCTGAGCCTCCGAATCTCGGCGGCCAGTATACGGCTCGATTTGCGGCGGCTTGGTTGCGGCTTGCATTGTTATACGATAGTCGTATATTCCATTATCGAACTTAACAAGTGTCAATTTCGCACAGCACGGACTTGACAGGTGCTGAGTCGGAGGATGGATGGCGCGCATTCCAGAGAGCGAAGTCGAGCGGCTAAAGAAAGACGTATCGCTCGAACGGCTGGCGAGCGCTGCCGGCATCGAGCTGAAGCGCCATGGCGCCGACCTTCACGGCCGCTGCCCGTTCCACGACGACAAGACGCCATCACTCGTGATCAGCCCGGAGAAGAACCTCTGGCACTGCCTCGGCGCGTGTCAAACGGGCGGCTCGGTGATCGACTGGGTGATGAAGGCGCACGGCGTCTCGTTCCGCCATGCTGTCGAGCTGCTTCGCGAAGAGCATCCTTCTTTAGCCGCTCCGCTCTCCTCGGCTGTGAAACACTCGACGGTGCGCAAGCTCGCGGCGCCGGTCACGCACGACGCCGACGATCGCGCCGTGCTCAGCCAGGTGATCGACTTCTACCATGCAACGCTGAAGCAGCGCACAGAAGCGCTCGCCTACTTGAAGAAGCGCGGGCTCGACTCGGCCGAGATGATCGACAGGTTCAAGCTCGGCTTTTCGAACCGCACGCTCGGTCTGCGGCTCCCCGAGCGCAATCGCCATGCCGGCCTCGAGATCCGCGGGCGGCTCATCAAGCTTGGGCTCTACCGAGAGAGCGGTCACGAACACTTCAACGGTTCGCTCGTGATCCCGGTGTTCGACGAGGGCGGCGCCGTGAGCGAGGTCTACGGCCGCAAGATCACCCACGGCCTGCGCCCGGGCACGCCGCTGCATTTGTACCTCCCTGGCCCGCACAAAGGCGTCTGGAACGCGGAGGCGATCAAGGCGAGCAAGGAGATCATCCTCTGCGAAGCGCTGATCGACGCGCTCACGTTCTGGTGCGCGGGCTATCGCAACGTGACGGCGAGCTACGGCGTCGAGGGCTTTACTGCCGACCATCTGGCCGCGTTCAAGCGCTACGAGACCAAGAGAGTCCTCATTGCCTACGATCGCGACGACGCCGGCGACGGCGCTGCGGAAAAGCTCGCGGCGAAGCTGATCGCCGAGGGCATCGAGTGCTTTCGCGTGCAGTTTCCAAAGGGCATGGACGCCAACGAGTACGCGCTCAAGGTCACGCCGGCACAGAAGAGCTTGGGCCTGGCGCTGCGACACGCCGTGTGGATGGGCAAGGGCGCGGCGCCAGCGCGCGAGCAAGATCCCTCGCCGGCAGAGGTGACCGACGACGAGCCGGCACCGAGCACAGAGATGCACGAGACGCCGAGCGCTGGTGCTTTAGCCGCCGTACCGACCGCCGAGGCCGAAGCAGCGTCGCCGGTGCCGCCGCCGTCGACGCCACCGGAAGTGCCGGCCGAGGTCAAAGCCGACGAGGTGGTGATCACGCTCGGCGAGCGGCGCTACCGCATCCGCGGCCTGGAGAAGAACCTCGCCTTCGACGTGCTGCGCGTGAACATCCTCGCCGCGTGCGGCGACGATTTCTACGTCGACACCTTCGACCTCTACTCGGCGAAGCAACGCGCCGCATTCATCAAGCAGGCGGCGCTCGATCTCGGGCTCGAGGACGAGACCATCAAGAAGGATCTCGGCAAAGTGCTGCTCAAGCTCGAGGCGCTGCAGGAGCAGCAGATCCACCAGGCGCTCGAGCCGAAGGTGAAGGTAGCCGCGTTGAGCGACGCCGAACAAGACGCCGCGCTCGAGCTCCTGCGCGATCCGCGGCTCCTCGAGCGCATCCTCGCCGACTTCAAACGAGCCGGCATTGTTGGCGAGGAGGTGAACAAGCTCGTTGGTTACATCGCCGCGGTTTCGCGCAAGCTCGAGCAGCCGCTCGCCGTGATCATCCAGTCGACGAGCGCGGCCGGTAAAAGCTCGCTCATGGAAGCGGTGCTCGCGCTGATGCCGGAAGAGGACAAGGTGAAGTACTCGGCGATGACTGGACAGAGCCTCTTCTACATGGGGGAGACCAACCTGAAGCACCGGATCCTCGCCATCGTTGAGGAGGAGGGCGCCACGAAGGCGAGCTACGCGCTGAAGCTCCTGCAAAGCGAGGGCGAGCTCACGATCGCCTCGACCGGCAAGGACCCGGAGACCGGCCGGCTCATTACGCACGAGTACCGCGTCGAGGGCCCCGTGATGATCTTCTTGACCACGACCGCGGTCGAGATCGACGAGGAGCTACTGAACCGCTGCCTCGTGCTCTCGGTGAACGAGGATCGCGAGCAGACGCGCGCGATCCACGATGCGCAGCGCCAAGCCGAGACCATCGAGGGGCTGATCGCGCGAAAGGACCGGGCGAGGATCCTGAAGCTGCACAAGGACGCGCAGCGGCTGCTCCGGCCGCTCCTCGTAGCCAACCCCTACGCCAAGCGGCTCACGTTTCTCGACCACCGCACACGCACGCGGCGCGATCACCAGAAGTACCTCACGCTCATCCGCTCGATCGCGCTGCTGCACCAGTACCAGCGGCCGATTAAGTCGACGCTGCACGGTGGGCAGAGCGTGCCGTTCATCGAGGTGACGATCGACGACATCGCGATCGCCAACGAGCTCGCGCACCAGGTGCTCGGCCGCTCGCTCGACGAGCTGCCGCCGCAGACCCGGCGCTTTCTGCTCCTCCTCGACAAGATGGTTGCAGACGCCTGTGCGACGAAGCAGCTCGACCGCAGCGACTATCGATTCAGCCGCCGGCAGGCGCGCGAGCACACGGGCTGGGGCTACACGCAGTCGAAGATCCACCTCGAACGGTTGATCGAGCTCGAGTACGTCGCCTGCCACCGCGGCCGAAACGGCCAGAGCTTCGTTTACGAGCTCTGCTACGACGGCCGCGGCCAAGACGGCGCGCCGTTTCTGATGGGCCTCATCGATGTGAGCGCGCTCGGTGCGGCGAGCGACGCGGCGGCGCTTTCGGGTACGACTGAAACCTTGCGGGGATCGGTGGGGGACCTTGCGGCCCGCTTGCGGGGTGCTCTCGGGCCGCTTTCGGGTACCTTGCGGAGTGGCGAAAACGCCGCCGAGGCCAAGAACGACGCGGCTCCGAGCGCCGTCGTTGCGAAAGTGGCGAGAAATGCACATCTGGCGCCTCTCTCCGAATCGCATCGTAGCCATGCCGTCCTACCCTTAGCCGCCGCGGGCGCCGCCGCCAACCGAGCGGCGCAGCCGTGAGGTGGAAGAACCCACCGGCGGTGATGCCGGGAAGCCCGCGCGATCCGGACGGCTTTTCGAACCGTGTTCGACAACATCTCGACGGGCTGCGCGTGCACGGCTTCTCCGAGGAGACGATCGAGACGCGCGGCCGGTACCTCACCTACTTCGCGGTCTGGTGCGCCGATCGCTCGCTCGGCAGGCCGAACGAGATCGTAAAGCCCATCCTCGAACGCTATCAGCGCTGGCTCTACTACTACCGAAGCGAAGACGGCCGACCGCTGTCGTTTCAAAGCCAGCACCATCGCCTGAGCGCACTGAAGGTGTTCTTTCGCTGGCTTGCCAAGGAGAACTACATCCTCTCGAACCCAGCGTCCGAGCTCGAGCTGCCGAAGGTCGGTAAGCGCTTGCCAAAGAGCGTGCTCACCCCGAGCGAGATCGAGCGCGTGCTCTCCGTCGCGGACGTCAAGACGCCGCTCGGCATTCGCGATCGCGCCATGATGGAGACGTTCTATTCGAGCGGCATCCGGCGCGGGGAGCTCTTGCGGCTCAAGCTCTACGACCTCGACCAAGAGCGCGGCACGATCGCCATCCGCCAAGGCAAGGGCAACAAGGACCGCGTGGTGCCGGTCGGCGACCGGGCGCTCGCGTGGCTCGATAAGTACACGGGCGAGGTGCGGCCAACGCTCGTTTGCGAGCCGGACGAGGGCACGGTGTTTCTGACCGCGCGCGGCGCCGAGTTTCTGCGCGAGAACCTGACCTCGCTGATCGCCGGCTACGTCGAACGCTCGGGCATCGGCAAAAAGGGCTCCTGCCATCTCTTTCGCCACGCCATGGCCACGGCGATGCTCGAAAACGGTGCCGACATCCGCTTCATTCAGGCGCTGCTCGGCCACAGCCGCATCGAGACGACGCAGATCTACACCGAGGTCTCGATCAAGAAGCTGAAGGAGATCCACTCGGCGACGCACCCGGCGCGCATGAAGAAGAAGCGCACCGCCGCCGCCTCTGCCGCCGCACCCGACATTGAAGATCTCCTCTCCACCCTCACTCTCGAAGAACAGGAGGAAGACATCGACCAACCAAAATCCAACTGACCACTCTGCTTTCCGCACGCACCCGAAGGCCCCGATTCTTGGTTGCTTGCTTGGCCTAAGCTGGAGACCCCACGATCCCTGTTTTTTCCTCGTTGGGAGCGTGGGGTCTCCAGCGCCCGCGAAGTGGTAGGCCAAGCAAGCAACCGCTGTGCTAACGCGGACTTCGGGTACGTGCGCGCGATACCCTGCGCGATACTCGGCGGTATCGCGAAAGTATCGCGCGGAGTATCGCGTCAGTATCGCGCATGCCGCCGGGCAACTCTGCTCGCGTCGTTGCCGGCGCTGTTGGCGCCCGCCGCCGCACGAGCCGCCGAAGGAGACCATCGCGATCCCCCAGGGGCGATCGATCTCTTTGATCCTCTTTTCTTTCTTTAGCTGCCAGCTGCTAGACTTGAAGTGTGAGCGCGGCG
>JADLHZ010000014.1 GCA_020848545.1 Deltaproteobacteria bacterium | reverse complement strand
TCCTGCATCGCATCGTCTCCATGCTCGTCAAGATGACCTCGTAGCGCACTCCCAAAAAACCGGCGACGGCGACGGCGACGTCAACGCCTACGGCTACGAGCAATCTTCATGCGGTCGAAGGACTAGGACTCGAAGGGCTCAGAACGGTGTTTCCGCGAGCGACGTTTCGAACCGTGTTTCGCCGCCTGGAACACATGTCGGCGACGTTGAAGACGAATTGCGATCGTCGCCTTTAGCCCTCGAAAGCCCGGTCGAGCCGTCTCGGCGTAGCACTGTCACAAGCGTCACAAGTTTGGCCCGTGGGCTCGTCGCGCAAGCGCTCGCGCGATTGGATGTCGGCGACGCGGCGGTGACGCGCTCTCTGTTGCATGCCGCTCTGGAGCTGCTTCGCGAATGAGATCGCCGCTCACGCCAGCGACCGCCAGACATCGATTCCGGCGGTTATCTCTGGCTCGCGCTCACGGTCGGCTCCTTCCTCTGGATCAATCTGCTGAGACCGCATGAACTCGAGGAACGCGATAACCGCGTGCCGCTGCTCTGAAGAGAACAGCGCGAATCGTTCGCGATAGAAATCGTCAAACTCCTTCGGGGCCAATGCGTAGAGCACGAACTCGGCGACCGTGGAGTCGGGCCACTCGAGGGCGTACGTCATGTGCGCCACGACAAAGTAGCGGAAAGCCTCGGGCGACAACAGCGGCAGCGAATCGAAGTGAACCTTTACGATCTCGCGATCGAAGCTTGCGGGGGCCTGGCTGGCATAGTCTCGGCGAACCTGTGCGCACTCCGTGCAGTCGTGAAGAGCGATGCGATCGTTACTGGGGCGCGGAACCGCAGCGAAGGCCGACAAGAGTTGTTTGCGAAGCGGCTCGATGTTTCGCTCTACCTCAGTCATGTGAGCGCCGCGTCTGGCGATGCACGCCTGGTCATTGGGTCAGGTCGCAGTGTCGTTGTCATCCACCCATTCCTTGATCCCACTGGGCGCAAATTCCGCGAAGCAGTGGAAGCACGCACACCGCTCGCTCCGCTCGATCTCACGTCGATGGTAGATTGAGCGCTTATGGGCGGCGCCTAGCTTTCGGTCGGGCATCCCGGGATTCTACCCCTCATTCGGCGGCGGGCAAGCGGCTGGGTTCCGGCGGGACAAGGCCGGCGCATGCGTGCTATCTTGAGAGAATCATGGAGCTGAAGATCGACCGCGAGCTGATCGGCGAGGTGTGCCGGCGCCACCGTATCAGGCGCCTGGCCGTCTTCGGCTCCGGCGCGCGCGGCGAACTCCGTCCGGACAGCGACGTCGATCTGCTGATCGAATTCGAGCCCGACGTGCGCGTAGGCTTCCTGGGCCTCGGCTTCATCGCCGACGAGCTCTCGAAGGCCGCTGGTGGGCGAAGTGTTGATCTCGTGAGCCCGAAGGCGCTCAACGCCCGCATTCGCGACCGCGTGCTCGCCGAAGCAAAGCCGCTCTATGGCTAAGGACCATCGCGTCTTCATCGGGCACATGCGCGACACCGCTGAGAAGATCACGGTGAAGCTCGCCGGCAAGTCGCGGCAAGACTACGACGCCGACGAGAACCTGCGCCTCGCGCTCGCGTACCTCGTCCAGATCATCGGCGAAGCTGCGCGGCGGGTGGAAGAGTCGTTCCGCGACGCGCACCCGGAGATCCCGTGGCGGCAGATCATCGGGATGCGGCACTTCATCGTGCACAACTACATGAACGTCGACGAGGACCGGCTCTGGGACACGGTGATGATGGACGTTCCGAAGTTGATCATCATGCTGGACGCGTTGCCTCCCTGAACCGAAAAATAGGTCGAATCGAGAAACTATGTGGAAACCGAAGCGGGGTCTGCGGCCTCCGTTTCTCGCTTCGTCTTTGCTGCTTTTGCGCTTTTGCTGCCATTGGATCATCTCGGAACGCGCAGGCCTCGTCGATTCCACGCCTCGCTTCCACCAGAAGATACAAAAGCGCGCGTTCGATCAGTCGCGCCGTCTTCACGCACTCTTCGTCAGGCGGCAGCACGATTTCCGGCGCACGTTCATCTCTCTAGCTAAGCTACGCTAGACCCGAAGACCGCGGCCAATTCCGACCCGAACTTGTTACACAACCTGTTACAGGCGATCGCGTTCTTCAATGCTGGCGGGAAGTTAGATGGTTGGGGAAGTAGGACTCGAAGGGCTCCGGACGGCGATTTTCCGAAAGCCGTTTCGACCCGTATTTCGCCGTGTGAAACGCATGTCGGCGATGTTGAAGGGGAGGTGCGATCGGGCTCGATGACCGTCGAAAGCCCTGTCGAGCCGTCTCGGCGTAGCACTGTCACAATCGTCACAAGTCTCGCCCGCGGGCTCGCCGAGCAGGCGCTTGCTCGGCTCGATGTTGGCGACCGAGCAGAGGCGCTCACCATCCTCGAAGCGGTCGTTCGGCTGCTGAAATAGCTGTTGTTACTTTGTATTTACGGAGTAAACTACACTTGTTGAACGTCGAATGGAACGAGAAGAAGGCCGAATCAAACCTCAAGAAGCACGGCGTCTCGTTCGACGAGGCCGTGTCTGCCTTGCAGGACCCGCTCGCCGTGACGTTCGAGGACGACGGCCACTACACCGAGGTGCGAGAGCTGACCATCGGTCACTCGTACCGGCAGCGGTTGATCTTGGTGGTGCATACGGAACGGGAGGGCGAGACGATCCGGATCATCTCGGCGCGCCAGGCGACGAAGCGAGAAAGGAAGCAGTATGAAGAAGGAATATGACTTGAAGCGGATGAAGGTGAAGCGGCGCGGCGCGGTGCTTTCGAAGAAGGCGAAGGTGCTGAAGACGATCCGCCTCGACGCCGAGGTGCTCACGTGGCTCAACGCCGAGGCTGAGAAGCGCGGCATCGGGTATCAGACGCTGCTGAACATGCTCTTGCGCGAGCGCATGTCTTCTTCACCGCGTGCCCTGCGCGACGAAATTCGCGACATCGTTCGCGAGGAGATGCAACGGGCGGGTTGACGGCGATTTCGATCTCGGCGACGCGGGCGCGCGGCGCGGCTTACGCGGTTGCGCCTGAGTTCTCGTGTCTATGGTACAAGCCAAAGATGTTCCTATCCCTTCTATGGGTCGTCACCTCGGTCGCGGATGCTCCGACCTTCGTCTTCGCGCCGAAGCGCGGCCGGACGGACGACGCCGCGATCAGCGCCGCGGCTGAGTTTTACGCCGCCGCGGGACAGATGAACGTCAGGGCGCGGGGCGGAGCTCTCGATGTCTGGGACTTTCGCCGGCGACTCTTCCTTCGCTCCATGCACATGGCCCACAGACCTAACGTCGTGACGTTCAGCCCGGACGGACAGATCGTCGCCGGCGCGAGCGACACCGAGGTCTGGATCTTCGATCGCGCCGGCCCTCTGCGAAAGCGCGTGGGCGATCTTCGTGTAGGCGATCGCTTCGCCGTCTCCACGAGCGGGGCGAAGATCGCGTGGGTAGAGCAAGCCGAAGGCGAAAAGAGCGGCACGCTCGTTGTGGCGCTCGTGATGGACGCCAAGGAACGCAAGCGCGTTTCGCTAAGTGCAGCGGGCACTCCACATCTCATCACCTTTTCGATGGACGAACGCTTCGTCGCTGTAGCGTTCGCCGCCGCCGAGGGGCCGACGCGGCTCGACGTCTTCGATCTCTCCTCAGGAAACCCGACACCTCGCGTATCGAACAAGTGCTCTTCGGTTCCTGCAAGCGACCCCATCGCGCCTCTGTGCTCGCTTGCCGGCGCGCCGCTCCCGCGCAGGATGCTCGTCGACGGCATGCAGTACGAGAACTGCCGGCCGCACGGCGCGCGATGGATCACATGCGTGGCCAACAACCAGACGCTCGTCTGGGATCGGGTGCTCGGCGCTGGCAGCGAGCGCTTCACCGCTGCGGTCACGGAGGCGCCAGCAGTCAGCTTCAACGACGAAGGGGACGTCTTGCTTGCGGTCGCGAGTCCGCGCTCTGCCCGGCTCTGGAACGTCTCCGAGTTGCGCGAGTCGTTTGCCGCGGCAAACTTCGCAGACCTACAGCGCAACCGCCTGCGCGATCCACTGCGCCTGTATCCTTTCGTCGGTGGGCGATTCGCGCTCATGCTCGACGGCTTTGCGCAATCGATTGTGGACGTGCAGAAGGCGACCGCGAGCTTCACGAAGACCCAACCGCAAAGTAGGCCCTTCAGAAAGCTCTGCATGCACGAGGACGGCGTGCACGTCCTCGCGGCCGAGTGGAAGAATGGCGACCGGTTTGCGACCACGCTGTGGTCGTACGGAAAAGAGGAGCCCGCCGAGGTCACGCTCGAAAACGGCTTCTACAAGGATGCGCACCAGCCGTGCGACGAGCTGTGGCGAGCGTTGAGCAAGCAGTCTCATCCCGAGCTCGCTCCGAAGTCTCGTCTCGTCAGCGCCGTTTGTGTCGACGACAGGGACTTTTGCTTGAAACCGATGAGCGGCGCGCCGCTCGTCTTCGTCGGCCACACGGCCCCCGTCATCACTCACAGCTTGAGCAAGGACGGACGACGTCTCCTGACCACGAGCCACGACGCGACCAGCAAGCTCTGGGACGTTCCCTCCCAGAGATTGCTCGCCACTTTCGTTGCCGACACGCTGGGCGCGTGGATCGCGTATACGCCGGAAGGTGACTACGTCAGCGAAGGGAGCGCCGACCGCTTCATGTCCGTACGCGACGGCGAGCGGGTGCGGCCGCTCGCGGAGCTCGAAGGAGCTCGGCAGCGACCAGACTTGGTCCTCGCTCGAATCGGCTCGCGCAACACCGCCCTCGTCGACGCCTATCGTCTCGCACACGAGCGACGCGCCATGCGCCCGATGACCGAGGCGCAGCCGACGCTCGGGCGATGGCCGGACGTGCTGACGAAAAACGCGAGCTCTGCCTTGACGGTGGAGTCGCCGGTGCCGCTCGTGGCGGTGCACGTTCGTATCAACGGCATCAGCGTTCGACGCGCGGTGAAGAACACGACGAGCGCGACGGTCGAGCTCCAGTTGCTGCCAGGGCCGAACGCGATCCAGATCGAGGGAGAGACGGCGAGCGGCGCACACACCGCGTCCGACACTCTGAGCATCGAGCTCGTCGCGCCGAGCGACCGAGGCAAACCCACGCTCCATGTGCTCGCCATCGGTGTCTCGCGTTACGACGATCCTGCGCTCGCCCTCGACTACGCCGCCAAGGATGCGGCCGACCTCGCGGAGGCGCTCGGCGACAGCACCAAGTTTTCTGCGGTGCGAAAGAAGACACTTCTCGACGGCGCGGTCACCCGAGAAGCGATCGCCAGCAGCGCGGCCTTTTTTGCGAACGCTGGCCCGGGAGACGCAGTCGTCGTCTTCTTGGCCGGCCACGGCTTCGTCACCGCGACCGGCCGTTACTATTATGCCACCCACGATGTTTCCATCGACCGCCCCGAAGAACGCGGCTTCGCGCTGCAAGAGTTGAGCGAGCTGTTCGCCAAGACCAACGCCCGCCACCGCCTGCTGCTGCTCGACACCTGCCATTCGGGTGGCCAGCCTTCCAGCGTCAAAGCGAACGCACGTCTCGTCACCGATGACTATCGATTCCCAACGCATGCAGCGCCCGCGACGACGCTCACACGGGGTATGCGCTCGAAAACGATCGGAACGTCGACCCGCGAGTCTCTTCGTGCAACGCGGCACGTCACGCTCGCAACCTTGCAAGTGGAGCTTGGAGCCACCGTGCTGTCGTCGTCGGGCGGCGATGAGCTGTCTTTCGAGTCGAGCGAGTTCAAGAACGGCTTCTTCACCAAGGCCGTTCTCGACGCCCTGAAAAACCCTGGCGCCACGGAGGAAGGTGGGGTCAACGTGCGCACCCTGGCTGACTACGTCACCGAGCGTGTAGGGGCGATGTCCGAGGGAAGGCAGAACCCCACTTTGCGGGCGGCGCATCCGTGGTCGAGCTTCGTTCTGTCGGTCCCTCGCCAATGAAGCAAAGCATTCGCCTTCGGTCGATCTTCCGCATAGCGTCCGCTGCGAGCATCGAGAGCAGGGCCGAGCTTTCGCCCTTCTCGCGCTCGACGAGCTTCTGCATCGAGAAGCCGTGCGTATCGAAACGCTTTCTCCTGCTGCAGCACGTACTGCGACTACCCGCGAACAAAGCTCGCGTTTGCCGCGGCCTCCTGGCCGGTTGCCGACGCAGGCACCTTCATGGCGAGCAGCTCGAGCTGCGTAGGTTCGTCGTCGGGTGAGTGGCGAAGGCCGCGTCGCTCGAGCAATCGCTCGAGGCGAGAGGCAATGCGAGTGATTAGGCCCGCGGGCCTGGCCGGGGACGAGCACCAAAGCTCTTTGGGAGTCAACGCGGGGGCGGCAACGAAGTGCACTGAGGCTTCGTCGTCACTGCGATCGTGCAACGTAATTACAGTTGCATAAAGATCCGCCGGCGGATATGTGTCCGCCAGGCGTCCCGGTTGCGTCCGCAGCGCGTCCCGGTGTTGCCCGCGTGAAGACCGCGTTGACGGCAAGGAATCCCGAGCAAGCTCGGCTCCCTGGCCCCGCCGCCACCGCTTGCGCGGACAGTGGAGACCACCCTCCCGCAACGACTCGGGATGGTGGTCTCCCCTTTGTCGGTGGGGCCAGGGAGCGGGGCGGGAACGAGAAAGCGAAGAGCAAGCGGGCAGCGATGGGTCCTGGGACAGAGGATGGAGGCGAATGATGGAGATGCAAAGTCAGGTGGAAGGGAACGGAAAGACAGAAAGAGCAGCGAGCGCAGGCACGATCGTCGCGTGTTCCCCGACGTCGTCATCGAGACCGACACGAAGCGCTTCCTCGTGGAGATCGAGCGGTCAACGAAGACGTTGAAGCGCGTCTGTCGCCACCGGCGCCCGCGTGTACCACTTTCAGCGGTTCCACCGGTGTACCGTTGCCCACCCGGTGATTTCGTCGCGGTTTTCCGCCCGAGCGACGCAGATCGCTCGGCGCACGTCGGCGGCGCCGCGAGCAGAGCGCGGCGATCGCGTGGCGGCGGGAGCTACGGATCCTTCCCGTCGAGGCGGTGCGCGGCGATCGAGCCGCGTCATTTCGTGGCGATGAACGGCCTCCCGTCGAGAACGAAGTGTTCGCAGCGTTCGGTGAGCCGCTTGGCAATGACCTCGGCGTTGAGCGCGTCGGGGAAGACCTTCGGCCAGTCCTTGAACACGCGGTTGGTGGTGATCACCGTTGAGCGCCGATATTCGTAGCGATCGGAGATCACGGAGAAGGCGAGCTTCGCCTGCGCCGGGTCCATCGCGAGCACGGCGAAGTCATCGATGAGCAACAGGTCGGCCTTCACATAGCGGCGCAGCGCCTTATCGAGCGAGCCGTGCAGCTCTGCGCCGTGAAGCTCGTTGAGCATGCGCGGCGCAGACGTGCACACGACACGGCGGTTCGACTGGCAGGCTTTGTACGCGAGGCTGCGGGCGAGAAACGTCTTGCCCGTGCCGGGCGTGCCGATGAACAGCGGGTTGATGCCTTTGTCGATGAAGCTGAGGTCATGAAGCGCGATGTACCGCGCGCGCATTTTCTTTCTGCCCGCCTCGAAGTCGAAATCGAACTGGTCGATCGTGTTCACTTCCGGAAAGCGCGCGGCGTGGATGCGGCGCTCGACGGCGCGGCCCATGCGGCTTTGTTTCTCGTCGTCGCAGAGGCGCCCGAGCACTTCGAGCGTAGAAAGATTTTTCTTCCGCTGCAGCTCGAGCAGGGCCGTGATCGCCTCGGCCATGCCAGGGAGGCGGAGCCATTTGAGCTTGTCGATCAGCAGCGAGATGTCGTCGTCGTTCGTCATGCGTTCTCTCCGTCGGCGTTTGCCGGTAATGGGCCTGGGTCCCTCGTCATGCGTGCGGCGCATTCGTCGTCGTAGCGCGCGAGGTTGGGTGCACTGAGGCTGAGCGCGTCGAGCTCGTCGTTGCCGAGGCGCAGCGGCGTCGCGTTCGGAACGAGGCCTCGTTTTTGGCGCAAGACGAACTCGACGTACTCGCCGCCAACGTGGCCGGTGCGCATCACCTCGTCGATCGCGGAGGCGACCTCGGTGTCGCCAAAGAGCTCGCAGAGCAGCGTCAGGCGCAGGACTTCTTTGTGGATCGAGCGGTTCGTGAACGCGAAGTGCTTGAAGTAGCGAGCGCCAATCTCTTTGAGCCCGACGAGCCCGGGCGGAAGAAATCTCGTGGTGTTGGACCCGAAAACCGCGCTCAATTCCGACCCGAACTTACAGCCTGTTACAGGCGATCGCGTTCTTCAATGCTGGCGGGAAGTTAGATGGTTGGGGAACTAGGACTCGAACCTAGATAAGCAAATTCAGAGTCTGCTGTCCTACCATTGAACGATTCCCCAACTGGAATCGGCAGGAAAATGGTGACCCCAAGCGGATTCGAACCGCTGTTACCGCCGTGAGAGGGCAGCGTCCTAGGCCACTAGACGATGGGGCCACTGGCCAGACGGCGGCTGTCCTGACACAAGTTTAGCGCCGGAGTCAATCGCGGCGTCCCCGAGCAGGATCAGAGCGGGCGAAACATCGGGGCTTTGCCGTCCAAGGCGACGATCCACGGCGCGAGCGGGCTCTTCACGCCATTCTTGCTGTCGAAGTCGAGCGCGCCGCTGACGCCTTGGTAGTTGATCGTCTTGCCGGCATCGATCGCCTTTCGTGCTTGAAAGAACTGCCGGTAGCCGATGACGACGCCGTTCGGATCGTTGAGCGTGTCGAGCTTGCGCTTCACGTCTTCGGCCGAAGGATCCTCTTCGCCGGTGGCATAAATTGCGAGCGCCAGCATCATGACGGCGTCGTAGGCGGCGTCGACGAAGAGGCTGTTTCGGACCTGCTGGTTCGCGACGTTCGCGAAGGCGGCGTAGTCGACGACGAAGGTGCCGGGCGAAGGGCCGGCAGCGACGGCGTAGGTGACGCCTTTGCTGCCGACGAGGGTCTGCTCAGACACCGCGAGCACTTCGCTCGAGTAACCGGTGAACGGAAAATAGAGGGCCGGCTTCTTCGTGCTCGCAGCGTAGGCCTGGGTGATCAACTTCTCGTGGTCGGGAAATGATCCGACGACGAGCGCGTTGACGGCGCCAAAGGCGGGATCATCGGCGACGGCCGCATCGAACGCGGCGCGCACCGCCGCTTCGTATGCCGTCTGCGCTTCGCCGCTCGCCGGTCCGATCGCGTGCGTGGCCAGGCGCACGAAGCGTGCGTTCGCGGCGAGCACCGCCGGCTTGAACACCTGATCGACGAGCGTCACACCGAACGGCGACGCGACCGCGAGCGCCGCGGCGACGAGCGGGGCACCGGCTTCGGCGGCGTCTGCGAGCGCCATCGCGGCGAGCGCACTACCTTGCGCGGCGCTGCTCTCGCTCAGCCGATACACATAGCCCGGCCGCGTGATGTTGCCGGCGTTGGGATCAGCGCAGCTCGCCGCGCTGTCGGTGCCGCTCGCGCCAAACGCGCGCAAGTGCAGCGACACGCAGTCGAGCTCAGGGGCGGTGCAGCCGATGCACAAGAGCGGCGTTTGCAGGCTCGCGGCGGTGGGGCCGGCGCCGCTCGGCGCTTGCCCGGAGAGGCTCAAGGTCTCGCCGGAGCTGACGCCGATCGCCGCCTTGATGCCGCGTTCGTCGACGAGCTTCGTCAGCACTTCGCTCGCCTTCGCTGCGTTCGTCAGGGTGTCCTCGGTGGCGAAGACGATCTGGCCGTTGCCGCGCATGCCGCCGCCTTCGGCGATGTGCTGCAGCGCGAGGTTGCAGCTGTTCGTGTAGAGGTCGCCGGTGACGAGGCCGCCCTTCTGCGGGAAGAGCAGGCCGATCGTCAACGCGACCTTCGGGCCTTGGGCGCACGCTGCGCTCGCGATGCACAAGAGGACGGCGAGAGCGCGTCTCACTTGCCGCGCGCCGCTTGCAGCCGCTCGTAGCCTTTTTGATCGAGCCCATGCGAGCCGAGCTTCACGTGCTTCTTGTCGGGCTGTGCGTGAAAGTCGCTGCCGCCGGTCGGAACGAGCGCGAGCGCTTCGCATTGGCGCAGATAGAAGATGAGATCCGAGGGGTCGTGCTCCGGGTGGTAGCACTCGATCCCCTTCAGCCCCATGTCCTTCAGCATCTTCAGGCGTTCTTCTTCGAGCCCGTAGATCCCGGGATGCGCCGACGAGCACACGCCGCCGGCCGCGTTGACGAGGGCGATCATCTTCTCCGCCGGCACATGCTGGCGCGGAAGGTGGCCGGGCTTTCCGTCGCCCAAGAAGCGCTTGAACGCCTCGTCCACGCTGTTGACGTAACCGCGCTTCATCATGGCTTTGGCGATGTGCGGCCGGCCGACGGACTGATCCATCGCTTGCGCCACGACTTCTTCCTCAGTGAGCTCGAAGCCGAGCGTCTTCAGCTTGGCGAGCGCACCCTTCAAGTGCGCCTTTCGTTGCGCGAGCGAAGCGTCGAGCGCGTCTTTGACGGCCGTGTGCTCGGTGCCGACGAAGTAGGCGAGCACGTGGATCTCTTTGCCGAGCAGGTCGACCGACATCTCGACCGCCGGCACCCACTCGACGCCGTTCGCAGCGCACGCGGCGCCCATGCGTTCGTGGCCGTTCAAGGTATCGTGATCGGTGAGCGCAACGACCTTGGTCCCGACTTTGGCGTTCGCCTTCGCCAACTCTTCCGGCGAGAAGTTCCCGTCGGAGAAGGTCGTGTGCATGTGTCCGTCGAAATACGGCATGGGTCCCTGGGACCTTTTTCGCTCGATCCGCCTGCGATTACAACTCAGCTCCGAGCGTTATCATGGCACAATGGTGAAAAAGGTCCCAGGGACCTTTCGTTCCAGCGTTCGATCCAACAAATGCGTCGCGCTGACGTTCCCCAGCGCTGCGAGCATCGTCTGCTTCAAGTGCGGATGCTCCGCCTCCATCTTCGCGAGCAGCGCCTTCATCTGCTTCCTCTGCGCCTGCGACTGCGATCCACACAGATTGCACGGCAAGATCGGATACGCCTGCTCGACGGCGAACGCCGCCAGCGTCTCCTCGGCGCAATAGATCAACGGCCGAATCACCTCGAGCTCGCCGTCGTCGGTCGTGAGCTTCGCCGGCATCGCCGCCAGCTTGCCGCCGAAGAAGAGGTTCATCATCAGGGTCTCGAGGGTGTCTTCGCGATGGTGCCCGAGCGCGATCTTGTTGCAGCCAAACCGCCTAGCCACGCTGTACAAGATCCCGCGCCGGAGCCGTGAGCAGAGCGAGCAGTACGTCTTGCCCTCGCTCACCTTGTCCGTGACGATCGAGAAGGTGTCCTCGTGCACGATCTCGTAGCGCACGCCCGCGGCGGCGAGCCAGCGGACGAGCGGCGAGCCGTCGTAGCCCGGGTGCCCTTGATCCACGTGCACGGCGACGAGCTCGAAGCGCACCGGTGCGCGCGCGCGCAGCCCGTCGAGCAAGGTCATCATCGCGTAGCTGTCCTTGCCGCCGCTCATGCCGACGAGGATGCGATCGCCATCGCGGATCAGCGCATGATCGGCGATCGCGCGGCCCATCGCGGAGCGCAGCTTCTGCTCGGTGTCGGACAGCGTCAGCACGCGGCCGCGCATAGCGGAAAGGGCGTCGAAGACGCAACAATTTGCGTCTTCGCGGCGCGGCGGTTAACAACATACATCGAATCTACCCGCGTCATGATCGTGGACGATGAGCCCGGCATCGTCGAGCTGCTGAGCCTCGTGTGCAAAAAAAACGGCTGGCGCCCGCATGCGACCCCTTCTGTCGCGGGCGCCAGAGCGCTGCTCACGGATCTCGGCCAGCTGGAGCTCGCGATCATCGATCGCAACCTCCCGGACGGCAGCGGCATCGACCTCTCACGTGAGATCCGCCGGCAAGTGCCCGAGTGCGAGATCATCATCTGCACCGCCGAGGGCTCGCTGCAGTCGGCGATTGAGGCGATCGACGTTGGCGCCTTCGACTACGTGCAGAAGCCCATCGACAACCTCGACGCGTTCGCGCTGCGCCTGCGCTCGGCCGCCGACAAGGTGCAGCTCCGCCGCCGCCTCGATCAAAGCGAAGAGCGGTACCGGGCCGCATTCTTCGCAGCTTTCGATGCGATGCTCGTCGTCGACGAGGGCCGCATCCTCGAGGTGAACCACGCGGCGACCGAGCTCTTCGGCGTCCCGGAGGATCATCTGCGCGGCACGCCGTTCGCGCAGCTCGTGCCGAACGAGTCGATGACCTTCGAAGGCGACGCGACGATCAAAGACGCGCGCGGCGCCGAGAAGCGCATCGAGATCGTGCGCTCGCGCGTGATGATCGCGGGCAAAGCCGCGATGCTCTACACCTTGCGCGACATGACCGCGCGCTACGAGGCCGAGCGCCACAAGGAGCGGCTCGAGCGCACCTTGCGCGAAGCGCGGACGATGGAGGCGCTCGGCCGATTGGCGAGCGGCGTCGCGCACGACTTCAACAACTTGCTCAGCGTCATCCTGGCGAGCGCCGAGCTCTTGCAGATGACGCCGCCGGTCGATCCCGCTGTGCAGCAGAGCGTCAGCGACATCCTCTCGGCCGGCCGCTCGGCGGCCGACCTCACGCAACGGATCTTGGCGTTCGGCCGCGGAGCGCGCCGCCGTGCCGGCAGCTGCGACGTCGCGATGGCGGTGACCCAGCTCTCGGGGATCTTGCGCGCGAGCGTGGGCCAAGTGAACCTCGCCGTCACCCTCGCTGACGGCCTCGGATCCGTCGGCGTCGACAACGACGAGCTCGGGCAGATCCTGATGAACCTCGTCGTCAACGCGCGGGACGCTTGCGCCGACGGTGGCCACATCGTCATCGCCGCCACCCGCGCCGATCTCGACGCGGCCGCGCGCCTCGACGGCGTCGTGCCCGGCGCCTACGTGGTGATCAAGGTCACCGACGACGGCAAGGGCATGGCGCCGGACGTGCTCGAACGCATCTTCGAGCCGTACTTCACGACGAAGCTGAAGGGGAAAGGCAATGGCCTCGGCTTGTCGACCGTGTACGGCATCGTCAAGAACCGCGGCGGGCTCATCCAAGTTCAATCGGAAGTGGGCAAGGGCACGACCTTCTCTGTGCACCTTCCGGCGGCTTCCTGATCCAGCGTATCCGTCGCCGTTGACGCCGCCGTAGCCGAAATCTAGCGCGCGACCCCGATGGCCCGCGTCTCGCGAATCACTGTCACGCGAATCTGCCCAGGGTACGTCAGCTGCTCTTCGATCTGCGTCGCGATCTCCCGCGCGATGTCCGGCATATCGTTATCCGTGACGCCCTTCTTGGCGCCGCCGTTGCCGCCGTTGCCGCCGCCGTAGATGGCTTCCCAGCCGATCGCAGGCTTGTTCTCCACCTTCGATTCGCGCTCGCCGACGAACACGCGCACTTCGCGGCCGCCTTGCATGATGTGCACGCGCTCGACGCCCTTCACGTTCAGGGCGATGCGCTCGATGTCGTAGACCTTACTCGCGAACGCCTCTTGGATCTCGCGGCGCGCGCCCGGGCGAGCACCGCTGATGGCGTCGCCGGCGGCCGTGATCTCGGCGTAGGGCGAGATCAGGGGCTCTTCGCCATGGTGCGCGCCGATGGCGTTGCACACGTCTTCGGACTCGCCGCACCGACGCGCCACGTCGGCGCCGAGCAGCGCGTGCGATCCTTCGTGATCGTGCGTCATCGCTTTGCCGATGTCGTGGAGCAAGCCGGCCCGGCGTCCAACCTTGACGTCGAGGCCAAGCTCCGAGGCCATCATGCCGCAAACGTAGGCGACCTCGACGGCGTGGTGCCACTGGTTCTGCGAGTACGACGCGCGGTAGAGCAAGCGCGAGAACAGACGCTTCACTTCGCCCTCGAGCGGCGCCAGGCGCAAGATGCGAACCGCACGTTCGGCGGCGCGGTCGAGCTCTTTGTCGACTTCCTTCTGCACGCGCGAGAGCACGATCGGAATGCGATCGACGTGCACGACGCCTTGGTTCTTCATGTAGATGAGCGTGCGCCGGCTGATCTCGCGCTTCAGCGGATCGACGCCGCGCACGTCCACCCACTTGCCCTCGTCGGCCACGTTGAGCTCGGCCTCGGTGGCGGCGATGAACGCTTCCTTGAAGGCCGCGTCGTTCGCCACCTTCTCGACGATCTCGGGATCGGTCAGGCGAAAGCCCGGGTGCTCTTCGTCCGGCTGATGGCTCATGTTGAAGCGCTCGTTCGAGATCGCGATGACCCGCTTGCCGAGCCGCTCGGCGTCTTCCTTGGCGCGCTGCTCGGCAGAGAGCTTCAGGTTCGTGGCGTGGAGCTGCGCGTCGGTCAGGTGCGCTTCGACCATCTCGCTGACGGCGTGTGCTTCTTCGACGCCGCTGCGTTCCACGAGCTTCGCGCGCAAGCGTGCGAGCAAGTCGCCGCGGAACTTCTGCGCCGGGACGACCTTCTGAGCGCGCTCTTTGATCTCGAGCTCTTTTTGCTGCACGACCTTGCGCCGCTCGTTCACGGTGTTTTCGCGCGTCTTGACCGTGCTCTCTTTGCGGTCGAGGCGCTCGCCCATGTCTTTGAGGTCTTTGCCCATCTGCTCGAGCGTGGCCAAGAAGCCCTCGCGCAGCTCGGCCGAGACGACCTTGGCGTCGGACTTGGCGTTTTGCAGCGTGCGCTCGGCTTCCGCCTTGGCGGCGGCCAGGCGCTGCTCGATGCCTTCGTCCATCGACGCCTGCGTGATGGCCGGTTTCACGAGTATTTTGAGTAGAATCAACGTGACGACAGTGCTGCCGACCGCCACGAGGAGGGGGATCATCATAAGCGCGGAGTGTACGCCGATAAGGGCGAGGGTGCCAAGCTCACGGTTCCAAGAGAATGCCGACGCGGAACTCGATGGGGAAGTTGAACGCGCCCGCGCCCCAAAGTCGCGGTTGCAGCGAGAATTCGCCGAAGATGCCCCACGGCCCGAGCTTGAACTGCCAGCCAGCGCCGACGCCCAAGTTACCTTCGAAGGACGCGCGGATGGCGCCGGTGCTCGACGTCGCCGTCGAGATCTGCGCGGCCGTCAGGTCCAAGAAGGCGCGGATGAACAGGCCCATGAACGGGAAGATGCGCACGCCCGGACGGAAGTGAAAATCGAAGCCGATGTCGTTGCGCTGCTCCAAGTTGAAGGCGATGCCGAGGTCGATCGAGACCAGCCCGAAGCCGTAGTAGGGCATGATCTCGAAGTCGACGGGCTTGCGGCGGTTGCCGTCGTAGCAGAGTTTCCCGAGGCAGCCGCGCTTCAACTTGTCCGCTTGCAGCACGATCTCGCCCGCTGCGTCCGTAATCACGTTGCCGTCGGCGTCTGTTTTCTCTTGCGCGGGCGTCGTGTCTGGTTGCGCCATGTAGATGCCTTGGCCGAAGGAATTGCGTAGGCCCCATCCAGCCTCTGCGGTCGAGGCGAAACAGGTCGTCGCGAGAACGAGGACGAGGAAACGGATCATTCGATCTCCCTTCGAAGACGTTGGGACGGAGCCGGAGTGCGGATCATTCACGCCGTGAATGTCGCACAAGGTCGGAGTGGTCTCCACTTTAGGTGAAACACCGGGGATCTCCGTAAGTGCTACTCGTGGCCACGGCCACGTTCACGGCCACGATTTAGCGCGTGCCGATCGGCGTGTACGGCGACTCGGTGGCGCCGGTGTAGATCTGGCGCGGGCGGCCGATCTTCGAGCCCTTCTCGAGCTTCATCTCACGCCACTGCGCGATCCATCCTGGCAAGCGGCCGAGCGCGAACATCACCGTGAACATGTTCGTCGGGATCCCGAGCGCGCGATAAATGATGCCCGAGTAGAAGTCGACGTTCGGGTACAGCTTGCGCTCGATGAAGTAGCTGTCTTTCAGGGCCGCCTCTTCGAGCTTCTTGGCGATCTCGAGCATCGGATCGTTCTTGCCGCTCTTCGCCAAGATCTTGTCGCAAGCGACCTTGATGATCTTCGCGCGCGGATCGAAGTTCTTGTACACGCGGTGGCCAAAGCCCATCAGCTTGGCGCCGCTGTTCTTGTCCTTCACCTTGCTGATGAAGTCTTCCGGCTTCATCCCCGAGGCGTGGATCTCGTGAAGCATCTCGAGCACCTCTTGGTTGGCGCCGCCGTGCAGCGGACCCCAGAGCGCGCAGATGCCGGCCGAGATCGACGCGAACAAATTCGCCTGGCTGCTGCCGACGAGGCGCACCGTCGACGTCGAGCAGTTCTGCTCGTGGTCGGCGTGCAGGATCAACAAGAGGTCGAGCGCTTTGACCGCTTCCGGATCGGCGACGTACGGCTCCGCCGGCACCGAGAACATCATGTGCAAGAAGTTCTCGACGTAGCCCAGCGAGTTCACCGGGTACATGAACGGCTGGCCGATCGACTTCTTGTAGGAGTACGCCGCGATCGTCCGCAGCTTCGACAGCATGCGGATGATCATCAGATCCATCTTCGGATCGCTGACGCCGACGTCGAGCACGTCCGGATAGAAGCCGGAGAGCGCGCAGGTCATCGCGCTCAGGACCGCCATCGGGTGCGCGGTCTGCGGCACGCCCTCGAAGAAGCGCTTCATGTCCTCGTGGATGAGCGAGTGGCGCGTCAGCGTGTTGTTGAACGCGTCGAGCTCCTTTTGCGTCGGCAGCTTGCCGTAGATCAAAAGGTACGCCGTCTCGACGAAGGTGGCCTTCTCGGCGAGCACGTCGATCGGGATGCCGCGGTAGCGCAGGATGCCCTTGTCGCCATCGATGAAGGTGATCGCCGACGGCGTCGAGGCGGTGTTCATGAACGCCGGGTCGATGGTGACGTAGCCGGTCTTGGCGCGGAGCTGCGCGATGTCGATCGCCCGCTCGCCTTCGCTGCCGACGACGACCGGAAGATCGATCGTCGTGCCGTTGTCCAACTTCAACTGTGCCGAATCTGCCACACGTGCTCCTTCGCTCGAGGACCGGGTTACGCATAGCGTTATCCGATGTTGCCGGCGGTCTCAATAGACGCGCGCCGCCGACCGGCGCGAACACTTTTCTTGCGCGCGGGCCGGAGCATGAGAGTTTTCGCTCATGCTCATCAAATGGAAATTGATGCTGACATCGCTCCCTTACGTGGCGGTCGCCGTCGCCGTGAAGTTGGCGCTCGAGTTCGGCCTGCATTTCGCTGGCGTCATCGAGTTCAGCGACGTCGGCCTGGTGTTGACCGGCGGCGTCTTCCTCGTCGGCTTCATGCTCGCCGGCACGATGGCCGACTACAAAGAGAGCGAAAAGATCCCGGCCGACGTCGCGTGCACGCTCGAAACCTTGGAAGAGACGATTGTGCAGGCGGCGATCGCCAAGCCCGGCCTCGACGAAAAAGCGTTGAAGAGCGGGCTCTGGCAGGTCACCAGCGGCATCCACGAGTGGCTCTACAAGAAGCTCACGCAGGAGATCATGTTCGGCCGCCTCGATGACTTTTCGAAGTTGCTGCACGGCGTGGAGAAGGCGGGCGCCGGCAGCTACGCGACGCGCGCCCTCGGCGAGGTGCACAACTTGAGGAAGACGCTCTCGCGCATCGCGGTCATCTCGCGTACGGGCTTCTTGGCGTCGGGCTACGCGCTGCTCGAGACGCTCACGGCGACGATCGTGCTCTTGCTGATGATCTCGCGTTTCAAGAGCCAGATCGCCGAGCTCATCCTCGTCGCCTTCGTGACGTTGATCTTCACCTACATGCTGCGGCTCATCCGCGACATCGACGATCCCTTCGAGTACTCGGCGGACGGAGAGAAGGGCGCCGCCGAGGTCGAGCTCTTCCCGCTCGAGGAGTACATGGCGCGGGCGAAGAAACGCTTGGGCTGAGGTATCTTGAGCGCGGCGACGCGCCAGTGTAGTCCGGCCGCTCATGAGCGCACGCTTCTTCGCCGGCACGGAAGACGGTCACGTCGTTTGCTTCGACGCCCAGGCGAAGACCCAATGGATCCTGCGCGTCGGCAAAGGCGCTGTCACGAGCCTGTACGCTTCGGCGCGCGGCACCCTCGTCGCGACGACCAGCGAAGGCGTGCTCGCGCGCATCGCCGACAAGGGCGACAAAGGGCAGTTGCTCACGCGTAAGACGAATGAAGGCCGCGCCTACGTCGCTTGCGTCGAAGCCGGCGCGTTCGTCATCGCCGCCACCGGCGACGGGCTCATCGCCTACGCCGAGGCCGAGTCGCTGCAGACGCTCTCGGACGTCGACGAAGGCGGCATCCCGCTGACCTCGCTCGCGCTGAAAGACGACGCGCTCTTCTACGCCAGCGCCGATGGCACCTTGCACAAACGCAGCGCACAGGATCCGCGCGGCAAAGGCGCCCGCTTCGAAGCGACCGAGCAGGACAGCGAGATCACCGCGCTCGTCGTCCGCGGCGATCGCGTCTTCGCGCTGCTGAGCTCGGGCGCGATCGACGCGTTCTCTGCGGGCGACATCGACGCGGCGCCGGAGCGTGCCTTCGACGATGCCCTGCGCATCTGCGGCGACTCCTGCGGCAACGTGCTCGCGATCGACGGCGAAGGGGCGGTGTGGCGGGTGAACCAAGGGCTCGGCAGCTCGCAAGCAGGCCGCATCGAGCTCGAAGACATGATCGTGGCGCCGGTCGAGGTCGGCGGCATCCTCGCGACGTGCCAGCAGGACGGCATGGCGGCGCTGTGGAAGCTCGGCGCGGGATCGCTGACGAAGCTCGGCGCGGTGTCGCTGAAGGTGCCGGTCGCGTGCGTGGCGGCGATTCCGATCAAGAAGTAGCGATCGGATCCCGACCGGGGATTTCTAAGACGGTCGCTCGTTGCGTCGCGCCCGGCGGAGAACCAGCGCGATCGCCGCCAGCGCCATGCAGACGCTCTCGCCGCTCGTGTTGCACCCTGACTTCGGCGCCGTCGCTTCGGCGTTGACCGTTTCGTTCAGCGGCGCAGCTTTCGGCTTCTTGCACTGATTGTCGCAGCCGTCGTCCGTCAAACGGTTGCCGTCGTCGCACTCTTCGCCCTTGGCTCGATCGAGCGCGCCGTTGCCGCAGGTCTCGTCTGACTTGCAGTCCGCCGAGCAGCCGTCGCCGGCCTCGCTGTTGTCATCGTCGCATACTTCGCCGGCGGCTTCGTCGATGCGCCCGTCGCCGCACTTCTCTTTGCCCATGCAGTCGCTGGT
Source organism: Deltaproteobacteria bacterium (assembly GCA_020848545.1). Lineage (GTDB taxonomy): Bacteria > Myxococcota > JADLHZ01 > JADLHZ01 > JADLHZ01 > JADLHZ01. The sequence continues at coordinate 26,430 of JADLHZ010000014.1, read as the reverse complement.
GCAGCCGTCGCCATTGACCAGGTTGCCGTCGTCGCAGATCTCGCGGTTGACGGTGTCGACTTGGCCGTCGCCGCACTTTTCCGTGCCCTTGCAGTCGGCGCGGCAGCCGTCGCCGGCGCTCTTGTTGCCGTCGTCACACACTTCGCCCACGGTCGCGTCGGTCAAGCTGTTGCCGCACGTCTCGTTCGACACGCAGTTCGCCGAGCAACCGTCGGCGTCGACTTCGTTGCCGTCGTCGCACGCTTCGGCCGGCGCTCTGTTGCCGTCGCCGCACACGCTGATCGCCGCGAGCGCCACGCGCAGGTTCGGCAGCGGCCCGATTTGCTCGCTGGTGTTTCCGGCCTGCGCCGTTCCCGTCGAGCGGAGCAACGTCTGCATGTCGCGCGCGTTCAACACGGGCTTCTTCAGCGCCTTCATGTAGCCGTTGACGACCGCGACCGACGCGGCGACGATCGGCGACGCGCTCGAGGTGCCGGCGAAGGTGAAGGTGTACTGCTGCGTCACCGGGCCGCCTTGGGCATCGCCGTACGAGAGCGTGGTCACTTGCTCGCCCCACGCCTGCAAGTCGACGCGGGCGCCATAGTTCGAGAAGGACAAACGCTCGCGCGGCGTCTTCGATTTCGAGCCGGCGCCGGCGCCGACCATGATCGCGCCCGAGTGGTGCGAGCGCGAGAACCAGCCGTTGTAGACGGGCGCGTCCAAATTCTCGCCGCCGTTGCCGGCCGCGGCGACGACGATGATGCCTTGCTTCGTCAGCGTGTCGGTCATGCTCCAGACCGCCTCGTCGAACTCGCCCGGCACGAAGCCGATCTGGTTCTGCGCGTCTTGCGGCGTCTTGGTGTTCGGGCCTGGGCCGTGCACTTCGAGCAAGATCACGTCGCCCGGCGACATCTGCTGGCCGTGGCGCGCCATCGCCGCGGCGATGTTCCAGGTCCATTGATCGTTCTCGTAGTGGTGCACGCTCGCGACTTGGCACGTGGCTTCGTGGGCGATGCCGGTGACGCCGAAGCCGTTCGGCACGCCGAACATCTCGCCGAGGACGGCGGTGCCGTGAAAGATCGTGCCTTGGTCCGTGTCGGCGCCCGGGTACTGCGAGTAGTCGGCGCACGCCGGCAAGTCTTCGTGGTTCAGGATCCAGCCGCCTTCGACGTCGCCGATGCGCACGCCCTTGCCGCGGGTCTCCGGCACCGACAGCGAGAAGCGCGCTTCGATGCCAGTCGGCGCGCCGTTCAAGTGATGCGCGTCGGCTTCGAAGCTTGGCGTCGAGCTCGTGGCGGCGCTCCACTGTGGGATCGCGACTGGATACGCCACCTCCACATCGGCGATCGCGTTCAAGCGCTCGATGAGCACCCACGCGTCGGCGAGGCTTCGCGTGCCGGTGTGCAGGCGCATGAAGCCGGAGAGATCGGGCGCCTCGCAGCGGCAGTGATCGGCGGCGCGGGCGCGCATCGCTTCGGCGTCAGGGATCGAGCGGGAGAAGGCGAGGCGGCCGGGCGAGAACAGGCCGCGGTCGGCGCCGACGAGCGCATCGAGGTCGATCGCCGTGCGGGTGCCCATGCTGAGGCCGGCGGGGCCGATCCGGACATCGGTCGGGTTCTTCAGGCGCAGCTCGATGACGCCTGAGAAGGCCGAGTCGGGGAGGGAGCGCATCTGTCGCCAGCGTTGGGCGTGCGTCGGCGATGCGGCTGCCAGGGCGATGACAACGAGGCAGAGGGGCATGGGGCGAGACTCCTGAGTGCGTTATCGCGCACGTGGGATCGGCGGGTGCTTTGATCACGATTGGAGCCGGATCGGTATCGTGGTACCGCGCCGCGCCATGGATCACGCCAAGCGCTATCCCCCTGGAATCCCGTACATCATCGGCAACGAAGGCTGTGAGCGCTTCAGCTACTACGGCATGCGCGCGATCCTCTTCGTCTACATGGTCTCGCTCTTCGGCCAGCAGCTGGCGCAAAAGGCCGCGGAGGACAAAGCGACGAACCGCATCCACCTGTTCTTCGCCGGCGTCTACGCGTTCCCGATGATCGGCGCGATCATCTCGGACCGCCTGCTCGGCAAGTACCGGACGATCTTCTGGCTCTCGCTCGTCTATTGTATGGGCCACGCCGCGCTCGCGGTCGTCGGCACCACCGAGTACGGCCTCTACTTCGGCCTGGCGTTGATCGCGCTCGGCTCGGGCGGCATCAAGCCCTGCGTCAGCGCGCAAGTCGGCGATCAGTTCAGCGCCGAGAACGAGTCGCTCGTCACGAACGTTTATCAAGCGTTCTACTTCATCATCAACTTCGGCTCGTTCTTCGCGACGCTGCTCATCCCGGTGCTGCTCGCGGAGTACGGCTCGGAGGTCGCGTTTGGCGTGCCGGGTATCTTGATGTTCATCGCCACGGTCGTCATGTGGATGGGGCGGAACAAGTTCATCCGCGTGCCGCCGAAGCCCGGTGGCAAGCTCGGCCTGCTCGACACCTTCTCGTCGGTGGCGCTGTTCATGACCTTCGGCTCGCTCTTCTTCACGAGCGGCGCGTCGCTCGTGGTGCGCATCGGCGTCGGCGCGGCCTGCTTCGCGCTCGGCGCCGTGCTGTTCGCCGTGCGCCAGGGCATCGAGCAGGACTCGGGCTTTCTCGCCGTGCTCGTCTATTCGCTGCAGAACCAAGCGAAGAAGAAGCCGGGCGAAGGATTCTTCTCGGTGGCGCGCGAAAAGTTCGGCGACGAAGCAGCGGAGGGCCCGCCGGCGGTCATCCGCATCGCGATCGTCTTCTCGATGGTCAGCGTGTTCTGGGCGCTCTTCGATCAACACGCGTCGAGCTGGATCAACCAAGCCGGCAAGATGAACCTCACGGTGAACCTCCCGATCGTCGGCGAGAAGACGCTGAAGGCCTCGCAGATCGCGGCATTGAACCCGCTGATGGTCATGCTGATCATCCCGTTCTTGAACTTCGCCGTCTATCCCGTGCTGACGAAGCTCGGGCTCAAGCTGACGCCGCTGCGCAAGATGGCCTCGGGCATGTTCCTGACGGCGTTCTCGTTCATCGTCGTCGCGCTGCTGCAAGCGCGGATCGAGGCGCTGGCCGCGGCGGGCGAGAAGGTCACCGTGCTCTGGCACATCCTGCCCTACCTCATCATCACGACCGCGGAGGTGCTGGTGAGCGCCACCGGTCTCGAGTTCGCCTACACGCAGGCGCCGCGGAGCATGAAGTCGACGATCATGGGCTTCTGGTTGCTCGCCGTCACCTTGGGCAACTTGCTCGTCGCGTTCCTCGCCGGCTTCTCCGCGCTCTCGCTCGAGCAGTTCTTCTGGACCTTCGCCGGCTTGATGGCGGTAGCGGCGGCGATCTTCAGCGTGCTCGCGCACTTCTACAAGGAGAAGACGTACCTGCAGGCGGCGCGCTAGACTAAGACTTCTTCGAAAGCGCTTCGGAGTACGAGGTGTTCTCGACCAGCTGCGCCAAGATCGCCGTGTAGCGCTTGACGCTGTCTTGGCGGTTCTCTTTCTGCGCGTGCTCGAGCGCCGAGCGCACCTGCAGGAACGCGCGCTCGCTGTTCAGAAAGTACGCGCAGGCTTGGATCGTCACCTCGACCGACGAGTGCGTGATCGAGCGCGACGCGTGCGAGAAGGTGAAGCGGCGCTTGTCTGGGTTCTCGACGATGAGCTCGACGCGCGCCGCGGCGTCTGACGCTGATGACACCTTCTTCGTGTTGACGTCGGCCTTCACCAGAAAATCGGCGAAGACGATCGTCTTCAAGCTCGGATAGTTCTTGGCGAGGTGCTTCGACAGACCGCCGAAGAACGCGTCAAGGAGACCGACACCTTCGCCCTCGATGTGCTGCGCCCCTTTGTCGTCGGTGACGTCGCAGCGCACGCGCACGCGCTCGGTGGCAAAGTCTTCTTCGAAGGTGAGCTTCGTCGCCTTCAAATCGACGTATTTGTCTCCGAGCACATCGCGGATCAGCGTCTCAGTGTCCTTTTGAATGATCATACTGTCTATTGATGTGCGCCTCGGCCGAGTCGAAATCAATCCCCGTTCCTGGTTGCCCTTTCTTGCGTTGCGTCATGAGCGCAAGTGCGCACATGGCGCTACGCTGTAATCAATCGCGAACGTCGCGTTGCCACAGCGCCGCCGAAAATGGCATGCCGCCGCACCGATGTCCGAGATCCTCCTGGCCACGCTCAACGCGAAGTATCTGCACGCCTCTTTCGGCTTGCGCTACCTCCTCGCGAACATGGGCGACCTCGGCGACCGAACGCGGATCAAAGAGCTCGACATCAACCAACGCGTGACCGACGCCGCCGAGATCCTGCTCTCGCACGACCCGAAGATCCTCGGCCTCTCGGTGTACATCTGGAACGCCGCGCCGATGAAAGAGCTGGTCGCGATCTTGAAGCGCCTGAGGCCCGATCTCACGATCGTCCTTGGCGGCCCCGAGGTCAGCCACGAGACCGAGGCGCAGACGATCACCGCGCTCGCCGACTACACCATCGTCGGCGAAGCGGATCTCGCCTTCGCCGATCTCTGCCGCAAGATCCTCGCGAACGATGCGCCGGCGACGAAGATCCTCCGCCCGCCGCTCCCGGATCTCGAAACGCTGAAGCTCCCGTACGACGAGTACACTGGCGAAGACGCCGCTCACCGCGTGATCTACGTCGAGGCCTCGCGCGGCTGCCCTTACCGCTGCGAGTTCTGCTTGTCGTCGCTCGACGAAAAGGTCCGCGCCTTCGATACCGGTGAATTCCTCGCACAAATGCAGCGCCTCCTCGACCGCGGCGTGCGCCAGTTCAAGTTCGTCGATCGCACCTTCAACCTGAACGTCGCGACCTCGCAGCAGATCCTCGAGTTCTTCCTGCAGAACGATCGCGACGGCCTCTTCGTGCACTTCGAGATGGTCCCGGACCGTTTGCCCGACGCGCTGCGCGAGGTCATCCGCCGCTTTCGCCCCGGGGTGCTGCAGTTCGAAGTCGGCGTGCAAACGCTCGACCCGAAAGTCGAAGCGCTCGTCAGCCGCCGCCAGAACCACAAAAAGCTCGAAGAGAACTTCCGCTTCTTGAGAGACGAGACCGGCGTGCACGTCCACGCCGACCTCATCGCCGGCCTCCCGGGGCAGACGCTCGCGAGCTTCGCGCAGAGCTTCGACACGCTGCTCGCCTACGGCCCCGAAGAGATCCAAGTCGGCATCTTGAAGCGCCTGCGCGGCACGCCGGTCATCCGCCACGATCTCGCCTATCACATGATCTACGCGCCCGAGCCGCCGTACGAAGTGCTCAGCACGAGCACGCTCGACTTCCAAACGCTGCAACGCTTGAAGCGCTTCGCGAAGTTCTGGGACGTCTACAGCAACAGCGGCCGCTTCAAGTTGACGCTCTCACTGCTCTTCGACACGGTCTCGCCCTTCGGCGCGTTCCTCGCGTTCTCCGATTGGCTGCACGAAAATGGCGCGAAGCCATCCGGGGTCGCGCTCAACCGCCAGATCGCGCTGATCGGTGAATACTTAAAGCGCACCCACGGCGAGCAAGAAGTGAAGAGCGCCCTCGTCGCCGACTACCAGCGATCCGGTCAGGAAACGGGAAAGCGCGACGCGCTCGATTGGTTGTTCGCAGAGGCGGGGACGTCAGCCGCGACTCAGACACGGCATAGCCGACGCCAAGAGCAGCACGCTAAGCGGGAACCGCCCCCGCGGCCTTCTTCTTCGACGCCAACACCTTGATGCCGACGAACGCGCCGATGGCGACGACGAGCAAGAGCGATCCGAGCAGGGGCCGGTAGAAGATCCACGCAAAGGCGATCGTCAACAACGTCACCGGCGCCGAGATCGCCACCGCCACGACACCGAGGCCCCAGCGCAGGATGTCGCCGAGCACCGGCACCACGTCAGCCACGACCGCCAGCGGCTTGAACACCGTGAACACACCGACCGTCATCAGCACGAAGAACAAGAAGCGAAGGATCCACGTGAGCGTGGCGTTGTCGGCCTGCGCTTGGGTGAACATCTCAGCGGAGGTCTTGATGCCGCCTTGCAAGATGTTCAACGCGTCGCCAGCCTTCGTTTGATACGGCTGAAACGAGCTGCCCTTCTGCTGCGCGATGACACTGACTTCGGACGACGGCACGCGCGTGAAGGCCACCTTCACGTCGCCGACTTCCGGCGAGCCCGCGGTGCCGTAGCCCAAATAAATGCCACCATCGACGACCTTCGGGCCCGACGGCTTCGCGGCCATCTTTGGCTCATCCTTCGCAGCGGCGGCCGGCGCCGGCTTGCCCTTCGCGCCCTTGTCACCTTTGTTCGCCTTGGCCATCGCCTTCGAGAGCTTGCCCGGCTTCGCAGCCTTGCCCTTGCCCTTGGCGGCCGGCGGCGGCGCGGCTTCTTCCTTCTTCTCTTCTTCGGCGGCCGGCGGGGGCGCGGCAGCGGCGGCTTCGGCGGCCTTCGCATCCATCTTCACCATCTCGGGCGTGACGACGATCTTCTCTTCGCCCGAGACGCGATCGACGAGCGAGTCGGTCATCGTGAACGCGCCGAGCGTCACCGGGCTCGCGCGCCAGCGTTCGCTCTCATGTGGCATGGCGGCCGGGTTCTGGTGCCCGCGCGGCTCCTTGAACTTCGACGAATCGACGACGTCGCTCTTCCAGTCCTTGCTGTAGGAGTACGTCGTGATCGTCTCTTCCCCGCCGCCGAGCTTCTTCTTCTTCTCGCTCTTCTCGGTCTGCACCCACTGGTACATCTGAACGTTGCGGCTCATGCGCAGCGCGCCTTGCGCCGAAACGCCAAAGTCCGGATCGGTGAGCGTCTGCGTCGTGACGGCCTTGCCGGTCACGTGCACGAGCTTGCCATCGTTGGCGGCGTCGACCTTGTCGTTCGGCACCGAGACGACGGCGCCCGAGCCTTCGTTCAGACTATTGTAGGTCTGAACGGCGCGGCCTTCGTTCCACCAAAGCAGCGGAATTGAGACAAGAAACAGAAACGCACCGACCAAGACGGCCTTGATCGATTCCATGAGGCGAGAGCCCCAGCTCTGCGAAGATCTCTCTACGATTTCGTCTGACATGCGGCTCCCGAAAGTTGGTTGAGTGGTGGACATCAATTACCACGCGCTGAGCCGTCGTCACTTTTTGCTCCTCATCCGCTCGATCATTTGTTAACGCGCTGCGCACGAGCTGATGTTGGCGACGCGGGAAGACTTCAACTTATGAATATTATACGAGTTTCTCTCTCGTCGATGCTGATGACCGTCTTCGCGTGGACGCTCGCGTCACAAGCGACGGCAACGCCAACGCTTCGTCATCAGGTCGATCAAGCCGGCGACTTCTTGCTCCTCGGCAACACGCTCGCCCAAGATTGCGGCGGCCCTGCTCCAGTCGCAGGCGGCTCGATCGGCGCGTGCGGCACGAACACCAGCGACAACTCGGTCGACGCATTCTGGCGCGCTGACACCGCGAGCGCCGCCGCCGACGTGAGCATCAACGCGGCCGACGCACGCACGACGGCGCGCCTCGTCCTTCCCGCCGGCGCGAGCGTCACCTACGCGCGGCTCTACTGGTCGGCGATGAGCCCGGACACGACGCTCGGCACGACGGCCACGCTCGACGGTCCCGGCGGGCAAACGCTGCCGGTCACCGCCGACGCTGTGTACGGCGTGGTGAAGGGCATTCGCACTTGGTACCAAGGCACGCTCGACGTCACGTCGTTCGTCGTCGGCCAAGGCCAGGGTCCGTATCGCTTGGGCAACATCAAGAGCTTCGAGTTCCGCAACCTGCACAACAACGATCCGTTCATCGCGTGGTCGATGGTCGTGTTCTATTCCGTGCCCGGCGCGGTGCAGCGCAACCTGGCGCTCTTCGACGGCCTCGACGTCGTCAACATCAACAGCTCGGCCGCGATCGACATCAGCGGCTTTCACGTGCCGAACGCCGGCTTCGACGCCAAGCTCGGCGTCATCGCGTACGAAGGCGACAAGGCGTTCGACGGCGACTCGCTCGTCTTCAACAGCGCCGTCTTGAGCGACGCCGAGAACAGCGCGACGAACTTCTTCAACGGCAGCCGCACGAACCTCGGCGTGCCGGTGAGCATCGCCGGCGACTTGCCGCAGCTCTCCGGCGCCAGCGGCAGCATGTCGGGCACCGATCTCGACGTCGTCGACATCACCGCGCACGTGAAGGCGGGCGACACCATGGCGCACGTCGAAGCGACGAGCAACGGCAACGACAGCTACAGCCTCGGCGCGTTCGTCACGTCGATTTCGACGCTGCGCCCGGATCTGTCGAGCGCGACCAAGGTCTACGCGAACCTCACGCGCCAGGGCGGCGAGATCCCCAAAGACGTCATCGAGTACACGATTACCGTGAAGAACGACGGCAACGACGCGGCCATCGCCACGGTGCTGCGCGATCCGTTGCCGGCCGGGATCACGTATCTCGCGGGCAGTCTGAAGGCGCAGCTTGATCCGACCGTGCAAGCGCAGTCGGCGGTGAGCGATGCCGCTGGCGACGACGCGGGCGAGTACGATGCATCATCCCGCACCGTCGTCGTGCGGCTCGGGGCCGGCGCGTCGGCGTCCGCTGGCGGCGTGCTCGCGCCGGGGCAAGAGGTCGTCCTGCGCTTTCGTGTGACGGTCGACGCCGCGGCGGTCGGCATGGACGTCTTCAACGAGGCGACGATCACGGCGGCGGGCCTCGCCGGCAATCCGCCGACCGACTTCAAGACGACGAACGCAGCGTTTCCGGTCGACGAGTGCGTGACGGATAAAGACTGCGCGTCGGCGAAGCCGATCTGCGCGAACGGCACGCCGCACCCATGGCTGTGCACCGCGGCGCCGTGCGTGCCGAAGAAGGAAGTTTGCGACGGGAAAGACAACGACTGCGACGGGCAAGTCGACGAAGCGCTGTCGATGGATTGCTCGAACTGCTTGGGCGAAGGATCGATCGAATGCGTCAACGGCAAGGTGCAGGACTGCAGCGCGCCGCCGGTCTTGTCGATCGACGAGTGCCCGGGGAGTGAGCCGCAGGAGATGCCGGTCGACGAAGAGAACGTGGGCGATCTCGGCATGCGCCGCGGACGGATCATCGATGGCTGTCACTGCGGGGCGAGCGGCGATGGCGCGAGCGGCCTCTCGAGCTCCGGCGCGGTCGTACTCTTGTCGGTGCTGTTGGTCCTCGTGCGACGACGGTTCCGGCGATAGGGACCTCTCTCGGTCACTGATAGAAACAGATCCGTTCACCGGCACATCCACCGACACAGGTGCCGACCAGCGGAGCGGAAGAGCCTTGGCAAGCGCCGCGTAGCACGGTTCGGAAGCCACCTATGCCGTCCGCCGCCGTGGTCGCCGGATTCTTGCGCGGTTGAAAGGGAGTAAAACCGCTCGGGGTCGCGGAGTGACGACTCAGCCGCGTGAATTCGAAGACGTTGAAACCCGCTTCAGCGAGGGCAATGCGGCCGTCACGGGAGAAGCTGCGGGGGAGCAACACTTGTGGCACTCCGTTTATCGTCGCCGTGAACTCGGCCGTCGCGTCGCGATAGGCGGTGAAATTCGAGATGACGTTGTCTCGTTCGGCGATGAATACTTCGTTTCCGCGACGATAAGCGAAGATGAGGTCGTCTCCGCCGATGGCAACGCCGTTGATCGCCCCGACCGAGCCGGAGAGTCCGACTGGAAGTCCGAAGCCCGCAGGATTGTACGGATCGCTGGGGGTGAACGTCGTCACCGAAAGCGTAGCGTCCGTGAACTGGGGATACGCAACGGTGAATCCGGCGAAGCCATCGGCGGTAGCATTGATACCGATGACGCGGCTTCCTATGGACGCCATAGCAAAGGCGTACTCACCGTTGAGACCGGTGCTGACGTTGGCGAAGTTGGTTCGCACAAATGGCGAGGGCAAGGTCCATGCGTGCCAGCTACTGTTTCCCGAATTGTACGCGGCAAAGTACGTGGTGTCGGTGGATGTTAGATGACAACCAAATGCATCGCCCGGGCCCATTTGAAAGATCATCATCGTGAGCGCGGTGTCCGCAGCGTAGAAAATCGTCGATTGGTTTGTGAGCGGCGAACCAGTATTTCCGTTCAGGAAAGTCAACGGGCTCTGCGCCGTCCGTTTCCCCACGGGGCAAGCAACATCGATCACGTCCGTGCCGCACCGGTTCAACTGCCCGTTCCACTCGCACCGCAGCGTCGGATGCGTCACGCAGTGCTCATCCGGCGTCTCGGCAAAGCACGTACAGACGCCGCTCAAACAATTCTCCGTCGCCGAGCACGACCCGCAGCTGGCGACGTTGCGCGGATCGCCGCAAGTGTCGGTGCCGCTGAGCGCGTTGCAGTTCTTGCCCGCCGCGCTGCAGAACGCGGCGTCGGTCTGCGGGCACTGGCACGTGTGTGACCCGGTGCACGATCGGCCGTTCGTGCAAAAACCGCAGCTCGCGATGTTGCGCGTGGCGCCGCAGATGTCCGTCGACTGGATCGCGCCGCACGACGCGGACTGAGCTGAGCACAGGGTCGCGTCCGACTGACCGGTGCAGGCGCACGATCCATCCGCGGTGCACTGCGCTGGCGCCGTGCACGATCCACAGCTCGCGACCGAGCGGAGCGCACCGCAGTTGTCGTCTGCGTTGGCCGGGCCGCAGCTCTTGTTCAAGCGGGTGCAGAAGACGGCGTCACTCTCGGCGATGCAGGTGCAGACGTTGGCGATACACGGCGCCGCGTCGCAGTCGCGATCGAGCGCGCAGCCCTTGCCTCGGCCGCACACGCCGCAGGCGCTGCCGCCGCAGTCGACGTCGGTCTCGCCGTTGTTGCGGATGCCGTCGGCGCAGGTGGGGACGCCGTTCAAGGTCGTCGTCGAGCTCTGGCGAAAGCGCTCGAAGGACACGCAGGCCGGCAGGCCAACGCAAGCGATGACGATGAGCGCGCCCCTCATTGCTTGAAGTCTACATCGAGCGCGGCCGTTTGGCCCGCACGTACGACCACGTCCAAGGTGCGCTCACCGTACTGCGGGTTTTGCACGAAGATCTTGTGCTTACCCGCGGGGAGCTCGAAGCGCGCCGAAAGCTGGCGGCGCCCGAGATCCTTGCCGTCGATCTTCACGTTCGCCCACTGCTTGAACGTGATCTGGAGGGTGCCCGGGCGCGGCGCCTCGACGGGCGCTTTCGGCGGCGGCGGCACCTCCGGGATCTCCGGCGGCGGCTTCGTCGGCTCGATGGCGACGGGGGCCGGCAGCGCGTCCGGAACCGCTGTCGCCGGGGCGACGGTCGTCGGAACCGCCACGGGAGGCCGCTGCCGCGCGCGGGACGGCATCACGATGGCGACGGCGACGCCGACGACGATCGCGAGCGCGCCCGCGGTGACGAAGATCGGCGCGCGCGACGGGCCCCGCACCACCGCTTGGCCCGTCGTCGTCGCGATCTGCGTGCCGCCGGGAAGATCGGTCTTCACGGTGATCGTGGCGATCTGCGTGCCTTCGCCGGCGACGGTCATCGGGACCCGCGTGACGTCGGTGTCGCGCTGGGTCTCCGCGGCCGTCTGCGTCACTTCGGTCTTGTCGCTCTTCGCTTCCTTGAGCGCGGCGATGCGAACGCTCGTCGTCTCGTCGGCGCGCTGGCAGAAGCGCTCGAAGTCGCGGGCGAAGCCTTGCAGGTCGGCCGAGATCTCGAAGAACGCCTGCCGCGCGCGCTTCGCCGGAACGAGCCGCGCGTTGATGTCGAGCGCGATCATGCCGTCGAGCGCTTGGGTCAGCGCCGGGGTCAACGTCCCGGGCAGCGGCGCCGTCTCGCCCTTCATGATCTGCTTCAATAAGTCCAAGATCTGCACCGCGCTGAACGGCGCCTTGCCGAGCACCAAGTGGCGCAGCGTCATGCCGAGCGAATAGATGTCGCTCGCGGCGTTCGGTGCCTGCTCGCCGAGCTGCTCGGGCGAGAGGTAGGTCGGTGTGCCGACGACGGTCGTGTGGGCAGAGCCGGCGAGCGTCTTTCCGGCCTTGTCGCTCACCGCGCGGGCGAGGCCGAAGTCGAGGAGCACGACGCGGCCGTTTCGGCACAGGAAGATATTCGCCGGCTTGATGTCGCGGTGCACGATCGTCAACGCATGCGCGGCGTCCAAACCCGCGAGCGCGCCAAGGGCGATGCCAACGACCGCGGCCTCGGACAAAGGGCCGAGCTCGTTCACCAGCGTCAAGAGATCGCTGCCTTCCAGCCACTCGGTGCAGATCCACGGCTCTTCGGCGTTCACTGGCGACGCGTCGAGCATGCGCACGACGTTTGGGTGATCGAGCACGCTCAGCGCCTTGAGCTCGCGGTTGAGCCACGTGGCTTCGTCCGCGGTCGACGGCGGCTGCTGGAACACCTTGATCGCGACGTGCTTGCCGGTGCGCTCGTCGGTGGCGCGAAAGACCTTCGCCGTCGCGCCTTCACCCGCGAGCTTTTCGAGAAAGTACCTGTCGGCGAGCTTTTGCCCGGCGGCCAACATCAATCACACTCCGGCCGAAGCAAGCTCGGCCTCCGTTGGCGGCTAACCCTGAGCCGCCCGTGAGAGTCTAGCAGAGATCGGCTAGGATCAAACCGTGCGTGCGTTCTTGATCGTCCTCAGCACCTTCATCGCTGTCCCGGCCTTCGCGCGTTCGAAAGCCGCCGAGAAGATCCATACGAAGGCGGGGAAGCTCTTCGAGATGGGCAAGTACAAGGAGGCGGCCAAGCTCTACAACGATGAGCTCGTCTCGCTCGATTCGGCGGACATCGGCACCGAGGTGGAAGAAGACGTGCGCGAGCGCCTGGTGCTCTCGCTCTACTCGGCGAACGACAAGCCGCGCGCGATCACCGAATACAAAGCGCTCATCGAAAAATTCCCGCGCTTCCGCTTCGATCCGGATCGCGTGTTCCCAGACACCATCGAGTTCTTCGACAAAGAAGCGCCGATCCTCGCCAAGCCGGAGGAGCCCGTGGTGCAGCCGGCCGAGGTGCCGCTAGCGCCGCGAGAGATCACGACCGCGCCGCAAGAGCCGCTAGCGCCGGCGAAGACGTGGAAGTGGTATTACCTGACGCCGCTCGGCATCGGGCAGTTCCTCGCCGGCTCGCCCGTGCGCGGCACGATCTTGCTCGTGCTCGAGCTCGGCTTCGTCGCGATGAACGTCGCCGGCTACGTGCTCTTGCAGCGCGAGCGGCAGCCGGACGGATCGGTCGGGTCGTTGCAGCGCGCGGAGACGGCGCGGACGGTGATGAACATTGGATTTTTCGGCGTCATCGGCAGCGCCGTGCTCGGGATCATCGACGGCGCCGCGTTGGAACCTTAGCGCGCCGAGCTCGGCGACACGCCGGTCTTCCTCTTGTACCAATCGGAGAAATGCTCGGCCGAGGAAAACCCGAGGTCGCTCGCGATGGCGATGAGCTTCTCGCGCGTGCCTTTCAGGCGATCATCGGCCGCCGCGAGGCGCACGAGGTCGAGCTCATCGGAGAAGGTGCGTTGCTGACTTTGCAGCTGACGTTGCAGCGTCCGCGTCGACACGAGCAGCGCCCGCGCCGCGCCTTCGAGCGAAGCCTGCGCCATCTCGCGTTGGAGGTAACGGCGGAGGTCACGCAGCCAGTCCGGCACCGAGATCAGCTCGCCTTTGGCCGCGTCCAGGCGCCGCAAGATCGCCGAGGCGTCGAGCGACGCGTCGAGATCGGCGATCGCTTGCAGGCGATCCATGTGCACCTGCGCCGGGTAGGGCGGCTGGAAGATCGCGTGAAAGCCGGCGACGAACGCACCGGCGAGGCTCTGCGGGTGTACGAGCGTTTGCCGCAAGATGCATGCGCCGAGCTGCGCGCGGCGTTGATCGAGCGCCGAGAGCAGGTTGCCAAACGCGCCGGTGTCGACGCGCTCGAGCTCCGAGAAGTCGACGAGCGAGTAGTGCTTGCCGCGGGCGAGCGCGGAGTCGAGGACAGCGATGAAGGTGGCGACCGTGTCGGCCGTTGGCAGGGCAGGGAACACGGCGGCGACGACGAGGCCGCTCCGCGCGAAGAAGAGATCGGCCTTGCAGCCAGAGCTGTCGCCCTTGGCATGTGCGAAGTCCTCGAGATCGCGCGCTTTCGGCAGCGGGTCGGTCATCGGTCGCGGTGCTCTCCCCCGTTCGCCCGGAGCCTACCGCACATTCGGGCGCATTAGAAATTTCGCCGCAGTCGATGTAGCACGCTGGTACGATGTCCGACCAACCCCAACTGAGCGAAGCCGAGCTCAACGCCCGCCTGGCGTTCTTGCAACGTGAATACGACGCGCTGCAGTCGCAGCTGAAGGTCGTCAACTGGATCGCGCCCTTGCTCTTCACGGCCTCGCTCTTCGGCGCCTTCTACTCGTGGTGGATGATCCCGTTCGGCGCCTTCGTCGCGTCGTCGGTGTGGATCGCGACGCACTACATCGCCCGGACGCACGTGCGCGAAACCGAAGAGCGCTTGGCCGATACGCGGGCACACCTCGCCCAGCGTCACTGAGCCTCGACCTAATGCGCGTCTTCCGGCTGCTCATCCTGCACCGGCAGCGTGCCTTCGGGCGAGTGCTGCGGAGCTTGTCGCGCGCGGTGCTCGTGGGCGCCGCGGTAGACGGGTTGCTCGCCGTTCTTCTCGGTGCGGCCGAGCATGCTGAGCAAGTCGACCTTGCCGTAGACGGCGTCGGCGCGGTTTGTGAACGGCTTGACGTGCTCGCCGGTGTCCATCCGGATCGCGTCTTCCGGGCACGCTTCGACGCACATCCCGCAGAAGATGCACTTCAGCTCGTCGATCTCGAACACCTTGGGGCGCTTCTCGATGTTCGGATCATCGCTCTCTTCGGCGACGATGTTGATGCAGCGCGCGGGGCACGCCGTCGAGCACATGAAGCACGCGACGCAGCGGGGCGCGCCGTCTTCACGCGGCGTCAGCCGGTGGGCGCCGCGGAAGCGCACCGGATATTCGACCTTCTCTTCCGGGTAGCTGACGGTGCGCGTGTATTTTTCGTCGCCGCCGAACAGGTTCTTCACGACGTGCCGCAAGGTGATGCCGATGCCCTTGGTGATCTCGGGCAGGTACGCTTTTTCGTAGGCGCCAACCTCGGCGTCTTGCGCGCGAACTTTGATGATCTTTCCCATGGTCCAGATCTCCTAGTGATGCGCTGCCGCGACGGTCGCCTGCTGTTCATCGTGGCCGTGATCGTGGCCGTGGCCGGAATCCCCGCTCTGTCTCGGCTTCCGACTGTAGAACAACGACAACACAAAGAGCCCGATCATCACGAGCCCCGTCATCATCACGTACTCGGTGCCCTTCGCGGCGTCGCCGTCCGCGGCCAAGATCGCGATCGCGGTGACGGCGATGTTCGCCAGCGACAAAGGCAGCATGATCCGCCAGCCGAGGCGCATCAGTTGATCGTAGCGGAAGCGCGGCAACGCCCAGCGCACGACGAACTGAAAGAGCCATAGGACGGTCACCTTGAAGAAGAACGCCGCCATCTGAATCGCGAAGAACGCCGCCGGCCACAGCTCGGACGCGACGTTCCACATGGCGAACGAGTGATCCGTCGCCACCCAAGTCGGCACCGTGTAGCCGCCGAAGAAGAGCGCCGTCGTCAGAAACGCGATCGCGCTCATCTCGATGAACTCGGTGGTCATGAACAGGCCGAAGCCCATCGACGAGTATTCGACGAAGTAGCCGACGATCTCGCTCTCGCCTTCGGGGAGGTCGAAGGGGATGCGCTTGTTCTCGGCCATCGCCGCGGTGAAGAAGAGCACCAAGGCCAGGGGCTGGAGGAACACGCCCCAGTGCAGCAGATCCACCTGCTGGGCGACCATGCTGTCCAAGCGCACGGTATGAAACACCATCATCAAGCCGACGAGCGTCAGGCCGAAGGTGATCTCGTACGAGATCGACTGCGCCGACGCCCGCAGCGCGCCGAGCAAGGCCATCTTGTTGTTCGACGCCCAGCCGGCGAGCGCCGCCGAGTACACGCCCATCGATCCGACGGCGAAGATGAACAAGACGCCCACGTTGATCGACGCGATCTGCAGGGGCACCACGCGATCACAGACTTGGATCGGTGGGCCGAAGGGGATGACGGCGAAGGTCAAGAGCGCCGGCACGAGGCCGATGACCGGCGCCAAGTAGAAGAGGAACTTGTCCGCCGACTTCGGTGTCGTCCACTCCTTGGTGAACATCTTCAGCGCATCGGCCATGGTGTGGAAGAGGCCGAAGATGGTCAGCGGCTTGCCGCCGACCTTGATGATGTACGCGCGATTCGGGCCGATGCGATCTTGCATCGCGGCCGACAGCTTGCGTTCGACGAGCGTCGCGAGCGGTGTGTACAGGCCGATGATGACCGCGATGATGAACAGAATCTTCGCGACCGGGACGATGACGATCATCGTCCAATCGTAAGGGACCATGCCGAGGAACTTGTCGGCCTGACTGCACATCACGTTGTCCATTACGCGCCCACCGGAGATGAAGCTTGTTGATGTGACGGCGACTCGGTCGCGCGACCAGAGCCGAGCGCCTTGCCATGCAGCCCGAGGCCGAGGAGGCGCATGCCGCTAAAGCCCTTCACCGCGTTGGCGAGATCGGCGAAGACGCTCTCGGTGTTGGCCCACGCGAAGGTCTTGGCGCCGACGGCCTTGTCTAGCCCCTGCGAGAGCATCACCGCCCAGTCGGCGTACGACTTGCCGGCGAACTTCACGCCGTGGCACGGCCGCACGCGCTGCACGCGGCCGTCTTCGTTCACGAACGATCCGTCGCTCTCGAACACGGTGCCCGAGAGCAGCGCCACCTTTGCGCCCTTGAACGCCTGGGTGAGGTGCGCGCCGATGACCAAGCTCGCTTGCGCGGCGTTGACGATCGACGAGATGCGATCGTCTGGCGTCTCGGTGCCGAGCATGACGACGCGCAGGGGCTTCGCGGTGATGCCGTCGGTGTACGTGCCGACCGGGATGCCGAGCGCTTCGGCGATCGCTTTGATGCCGGCGCGGTTCGGGTTCTTGTCGGCGCGGCGCAGCAGCTGGTCGCCCACGCCGTCGGCGCGGCCGCTGAAGTACACCTTCGCCTGCGCCATGTTCGCCTTCACGTAGCTCAGCCAGGCGAAGGCGCCTTCGTTCGTCAGCGTCGGCGAGATGAACACGCCCCAGCCGTTGCCCTTCTCCTTCACCGCGTTCGCGAGCACGCCGAGCGCCGCCGACAACGCTGTCGCGTCGGACGCACGCTTGCCGTCGGTCAGCGGCTCTTCGGCGCGCTGCTCTTCGTGCGCGTGATACGAGAGGCGGCCCTCGTCGCACATCCACGTGTCGTTCACGCTGTCGTTGCGCCGCGGGATCATGCGGTAGACGTGCTCTTTCTTCGAGTGCGTCTCGGTGTTGCAGCCTTTGCTGCAGCCGTCGCAGACGCTGTTCGTCTTATCGAGCGACCACACGCGGCTCTCGAAGCGGAAGTCGAGCGAGCCGAGCGCGCCGACGGGGCAGAGCTCGACGACGTTCAAAGAGTAAGGATCGTCGAGCGGCTTGCCGTCGAACACGCCGATGACGTTGCGATCGCCGCGGCCGAAGACGCCGAGCTGCGTGTTCTTCGGGATCTCGTCCATGAAGCGCACGCAGCGGGTGCACATGATGCAGCGCTCGGCGTTGTAGTTCACCAATGGCCCGAGCACCTCGAGCCGCGGCTTGGCCGTCTTCGTGTCCTGCTGCCGCGAGGACTTGCCGTCGTGCCCCATGTAGTTGTCTTGCAGCATGCACTCGCCGGCCTTGTCGCAGATCGGGCAATCGAGCGGGTGGTTGACGAGCAAGAACTCCATCACCGCGGCGCGCGCTTCGATCACCTTCGGCGACGACGTCTTGACGATCATGTTGTCCGTCGCGACCGTCTGACACGCGGGCTGCAGCTTCGGCATCTTCTCGATCTCGACGAGGCACATGCGGCAGTTCGCCGCGATCGAGAGCTTCTCGTGGTAGCAGAAGACCGGCACTTCGACGCCGATGCGCCGCGCCGCGAGGACGAGGTTCTCGCCCGCGGGTACTTCGATGTCCTGGCCGTCAATGTTCAACTTCGGCATGGCGAAAACCTCATCTGTCGCACTCGCCGCCGATCATGTTCACGCTGCCGAAGGTCGGCACCATGTCGGCGATTTGATACTTCTCGAGCATCAGCTTCAGGCCCTGCATGATCGCAAAGCACGGCGGTCGCACGCGGCACTTCCACGGGTGGCCACTGCCGTTCGACACGAGGTAGAAGCCGAGCTCGCCGTTGCCGCCTTCGACGTACGAATACACTTCGCCGCGCGGCACTTTGATCCCGTCGATCACGATCTTGAAGTGGCCGATGAGCCCTTCGATCGAGCCGTACACGCGCTCCTTCGGCGGCAGCATGATGCGCGGGTCCTGCACGTTCACTGGGCCGTCCGGGATCTGCTTGAACGCTTGCTGGAGGATCTTGCGGCTCTGGTGCAGCTCTTCGACGCGCACGAGGTAGCGATCGTAGTTGTCGCCCTTCTCGCCAATCGGCACATCGAAGTCGATCTCGTCGTACGCAAAGTACGGATGCGCGCGGCGCACGTCGTACGGGATGCCGCTCGCGCGCCCGCAGGGGCCGGTGAAGCCCCACGCGATCGCGTCTTCTTTCGGCACCACACCGATGCCGTCCATGCGATCGATGAAGATGCGGTTCTTCTTCACCATCGCTTGGAAGTCGTCGAGCAGGTGGAACGCCTTGTCCAACACCTTCTCGCAGCGCTCTTTGAAGTGCTCGGGCAAGTCCGCCGTCACGCCGCCCACGCGCGCGTACGAGATCGTCAGGCGCGCGCCGGTGACTTCTTCGATGAGCTCCCAGATCATCTCGCGGGCTTCGACCAAGTAGAGGAAGCCCGTGAACGAGCCGAGCTCCATCGCGCCGGCGCCGACGCAGGTGAGGTGGTCGCTCAAGCGCGACAGCTCGCTCATGATCGTGCGGATGTAGTCGCAGCGGCGCGTCGCTTTGATGCCGAGCAGCTTCTCGACCGCGAGCACGTAGCCGAAGTTGTTGATCAGCGGCGAGACATAGTTGAGGCGATCGGTGTACGGGATCACCTGCGTCCAGGTGGCGCGCTCGCTCTCTTTCTCGAAGCCGCGATGCAAGTAGCCGATATCGGGGTCGATACTGACGATGGTCTCGCCGTCGACCGTCATGTTCAGCTTGATCGTGCCGTGCATGGCCGGGTGCGACGGGCCGAGGTTGATCTCCATGACCTTCGTCGCGAAGTCGGGCGCGAGATCTTCACCCGGATGAACCGTCGGGATCACGGGAGCGGGCTTATCCATGCTGCGCCTTCTTTTCGGGAGAATCTTCTGATCCGCGCCGCCGTCCGATCTGCACGAGCGGGTTGTTCAACACCATCGCGTCGCCCATGACGCCGGTCTTTCCGTAGTTCACCGCGCGCAGGCGGTTCTCGATGAGCGGCTGCTTCCTGTCGATCGGGTAGTCCTTGCGCAGCGGGTGCCCGATGAACTCGGGATACAGGAGGATGCGGCGCAAGTCGGGGTGGCCGTCGAAGATGACGCCGTACATGTCGTACGCTTCGCGCTCGAACCAGTCGGCGCCTTTCCACACCGAGAAGACGCTCGGCACGTGCGGCGGGTCGCCGTCGGTCGGCACCTTCAAGCGCACGCGGTGGCCGCGCTCGAGCGAATACAAATGATAGACGACGTCGAAGCGCGCGCGCTCGCCGTCCGGCCGCTTCTCGACGCGCGAAGGATCCTCGAACCAGTCGACGCAGGTGACGTCGATGATCATCGACATCTGCAGCTCGGGATCGTTCTTCAAGAGCTCGCAGATCGGGACGAGGTCTTCCTTGTGAACGACCGCGGTCTCGTTGCCGAAGCGGTTGTGCGTGGCGATGATCGCGTGGGCGAACTTCTTCTGCAGTTTGTCGAGGATGACTTGCGCCATGACTAACCAATCACCGGATGCTTCGTCGCCGTTTCACGCGAGATCTTCTCTTGCAGCATCATCAGGCCGTCGAGCACTTGTTCGGGGCGCGGCGGGCAGCCCGGGATGTACACATCGACGGGAACGATGTTGTCGATGCCGTCGACGACGGCGTAGTTCTGATAGAAGCCGCCGGTCGACGCGCATGCGCCGAACGCGATGACCCACTTTGGTTCCGCCATCTGATCGTAGACGCGGCGCAAGATCGGCGCCTGCTTCTGCACCACCGTGCCGACGACGATGAGCAGGTCGGCCTGCCGCGGGGAGAAGCGCGGGAACTCGGCGCCGAAACGCGCGATGTCGTAGCGGCTGCAGCTCACGCTCATGAACTCCATGCCGCAGCACGCGGTCACGAACGGGTATTGGAAGAGCGAGTTCTTGCGGCTCCAGTTGACCGCGGTCTGCGGACCCTTGGCGTTCAAGAGCCGCTTGATCCAATTTTGTACGTCGTCTTTGCGGGTGACCAGGACTTCGCCGTCGCTGCCGCTGTGCGCTTTGGTTATTCCCATTCGAGCGCTCCCTTTCTCAGCACGTACACGAGCCCGACGAGAATGAAGGCCACGAACACGAGCATCTCGACGAACCCGAACCATCCAAGCTCGCGGAAGAGGACGGCCCACGGGTAGATGAACACTGATTCGATGTCGAAGACCAAGAAAAGGATCGCCGTCACGTAGTATTTGACGCTGAATCTTTCACGCGCGGTGCCGATGTTCGGGCTGCCGAACTCGAAGGGCATCTCCTTGATCGCGCTCGGCTTGCGCGGCCCGAGCACGTAGGCCAGGCCGAGCATCGCGCCGCCGATGCCTAAAGTGACGAAGAACAAGATGAAGATCGGAAGGTAACTCTCGGACAAAGGGCTCGCCTCCGCGTGGCCGTATATTGTCGTTCGGACTCGCGGTCAACGCGCCGAATCTTCACGCGGACGTCGACGTTGCCGTTGACGTCGCCGTCGCCGTCGCCGAGTATCCCGTTCCCGCATGGCGCTCACCCCCGGCAAGCAGACGTTCACACAGCGGATGTTCAAAAAATTCGCGTCGAAGTTTCAAAAGCCGCCGCCGCAGGCCGCTGCCGGTCCGACGATCGTGCTCGAAGGCAAGCGCATCAGCTTCGCCGACGTGAAGAAGCGCCTCGACGATGCCTCGCCCGACGCGCTTGCAGCGTTCATCGCGGCGCTGAACAAGGAGCAAGTGCTCGACAAGGTAGCGACGCTGCACGCGCACGCGCTCTGGTCGCGCGTGATCTCGGCGCTTGCGTTCACCGGCGACCTCGCGCCGATCGGCGCAGAGATCGACGCGCTGCTCGCCTCCGGGAAGCGGCTGACCGACGACGATACGAAGCGTCTGAAGGCCGCTGGCGCGATCACCGTGCAAGCGGCGGGCAAGAACGATGCGGCGCTCGACGCGCTCGCGGCGTTGCTCGTCGTGCAGCTCCCGGCCGACGTGCTGCGCCAGGCGGCGAAGGCGTACTTTCGCGACGCCGTCGGCTTCGATGCGACGCGGCGCGCGCAGGCGAAGCCGATCTACGCGGCGCTGTCGGCGGCGAATGCGTTGTATGGCGGCGATCCGGAGCTGAAGAAAGTGCTGTCCGAAGCGGGCCCTAGGGTGACCAAGAAGTAGTTTACCGCCGGGTAAAATTAGTTCGCCAAGCTTTTTCCTGCCGTGTACGGTACGACCATGGCGACGACGCTGCCTCCCAAGACTCAGCCGAATGCGGTGATACCGAAGACGGAAAATCCGGCGACGGCGACGCCTACGGCAACCGTTGCGCTCGGGGATGCGCCGTTGCCCGGAGACACCAAGGCCGCACCCACGGCGAAGCCGGCGGCCCCGGTGGCGACGAAGGACAGCGTCGCCCGCGAAAAGGGACCGGGGAAGCTCAAAGAGAGCCCGCTGAAGGATCTGACCACCTACGATCTGCCGGCGTCAGAGGCCGAGGGCGCCGGCGAGGCGTCGGCGATCGACGCGCACGAAGCCAACGTCACCGGTGTCGTCACCGACGTCGTCAAAGGGCTCTTCGAGCGCGACGGCGTCAAGTGGGTGCAGGAGCGCGCCGCGTTTCTGCGCCAGAACCCCGAGCAAGGGGTGTTCACCGGGGCGCTCGGCGACAAGCTGGCGCAGAACTTACCCGAGATCTTTCAGAAGTTGGCAGACGCCTCACCCCTGCGCGCGAAGATCGTCGAGCGTTTTGGTGAATCGGCCGCGCGCGTGAACGACGGCGCCCGCGGCATGGCGCTCGAAATGCTGCTCGAGCGCGGGCTCAGCGGAAACTTGCCGCCGATGCAGCAGCTGGTCGGCCAGTTCACCCAAGCGGTCACCGGCATGCCCGCTGCGCAGGCCGAGCAACAGTTCGCGATGCGCATGGGCTCGGCGCCGGGTGGTCCGCCGGCCGGCGCGACGTACAAAGGCGGCCGCGCGCTGCTCGGGCTCGACGGTGGCGGCAAGATCGATCTGAAGCGCATGGGCAAAGACGTCGGCGGCATCGCGCCCGGCGTGCTCGACGCGAGCCTCGAATACTTCGTCAGCCAGTCGAGCCGCTTGGTGAAGGGCGACTTCGGCAAAGATCTCGCGCAGATGATGGAGCACCTCGGCTACTTGAAGGCCGAGAAGAAGGACATCGGGCGGCAGATCAACGATCACCTGGGCACCGTGTTCGGCAACCAGTGGAGCCGGATGGACGCGCAGGAGAAAGCGGCCGCGGCGCAGCACAGCAGCAAGCAGGGCAAGCTCGCCGGCTCGATCATCGCGCTCATCATCGTCATCATCGTGGCGATCATCGTGACCGTCTTCACCTTCGGTGTCGGCGCGCCGGCCGCGGTGGCGGGCTCGGCAGCAGCTGGTGCGGCGCTCATCGGCGGTGCGCTCGCGGCGTCGATCGCCGTGGCGTTCGCGTGCTCGGCGGCGGTGGCCATCGGCCTCGCGATGAGCGTCGTCGTCGCTGCGATCATCGTCGCCATCGTCACCTTCGTGACGACGATAAGCGACATCATCGAAGCGGTCGCGATGATCTTGGAAGACCTCGGCCACGACGACATGGCCAAAGAGCTCTTCGCGGCTGCCGAGGCGTTCGACAAGTACATGGACGAGTCCGGGCTCGGCACCGCGCTGATGGTCATCAATATCGTCGCCTCCTTGTATATGGCGATCATCCTGCTGCCGCTCTCGGGCGCCACGCTCGCGACCTCGGCGACCGCCGTGGCGCAGGGGGCGACGGCGGCGATCCAGGTGACGCAGCAGGTGATGAACGTCGTGTCGATCTTGAACGCGGTGTCGGCGCTCGTGTCTGGCTGCGTCTCCATTGCCGGCAGCGTCATCGCCAAAGACATCGCGCGGCTGCAGCGCACGATCGAGGCGCTGCAAGCTCAGCTGCTCGAGGTCGAGACCGAGATCCAAGAGCTCTACGTCGCGATGGAGAAGAAGCGCACCGAAGAGAACGACGTGCGCGACGACATCGAAGAACGCCAAGAGATGGAGGCGCGGATCATGGAGTCGCTCAACAAGGCGGCCGAGTCGTACGCGGCGATCTTGGCGGAGACGAACATCCTCTCCTGAGCGTTTTGTTGATGCTTGCGGATCGCGATGGTACCCAAATGTGAGACATGCACATCGAGATCAAAGACCTGCAGTCTGGCCAGACGTTTCGCATCGACGAAAAGGGAACGACGCTCGGGCGCGACAAGGCGCGGGCCGCGATAGCGATCCCGGAGAGCGGCGTGTCCGGGTTGCACGCACGCATCGCGGTGAAGGACAACAAGTGGTGGCTCGAGGATCTCAAGTCTTCGAACGGCACCTTCATCGACAAAGAGCGCGTGAAGGAGCCGGCGCAGCTCGAGCGCGGCACCCAGTTCAAGTTTCACACTTATAAATTCGAAGTCATCGACATCGATCCGGACGGCGAGGGGGCAAAGACCGCGGTGTTCAGCGCCGAGACGGCGATCGCGATGAAGCCGGAGACGCACACGAAGGCGGCGCCGGCGCCCGCGCACACGCCCGAGCGGACGACAGAGCATCCGACGATCAGCGAAGAGGAAGCGGCCGCGGTGTCGCCGCCGGCGCCGGCGAGCGAGCCGTCCGAGCCCCCGCCAGAAGAAGACGCCGCAGACTCCGGACCGAAGACCACGCCCGAAGAGCCCATCGCGCACGCCGCCGCCCCAACGACCGAGCGACCGGTGGAGAAGCCGAAGCCCGCCGCGAAGAAAACACCGGATGCGCCGACCACGCGCGCGAACCCACCGGGCGGCGCCTTCGGTGCCGAGATCGCCAAAGCGATCGCGTTCTACTTGGTGGCGGTGCCGAAGTTCTTGGTCGCCTTCAAAGGCTCGGTCGAAGACAGCATCACCGATCAGAAGTTTCCGCCGATGGAGAAGATGGCGCTTGCGGCATGGGCGGTCCCGCCGCTCGCGATCGGCCTCGTGCTCGGCCAGGTGTTCGGCCTGATCGCGATGATCGTCAGCGGGCAGCTCGCGATCGTCAGCTGGCTCATCACGCTCGTCATCATGATCGCCGTCTCGTTCGTCGTCGCGATCGTGCAGGGCTTCATCTTCCATCCGCTGCTCGGGTGGCTCGTCAAAATCCTGAAGGGCAAGTCCGACGAGACCTCGCGCACGAACTACTTCATCACGGTGATGACGGCGGCGTCGTTGCTGCTCGCGTTCACGAGCGTTGGCGTCTTGTTCGCGGTGATCCCGGTGCCATTCATCGGCATCGTGCCGGTGCTGCTCTCGCTCGTGACGATCCTCGCCCTCTTGTACGTGCAGTTTCGCTGGTTCCAGTTCTTCGCCGTGATGAGCTGGGTGCCGATCGTCTTCATCGTGATCGCCGTCGTGATGAGCGCGTTGAGCTTGTACAGCACCTACGGCGTCATCGCCGGCGGCATCGCGCTGATCCGAAGCGGCGGCGGTGGTGGTGGCGTGCAAGTGCTCACGCTCGACGACGTGCCGGCGGATCAAAAAAAGGCGGCCGAAGAAGCGAAGGCCGAAGCGGAGAAGGCGATCGCGGCGGCGAAGGCGGCGGCGGGCAACGGTGGCAACGACGCGGCGGCAGGGAAAGACGCCAAGGACGAGAAGACGGCCAAGGTCGACGCGAAGGCCGAAGCTGCCGCAGCGGCCGCGGCAGCGAAAGAAGCCAAAGAGGCTGCCAAGGAGGCGGCAAAGGAAGCCAAGGAAGCGGCGAAGGAATCGAAGGCGGTGAAGTCCGAGACCAGCCGCGCAGACTACGAGTCGTATTTGAAGAAGCGCGAAGCCGTGGAGCAGGCGATCGAGAAGAACCCGACGCTGCTGACGCGCATCGAGGGCGTGTTGCCGCTGTACAAAGCGATGCACAAAGACATCAAGTTCGTGAACGAAAAGTACAAGAAGCAGAAGGGCGACGTCATCGCCGAGCGCTTGAAAGACGCCGAGATCTACGATCGCACGGTCGACGCCGTCAGCGAGTTGCACCGGAAAATACTCGAAAAGTAGCCACGCTCGGCGCCTCCCCCGTCTGTGCCACAGCCGTCTCCCCGCAGGCCTGCGATTTGCGCGGGCGGGGTTGCGCGGCGTCTGTTAGGCTTCGTCGACGAGGTAGTGCCGATGCAGAAGTGTCAACTCTCGCTCGGATGGGTCTCGGTTCTATCTTTGGTGGTCTTCACCGCTTGCGGGGCTCAGAAAACGAGCCGCGCGACGCTGACCGGCTGCGCGTCGGACTGCGAGACAGGCGTCTGTCTCCAGGGTGAGTGCATCACGCCGACCGAGCTGCAGGCGCTCGGGCAGGCGATCTCGAAGCTCGAGGGCAAGGGCAGCGCACAGATCGGCATCGCGCCCGTGCCGGGACCGCCGGGTGACCCGGGTGCGACCGGAGCGATGGGCGCCGACGGAGCCGACGGCATGAACGGTGCTGACGGCGCCGACGGCGCGACCGGCGCTCCGGGAGCCACCGGTGCTTCGGGCGCCACAGGAGCGCCGGGCGCCACCGGCATGCAAGGACCCCCGGGCCCAGGCGCGGGCGCGACGGGTCCGACCGGCGCCACCGGCGCGACAGGGTTGACCGGCGACTTCAACAATCGCTTCCGCGGCAACTTCAACGGCGGCAACACGTACACGGCTGGCGACATTGTGTTCGACGTGGCGACGGGCTCGAGCTGGATCTCCGTGACGGGATCGAGCTCGGCGCCAGGAACGGTGCCGGGTGCGTGGGCGCTCGTGGCCCAGAAGGGCGCGACGGGATCCACGGGTGCGAGTGGTGCGACCGGCACCGCGGGCACGAACGGATCGAACGGCGCGACGGGTGCGACGGGCGCGAATGGATCGAACGGCGCGACGGGCGCGACGGGCGCCAATGGATCGAACGGCGCGACGGGCGCGACGGGCGCGAACGGCGCGACGGGTGCGACGGGCGCGAACGGATCGAACGGCGCGACGGGTGCGACGGGCGCGAACGGATCGAACGGCGCGACGGGTGCGACGGGTGCCAATGGATCGAACGGCGCGACGGGTGCGACGGGCGCGAATGGATCGAACGGCGCGACGGGTGCGACGGGTGCCAATGGATC
>JADLHZ010000013.1 GCA_020848545.1 Deltaproteobacteria bacterium | reverse complement strand
TCCTGCATCGCATCGTCTCCATGCTCGTCAAGATGACCTCGTAGCGCACTCCCAAAAAACCGGCGACGGCGACGGCGACGTCAACGCCTACGGCTACGAGCAATCTTCATGCGGTCGAAGGACTAGGCGCGAAGGAGTGAGGAGCGGAGGCGTGGCCGTAGGCTAGCCCGAGCGGCGAGTGAGCGGAACACGTTGAGCACCGGAACGACTGAAGCAACGACGTAGATGCGCCAAGATCGGCGTTTTAGAACGGGGCGAAGCGGCGGTGGTCGACCATGAGGCACCGATCCTGCACGACGTCGATCCCCGCCTTCGCGAGCTGCTCGGCGACCGCATCGTTTCGGATGCCCTGCTGAAACCACACGGCCTTCGGCTTCTTGGCGATGAGGTCCTCGACGTGCGGCGGCAAATCCTCCGGCCGCCTAAACACGTCGACGAGATCGACCTCCCCCGGCACGTCGTTCACCTTGCGAAACACCGGGCTCCCGAGGATCTGCTTGATCTGCGGGTAGTAGACCGGCACCGGCACGATCTCGATGCCGGCACGCGCTAGGTACTGCGGCACATAGAACGCGGGCTGCGCCGACTGCGACTCCGTCTTGATGCCGAGGACAGCGACGCGCTTGCTCTGCCGCACGATGCGCGCGACGTCCGGATCGGCTTCGATCAAATGTTTACGCCAGTCGTCCATCGCGAGGGAGTCTAGCGCACGCGGCGCCGCCGCAAAAGAACCCAAAAGAGGCAGGCGAGCAGCGGCCACGCGTCGCCGGCGCCAGCAGCAGCGCACCTGGGCTTGGGCGGCGGATCCTTCGGGCAACCTTCATCGGTCTCGCCGTCGCAGTCGTTGTCGGCGCCGTCGCACAACGTCTCTACCTCTTCGAGGCGATCGGCCGGCGCCGGCGTGCAGCTCCACACGCCGTTCGAGCACACCGACACACGCTCGGCGCAGACGCCAACGAGCTCGCGCACGCAGGCGTCGGTCTGCGAGAGCGCGCTCTGGCTGCCGGCGGCCACGTCGTCGACGGTGCCGTTACAATCGTTGTCGAGGTTGTCGCAGAGCTCGAGGCCGTCGTTCGAGACGGTGCACGGAACGTAGACGCTGCACTCGACGGGTGCGTCGTTCTTCAGCGGCAGGCACACCCCGGCGACGCATCCTTCGGCGTAAGCGCACGGGTTGTCGTCCGAGCACTCGCGCAGGCAACGTTTGCCGTCGCTGCCGCGATCGACGCAGGCGAAGTCGATCTGGCACTCGCTCGATAGCTGGCACGCCTCGCAGCGGTTGTTGCCGGTCGGCTGGCAGGGCGTCGGGTTGTCGACGTAGCCGTCGCAGTCGTCGTCGAGGCCGTTCCCGGCGAGGTCGCGCGACGCCGTTGGGATGCAGCGCGTGCAGGCGCCGCCCGTGTCGGGTGTCGCCGGGTTGTTGTCATTGTCGATGCCGTCGTCGCAGAGCTCGAAGTCTTGCGTGAAGCCGTTCGCGTATCCGGCGGCGCGCGCTTCGGCGAGATCGAGCGCGGCCCTGGCGTCGATCATGCCGAAGCCCCGCGTGCAGCTCTGGCCGGTGCGCCCGTACTTGGCGAGATCCGGCGTCACCTTCTTGGCCGAGTCGAGCAACACCTCGATGACCTGCGCCAGCGAGAACGCGGGATGCTGCGCGAGCACGAGCGCCGCGGCGCCGGAGACCATCGGCGCCGCCGCCGAGCTGCCGCCGAAGGTTTGAATGAAACCGTCGTTGCCGTCGGCGGTGATGACGAAGGGCAGCTTGCGCGCAGCGTCGGACGACGGCGCCATGATCCGCACCTGCGGCCCGATGTTGGCGTACGCGGCCAGCCCGCCGACCGAATTCAGCGCGCCGACGGCGAGGCAACGCGGATCGCTCGCCCAGCCGTCGAAGCCCGTCACTTGCCCTGGGTTGTTTCCGGCCGCCCAAATGATCAGCACGCCGGCCGCGCCCGGCTGCGCGCCGCGCCGGACGAGCTCGGTGATCGTGTCCTTCACGTACGCCGGCATGGCGAAGTAGCTCGGCGACGTTGGCGAGATCTGCGGGCCCCAGCTGTTGTTGATGATGCGCGCGCCCTTGTCGGCGACGAAGCGCATGCCGTCGGCCGCGACCGACATCGGGCCATACAACTGCGTCGCGTTGAACTCGCCGCTCGAAAAGACGCGCGCGGCGATCATCTTGCACTCGGGGCACACACCGACGACGCCGGCGCCGTCGTTGCCGCGTGCGCCGATCACGCCGAGCACCTTCGTGCCGTGGCCGTCGCCGGCATGCGCGGTGGGATCGGCGTCGTTCTCCGCGAAGTCGTGCGCGACGACGCCGCTCTCGTCCGTGACCAGCTGCGGCGCGAGGTCCGGGTGGCCGAGGTGAAAGCCGTCGTCGAGCACGCCGACGATGGCGCCGGCGCCGCGGGTGATCTCCCACGCTTCGTCGGCGCGCACGTTGACGCCGGCGCCGACGCGCGGGTTCGCGGTCTGATGCAGGTGCCAGAGCGAAGGAAAGAAAGGATCGTCCATGGTGACGGCGCGCAGGTCGTAGCGGATCCACTCGTCGGGCTCGGCCCAGCTGGCGACCGCCTTCAACGCCCGCGCAATCGCCTCGGGATCGACGAGCCCTGGTCCCAGGCGCACGCGGTAGACGCCGTTCGTCGCGCTCGCTTCGACGGCGCCATAGCGGGCGAGGACCCGAGGGTCGCCGCGCGCGAGGATCACCGGAAGCAGCTGCCGATCGGCGCGCGCTTTGACCGCGCTGAGCCCGGCGTCCTTGAGCCAACGATCGAGTGCCCAGGCATCACGGGCGTCGACGCGGGTGAGTCGGTCAGAGGCCGGAGCGTGCACCCGTTCGACCGGCGCGCGGCGCGGCGAATACACGAGCGGCGCCTTGCCGTCGAAGACGACGAAGGTGTCTGAAGGCACCGCAACAGTGCTCAGTGTGACGATGAGAGCCGCGATAACCACGATCGGAACAGCACCTCGTTTTGCGCCAGTCGCACCCGGCGTCCGGTCCACACCGCGTGGAGGAGCGCGTCGTCGGCCGACACCCAAACATGCCAACTGACCATCGCCCCGCGCGGGCCCTCGAACGACAAAGGTAACACAACCCCGTCGACGCTGCCGAGGTGCAGCCTTTCGAGCGCGCCCTGCTGCAAGTGCTGCACGTCCTCGGACTCGGCGAAGCGTAGAAACACCGTATCCTTGTAGTCTTGCACGGCGGCGTCGACGGGCCCCGGCGCGAAGACCTCGAGCAAGAGCGAAGTGCCGTTGCCGTTGTCGAAGACTTGGTACGTCGGGCCCTTCGAGATGAGCGGCATCGTCTCCGGAACGTCGACGCTGATCCTGTCGGTCGGCCGCAGCGTGCGCCAGCCACAGGACTCGAAGCGGGTGAGCGACGCGAAGGCGATGAACACGCCCGCGATGAGCACGACGATCCAACCGATCGACGGCAAGCGCTCGCGCGAGAGCAAGCGCGCCTCGAGCCAGAGGCCGCAGACGACGCCGACGAGCGCGCCGCCCACGTGGCCCGCGTTGTCGACGCCCGCCGAGCGATAGCCGAGCGCGACGTACGAGAACGCGAGCGGACCAGCGACGAGCAGGAGCAAGCGGCGGTGGCGCGGGCGCAAGAGGAAGAAGTGGCGCAGCGCAAAGGTCGTGGCGCAGCTCAA
Source organism: Deltaproteobacteria bacterium (assembly GCA_020848545.1). Lineage (GTDB taxonomy): Bacteria > Myxococcota > JADLHZ01 > JADLHZ01 > JADLHZ01 > JADLHZ01. Next base: position 107,440 of record JADLHZ010000013.1, on the reverse strand, counting down.
GCACCCGATGGCCACGCCTGAGCCGCCGAGCGAGAGCCCTTCGCTCGCGGTCAAGGTCGACGCGAAGGTCGTGCCAAGGCCCACGGTGATGAGGACGAGCGCGGCGTCGGAGCGGCGGTAGACGTTCTCGAGCACGCCGCCGAAGCCGAGGATGATGCAGGCGTTGAAGACGAGGTGCAGCCAGCCGATGTGCAAAAAGTTGGCGCTGACGAGCCGCCACCACTCGCCGCTCTCGGTCATCGCCGCCGTCGACTTGGCGCCAAAGTCGACGAAGCGGTCGGCGAGGGCGAAGACCGGATCACTGCGCGACCAGACGGTGAGCAAGGTGGCGACGAGCACCCACCCGAGCGAGAGCAGCGGCACGCGCGAGAACGCAAAGTGCGTGCGAAAGTTGAAGTGCTCGGCGCTTTCGGCGCGGATCTGCATGCCGATTTCGGTGGTAGCTGGTTTCCTCGTGCATTGAAACGTGGCCCCAAAATCGTGGCCGTGGCCGTGGCCGTGGCAGGTGGCCGGTAGTATGAGGTGCCTCGATGCTGATCCTCCTCCTGCTTGCGGCCGCATCCCCCGACCGCTGCCAAACCTGGGGCGAGTGGCTCCTTTTGTCCGCGCCGGCGCGCGTCATCGAAGCGTCGAACGGCCTCATCGACAAGGCGCCAACGTGCGAACGCTACCTGCGCGCGTCGGCGTTGATCGCTCTCGAAGCGCCCGAAGCCCCGGCGATCGCCGAAGCGCGCGGCCTCTTCGACGGCCTCGCCGCGCAGCCGTCGCCGCTCGGCGACTACGCGAAGCTGCAGCGCGCGCGCATCGCTTTCTACACGCACGAGGCGAAGCACGCGCCGCCAGCCGCGAGCGCGGCCTTCGCGGGCGGCGATGAATACGCGCTGCTTACGTTGCTGCTCGGTCCCACGCTGGCCGACGCGATGTATGACAAAGTGAACATCGCGGGTGCGCCCGAGGTGCGCCGGCTGCAGCTCGAGCTCCTCGCCGAGTATGCGGCCGCGAAGAACCCTTCGTGGACCGACAAAGTCCTGCGCGAGCTCTTCGTCGAGTACCCGGACAGCCCGAAGGCGCCGCTCGTCTTCGCCGAAGCGACGCTGCAAGATCTCCTTCGCCGCGCGCAGATCGCCACCGACAAGCACATGAACGCCGACGTCTTGAAGACAGTGGCGGCGGCGCGCGGGATGAAGCCGGGCGAAGGCCAGCTCTGCGCGCTCGCGTTCTTTGAGGGCGCTGCGCAGAGGAAGCTCAGAAAGTACGCCGCGGCCGAGAGCGCGTTGCTCGACGCCGGCGAACGCTGTGGCAAGGCGCTGCTCGCGGCGGTCGCTGGTTCGGCCGACGCGCAGGCGATCCGCGACTTTCGCAAGCGCGCGCACTACTTGATCGGGCAAGTGCAGATCATCGCGCGGCCGCTGCCGACGGCGCAGGCGACGTTGCAGCGCTTCGCGAGCGAATACGGCAACGACTCCTTGGTCGACGACGCGCTCTTCGGCATCGCCGTCGCGCTCGCAAAGGCCGGCCTCGCCGACGACGCCATCGCGGCGTATGAGCGCGTCGCCAAGCTCGATCCGCCGGGCGACATGTGCGCCGAAGCGGCGTTTCGCATCGCGTACGGACACTACAAGGCCGGCCGCTATCAACCGGCGCTCGAGCGCTTCGCCAAGATCGCCGACGGCGGCTGCGGCGCCGACGAGTACGAGCGCACGCGCGGCGCCTACTGGGACGCGCGCACACGCGAGCGCCTGAAGCAAAAAGCGCCGCTCGTCGAGAAGGCGCTCGCGCGCGTCATCGAGCTACAGCCGATGTCGTACTACGCGATGCTCGCGCGCTTGCGCCTCGGAGCGAAGGCGCCGAAGCTCGCGGTGCTCGACAGCAAGCCGGCGACGATGGAAGCGGAGTGGGACGATCCGGCGCTCGAACGATCGCGCGCGCTCGCGGCGGCGGGGCTCTTTCGCGAAGCGCAGCAAGAGCTCGACGGGCTCGAGGCGAAGGCGCCCGCCGACGGCTTGCTTGCGGTCGCCCGCGCGTTGGCGGAAGCGAAGCAGCACCACAAGGCGAGCATGCTCTTTCGCACGGCGCTGCGCGCGCGCTTGTCGGCGGCGCCGCGTTCGGCGGACGACGCCGCGTGGCGCATCGCCTATCCGCGGCCCTTCGCCGATGAGATCGCCGCGGCGGAGAAGAAGGAAGGCCTCGAGCCCGACTTCCTATTGTCGTTGATTCGCGAAGAGAGCGCGTTTCAGCTCGACGCCGGCTCGTGGGCGAATGCGTTCGGGCTGACGCAGTTGCTCGTCGAGACTGCCGAAGCGACGGCGCGCGACATGAAGAAGAAGGAGATGCCGACCGCCGAGCAGCTCCGGATGGATCCCGGGCTCGCGATCACGCTCGGCGCGCATCATCTCGCGATGCTGAAGCGGCGGCAGAAGCACCCGGCGTTGATCCTCGCGTCGTACAATGCGGGGCCGACCAACGTCTCGAAGTGGATCGAGTCGCGCGGAACGAAGCCGATGGACGAGTTCGTCGAAGAGATCCCGCTCGACGAGACCCGCGGCTACGTCAAGCGCATCATGCGGACCTGGACGACCTATCGCCTCCTCGCCGGCAAGCCGACGCCGGCGTTCGATCTCACGCCCGTCTCCAGCGGCGGCTGACCTTCCCCGGTCCCTTCGACGGCGAAAAGGGACCGGGGAGCGATCAGAAGTGGGACAGGGCGCTGTCGATCCAGCGGTTTACGTGGCTGCGGAATGGCCACATCCACAAGTAGTCCGGGCCGGTGAAGCGCCGCACGATCTCCATGCGCAGCTTCGGCGCGTGCGCGGCGTCGCGGCCTTCGGAGACGAACACCGCGCGCAGCGTCTCTTCATAAGCTTCCCACTCGAGCCGCGCGCGGCCGTAGGCGAGGCCGATCGGCAGCGGTAGCAGGCCGTAGACGATCACCATGAGCACCCAGCCGTAGCGCCGATACTGCTCGACGTGCACGAGCTCGTGACGCAAGGTCTGCCAGCGTCGCAGCGCGGGCCACTGGGAAAAATCGGAAGGAACGTAAATCGCGCGCCCGAAGGTCGTGACGTAGCCGTCCATGTACGTCTTCATGCGGCCGAGCCAGACGACGCGGAGGAAGCGATCGGCCAGGCGCTGGTGCCAAACGCCCGCCTTGTCCATGATCTTCACGCCGCGCGACGAAGCGTCGTCGAGCAGCGCCGCGAGCCGTTCTTCCGGTGTCATTTCATGGCGACGTAGAGATCTTGCACGTCGTCGTCGTCGTCCAACTCGGCCAAGAACGCTTCGACCTCGGCCCGTGCCGCGTCTGGCACGGTGACCGGGTTCTTCGCGCGCCAGCCGAGCTTCGCGCTGGTGAGCGTCCACTTCGCCGCGGTGAGCGCCTTGCTGACGACGTCGACGTCGGTCGCGTCGGTGAAGAAGCGCACGCTGCCGTCGTCGTTCACTTCGAAGTCTTGCGCGCCGGCTTCGATCGCAGCGGTCTCAGCGTCCGTGCCAGGCGCAGGCGGCGTTGCCTCGACGAAGCCCAAGTGCGCAAAGTCCCACGACACGGCGCCGGCCGCGGCGAGCTGGCCCTTCCTGAACAAGCCGCGCATGCTGCCGGCGGTGCGGTTCTTGTTCTCGGTCAGGCACTCGACGATCACCGGCACGCGGTGCGGCGTGAAGCCTTCGTAGTAGACGACCTCGTACTGCATCGACTCGTCGCCGCCGCCCGAGCCGCGTTTGATCGCGCGCTCCAGCGTGTCGCGTGGCATCGAGGCTTTCTTCGCCGCTTCGACCGCGCGCTGCAGCCGCGGATTGCCGGCCGGATCAGCGCCGCTCTTCGCCGCGACCGCGATCTCTTTGGCGAGCTTGGTGAACAACTTGCCCTTGGCCGCCGCGCCTGCTTCGCGACCCTTTTGTTTCCATTGCGCTCCCACGCTCAACCTCCAACAGCCTTGCGCACTGCCTCAATCGTGGGGTCGATGACAACGGGGGCGGGGAGCGGCGGCAGGCCGTCGATGCCCTTCACGATGACGTCGGGATCCTTCAGCACGTTGCCGGTGAGCACACAGACCACGCGCGCGCCCGGCTTGATCGCGCCTGTGGCGACCTGTTGGCGCACGCCGGCCAACGAGCACGCGCTCGCCGGCTCGCAGCCGATGCCGGCGCCGTCGATCGCGCGCTTGGCCATCATGAGCTCGACGTCGGTGACTTCGGTGACGATGCCCTGCGTGTACTCGATCGCCGTGCGCGCCTTGTCGTAGCTCACGGGGTCGCCGATCCGGATCGCGCTGGCGACGGTCTCGGCGGCGACTTTGTGCCGCGTCTTCCACTGCTCGGCGAAGCTCTTGAAGAAGGGGTTCGCGCCGGACGCTTGCACGCAGAGAAGCCGCGGCACCGTCTTGATCCAACCGGCCTCGTGCGCCTCTTTCAAAGCCTTGCCGAACGCGCTCGTGTTGCCGAGGTTTCCCGCCGGAACGCTGATCCAATCCGGCGCGTCCCACCCGAGATCTTGCAGCATCTCCCACACGATCGTCTTCTGGCCCTCTATGCGCCACGGGTTCTTCGAGTTGAGCAAGTAGATGCCGAGCTTGTCGGCGGCTTCGCTCACGAGCCGCATCGCCGCGTCGAAGTCGCCGCGCACCTGTAGGCACAGCGCGCCGTACGCGAGCGTCTGCGCCATCTTTCCGATCGTGACCTTGCCCTCAGGGAGGAAGACGATCGCCCGTAGCTTCGCCTGCGCCGCGTAGGCCGCCAACGACGACGACGTGTTCCCCGTCGATGCGCAGGCGACAGCGGTGGCGCCGACGCGCTTCGCCTGCGTGGTCGCCACGGTCATGCCGCGATCTTTGAATGAGCCGGTCGGGTTCTCGCCTTCGTGCTTGAAGCGGACGCCGGCGACTCCTGCGTACGCGTCGAGCGCGTCGCGATGATACAAGCGCGTCCCGCCCTCCGGGTGCGTGACGATCGCGGCGGTGCCGACGTCCATCACGGCTTCGCGAAAACGCCAGACGCCGCTCTGATCCCAGGGGTCACCGCTCGTGCGCCGGGCGTCGAAGGTGCTCGTCTTCAGTCGCGCGAGCTCGCGCGGATCGCGCACGATCTCGAGCAGGCCGCCGCAGTCGCAGGCGTAGCGGAGCTCGGTGACGGCGTACTCTTGGCCGCACGTCACGCACCGCATCGACTCCGTCAATGCTGCACCTTGCGCGCGCCCAGCTTGTCGATGCGGCCGACGTGCGCGGTGCTCTCCACCTTGCCGAACGCATCCTGCATCGCGCGCGCGGCCTTGCTCGCCGTCATCATGTCTTCGCACAACGCGAACACGCTCGGGCCGGCGCCGCTGATCGACGCGCCGATGGCCCCGGCTTTCTCGGCGGCCTTCTTCACCTTGGCGAAGCTCGGGATCAACTTCGCGCGCGCGGTCTCGGCGAAGCGATCGACGAGCGCGTGGCGCGCGAGCGAAACGTCGCCCGCCGCAAACGCGTAGGCGAGCGCCGTCGTACGGGCCATTTGCTCGACCCACTGCTGCGTCTTCATCTGCTTTGGCAACACGGCGCGGGCTCGCCGCGTCTCGAGCTGATGCGACGGCGACACGAGCGCGACCCACCAGTCGCGATGCACGCCGATGCGGCAGACCCGCGGCGCGCCTTTGCCGATCGCGGGTAGCACGCAGGTGAGCCCGCCGTAGAGACACGGCGCCAAGTTGTCGAAGTGCGTGCCGGCCACGGCGGCTTCTCCGCGCAACGCCGCCAGCAGCACGTCGTCGTCGGTGTACGGTTCGTCGAGGGCGATCGCGGCGGCCAACGCGCCGCCGACGCTGCTCGCTGCGCTGCCGCCGAGCCCGCCCGACATCGGCAGACCCTTGAGCACGTAGATGCGCACGCCGCCCTTGTATCCCTTCTTTGCGAGATAGGCGCGCGCCGCGATCGCCGCCGCGTTCTTCGTCATCGACTTCGGCACGAGCAGCGCGTCGCGACCGGTGACGATCACCTCGTTCTCTTTCACGTCGAGCCGCACCTCGACCGTGTCGCCGAGCCCGTCGATCGCGAGGCCGAGCACGTCGAAGCCCGGACCCACGTTGCCGATCGTCGCCGGTGCAAATACCCGCGCGCGTCTCATGTGCGCCCCCTTGCGCTCGAGCCACCGCTGTTCGCGATGGCAATGATGTCGTTCAGGACGCCCGCCGCCGTCACTTCGGCGCCGGCGCCCGGGCCGGTGACGACGAGCGGGTTCGTCTTGTAGCGCTTCGTTTGCAGCACGATCTGATTGTCGGTGCCCTGCAAGCGGCCCATCGGCGATTCGACCTTCACCGCTTCGATCGCCACCTTCACGCCGCGCGACGAGATCCGTGCGATGTAGCGGAGCACTTCGCCCTTCGCTTTTGCGCTGGCGGTGCGCTTGGCAAAGGGAGCGTCGAGCGCCTCGATGCCGTCGATGAACGCCGTGGCGTCGGACTTGGAAAGCTCCGGCGGAAACAGCGCCGTCACCGCGATGTCGCTGAGGTCCAAGCGATAGCCGAGGGTGCGCGCCAGGATCAGTGCCTTCCTTCCCACGTCCATGCCCGAGAGGTCCTCGCGCGGATCCGGCTCCGTGTAGCCGAGCGCGTGCGCTTTTCGCACAGCTTCCGAGAACGCTTCGCCTTGCTCGAGCTGCGTCATCAAAAAGCCGAGCGTGCCTGAGAGACAGCCGAGCACTGTCTCGACCTTGTCGCCGGCCTCTTTCAGCTTCGACAAGGTGTCGAGCACCGGCAAGCCGGCGCCGACCGTCGCTTCGTAGCGCAGCATGAGGCTGCGATCCTTGGCCGTCTGCATCAGCGCGTCGAACTCGGCTTGCGGCACGGCGAGCGGCTTCTTGTTCGCAACGACGACGTGCAGGCCTTGCTCCAACGCCTCCTTCAAGAGCGGGGCGGTCTCGTCGGCAGTGAGATCGACGAACACGGCGTTTCGTTGCGGCAACGCGAACACTTTGCCGCGCAGCGCCTCCGTCACCTTCATCGGCTTCTGGCTCAGCTTCTCGCCGCGCGACTTCTTTTGCAGGAGCTCACTGATCGCGCTCGGCGAGAAGCCCTCTTCGTCGACGACGACGCCCGAGCGATCGGTCAGCGCGATCGTTTTGATCGCGAGGCCGAGGTCGTGGCTGAAGTAGTTCGCCTGCGCCGCGATCTGTCGCTGCAGCGCGCGGCCGATCTGCCCGAAGCCGTGGATCGTCATGCTCACTTGGTGACCGGTCGCGTCGGGGAGCGGGCGCAGCTTGTCGAGCTGGAATTCCTTGTGCAGCCCGAGCAAGGCGCCGCTCACATCCTTGGCTCTCATCGCGACCGTGATGTTCAGCTCGCTCGATCCCTGCGCGATCGCGGCGATGTTGATCTTCTTCTCGGCGAGCGTCGAGAAGGTGCGCGCCGCGATGCCCGGCGTGCCGCGCATGCCGAGGCCGACGACGGCGATGAGGGCGAGCCCCGTCTCGACGCGCACGGTGTCGATGAGCTTCGCCTTCAGCTCGACCGCGAACTCCGCTTGCAGCGCCGCCTTGCACGCTTTGCTCTCGCTCGCCGGCACCACGAAGCAGATGCTCGCTTCGCTCGACGCTTGGCTGATCATCGACACCGAGTGCCCCTCGGCCGAGAGCGCCGCGAAGGTGCGCCCGGCGATGCCCGGGACGCCCATCATGCCTTTGCCTTCGATCGAGACGAGGGCTTGGTCGACGATCGCCGAAAGGGCCTTCACCGGGTAGCGCCCGGGCTCGACGTCGCCGGCGATGCGTGTGCCGGAGAACGCCGCGTTGAAGGTGTTCTTCACGAAGAGCGGGATCTTGGCGTCTACGAGGGGGATCATCGTGCGCGGGTGCAGGACCTTCGCGCCGTAGTACGCGAGCTCGGCAGCTTCCCTGTAGTGCATCTCGGGGACGACGCGCGCTTCTGGCACACGGCGCGGATCGGCGGTCATCAGCCCGTCGACCTCCTTATATAAGGTCACGCGCGCAGCGTTCAGCGCCGAGCCGAGAAGCGCGGCAGAGAAGTCGGTGCCGCCGCGGCCGAGCGTGACGACCTCACCGTCTTCGCCGCGCGCGATGAAGCCTGGCATCACGACGCGCGTGCCGCGGGTGACGAGCGGTGCGATGAGCTTCTGCGCGGCGTGCTTCGTCTTCAGCGCGTTCGGCCACAGGCTGCCGTGCTTCGGCTCGGTGTGGATGATCTCGGCGGCGTCGATATACTTCGCCTTCGTGCCCTTTTCGGCGAGCGCGTGGGTGAACAAGTGCGCGACCATCCGTTCGCCGCGGGCCACGGCAGCGTCGAGCGTGCGCGGGCTCAGCTCTTTGAGCACCGCGAGGCTCTTGCAGATCGCGCGGTACTCGTTCGCGGCGTCTGCGACGAGCGCGCGCATCTCGGCGGTGCGGGTCTTCGTCGTCAGCAGCTGCTCTGCGGCGTCGACGTGGCGCGCCTCGAAGTCGTCGGCGAGGGCCTCGGCCTTGGCGAGGTCACCTGCGGTCGCTACTTGCACTCCGGCCAGCAGCAGGTCGGTGACCCCGCTCATCGCCGAGACGACGACGGCGAGCGGGCCTTCGTGCGCGCGGACGTGCGAGATGGCGAGGCGCAGCGCTTCGACGCTGCCGACCGAGGTGCCGCCGAACTTGTAGATCTCGATGCTGCTGCGTTTCGCCATGGACCGTGCGGTTCTAGCAGAACGGGGGGGCGATTCCAGTTCTGCGGCGTTCCGGCGGCTCGTCGCGGGTGTCGGTGGGGGCGCGCGGCGGCGTCGGTGGTCGCGCGGCTTGGGTGGTCGCGGCTTCGGAGGTCGCGCGGCTTCGGAGGTCATTGCGCATTCCGGTGGCGACGCGCGGCCTGGGTGATCGTTGCGGCGTGGGTGGTCGTTGCGCGTTCCGGTGGCGACGCGCGGCTTGGTCGGCTGCTGGCGCCGTCCTTCCCTTCGTGCGGGCTGTCTTGGTGTTTGCGTGGTGTTGCTGCTGCCACTTTGGGTTGCGACTTCGAGCTTCGATCGCGCTTTCGCGTGCTCCGGCGGGAGTGGGGTTTGGTGCTTCGAACGTGGCTTTCGTGGCCGCCTCATGTCGCGCGCGGAGGTTTGCTGGCTCGTCACGGGCTCTGTGGCGCGCGCGACCGGATGGGTGGGCGACGTGGCTCTGAATGAACGCCGCCCGGGCCCGCCGATGGCGTGTCAGCGATGTCTCCGGTCCAGACCTCGCCAATGCATTCCGAAAAATTCTTTTGCCGCGCTTGACTTCTCGAGTATTGATTTATATATGCGCCGAAATTATGAAACGTGTCCAGAGACAAGCGCTGTTGCCGTTCGGGCGCCGCGAGCGCGTTGTGAATCGGCAGATTGGTCAGCGCATGGCTGGGAAGAAAGTGACGCGCGGGCCGGGGAGGCCGAGGTCGTCCATGCGGTTGCCGCACGTGGCGCGCGAGGTGCTCGTTGAGAAGACGGCGGTCCACGTGACGATGCGCTTTTGTCGTGGCGTGCCGACGTTGCGGACGCGGCGCCAGTTTGGCCTGTTGAAGCGCGCGTTCGCAAAGCACGGTGCAGCAGCTGTCGGTTTTCGTTTGATCCACTTCGCGGTGCTCGGCGATCACGTGCACCTCTTGTGCGAGGCAGACAGCAAGCAGTGGCTGACGCGGGGCGTGCGAGCGCTGGCGATCAGCATCGCGCGGCTGATCAATGTCGACGGCGTGCGCAAGGCGGGTTGTTCGTTGGACCCGCGGCACGGCGAGTGGAGCACGAGACACGGATGGATCGGGCAAGTGTTTGCGGAGCGCTACGACGCGCACGTGCTCGGCACACCGACCGAGATGGCGAACTGTCTGACGTACTTGTTCAACAACGCGAAGAATCACTTCGGGCAGATCAACGAAACACGCATCGCAATTCGCGATGCTTCAGGCACGACCCGCTCTCTCTCGATCGACAGCTTCACGTCCTTCGCGGCTGTGCGCGGCACCGATCCACCGCTCACCTTGCCGAAGCCTCGCGGCTTTCTTCTCGAACGCGCCATGAACCGCATCCCGTGGGCGAAGCGAGATGCGGCCGAATAACGCCGCGTCTCGTCCCGGTGCGCCACGTCCCGTTGCGCGCGCAACGAAGCTCGCGATGAGCACATCGCCCCTTCGCGCGCAACATGAGGCGGCCTCGAAAGGAGCGTTCGGAGCACCAAGCCGGACTTCCGCCGGAGCATGCGAAAGCGCGATCGAAGCACGGAGTTGCTACCCAAAGTGGCAGGAGCAACGCCATACGAGCGACACCCAACTCCGAACAAAGGGAAAGACCGCGCTAGTAGCCTAAGTTGCGCGCCGCAGAGAGAAGTCGCCTCAGTTCCATTTGCGCCACTCTCGCTCGTAGTACCGGACGAGCACCTGGTTATCGAGCCGATTCACCTCCGCCTGCACGCGCGCCATGTCGGCCGAGAACACGAACATGCCGCCGAGGATCTCGGGCGTCAGATAGCGCAGGCCTGTGAGCGTCTGCGTTGGAGCGTCGAACGGGCGCGCGCGCGCCAGAGCGAAGCCCCAGACGCCGAACGACGGCACCGTCGTGTGGTACGGCCGCACCGAGAAGCCCGCTGCCTCCATCGTCTCGATCACGCACCAGTACGACGTGCGCGCGAACAGCGGCGACGTCGTCTGCACGCTGACGGCAGCGTCCGGCGTGAGGTGCGCCTTCAGCAGCTTGTAGAAGCGGGTCGTGTACAGCTTGCCGAGCGCGAAGTTGTTCGGATCCGGGAAGTCGACGATCGCGGCGTCGTAGCATCCGGCCGGACACGCCGGTTGATCCTCGAGCCAGATCATCGCGTCGGCGTTCACCACGTGCACGCGCGGATCGTCGAACGCGTGTTGGTTCAGCGTGGCGAGGATCGGCAACTCTTTCGACAGACCGGTCATCGCCGGGTCGAGGTCGACGAGCGTCACTTCGCGCACCGAGTCGTGCTTCAAGATCTCGCGCAGGCCGAGCCCGTCGCCGCCGCCCAAGACGAGCACGCGCTCGGGCGCCTTCGCGGCAGCCGCCATCGCGGGGTGCACGAGCGCTTCATGGTAGCGATACTCATCCGCGCTCGCGAACTGCAGGTTGCCGTTCAGGAACAGCTGAAATCCCGCCGAGCCGCGCGTCACGACGATGCGTTGATACGGCGTCGTCTTCGCGTGGATGACGTCGTCGACGAAGAGCTGATCTTCGGCCATCGACGTCAGCGCGTCGGCCTTGATCAAGCACACGATGAGCAAGGTGGCGACGACGGCGCCGCGGATGCGCAAAGGCTGCACGCTGCCTTTGATCAGCGGGCGCATGATCCACGTGCCCCACAGCGCCACCGCCGCGTTCATCATGCCGAACACGAGCGAGGTGCGGACGAGGCCGAGCTTCGGCACGCAGAACAAGGGGAACAAGAGGGAGGCAAAGAGCGCGCCGATGTAGTCGAAGGTCAGCACGCGCGAGATCAGCGCCTTGAAGTCCAAGTTGTCCTTCAAGATGCGCATGAGCAGCGGGATCTCGAGCCCGACCAAAGTGCCGACGAGGAACACCTCGCCGAACAAGATGACGGTGAAGTACGAGAGCTTGGCGAAGCTCATGAACAAGAGCGGCGCCGACAGCCCGCCGAGCAGCGCCACCGACAGCTCGACGTCGATGAACCTGCGCGCGAGCTCCTTGTCGAGCATGCCGCTCAGCCACGCGCCGACGCCGAGCGCCGACAAATAAATGCCGATGATCAGCGAGAACTGCGTGATCGAGTCGCCGAGCACGTAGCTCGCCAAGGTCCCCGCCAGCAGCTCGTAGACGAGGCCGCAGGTGGCGACGATCAACACGTTCAGAAACAACAACGGAGCCCGGTTCATAGTGTCCAACTTCTGGACAGAAAATAGGTCCCTGGGACCTTTTTCCTATCCGTGGATGGCTGCCGACACGATCATCGCGATGCCGATGATGATCGAGCCCATGACGATCGCGAGGGCGGTGTTCTGGTCCTCTTCGAGCTCTTTACGGATCGAGAACGGCGTCACCTTCTCGATGATCTTGAACGCCAGCGCGAAGAAGACGAGGCCGATGATCACGAAGATCAGGGTGAAGACCGCAGGTTTGATGAGACCGTCGATGAGCATCACTTTCCTCCTTGGTAGCCCGAGTGCCAGAAATGGAACGAACGATAACCGCCGGCGGCGTGGCGCACGTCGGCGGGGATGACTTGGCGTTCGGGCGTGCCGCTGCAGCCGTTCACCGCGCCGAAGGCGTAGGCGACGAGCACGAGCAGTGCGTTTCCGATGTAAAATATTCTAAACATTACTCGCTCGCATAGGGGCTGTAGTCGCTGGTCGACCAACGCTTCACGTCGAAGGCGTAGTTCTTGATCAGCGTGATGAAAGGAATGAACGTGAGTGCCAAGAACGCCAGGAAGAAGTCGACGAACTGCGCCACGTCCTCACGCACCATGACGTTGACCGTGGCCGGCTCGCTGAACTTCTCCCACTGCGACTCGACCCGCAGCGTGTACTTGCCGGGCGGCACCCGCGCGAAGGTCATCGACTTCTCGCGCGAGCCCTCGCTCCACGACTCGCCGTCGTCGACGCCCGAGTAGTACTCGACCGGCGCGTCGAACTCCTGCACGAGGCCGGTCTCGTCGTTGATGATGTCGCCTTGCACGTAGAGCCAGGTGTTCTGCACAGGCGCCGACACCGTGACCTCGATGTTGCCGTCGCCCTTCGCTTCGAACGGCTCGCTGAAGTACACCGCGGTCTGCTCGTTCGACGCGACCGGATCGAGGCGCAGCTCCTGCTTGAATAGCTCGCGATCCGCCGAGCCGATGGTGATGACGAGCCAGAGCACGGTGAGCGCCGCCGAGAAGCGCCGCCACAGCTTGAAGATCGGCTTGTGCGGAAACACTTGGTTCGGCGCGACGCCGCCTTGGGCCGGTAGCTCCGCAGGCTTCAGCCCGAACGCCGTCGCGATCTCGCCCTTCGGCTTGTACACGAGGCGCGTCCAGTTGATCTCGGCGCCTTTGTCGTACTGCGACTCTTCCAACGAGAGCATGTGCGGCGGATGAATGAAGTCCTTCGATGCCGACGTGTCGCCCACATTCACTTGCCAATAGACTTCGCCGTAGACGCCGTCGACGCGCGGCTTGCCGTCTTGGAACAAGCGGTACGACGCGCCGCCATAGCGCGCGGATTTTCCATGCGCGCCGGTCTCGACCTCGCCGATCGGCACCGGGCCGCCGAAGCTCCAGTGTCCGTCCGACTGCACGAGCCAGCGAAAGCCGTGCGCCGGGTTGAACAGGAGATACTCATCCCAGGGATACTTCGTGCCTTCGTAGGTGACGCTGCGGCGAATGAAGCCGATCGCGTGCCACTCGATGCCGTCGAGCGTGCCCTTGGCGCCCAGCGGGATCGCGAGCTTCATCGCCGGCTGCTTCAACGACTGCAGAAACGACAGCGCGCCTTGCTTGCAGTCGAGCAGCGAGCTGCACGCTGGGCACGCGACGCGCTCACTCTTGTCGGGCGCCCGCAATTTCAACGCGGCGCCGCAGTTCGGACAGCTGACTTGGATCGCTTCGACGCTGCGCTTCGACTCCTGCGATTTCTTCGGCGTGATACCGATGTCGGCGAGCGTGACCTCGCGACCGACGTAGAGCTTCGGCGGTGACTCGCCGTAGTCGATCGTCGCGAACGCGCCGCCTTTGCCGGAGAGGTCGGTGAACCGAAAGCTCGTGTTCGGCTCCAAACGAAACGGCAGCTCACCTTCGGCGGCGATCGCTTTGGCGACGCCTTTCTCCGCGGCGATCCACGTCGGTGCGCCGGGCAAGCCGCCGATCGGCCGGCCGAGCAAGATCTGATCGAAGCCGAGCAGCTTCGGCGCCTTCTCGACCTCGAAGGTCAAGTAGTACTTGCCCTGCGCCTCGGCGAGCCAACCCCAGCGGCCATCGTCGAAGTGGGCGTACCACTCGTCCCAGACGCCGCCGGCTTCGTGCTTGTTCTGCGTGCGCCCCGTGAGCTGGAAGCGTTTGCCTTCGTACTTACCGATGAGCTCCTGCTCCAAGATCGCGCCGGTCTCGGTGAGGCGGCCGGCCTTGCCGAGGTCTTCGAGCTTCTGATCGCCGCGGCCGACGATCGATCCGCACGCCTTGCAGACCGTGACGAGCGATGTCGAAACGTTGAAGACGACGACGGCGCCGCAGGCCGGGCAGCTCGACGAGGCTGGGCTCACGCGTGCGTGTCCAGGCGTAGGTTGCGGGCCACGCTGCGTACTTCGACGCGCGTCGCATGGAGCAGCTCACGCAAGCGATCGTGCCAAGGCCAATCCGAGCGCTCGCGGCAGCAGTAGAGGTTGAACGTGGCCGCGGAAAACTCGGGATAGGTGTGGCACGCGAGGTGCGACTCGCTGAGCAAGTACAGGCCGGTGACGCCGCCTGGGCCGGGGAACGCGTGCCACTGCGGCGCGCCGACGACGTGCAGGCCGAGCTCCTCGACCACGCGCTCGCACACGCGGCGCAAGCGGCCCACGTCGCGCAAGACCTCCGCCGGCACGCCCGAGCACTCGACGATCCACTCGCGCCCCGCCGCCGAAATGCTCCCCGGTCCCTTTTCGCCGAGATCGTCCCCGGTCCCTTTTCGCGAAAACGTCCCCGGTCCCTTTTCGAGGCTCATGCGCGCTCCACGGCGTGGCGCCAGCGTTTGATGTGGCCGTCGCGATCGGCGGCGGCCATCTTCGGCTCGAAGCGGCGATCTTCCTTCCACACGTTCTTCACTTTGTCGGTGCCGGCGAAGAGCTTGCTGCCGATCGCCGCGAGGCAGCCGGCGCCAAACGCGGTCGTCTCGATCACCTTCGGGCGCGACAAGGGGACGTTCAAAACGTCGGCTTGGTACTGCAGCAACGCATTGTTCGCCGCGGCGCCGCCGTCGACGCGCAGCAGCGACAAGTCGCCGGCGTCCTTCTGCATCGCTTCGAGCACGTCGTAGTTCTGCAGCGCGATGGCTTCGACGGCGGCCCGTGCGATGTGCGCGCGCGTCGTGCCGCGCGTGATGCCGGTGATGATGCCGCGCGCATCCGCCCGCCAGTACGGCGCGCCGAGCCCCGCGAACGCCGGCACCACCGTGACGCCGCCCGAGTCCGGCACGCTGCCCGCGAGCGCTTCGATCTGCGCCGAGGTCTCGATGAAGCCGAGCCCGTCGCGCAGCCACTGGACGACGGCGCCGGCGATGAACACGCTGCCTTCGAGCGCGTAGCAGGTCTCGTCGCCGACGCGCCAAGCCACCGTCGTCAGCAACTTCGCGTGCGAATTCTTCCGCTTGGTGCCGGTGTTCAACAGCATGAACGCGCCGGTGCCGTAGGTGCATTTGGCCATCCCCGGCTCGAAGCACGCTTGGCCGAAGAGCGCCGACTGCTGATCGCCGGCGATGCCCGAGATCGGAATGCCATCGGGCAGCCCGGCGACGCCGGCGGTCTTTCCGACGACCTCCGCTGACGAGACGACGCGCGGGAGCGCCGCCTTCGGCACGTGCAGCAACGCGCAGAGCTCGTCGTCCCACGCGAGCGTGTCGATGTTGAAGAGCATCGTGCGCGACGCGTTCGTCACGTCCGTCACGTGCGCGGCGCCGTTCGTGAGGCGATGGATCAAGAACGAATCGATCGTGCCGAGCTGCGCCGCGCCGCTCTCGGCCTTCGCCCGCAGGCCGCTTACGTTGTCGAGCAGCCACTCGGCCTTCGTGCCCGAAAAGTACGCGTCGACGACGAGCCCGGTCTTCTCGAAGATCTTCGCTTCGTGGCCCGCCTTCTTCAGCGCATCGCAGCGGTCCGCGGTGCGCCGGCACTGCCACACGATCGCCGGCGCGAAGGCGTTGCCGCTCTTGGTCTCCCAGAAGCCGATCGTCTCACGTTGGTTCGTGATGCCGATGCACGCGATCTGCTTCGGATCGATGCGCGTGTGTTTCAGAACGTCGGCGATCGCCTGCTGCATCGACGCCCAGATTTGATCGAGGTGATGCTCAACCCATCCTGGCCGCGGGAAGTGCTGCTGGAACTCGCGGTTCGCCTTGCCGAGGACCGCGAGCGACTCATCGAGCACGAGCGCGGTCGAGCCGGTCGTGCCTTGGTCGAGGCAGAGGATGAAGTTCGGCATAGGGGCGGAAGATACATCGATACCGAGTCGGTGCAAGCTGACAGCACAAATGTCGCTCACCGCACCCCGACTGGCAAGAGGAAGCCGCCGATAACCTCACGCATGACGCGCATTCGCCGTGACGAATTTCTGAGCGAGATGAGCACGCGCGCGCTGAGCGTGGCTGACGCCCGCCGCGTGAGCCGCACCCTGGTCGCGGCCGACGAAGACGGCGACGGCACCATCCGCGGCCCGAGTGAGTGGTTCGCCGCCTTCACCGCGCTCGACGGCCTCGAGCGCGATCGCACGCGCCCGACGTCGCTCGATCTCGGCACCGCGACGGCCCCCACCGCCGCCGGCCGCGCGCTCGCGTCCGTTCGCCGCCGCGCGACGACGGTGGAGCCGAGCCTGTTCGCCGACATCGCGCTCTCCCGCGCGTTTCCGACGGGCCTTTCGGCGCCGCGCCCTCGCCCACGCGGCGCGCCGCTCGTCGCGGTGCAGTGGGCGCTCTCGCGGCTCGGCGATCTCGCGTCGCGCGTGGACGGCAAGAGCGGCCCGCAGACCGAGACTGCGATCCGCGCGTTTCGGGCGCGCAGCGGGCTCCCGGACGGCAGCGACATCGATCAGCCGCTGCTGCTCGCGCTCGATGCGGCGCTCACCGCCGCTGCTGCCGCGCCGCCGGTCGCCGATCCGTTGGCCGCGCTCAGCGACTTCACTGGCCTGACGCCGATCGCGATGCCGGATCCGACGCGCGGGCGCATCGATTGGAACCATCCCGAGGTACAGGCCGCCTATCAGCGCTTCGTCGGCGAATATTGGCCGCGCATGCGCGATCACCGCGTCGAGTGCGATTGCAAGACCGTGGGCCTCTTCATCATGACGCAGTTCCGCGCCTACTTCGACGCAGAGACCCACCACGCGCTGGCGATGCCGAGCTCGCCCGACGGCCGCCGCGCGATTCACGAGGGGCGCTGGACGGTGGTCACGCGGGACACGCCGCGCGGCTTCTTCGAGCGCACCGATCGGATCGAAGGCAGCACGCGCTTCAACTACGCGATGATCCCCGGCGTCGAAGCGCTCGACCCGTCGGCGTCGATGATCTTCGGCACCGATCTGCGCTATGAAGGAGTCTACGCCGACGGCGTCTACCGCGTGGCGCACATCGTCGACACCGGCAGCGACAACGGCGGCGACCTCGCCGAGCCCGAGATCGACATCGGCGCGCTGCAAGTCGGCGACATGATCTTCATGAACCACAACGAGCGGCCGGCCGGCGTGACGCGGCCCGACACGCGGGTCGATCACGCGATGACCGTGGTCGGGCTCGCGCGTGATGACGCAGGTCGCGTTCGCACGCTCGTCCTCGCGATCGGCAGCTTCGATGACGTGACCGACACCGACTCGACGACGCCGCCCTCCGGGCCGAGCGAGATCAATATGTACTGCGAAGAGCTGACGATCACCTTTGACGACACTGGCCGCGTCGCCGGCTCGGAGACGACGTGGACGAGCGAGCCGCGTGGCCTCGTCAATCCGCGCTATGGGCCAGGGAATACGATCATGGAAAAACACGAGGGCGGCAGCATCTTCGTTGGTCGCTGGGGCAGCGGTTCGCGCCGCTAAAACGCGCGAAAACGAGCGCAAACAATCGCCCGCTTTCGATAAGCGCCCGGAATCAAACGTTTGATCACGGGCACAATCGCATGTCGCACACCGGAATCCTCAGCGTTTCCCTCGCGACTGTGATTGGCCGCACTCTTGCGATGACCACAGCCTATGAGCACGCCCCAAAAAGCACGGTTTCTGCTCTTGGCCTCGGCTCTCACATTGTCTGTCGTCGGTGGCTTTCCCACCTCGACCGAAGCCTCCGAGACGGTCAACGGCCGCCCATCGAACGGCCGCCCGACCAACGGCCGTCCTTCGAACGGCCGCCCGTCGAACGGCCTCGGCATCGACGAGCTGCAGCAGTCGTTCATCTGGGGCGACCCGAACACCTTCGACTTCGTGTTTCGCACGCCGTGGAACCAGGCGAGCTTCGACGCCTACAAATACTCGAACTGGTACTTGATCATGTGCCACGACAACGACGCGATCGACATGCAGTACCTCTTCCGCACCGGCCTCGGCCCGAAAGACGCGGTCGACTGGGAGTACGACTGCAACTACAACGGCGCCATCGAGGACAACGAGCGCATCAAGCTGCGCGGCAACCTGGGCTACGCCCCGGCGCTCGCGGACGGAAAGCTCCTCTACGAGCCGGATCAACAGCAGCGCCTCTCCAACATCATGATGCTCGTCTCGAACAACGCGCGCTCGCCGGACGACGGCGGCGTCATTCATAACCAGCTGCGCTCGTCGTCGGCGTTCGATCGCGCCGACTCGAACGCGACCGAAGCGTTTCCATACTACCGCGGCACCGCCACCTACGTCTCGAGCGTGGCGAAGAGCTGTCCGTCGAGCTTCGATCGCAAGGCGTACATGATCGGCTACGGCATCTTCGATCTCGCGAGCTACGGCGGGACGCTCACCGAGACGAACGATCCAGACTGCGGCTATCAGATCCAAAAGTCTCGCGCGTTCCGCGTGGCACAAGCGGGCTCGACGATCCGCATCTACGTGAAGGGCACGCCGACTGGCATCGCGTTCTTGCGCATCTCGAAGGGCATCGAGGCCGGCGATCGCACCCCTGAGGGCACCGTCTCGGCTTCCTACGGAACCCAAACCCACTACGGTCTCGTCAGAGACGGCGCCTTCTACTACGTGACGCTGCCGTCGACCGGCCTCTACAACATCACGTGGACGGCGCGCACGTCGTACGAGCTCGAGAACTACGATTGGTCGAACTTGCTGATCGACGTTCGCACCTACTCGGGGAACGTGCTCTTCAACGACCTCGACATCTTCAACCTGCGCGAGTCGCTCTTCTATTCGCGCGATGGCGGCATCTTCAACCTCGCCCACATGCACCCGACGCTCCGAAACTGCCGCTTGGCGCCGAATTGGGTGTATGGGCGCAGGGGCTGGAAGCTCGGCGACGTCACCTATGACGTCAACCGCGGCACCTATGGCACATGCTCGCGGGTGCTCCCGCGCGACGGCGGCGCGATGGACCCGACCACCGGCACCCCGGTGTGGTTCGACAACACCTTCCAGGCGGTCGACTGGTTCTGGAACAGCCGCGCCGCGGATCTGTTCAAGGCGCGCTCGTGTTCCGCGATTTGGAACTCGTGCACGGCGCAAATGATGGGCGTCGCGAACTACAACGGCACGGCCGACTACAAGACCTCGACGTCGCCGTACTGGTCGGCGTGGGTGAACAAGTCGATGTCGACGCCGTCGAACATGATCCTCGGCGACTTCGCGATGGGCTACTTTCCGTACGACTACGCGACGGGCTGGACGAACGATCTCACCGACAACGGCATCACCTCGTTCCTCACCGACGCCTGCGCGCGCTCGAACGCGTACAACGTTTGGGCGCCGGCGACCTCACCCTCGCAGGCGGCGTGCGCTGAGCTCGCTCGCGCGGCGCCGGCGTCGAGGCAGTAGTAGAATTTGCGTCCGGCGTGCGGCTCGTGAAACTTAGCGCGTGCTCCTCGTCCTCCTCCTCCTCGCCGCCGATGCGCCGCGCTTCGTGCTGCAACACGAAGACGCGCTCGGCGAGGCCACATGGCTCGACACCGCGACGCACGGGCATCGCCGCTACACGGTGAACGACGGCCTCCCGGATCCGAGCATTCAGGCGATCGCGACCGACCACGAAGGCCGCTTGTGGATCGGCACGCAGGACGGCGCGGCGCTCTTCAACGGCACCGCATGGAGGCCGCTCGAGCTGCAAACGAAATTGCGCAGCACCGAGGTGCGGCGCGTGCTGCGCGGCAAAGACGGCGCGATGTACGTCGGCACCTTCGGCGGCGGGCTCGTGCGCAAGACGCGCGCGGGCGAGACACTGATCGATCAACGCCGCGGCCTCGCCGACAACGAGGTGCGGGCGCTCGCCGAAGACGATCGCGGGGCGCTGTGGATCGCCACGTCGAGCGCGCTCAACGTCTTGGCCGGCGATGCGGTGACGGTCGCGCGACCCGTCGACGTGGCCATCGATGCCATCTGCGTGAGCGGCGGCGAGATCTTCGTGCCGATCGGCAAGGAGCTCCAGCGCTACGCGAGCGCGGACCGGCGGCCCACCGGCGCGGCGATCCCGCTCGGCGACGCCGTGCGCAGTTGTTTGGCGAGCGACGACGGCAGCGTGTGGCTCGGCGGCGAGACCTCGTTGATGCGCGTCAAGGACGGCGCCGTCGAGCGCTTCGGCAAGGACGCGCTCGGCACCGTGCAGTTCTATGCGCTCGCCGAAGGCACCGTGCGCGGCGAACGCACGCTCTGGGCTGGCACGCAGAACGGCGAGCTCGTCACCTATGCGCGCGGGCGCTTCTCGAAGCGCACGCTGGTCTCCTCGGCGATCTCGGCGCTCGCCTTCACCTCGCTCGGCGTGCCGCTGCTCTGGGTCGGATCGCAAGAAGGCATCGTCCGGCAAAACCTCGGCGGTTGGCGGGCGTTCCCGAGCGGCCCGGCGTTCTTGCGCCAACACACGAAGGGCATCGTCGAGGACGGCCGCGGCCGCTTGTGGATCGGCACCGCGCTCGGCCTCGGCGTGGCCGACAAGACGCGCACCTCGTTCTTCACCGCCAACGCCGCGCTCGGCGACTCGCACATCTTCTCGATGAAGAGAGATGCCGACGGCGAGGTGCTCGTTGGCACGCGTAAAGGGTTTCTCTTTGCGTCGACCGAAGGTGGTTTTCGCACGCTGCCGCTCGCGCTCGAGCCGTTTCAATCGATCCAATCGCTCGGGCGACTCGCGAGCGGCGCGCTCTTCGTCGGCACGCGTAACGGCTATTACTTGCTCGAGCGCGGCGGCGAGCCCGAGCATATCGACGCCGCGCGCGGGCTCGTCGGCGGCGGCATGGTCTACGCCGTCGCCGAGCGCGTCGAGAAGACCGGCGGCACCGAGCTGTGGATCGCCACGGACAGCGCGCTGAACCGCAGGCGCAACGGCCGGTTCACGCACTTCGGCGAGAAGGACGGCCTGCCGAGCGACAACGTCAACGCGCTGCTGGCGCTGCCCGAGCGCGGCCCGACCGAAGCGATGTGGATCGGGACGAACGGCGGTGGCGCGCTGCGCGTGGCCTTCGACAAAGAGAGCGGCGAGGTGCGCGAGCGGCGCGTCTTCGACACGCAGTCCACGCCGGCGATCCCGAACAACATCTTGAACGGCATCGCGGCGGATCGCGACGGGCGGGTGTACCTGTTCACGAACCGCGGCGTCGCGCGCGTCGATGATCGCTCCGTCCGCACGTTCACCGCCGAAGACGGCCTCGCGGCGGACGAGACGACGATCGGCGCGGCGCTCATCGACGCGCAAGGCCGCGTCTGGGCTGGCACCACCGCCGGCGTCAGCGTGCTCGATCCGAAAGAAGACGTGGCTGACACCGTGGCGAAGCCCCTGCTCATCGAGCGGGTGCTCGTCAATGGGGCCGAGCGTGCAGAGCTCGGCGCGCTCGACCACGACGAAGATCACCTGCGCTTCGAGTACGCGCTGCTCAGCTACTTCAAGCCCGACGCGACGCTCTATCGCTCGCAGCTCGTGCCGGCCGAGGCCAAAGCGACGCCGTGGAGCCACGAGACGTCGCGCGAGCTCAGCGCGTTGCGCCCGGGCGGCTACACGCTGAAGATCTGGGCGAAGGACTACGCCGGGAATTTGTCGGGCCCGGCGGCGCTCGCGTTCACGATCGCGCCGCCCCCGTGGCTCACCTGGTGGGCGTACGCGATCTACGCCGCGTGCGCAGGCGCGGTCGTCTTCTCCGGCGTGCGCGTGCGCGAGCGCACCTTGAAGCGCCGCGCCGAGGAGCTCGAGACGCTGGTGCATGCACGCACGCAAGAGCTCGAAGAGTCGTACAAGCAGGCCGATCGCATCTTCGCGCAGCTGAAGGAAGCGCTGAAGGGCAACTTGCTCGACGAGAAGTATCGCCTGCAGAACGAGCTCGGTCACGGTGGCTTCGGCGTGGTCTATCAAGCCGAAGAAGTGCGCAGCGGACGCAAGCTCGCCGTGAAGGTGTTTCGCCCGAGCGCCGGCAACGAGAGCGCCGAGGCGTTGGAGCGCTTCAAGCTCGAGGCGAAGTCCGGGCAACGCTTGAAGCACGAGCACATCGTGGCGATCGAAGACTTCGGCGTGTCGAAGGACAACATCGCGTACCTCGTGATGGAGCTGCTGACTGGGCAAACGTTGAAGCAAGCGTTGCGTGCACGAGGCAAGCTGCCGCTCGCTGAATGCCGCGACGTGGCTTTGGCGGTCGCGAAGGCGCTCGCCGCGGCGCACGCGATCGGCATCGTTCACCGCGACATCAAGCCGGATAACATCTTCTTGCAGGAAGCCGGCGGGCACATCGTGCCGAAGGTGCTCGACTTCGGCGTGGCGAAGGTTCAGGCGAGCGCTGCGTTGAGCGTGGAGCTGCGCACGCTGACCTTGACCGGCAACGTCGTCGGCACGCCCACGTACATGGCGCCCGAGCGGCTGGAGGATCGGCCGTACGACGGGCGCTCCGACATCTACAGCGTGGGCATCATGCTCTACGAGATGCTCGTCGGGCAGCCGCCGTTTCTATCGTCGAACGACAATCTGTTCTCGATCGTCATGCAGCACCTGCAGACCGCGCCGGCGCCGCTCGCGTCCTTCGACCCGACGATCCCGGCGGCAGTCGAGCGCGCGGTGCTGCATGCGCTCGCGAAGGATCCCGAGGCGCGGCCGACGGCGGCGGCGTTCATCGTGGAGATCGAAGCGGCGTTCGGCGCCTTGTAGCGCTTCGGTAACGTCGGGTTTCGCGGCAGTAACCCCTTCTGCCGAAGGACGGGCTGGACGCGGATGGCCCCGGCCATGCATTGAGCCATGCGCATGAGCCTCTCCCCTCGAACCCTCGCGCTCCTGAGCCTCGCCGCTTGCGGCGCTCCTCCACTGCCTGCGCCCCCGCCACCGTCGAGCCCGAGCACGCCTGCCGTTGGCGTCGAGACCGCCGGCACGAAGAGCTCCGGCGTGGACGTCAGCGCCTTCAGCGTCAACGCCGTCGTCGGCACGAGCGGCGGCGAAGTGGCGCTGGCGACGAGCGCGGCGATCCAGGTGCCAGCCGGGAGCGTCTCTGCCGCCGTGACCCTCGGGATTCGTCCTGCCACCGCGCCGGCGCTCGACGCTGGCCGCGTGCTCGTCGGCGACGCGGTCGAGATCGCCGCCTCGTCCAACGACCTCACCGTCGCCAACGCCGACGCGCCGCTCACCTTGCGCTTCGCCGCGCCGCTCGCCGCCGGGCAGGATTCGGCCAAGCTGCAGGTGGTCGCGAAGCTCGCAGACGGCGCGCTCTATCCGCTCGACGGCAGCTACGACGGCACGGCGAAGACGTTTAGCGTGCAAACGCTCGGGCTACCGCCGCTCGCCACCTATGCGCTCACGCTCTTGCCGAGCCTGACCACCGAGGACGAGCCGGCGCCCGCGCGCGACTGGACGCGGGTGAACTTCTCGGTCGACTTCGACGGTAACAAGATCAGCATCGACCAAGTGAAGACGCTGATCACCCACGCGCGCACCGCTGCGCAGACCTACAGCGCCGCTGGCCTCAAAGAGCCGTTCCTCTACAAGAGCGCCGCGATGGGTGGCGTCACGCGCTGGCACGTACACCTCGTCGCCGACGAGGGCAGCCACTTCGATCCGAACATCGACACCGCCTCGCCCGACGCCGCGCGCCACTTTGGCCGCCTCTACGTCGCCACCGGCCGCCTCGCCGCGCCAAAGTCCGACAAGCTCGGCAGCGTGCTGTCGTCGATCGCGCACGAGATGTTCCACTCGGTATTTCACAGCTACAAGGTGCCTAGCTTGTGCTTCAACTACACGAAGGCCGGCGTCACGTACTGCTACCAGAGCTACGCCGGGTGGAACGAAGGCATGGCGACGGCGGTCGGCTACTTCATCGATCAGGGACGCGCCGATCCGCGACCGAGCGAAGAGAAGCTCGGGCTCAAGTACCCGCCGGGCGTGTTCTCGTCGACGGCGAAGGGGCTCGCGTACCGCAACCAAGACTTCATGGTGTACGTGCTGCGCAAAGGCGGCCTGGCGATGATCCGCAAGATGCTCGACAGCCTCGCGCTCACCAGCGGCCTCGCCGACGGCATGAGCGGCTACGACGCCGCCGTCCGCTACCACGAGGCGCTGGCGACGGGCGGCATCGGGCAAGCGGACGGCTTCTACGCGTTCTACGGCACCTACGCCCTCGATCGCGCGTACATGCACACCGCCGACGGCCGCATCTGGCCCACCGACGCCGCGACCGCGATGACGCTCGACCCCACGTTGGTCGCGGCGACGCACGACGTCGTCTCCGCCGACTGCAAGACCGTCGGCGACCGCGCCGAGTGCAAGGTGAGCGTGGCGAACGCCTGCCCGCTCTGCGGCTACGCGATCACCGTGGACATGGATAAAGGCGGCGGCGTTCCCGCGGGCGTCGCGAAGGCGCCGCTCGGCGGGAAGATCACCAGCAAGAGCGTGCCGGCGCATGACGTGACCTTGGCGGCGATCGGCGAGACCGGCGGCCACGGCGTCGAGGCGGCGCTGGCGACGAGCCTTGCCGGCGGACCGGTCGTGCTCAGCGATCTTTGGAGCACGTACTCGGACGTGACGGTACTCGCGTTAGGCCGCGGCGCGAAGTCGTTCGCGCTCGAGACCGAGCTCGCGTTCGCGCCGGCGGATCTGTCGCCCGCGTGCCAGAGCTACGCGGATTGGATGTGCCAGTGCGGCCCCGGCAACCGCGTCTTCACCGAGCTCGAGTGTGTGCTCGCCGCTGGCCAGATCTGCGCCAACGCGCCGAACTGTGACGAGGCCTGCTCCGCGGGCGCGCTCGGCTACTCAAACGCTCACGACGATCCCGATCCGACCGTTTGGAACGAAGGCCTTCAGTGCGTGCACAAGAAGTGAGCGCCTTGGCTTGACGAAGTTGTCGCCCGGGCTTGTCGCTGCGCGTTGCCGCCGCGCCGGATCCCGATAACCGCGCAGAGGAGCCACCCATGGCAACAAGCCCAGTTCGCATCGACCGAACCACCTACCGCATCGACCGTACGCTCTGCCGCACGCTGCACGAAGCCGCGGCGGAGGAGGGGAGCGCCGGCACGCTGCGCATCAGTCGCAAGAACGTGGCCTCGATCGTGGCCGCCATCGGCGACGGTGCCGGCGTCTCGAAGACCGAGCGCCCGGCGGTGAACGCCCTCCTCGCGGCGGCCAGCGGCGCCCCGATCACGCTGCGCTTCCGCGAGCACGGCGCCTTCGGACCCCCGCGCCTCGTCGACATCTCGTCGTACGCCGGCCGCGTGCTCCTTCAGAGCTTCGGCCGATGGGTGAAGTAGTAGAGGGCGCGAAGAACGTACCCTTGCCGTTTGACCAACTTCGTCGCGCTCTGACGCCGCGCGTTTTGCAAGTCGGCGTGAGCGTCGTCGGTCAAGACGACCTTGTACTGCTTCACTTTGCGCCGATGCGTTTGCGGAGCTCGGCCACAGTCTTCCTCGCCGGTCGAACCTTTCCTTCGGAGACTTGTTGCTGCCCCAACGCCAGAATCTTCAGCAGCGCCATCGTCTGTTGCGCGCGCTCGTGGCTTTCGATGTCGATCAGCACGGCCTTCGCTCTACCGGCGTCGGTGATCACCAATGGCTCGCCGCTCTTCGATACATCATTGACGATCTGACGGGCGTTCGCTTTGAGGTCGCCGATGCTGCGCAGCTGGGTTGATGGACGCATGCAGGGATTGTCGTCCGAAGCGCGCGCAACGTCGACAGGCGACGCGTACCCCCAAACATGCATTGCTCGAAACTGAAGCAAAGATTAGATATGGGCCGAGAACCGCCCGAGCCCAAAGTGCGACGCGTAGCCGAGTGATATCGGACCGCGCACGGGTTCGTCGAAGATGAGGCGAAGCGGAATCGCCATGTCTATCGGCGGTGGCGCGGCGGGCGCTCGTCGGACACGCACCATGTGGCGCAGCGCTCGTGTTACGTCGTCCATGGGCAAAGTTTCGACTTGCGCAGACGGCACTCTTCGGCCACGGCGGGGTTCTTCGTCTTCGCCACGAGCGAGCCGTAGAGCGGCTTGGCGAAGGCGCGGTAGATTTGCGCGAACGCGCGTTGGTCGCCGCGCTTCGCCCGCTCGCACCATTGCCGCTCCTCGGCGAGCCACGTAGGATCTTTGTAGTCGACCAGGCTGTCCCCCCCCGGGGCGAGAGCTTCGCGCACCCGACGGTCTGCGCAAGTTTGCTCGCCAGGTGACCTACTTCTTCGCCCTCGGTCGTTTCGCGACCCTGCGAGCCGGCTTTGCCCCCTTCGCGACTCGTACGAGGTCGTCGAACAGCGGAGTCAGATCGCTTTGACCGAGCGCCTCTTCCAACATCGCGAGCGTACGGCTGATATAGAGAACATCGAGGCGCACCTGAACCGCCAGAACGCCGCGAACATCCTCGATGTCCTTCGGGCGAGCGGCGAGCACCTTTGTGACGATCAAGTCCTCGGGGCTGATCATTGGCACAGCGACGCCGCCGAGCGAGATCGACCGCGCCCGCGCCAAGAACTGTTCCTCTGGTCCGGGTCCGGCGAGCACGGCATCGAGCGGCAGCGTGGTCGCGGTGTGAACGAAGGGGAGCACTCTCGTTCGTCTTACGAAGTCGTCGACGTTCGCTACGCGGAGGGAAAAACCATGACGCTGCATCGTAGCGACCAACGCTGAAACAGGGGTGGAAGCGAGGGCGACGGTGATGTCCACATCGCCGGTCATTCTCGGAACGCCGTAAACAATCGCGGCCTGCGCGCCAAAAACGTACCAGCCTACGCCGAGCTCAGACAGCGCTTTGGCGGCGCCCTTCAGTAGCTCAACTGGCGCTGGATCGGCCGACACGACTGAAGATCTCCGCCAGGCGAGCGTGGTTCAGTAGATCTGCTTTTCGATCAGCGCCGCCGTCAGGTCTGACCGCGCGGTAGCTCAGGTAGAGTTCGAAGGCGGCCGTGATGCTGCCGAGAGCGCCGTAGCGTTTTTTGTGCTCGCGCCAGTAGTCGTCTTTGGCCCGCCCGACGGCCGACCAGTCGCGATGGACGAAAGCAGCGATATCCGCTCGGCGCATCGTGCCAGTGTACCCCGTCGAGGGTGGCGCTGGCCAGAAACAGCGGAACGTGGCCGTAGGTCCGGCCTAAACGCTTGTAGTCGACCGAGGTTTGTTGACCCCCTCGCGCCCCGCGTGTTGAGGAACGCAACCGGGGGAAAGACGATGTTCAAGTACGGACTGGCGATGCTGCTCAGCGCAACGGCGCTTCTCCTATCCTGCGGCAAGGGCCCCGGCCTGCTTTTCCGCGTCGGCGTCGGCGGTTAGCGGGGGCGAGTATGAACGGCGTACGACATTTCGAGCTCGCGGACCTTCGCGATGCACAGCTGGCGGTGGTCGCTCTCTGCGAGGTCGTACGCGCGTTTTCGGAGCGCGCGTACAAGCAAGGCGTGCTCGTCGGCGGCACTTCCTCTGCGCTCGCGGAAAATCTGCCGCAGATCGCGGCGAAGGTGTGCACTTCAACCTCCCTGCGCACTTGGATCTTTGCCGAGCCGGTCGAGCCAGCCTTCGTGGAGTTTTGCGTCCAAAGGCAGCACACCGCCGGCGCGATACTGCTCGCCTGCGACCAAGGCCGGGTCACACTCACGTGGATCGACGGTTTTGTCTCGTTATCGCAGCTCGATGCCGATCTCACCCTCGTTCGGCGTGATCCGGCGACCGTCTTGGAGAAGGCGATGCGGACCGCGCCGATGCCGAAATGTGCACCGGAATCGTGGAAGAAGGCGTACGCCGAAGCCTGCGCGCAGACGGCGCGCTAGAGGACTGTGCCGCTTGCCCCTGAGCCGGTGAAGGTGGCGCACGGCAAGGATGCCCTCACTTCCTTGACCTTCTCATCCACCGCAGCTGAGGGATGCGCGATGAAAACGTTGACGCTGCTGTTTCTTGCGACGGCTGCAATCCCCGCCGCATCCTGCGGCAAGGGCCCGCTCACGTGCACGAAGCACGAGTGCAAGAGCCTCACGCCGAATCCGATCATGAGCGGGGCGGTGAACATCTGCGAACGGCCCGACGGCTATGTCCGCCTCGAGGACATGGCTGGCACCAAGCTCTACGAGTGCTTTTGCAGCGTCAGCTCGATGAAGGACTCGGCCGCCAAGATCTGCGCCGAGGGCGCCGTGTGCCGAAAGGCCGGCAGCGCGTGCAGCATCTCCGGCGACTGCTGCGCCGGGCTCCATTGCACCGTCAACACCTGCGGTTAGCGCTTTCGTGCAATGCGGTGACCGAGGGCCCCCTCCGGCCCTAGACACGAGCAAACGAAACTTCTATGCCGGCGCCCTGTTTTGTCGCGACACCTTGAGGAGCTTCCAGCATGAGCAAGCAGAACTACTTCTTCACCTCCGAGTCCGTCACCGAAGGCCATCCGGACAAAATGGCCGACCAAGTGTCGGACGCCGTCCTCGATGCCATTCTGACCCACGACCCGCGCGCCCGCGTCGCGTGTGAGACCCTGTTCAAGACCGGCCTGTGCGTCATCGCCGGCGAAATCACCACCACCGCGCAGATCGACTACCCGGTCATCGCCCGCAAGACCGTCGAGAAGATCGGCTACGTCTCGAGCGAGATGGGCTTCGACGCCCACACCTGCGCGGTGCTCACCGCGGTCGAGCGCCAATCGCCGGACATCGCGATGGGCGTCGACGAGTCGAACAAGCACGAGCAAGGCGCCGGCGATCAGGGCCTCATGTTCGGCTTTGCCTGCAACGAGACGACCGATCTCATGCCCGCGCCGATCTACTACGCGCACAAATTGGCCAAGCGCCTGACCGACGTGCGCAAGAAGGGCACCCTCGACTTCCTCCGCCCAGACGGCAAGACGCAGGTCTCGTTCGAGTACAACGGCCACGACGTCGTGCGCGCCGACGCCATCGTCGTCAGCTCGCAGCACTCGCCGGACGCCAAGCCGAAGCAGATCCGCGACGCGATCATCGGCGAAGTCATCGAGAAGGTCATTCCGAAGAAGCTCATCGACAAGAAGACGCGCATCTTCGTGAACCCGACCGGCCGCTTCGTCGTCGGTGGCCCGATGGGCGACTGCGGTCTCACGGGCCGCAAGATCATCGTCGACACCTACGGCGGCATGGGCCGTCACGGCGGCGGCGCCTTCTCCGGCAAGGACCCGTCGAAGGTCGATCGCTCGGCCGCGTACATGTGCCGTTACATCGCCAAGAACGTCGTCGCCGCGGGCCTCGCCGAGCGCTGCGAAGTGCAGGTCGCCTACGCGATCGGCGTCGCCGAGCCGATGAGCGTCCTCGTCAACACCTTCGGCACGGGCGTCATCGACGAAGATCGCCTCGCGCAGCTCGTGCGCGCGAACTTCCCGCTGAAGCCGCGCGCGCTCATCGAGCACTTGGATCTCCTCCGTCCGATCTACGAGAAGACGGCCGCGTACGGTCACTTCGGCCGGCCGGAGAAGGAGTTCACGTGGGAGAAGACCGACCTCGCCGAGCGCCTCCGTTCTGAAGCCGGCAGCAAAGTGGCCCGCATCCGCGTGGCGTGACTGCGCCGGCCCACCTCGAGGCGCTGAGGCGAGCGCTCTCGTCCAATGCTCCAAAACGCTATGACGTCGGCAAGCGCGCCGCCGTGCTCGTCCCATTCCATCCCGGGCCTGACGGCTTGCAGCTCTTGTTCATGAAGCGGCCGGACGACTCGCGCGCGCATCCCGGGCAAGTGAGCTTCCCCGGGGGCGGCATCGAGGTGTCCGATGTGTCCGAGCATGCGGCGGCGCTGCGTGAGGCGAACGAAGAGCTCGGCGTGATTCCGGCAGACGTCCGCATCGTTGGCCAGCTTGACGACGTCGTCACCGGCACGGGCTACACCGTGACGCCGGTGGTCGGTGTGCTCGAGCGCATGCCGGCGTTGCAGCCGAACCCGAAAGAGGTCGCCGACTGGTTCTGGTTTCCGTTCTCCCGCTTCTTCGACGGCGGCTGGCGTGGCATGGACATCACGCGCGAGGGGCAGCTCTATCGCGTGTGGTTCTACGACGGCGCGCCGCACACGATCTGGGGCGCGACGGCGGCGATGGTGCGCCAGATGGTCGATCTCGTGGAGGGGGCATGAGCGCGGACGACGGGCTCGACGAGGCGGAGATCCGCAAGATCCTCGCGCTCGCGGCGGCGATGAAGAAGAAGACCGAGAAGGTGACGCTCGCCGACTTGAAGGAGAGCGCCGCCGACATCGGGCTCACGGCGCAGGACATCGATCGCGCGGCGAAGCAGCGGCAGCAGGAGAAGAAGCGGCGGCGGGCGTGGCTCGGCCTCGCGCTCGTCGTCGCCATCGGCATGTGGGCCGTCGCGTACCTCGTGGGGCGCAGTGAGCCGCCGATCCGCTTCAACGGCGAGAGCAAGGTGACGATCACGAGCGGCGTCAAAGACGGTGATCCTGTGGACGTGTTGAAGGTGATCCGCTTGGCCTCGCGCCGCGACTTCAACGTCTTCGTCAACATGTACGGCGTCGAGCACTTGCATCGGATGCGCTGCGACATCGTCGGCAAGGCGGACGGCAAGCGCGTCTATCGCGACTACGTGGAGCTCTTGAGCGTGGCGAAGAACAAGTGGGTGAACTTCGCCGTGCGCCTGCCGTGGGACACGCCGCCCGGCGACTACGAGGTGCAGATCTACGCGGACGAGCAGCTGATCAACGAGGAGCCGCTGCCGATCGCGCTCGGCACAGCCGTAGTGACGACCGCGAAGGTGCTGCAAAAAGAGATGTATCGCGCGCCGTTGGTCACGAAGTTCAAGCGCGGCGCCGACGAGACGATCTACGCGCGCATCGACTGGGACGACCTACGCGGCACCGACTTGAACGTGGAGTTTCGCTGGTACGACGCCGATAAGACGCTGCTCCGCCGCTTCGGCTTTCCGATCAGCAAGTCGGAGGGCAACCACTGGGCGTGGGATCCCTTGCCGCTCGCCGAGGTGCCGAACGAGGGCGAGGTGCGCGTCGAGGCGCGGCTCGAAGGCGTGCTCTTCGGCGAGGCGAAGGTCAGCGTCGAGAAGTAGTGTCCCAAAACCGGACACTCCGAAACGAGTCAACCTAGGGTAGCGGTAGAAGTGAAGAATCCCTCGTCCTGTGGCGCGCATGGCCGGCAGGGGGAGGGTTCGCGCATGGTTCGCACTGTATCTGGGGCTTCTGGGCCGCCGCAAAAGGCCGAGAAAGCCGCGCCGCTGTCCGGTGAAAAGGCGGTCAAGGCGCTCGGCACCGACGAGAAGCTCCTCGACGCGCAGGTGGCCATCGCCGAGAGCCTCGCCAAAGCCCGAGCCGTCGACGCGCCGCCGGTGGCCGCGTCGGGACCGCGTGATCTTGGCGCGTCGAAGGACGTGATCGCGAAGCTCGAAGCCTTCGCCAAGACGATGAGCGCGCAGGTCAAGGCACGGCCGATGGCGCAAGACGTCGCGGCGCCGTTTCCGATCGCGCCGCGCCTCGTGCCGGCGCCGGTTCTCGGCGCCATCGTCGTGCTGCATCACCGAATGGTCGCCGGCGAGATCGCGGTCGCGGCGGAGCATGCAGAGATGATGCAAGGGATGGACCGGGCGCTGGCGACGCAGCTCGACGCGAGCGCGGTGCAGCACGCAACGGTGCAAGGCGAGGCGCGCGCGCAGCTCGAGGTGTTCACCGACAAGGCGCGGCACGTGCTCGCGGGCAAGGAAAGCGACGAGCGCGGCCGCGCTGAGCTGCAAACCGCGTGGCGGCCGCTGAGCGCGGTGCTCGACGCGCACACGGACGTCGTCGCGTTGGCGCAGATCGTCATGCTCGCTTGCGCCAAGGATCACGAGCGCGATCTGAAAGACGTGCTCGACGCGATGAAGGACGCCGCGACGAAGAAGCGCGAGCTGCGGGCTCTCATCGCCGACACGAAAGCGGCGCGCACGCGCGTCGAAGCGGAGATCCGAGCGGAGTACCAGGCGCGGACCGCGCTCGATCCGTTGAATACGCTCTTCGTCGACGCCACGGCCGTGAGCTTCGATCAGTACGCGAAGGATCGCGACATCGCGGGATCCGGTCCCGCGCTGGCGCTGACGAACGCGCTGAAGATCTATCCGAAGAAGGCTGCGGCGGGCGAAGCTTCGAGCTTCGAAGCGCTCGAAGCTCCGCGCACGAAGGCGATTGACGACGGCGAAGTTCCTCGAGCGCCAGCGGTCGACGAGGAAGTAGCTGTCGGCTGAGCCCACTCCTGACCCTGACCTGAAAACCTGACCCTGACCGCATCACCAAAGACCTGGCCCCGCTCGCGAGCCTGAGCCTGGCCGTGGCCCTGGCCGCGCACCGGGAGGAGTCCAAGTCCAGGGCCAAGCTCAGGCTCGCGAGGGCGGCCAGGGTTTTGGTTCATGACCATGGCCAAGTTGTTGGGCCAGGGATCAGAGGCTACAGCGCTCGGAGCTTCGACAGCGTCTTCGCCACGATCGCGCGCGCGCGGCGGCCGCTCGGGTGCGCGGCCTTCGGATCCAAGGTCATCGCGCGATCGAGCGCTGCCGACGCCCGCGCGTAGGCGCCGAGCTCCAAGAGCAGCTCGCCGAGATCGACGTGGCTCGCGACGTCGGTCGGGTCGAGCGCGATCGCCTGCTCGAAGCATACGACCGCGCGCTCGTGGCGCTTCTTGCGCGCGTGCACGGTGCCGAGGACCACCCACGCGTCGTGCGCCGCCGGCGCGATCGCGAGCGCGGCTTCGGCGGCGCCTTCGGCAGCGACGAGCTCGTCCTCTTTGACCAGCTTCGCGGCGAGGGCGACGAAGCGCTTCACGGTGTCGTCGCTCACGTGGCGGCCTGCTTCTTCAAGCGCGTCATCGTCTTTCCGGCGACGGCGCGCGCGCGGCGGCCGGCAGGGTTCAGCGCATGCGGATCGAGCATCATCGCCTGGCGCAGCGCTGCCGCCGCCCGTTTGTAGTCGAGGAGCGCAATGTAGAGCTCGCCGAGGTCGGTCCAGCAGCCGATGTGCCCGGGCACGATCTCGAGCGCTTGCAAGTACGCGAACACGGCGCCGGCGCGGTCTTCCTGCCGCGCGCGGGCGACGGCCAGCACGAACCACGCGTCGAAGCTTCGAGGATCCAACGTCGCCGCCGCTTCTGCCGCGCCTTCGGCCGCCGCGGGATCTTTTTCGGCCAGCAAGTGCGCGGCGAGCTTGGTCAACGCTTGGGCGTCGCTTTTCTTCATCATTTGGTGTTCCCCGAGATCGCTTCCTTCGTCTGCGACATCTTCTTCATGATGTTCGAGATCGTCTCGAGCAGTTTTTGCCGGCGGTCGATGATGATCTGCATGTGCATCTGCTGCTGCTCCGAGAGCTCACCGAGCGAATCGCGCTCGTTCTCCGCGCGCTCGATCTCGACGCCGAAGTCGGCGAAGCCGCCGGTCCGCGCCCCGGTCACGTCCTCCAGGCCTTCACCGCTCAGGCCTTGCGCGAGCCTCTGCGCTTCCTCGGCGTCCTGGCGCTCTTCTTCTTGCAGCCTCTCGTGCTCGGCTTGCTGCTCGCGCTCGGCCTCCCACATCTCGTTGACGGTGGGGGCTGCGCCTTCTTCCGGCGTAGCGTCCGGCGGGATCTCCGGCGGGTCCGGCTTCTCTTCCTTCTCCGCTTCGGCGATTTGCAGGACGAAGCTGCTGTAGAAAATCGCCTGCCCTTCCCACTCCTCCTTGCTGTTCTCTGGATCGCTGTGTGCTTGCAGGCCCATCAAGAGGCCCATCGCTTTGCTGCCCGGCGCGATCCCGTTCACCAAGTTCACGAGGTCGACCATCATCTGCATGTTGTCGTCGTTGTTGAACGCCGTGTCGTCACCGCCGAGAAACGCGATGAACTGGGTCATCACGCCACCGCCCGACCCGTTCTCGCCCATGAAGCCGGCGATGTTTTGAATCATCGTCTGGAGTTGGCCGTTCGACTTGAACGGCTCCTGCGTCGCGAGCATGTCGTAGATCATCTGGCCGATGCGCCAGTAATCGTCTTCGCTGTCGGGCTTGTTGTCGTTGTAGAAGTCTGTCGTGCATGGCTGCGCGCCCCATCCGTTGAGCGAGCTCGGATCGCCGCCGATCGCCGCGACGAATTCTGCCGGCACGGTCGTCTGCCCATGCTCGATGGCGCTGTCGTCGATGCCGTAGCGCGTTTCGAGCACCATGAGCGCGCTGAACGCTATGCCCGCGGCGGGCAGCGCGGTCTGCACGGCGTTCGCGAGCTTCGCCATGCAATCGAGGAGCGTGAGGTTCGGGTTGTTGTGGGACTGCATCGCCTTCAGCCCGGCCTTGATCGCGTCCTTGAGGTTCGACTTGCCGGTGCTGGCCTTGACTTGCTCGATGAACGCGATGACGTCCGGGTTGCTCGCGAGCGGCTCCTGCGACAGCGCCTCGATGAGCTTGTCGCAGAGCGTGTTCGTCGACTGCTGGGAAATCGCGTTGTATTGCTCGGCGGTGACACCTGCCGTTGCCGATGTCGGCGGCGCTCCGGCAGCGAACGTCGGACAGTTACCGAGAATCCACGCCTGTTGCTCGTTCACGCAGAGCTTGTTGTGGTCTGCGTTGCCCTCCGTCATGCCGGCCCGTTGCGTGAGGAAATAGTCGATGGTCGTCTCTGGCCCGAGCCGGTAGCCCATCGTCTCGCACGCGGGTGATTTCAGATAGTTGAAGAACGAGATCATCCAGGCGGCATCGGTGAGGCTCAGCCCGTAGCGCTCCGCCACGTCCTTCACCATCTCCGAGTCCGCCGGATAGCTCGGGTGTCCGACTGGCGCGAAGTCGCCCATCGGCCCGTCGAGGCCGTACACTGCCTCGTCCGGCAGCGGCGGCATCGGCTGCTCGAGCGCAGCGTCGCCGTCGGGCGTATACGTGATCTGCCGCCACGCCTTGTACATGTCGAAAGTGTACGACTCGTCGATCGCGCCTTGCTTGACGAGGTAGTCGTACTCTTCCCTCATGTCCTTTTCGGCCTCGAGACGCTCGGCCTTCATGTGCGTGATCTTCTCGCGCATCGCCTGGCGCTTCTTCATCGTCTCCTGCATGTCTTTCAGCTTGTCGCGCATGATCGCGTTCTCGGTCTCGGCGCTCTGCATCATGATGTAGTAGATCGCCGACTCGAGATCCGCGGTCGCCAAGTTGAAGCCGCCGCCGAACTCGAAGGTCTTCACCTCACCCGGCGCAGGTGTCTTCGGCATACGCTCCCAGAACGACTTCATCAGGCCGAGGTTCAGGTTGCTGAGATCCAGCGTCTTGCGTTTGGCCGGCTTCGCGAGCTGCGGAGCAACGCGCACCGGTAACCAACTCTCCATCGTAGCGCTGAAGCGCATGCTCTCCGCTTGCTCACCGCTCTCGGCGCGAGCGAGCTCCGCCGAGAACGCGGCGTGCGTCTCCGGCGACGCCGCGATCTTTTGCAGCTCGCCGACGAGCTCGCCGAACGCGCCCATGACTTCTTCGGCCACCTTCTCCATCGCGACGATCGCCGGCGCCGGGATCTCGATGTCGCTCGACTTTGGGTTGGCCTCGGCGCTCGCGAGCTGCTTGCCGATGGCGGCGAGCTGCGGCCAATTCTTCTCCAAGACCTGCGCGATCGCGGCGGGCGCCGTGGGCGGAGCGGGTGGGGCGACTTGCAGCGCGAGCATCTTCTCGGACACCGCCTGCCAGCGCTTCACGAGGTTCACGAGCTGCTTCGTCCGCGCGCTCGCGTCCGACAGATCCTGCGTGCGCGTGGTCGTGGAGACGTCCTCGAAGAAGCCGGCGAGCTCCTTTGGCGGCGCTTGGCCGTCGCGCAGCTTGGCGGCGATCTCGGCGAACGCCGTCGCTTGCGCGCTGAAGCCGGCGGGCGGGGCCGCGAGCGCGAGCAGCTCATCGTGCGCGAATGCCTCCGGCACGGGCAGATCGTTCGGCTTGCCCATGTGCCCTTTGACCACTTCAAACGTTGCCAGCGCATCGCTCGCGCGCGGGGGCTCGTCTGGCGCTTTCGTGACGACGGTCGCGATCAACGCTTCGAGCAGCGCCGCCGGAGTGCCCGTCGCGAGCACGTCTTTGGCGCGTTCGGCCGCGAGCGCAGCGCCCTTGCCGCTCAACGTGACGGGCTGCTGGTCTTTTCCCGCGATGCGCTCCTTGCGCTTCGCTTCTTCTTTTTCGAATTCCTTCTTCGCGTCCGCGCGCGCCTCTTCATTCGGCGCGCCTGACGGCACGTCTTGCAGCGTGCGCCCTGGTGCCTGGTCCTTCGGTCCGATTGTCACTGCCATGTGGAGACTCCTCAGACCCAGTTCTTGATGATGCCGCCCGAGGTGTCCTCGAGCTTCTTGCGCACGTTGGTCGCGGTCTCGAACGCCTTCTGCCGGCGATCCAAGTACATCTGCATCTTCAGCTGCTCGATGTCGCTCATCTCGGCGAGCGACTCGAGCTCGTCACTGTAGCGATCCTTTGCCACGTCGAGATCCGACATGTTGAAGCGCGCGCGCGTCCCGGCGTCCGGCTGCATCAAGTTGTTCACGCTCGTCCCGATATTCTGCAGGATGCCCGGATTCACGCCACGCCGTCCCGGGGGCTTCGCGGCGATGGCTGTCGTCGCGATCGCCGGGCCGGCGAAGTTGGAGCTGCTGTTCGGCGCTTGCGACGAGCTCTGGCGCATGCCGTCGCTCTCTTCTCCTGGAGGTGGGGCGCTGTCGTCGGCCGTCTGGCGCATGTTGTTCATCGCGTTCTTCATGTCGTTGTCGGCTTGCTCTTGGAAGTTGACCAAGCCGGCGGCGAGGTGCTTTGGGATCCGAAACGCGACGTCCTCGTTGATGGCGCCACTTTCCGAGGGGTCGGGCTTCGGCCCGAACTCGTCCGGGAGCGGATTCGGCGCGGCGATCGTCGGCTCGGTGTACGTGAGCTGATAGGTCTCTTCGTTGATCTGCGGCTCGACGAAGGTGATCGGGCACGCGGCCAAGAACTGGTCGAAGGTGATGCTCTCGTCGAGCTTTCCTTCCTCCATCAGCCGATCGTACTCCTTCTTCATCTCGTCTTTCATCTTCGCTTCGTCTTCTTTGATCTGCGCGATGAGCTGGCGCTTGGCCTGCTTCAGCTTCATCGTATGCTCCATCTTGGCGAGCTGATCGCGCAGGTCCTTCGAGGCGTCGCCGGCGATCAGCATCATCATGATCATCACAGCGTCGCCGACGTCCATGTTCGCCCAGTTCGCCGAGAAGCCCTTGGTGCCAAAGAGCATGTCGATCTTCTCGCCGACCTCGCTCGGGATGGTCATCGGATCGCTCCCGCCGACCACCGTGGGCGGCGCGCCCGTGCCCATGCGCTGCGACGCCGGCGAGCCCGAGGTGATCCAACCGGCGAGGGGCAGCACGACCGGCGCGAGCTTCTGCTTGTCGGCGGCGCCGCGGGCGCTCGCCAAGTGCTGCGCCCAAGGCGTGTTCAGCAGCGCCTGCTCGCCTTGCAGTCCGTCGATCTTCTTGGCCCAAAAGACGTCCGTCGCTTTGTCGAGCGCGCGGCGGGCCGCCGGCGGCAGGTTCTCCTTGGCGAGCGCTTGCGCTTCACGCTCGAGCGCGGGCGGTGCGGCTTCCGCGAGCGTGTCGACGAGCGGATTCGCGAAGGCCTTCGCG
The DNA here is from genome assembly GCA_020848545.1 of Deltaproteobacteria bacterium. Taxonomy (GTDB): domain Bacteria; phylum Myxococcota; class JADLHZ01; order JADLHZ01; family JADLHZ01; genus JADLHZ01. The sequence goes on along the minus strand of JADLHZ010000013.1, from coordinate 69,670 downwards.
GCGGCGCCTTCGGGCTTCACTTGTAAGTGCGCCGCCTTCAACGCTTCGAACGCGGCGACGAGCTGCGTCTTCACTTCCGCGGCGGCGACCGCGTCCGGCGTGACGGCGATGATCTGCGCTTGCGCTGGCGCGGCGACTGGCGGCGCGGCGTCGAACACCAACGCAAACGCGAGCTGCGCGTTCTGCAGCGCCTGCGCCGCGGTTACGCCGCCGGCTTGCGCGGGCCCTTGCGGCGCGACTTTGCGCTCGGTCGGAAACGGCCCCTGCGCGCCGGGCTTGCGAACGTCCATGGTCATCGACGGCCCTCCTAGTCTGCGGACTTACCGCCGGATTTTGCCCGTGGCTCACGCGCAAGCAAAGGCGACGCGAACGTCATTTGCGCTTGGCTTTCTTCCGGTCCATCACCTTGCGCACCGAGAAGCCGATGAGCGTGAGGAACGCCGCTTCGCTCTTCAGGATCTCTTGGGTCTGCGGGCTGGTCATGTTCGGGTCGATCGCGATCAACGCGTCCATGATCGTCTCGAGCGTCACCTGCGGCACCTGCGCATGCTCTTTCTGTAAGCGCGCGATCTCGCCCTCGATGCGCTGGCGGTTCTCTTTGTAACTGGTCTTGGCGCCCTCGAAGATCGCGTCGAAGTCCGCGGTTGGCGCTGGTCCTGCGGCGGCCGCCTTCTTGTCGACCGGGCCCTGCGCTTGAGCGTCTTTCATCTTCGTGAACAGCTCGGTGGTCGAGCCTTGCGACGCGAGCTGCGGGTTCACCTGACGGGCTTTCCTCAGGATCTCTTTACTGACACCGGCGGCTGGCGCGTCGTTGTCCTCGATCTGCCCGCCCCACGCCTCTTCGTCGTCTTTGCCCGATCCGGCCATTCGGTTGAATGTGGCATAGCTCGCCCCCGAGTTGTAGATATTCGGAAGTGAGCGATCGCCGTATGATCGGACCGTATCGGCTCGGCGAAGACGTCGAGCGGACGCCGGGTTACTTCGTCGCGCGCGCCGTCGATGAACGGACGCTGCGCGAGGTCGTGATCAAGGTGCTCACCGCCAACGTCGCGCGCGATCGCTTCCGCAAGGAGGCGGCGGCGCTGATGGCGGTCGAGCACCCGAGCGTCGTCATGCTCTACGACTACTCGGACGAGGACGCCGCGCAGCCGTACATCGTCTACGAGGCGCTCACCGGCCAAACGCTGGCGGGCCTCGTGAAGACGCGCGGCGCGTTGCCCGAAAAAGTTCGCACCGCCATCTTCGTTCAGCTCGCGAGCGCGTTCGCGGCGCTCGAGCGGCAAGGTGTCACGCACGGGACTTTCACCGGCGATCAGGCGCAGATCGAAGCCGACGGCCGCGCCGTCATCAGCGGCTTCGGTCAGGACGCCACCGAGCGCAACGACGTCTATGCGCTGAGCACGCTGTGGCGGCAGGCCGGCGGCGCGCCGATGGTCGCCGACACGGCCGAGGCGTTGCAAAAAGCGTTCGCCGAAGCGTGGACCAAGGCCGCCGGCGGCGTGCCGGAAGCCGTCGTTGCGCAGTGGCTCACCGGCGCGCCGGCGAAGAGCGATCCGGCGAGCGAGGTGCAGCGCCTGCTCGATCACGGTGATCACGACGCGGCGCTCATCCTCGCCACGAAGGGCCGCTTCACCGATCTGTCGCCGCTCGGCGCCGGCGGCATGGGCCGAGTGACCAAGGCGCACGACACGCGGCTGCGGCGCGACGTGGCGATCAAGACGATCTTGGACCCGCTCGCCGATCCCGACGCCTGCATGCGCTTTCACCGCGAAGCGCGCGCGATGGGCCGGCTGCGCCACCCGAACATCGTCGAGGTCATCGACTACTCCGGGCGCGGCGCGCCGCTGCCGTACCTCGTGCTCGAGTACTTGGACGGCGCCACGCTGCGCGCGGTCCTCGACGTCACGGTGCTGAACGAGACGATCGCGCTCGTCGTCTTGCACGAGCTCTGCGACGCGCTCGTGGCCGTGCATCGCGAGGGCTTGATCCACCGCGACATCAAGCCCGAGAACGTGTTCGTCGGCGGCGACGGGCGGGTCGCGCTCGCCGACTTCGGTATCGTCAAGGGCGACACCAGCGTGCTCGGCGAAGCGACCGGCACCTTCGTGCGCGGCGCGACGCAGGCGATCGGCAGCCCGGCGTTCGCGTCGCCGGAGCAAGTCTTCGAGCCGGACGCGCTCACGCAAGCGTCCGACATGTTCTCGCTCGGCTCGCTCTTGCACGCCATGCTCACCGGCCAGTCGCCGTTCCAAGCGCCGAGCACGATCGACTCGGTGCGGCTCTTGCGCACGAACACCCGCGCCGCATTGCCGCCGGGCACGAGCGCGTTGATGACGTCGCTGCGCGATCAGCTCCTCGCGCCGAAGCCGGCCGCCCGCCCGAGCGCGAGCGAAGCGTTGGCGATGATCAGCGAAGCGCTGGTGAAGGCGGGCATCATCGATCGCCGGCACGCGATCCGCGTCTTTCTCGGAGAGGAGCGGGAAGACACGCGCATCTTCGATCGGGCGACGCAGCTCCGCCAGCAAACCCAGTTCGCGAAGATCGCGGCGCTCAGCGGCGCCACGCAGATTCAAACGGCGGTCGCGACCCAGACGGCGGTGGCGACGGCGCCGAGCGCGCGCTCCGCGGCCGCGGTGACGACCGGTCGCATCGACGCGGGGAACCCAGCCGCGCAGCCACAGAGGCGATCGTTCTTGCTGCCTCTTGCCGCGGCGGCGGCGCTGCTCGCGGTGAGCGCCGTCGCCTTCGCGCTCGTGCGGGCGCAGAACAAGGGGCCGGCGGTGAGCGTCGCGCCGCCGCCAACGCCGCCGAACGACTCCGGCTTGCCGGTGCCGCCGCCGAGCGATCCGCCGGCGCCGGATGATCCGCCGGTGATCCCGACGCCGCCGCCGTCGGAGCCGAAGCGGCCCGTGGATCCGCCGCCGAAGAAGCGAGACGTCGAGCCGCCGAAGCCGCCGCCGAAGGGCGAGCAAAAGCCGGCGCAGCTTCGGGTGATCACCAAGCCGTGGGCGAAGGTTTACATCGACAACGAGATGCGCGGCACGACGCCGTTCTTTCAACTCATCTCGTTGGCGCCTGGCCGGCACACGATCTTGCTCGTCAACCCCGCGTTTCAAACGCAGGCGCACACGATCGACTTGAAGAGCGGCGAGTCGAAAGAATTGCGCGCTGAATTGAAGAAGTGACTAAAGCCCGAACACGAGCCGATATTCGCCGAGCGGCCCGAGGTCGGTCGTGAGCGACTTCTGCAACGACTCGCGCCCGCGCGCCGGCGACCACACGAACGCGTCGATGACGTCGATGATGATGACGACGAAGGCGGTGAGCGCCGCCACGTTCATCACCCACTGATAGGGCAAAGGGTTCGTGCCTTGGCGGTACTTTCCGTCGGGCGCCTTCAGCCCTTCGCGCAAGAGGGCCATCGCCAAGTTGGTGCCGCCGAGCGCGACTTCCAACGCGAGAAACGCGGCGCCGCCGGCGTAGTCGTGGTTCAAGAAGTGACCAATGCCGCCCGGGAAGATGCGCACCCACTTGTGGCGATCGCCGATGGTCTCGTTCGCCGGCGCCTCGGCCTTCCGCGCCTCGGTCTTCTGCACCTCGACCGGCTTCGTGTTGAGCGACGCCACATAACGATTGCGCTCGTTGTCGTAGAACTTGAGCACGTCCGGGTGGGTCGCGTCGCGATCGAGCGGATAGTCTACGTTCTCACGAAAGAGGCGATCGAGCTCGGCGGCGGCCTCCGGTTCTTTCTGCGAGATGTAATAGGAGAAGGCGAGCAGCGCCCGTGCCTTCTGCCGCGCCGGTCCGTCGGTGAAGCTCGGGTCAGCGAGGAGCGCGGTGAACATCGGGATCGCGTCGGTGTAGCGGTAGTCGTCGTAGGTGCGCTCGGCGAGGGCGAGGCGGTCCTGCCACGAAGCGGTCGCCGTGGGTGCAGCGACCACGGTCTTCGTTTCGGTCTGGGGCTCGGCCTTCGATTCGATCTTGGGCTCGACGCTCGTCTCGATCTTGGGCGCGGCCTTTGGGGCCGTCTTGGGTTTCTTCGCCGCGTGCGCCGCCGGAAGAATCATGAGCAAGGTCGGGAGCGCGACGGCGGAGAGAAACATTCATCTGCATGGTGCCAGCCGCGCTTCGCTCGGTCCACTCCGTGTCATCTATATATGACGGCGCGTCGGGTTCCGACCGTTGACTCGCTGAGCCTCGGCCTATACGCCTGTTCAGCATGACGAACCCTACGGCAGTCGCACCCACGCAGCTCGGTTTGTTTGCGTCGCCTTCCGCGGAGCCGGCCAGGGGTGGCAGCGGTGGATCTGGTGGCGCCGCCAACGGTGATGGCGGCGGCTTCTTCGACGATCCGGATCGCATTCCGCTGGCGATGGAGATCCAGCGGCGCTACCTGAACTACTCGCTCTCGGTGATCACCTCGCGCGCGCTCCCAGACGTGCGCGACGGCTTGAAGCCGGTGCAGCGCCGCATCCTCTATTCGATGTACAACAACCTGCACCTCTACCCGGACGGCCGCTTCAAGAAGTGCGCGACCGTCGTCGGCGATGTGCTCGGCAAGTTCCACCCGCACGGCGACACCGCGGCGTACGACGCGCTCGTCCGCATGGCCCAGGATTTTTCGCTCCGCTATCCGCTGATCGACGGCCAAGGAAACTTCGGCTCGCTCGACGGCGACGCGGCTGCGGCGTATCGCTACACGGAAGCGAAGCTGCGCGAGATCGCGACCGAGCTGCTCAGCGAGCTCAAGCAGAAGACCACGCACTTTCGCCCGAACTTCGACGGCACTTTGTTCGAGCCCGTCGTGCTGCCGGCGCGCGTGCCGAACCTCTTGGTGAACGGCGCCACGGGCATCGCCGTCGGTATGGCGACGAACATCCCGCCGCACAACCTCGGCGAGATCGTCGAGGCGTTGAAGGCGTTGATCGAAGACCCCGAGCTCGAGGTGAAGGACCTCGTGAAGTTCGTGAAGGGTCCGGACTTTCCGACCGGCGGGGAGATCGTGGCGTCGCGCTCCGAGCTGCGCGCGATCTACGAGACCGGCCAAGGCTCGATCAAAGTCCGCGGCCAATACGAAGTGGAGGAGGGCAAGCGCGGCCAGCTCTCCGTGATCATCACGTCGATCCCATTCGCGGTGTCGAAGTCGACGATCGTCGAGCGCATCGCCGACGTGATCATTCAGAGGAAGCTCCCGCACCTCGTCGACGTGCGCGACGAGTCGACCGACGAAGTGCGCATCGTGTGCGAGCTGAAGCGCGAAGCGGATCCGGCGCTGGTCATGGCGTACCTCTACAAGAACACGCCGCTGCAGACGACCTTCGGGGTGAACCTCACGTGCCTCGTGCCGACGGAGAATCCGGATGTTCAGGCGCCGGAGCGTCTGGACCTGAAAAAAGCCCTGAAGCATTTCTTGGACTTCCGCTTCGAGGTCGTGACGAAGCGCTTGCAGCACGAGCTCGACGAGCTGAAGCGGCGCATGCACATCCTCGACGCGCTGACGACGGTCTACGACGCGCTCGATGAAGTCATTCGCATCATTCGTAAGAGCGACGGCAAGCCGGACGCCGCCGAGAAGCTGCAGGCGCGCTTCAAGTTCGACGACGAGCAGACCGAAGCGATCTTGGAACTCAAGCTCTGGAAGATCGCCAAGCTCGAGATCTTGGTCATTCAAGAAGAGCTCGCCGAGAAGAAGAAGGAAGCGTCGCGCATCGAAGGCGTCTTGAAGAGCGTGCCGAAGCGCTGGACGCTCATCGGCAACGAGCTCGACGAGATCGGGCGCAAGTACACCGACAAGCGCAAGACCAAGGTCACCGCGAGCGACGAGGCCGCCGGCTTTTCGGCCGAAGACTTCATCGTCCACGAAGACAGTTATGTGATCGTCACGAAGGACGGTTGGGTGAAGCGGCAGAAGGAGATGAAGGACGCGTCGTCCACCCGCATTCGCGAGGGCGACAGCGTGATGGCGGTGCTCTTTGGCTCGACCGCGAAGCCTTGCGTGTTCTTCACGAACATGGGCGGCGCCTACGTCACCCGCATCAACGACATCCCGGCGTCGACCGGCTACGGCGAGCCGATCCAGAAGATCTTCAAGTTCGAGGACGGCGAGCGCATCGTGCACGCGCTGTCGTTGGACCCGCGCACGGGCATCGTCTTGCCCGAGGTGAAGCCGGCGGCCGAGGGCGAAGAGCCGGCCGTCGATCCCTTGAGCCCGCCGTTCATGATCGCGGTGACAAAGAAGGGGCTCGGCCTGCGCTTCTCGCTCCTGCCACACTCGCAGCTGTCCACGCGCAAAGGGCGGACCTTCGCGAAGCTCAACGAGAACGACGAGGTCGTGTTCGTCGGGCTGTGTGGCGACAAGGACACTTTGATTGTCGCCAGCGAGCACGGCCGCGTCCTCATCTGCGATGCCGAGGAAGTGAACTTGCTCAGCGGCGCCGGCAAAGGCGTCATGGCGATCAAGATTCAAGACGACGACAACTTGATCGGCGCGGCGTGCGGCTTGCCGAAGGAAGTCGCGATGACCGTCGAGACCTCCAAGGGCAAGACCATCGGCCTCACAGGCAGGAGCTACGAGAAGGTGACGCGCGGCGGCCTCGGGCACGAGATCGTCAAGCGCGACACGTTGGCGCGCGTGGTGCCGGCTGCTATCGTCGTTCCGGCGAAGCCGGACACGCCCTAGACAGGAGATCGCGATGAAATACCCCCAGTTCACCGAAGCCCATGACATGTTCCGAAAGACCGTGCGCCAGTTCACGGAAAAGGAGCTGCTGCCGCACGTCGAGAAGTGGGAGCACGACAAGATCTTTCCGGCGAAGGAAATCTTCAAGAAGGCCGGCGACCTCGGCATCTTGGGCGCGCACTATCCGGAAGACGTCGGCGGCGGCGGCGGCGACTACTGGTTCAGCGTCTGCAAAGCCGAAGAGTACCCGCGCTGCCGCATGGGCGGACCGCCGATGGCGCTGCTTGTTCAGAGCGACATGGCGACACCGGTCATCAACGATCTCGGTACCAAGGAGCAGAAGGAAGAGTTCCTGACGCCCGCGATCAAAGGCGAGAAGATCGCTTCGCTCGGCGTCAGCGAGCCCGGCGCCGGCAGCGACGTCGCCGGCATCAGCACCGTCGCCAAGAAAGACGGCGACGACTATCTCATCAGCGGCTCGAAGACGTACATCACGAACGGTGCGCAAGCCGACTTCGTCACGCTGCTGACGAAGACCGATCCCGGCGCCGGCGCCCACGGCTGCACGTTCTTTTTGGTGCCGACGAAACTGAAGGGCTTCGAGGTCTCGAAGAAGCTGATCAAGGCAGGCAATCACTCGAGCGACACGGCGATGCTCTTCTTCGACAACGTGCGCGTGCCGAAGCGCTACCGGCTCGGCGAAGAAGGCATGGGCTTCATGTACCTCATGCAGAACTTCCAGACCGAGCGCTTGATCGCGTGCGTCGGCAGCACCGCCGGCATGCAGCTCGCGATCGAAGATTCGATCGGTTACGGCAAAGATCGCATGGCGTTTGGCAAGCCGATCATCAAGCGTGAGTACTGGCAGCACAAGTTCGTCGACCTGCTCTGCAAGGTCGAAGCGTGCCGCGCGCTCACGTATCAAGCAGTCGCCGAATACAACCGCGAGAAGTACGTGGAGAAGACCGAGCTCTCGATGGACACCGTCAAGCTCATCTCGATGTGCAAGGTCTTCGTCGGCGACACCTCGAACGAAGTCTTCGACCAGTGCGTGCAGTTTCACGGCGGCGCCGGTTACCTCGAGGAGTACCCGATCTCGCGCGCGTGGCGTGATGCGCGCTTGCTGCGGATCGGCGGCGGCACGACGGAGACCATGCGCTACTACATCGCGAAGCTGCTCGGACTCTAAGCACCCCGATTGAGCACCTCACTCCCGACATCTCCCGTCCCTGATGCGAAGGCCCCTCGGCGCGCCGGCATCGTCGCGTGGGTGCTGTCGACCTACTTCGCCGAGGGCTTCCCCGCGCAGATCGTGCGCTGGCTCTCCGGCATTTACTTCACCGACATCGGGATGAAGGAAGCGTTCATCGGGCGCGCGAACTGGCTCGGGTTTCCGTGGCTGTTCAAGTTCCTGTGGGCGCCGCTCGTCGACCTTTGGGCGACCAAGCGCAAGTGGATGCTGTGGATCGAAGGGCTGCTCACGCTGCTCACGCTGACCCTCGCGTTCGTGTCGAGCTTCGGGCCGAAGGGGCAGGGCGCCGCGTCGCAGCCGATCGAGAAGCTGTCGTGGGCCGACCTCGCGCAGGCGATCGATCCGACGACCGGGCTCAGCCACCAGACGATCGTGATCATCATGATCGCGATCATCAGCGTGATGGCGTTGCTCAGCGCGACGCACGACATCGCGATCGACGCGTACTACCTGGAGGGCATCCCGGATCCGCTCGATCAGGCGGTGTACTCGAGCTTGCGCGTGCTCGGCTTCCGCATCGCCGTCATCGTCGTCCGCTCGGCGATGATCGCGTTCGCGGTGTGGACTTGGAACTTCCTGGCCGGCGCCGCGATCCTCGGCGTGATCTTCGTCGGCCACTTGCTCTTCTTGCCGCAAACGCAGTCGAAGCGAGTGGCCACCGGGTTGAAGGAATTTCTGCGTTCCTTCGCCACGTACTTGGAGCAGCCGCGCATCGCGCTCATCCTCGCGTTCATGATCGCGTACAAGCTCGGCGACGAGCTGCTCTTCGCGCTCAACTCGACCTTCCTCATCCGCGAGCTCGGCGTCACCAAGCCGCAGATGTCGTGGCTCTCGGGCGTCATCGGCATGGCGGCGACGATCGCGGGGACGGTGATTGGGTCGATCTGGATAAAGCGGGTCGGCTTCAAGCGCGCGCTCTGGCCGCTGACGATCCTGATGAACATCAACATCTGGGTCTATGTCTGGCTCGCGTGGGCGAGGCCGATGGCGACGGATCTTTCCGGGCTCGTCACGATCTCCGTTGCGCATGCGTACGAGAACATCGCCAAGGGTCTCGGGGACGCGGCGTACCTCGTGTTTCTCCTCTACACCTGCAAGCCCGAGCACAAGGCCGGTCACTACGCGATCGGGTCGGCGATCATGGGCTTTGGCAGCATCGTCATCTCGGGCTTCGCCGGCGACCTCGTCGAGCAGATGGGCTACACGAGCTTCTATGTCCTTTCGTTCTTTGCCAGCGTGCCTGGGATGGCGATCATCCCGTTTCTGCCGATCGATGAAATGATCGCGCGGAGGCAAGCGGAAGCCCAGAAGTGATCGCGCAGATCGAGATCGCGACGTGGAACGTGCTGCACCGGATCCACGCCGAGAACTGGGGCGAGGCGCAGGCGCAGGCGTTCCCGCTCGAGGCGGCACGGACGACCGCGATCGCCACGCGCGTCGCCAAGGAGCTCGCGTCGCGCTGCGAGGCGGTGTGCCTGCAAGAGGTCAGCGGCGATCAGCTGGCGATGCTGCGGATGGCGCTGCCCGGCGCGTTCTTCTACGAGCTCAGGTATCCGCGCGTGCCGAAGCTGAAGAGCGGCGCCGAGTCACCGCTCGTCGAGTCGACCGAGCACCTCGTGACCATCGCGGCACGGGGATCCGAGCGGCTCGCCGCCGCCGCGTTCGCGAGCGACCCCGGCAAGGGCTTCTTGTCGGTCGCGCTGCCGTCGGGCTTCGTCGTCGTCAACACGCACGTGAGCTTCGGCCCGCGCGCGCAGAAGCAGATTGACGAAATCGTGACCCACGCGAAGACACACCCGGGGCAGGTCGTCATCGCGGGTGACTTCAACGCGTCGGTCGCGGACGCCTCTGCGCTGCTCGGCCCGGAATTCACCATCGTTCCTCTGCGTCAGCCCGCGTTGCCGACTCGGCCTCGCGCTCCTGGCCACGAAAAGTCGAGCACGATCGATCACGCGTTCGTATGGCGCGCCGCTCCCGTCGACGCCGAGGTGCTCGATGGCGAAGGCCTCTCCGACCACAACCCGGTCGTCGCGGGCGTGCAGTACAGTCAATGAGCAACGAGGCGGGGGTCATCGCGGAGTGGGAAGCGGAGTTCGCCAAAGCGGCGGGCAGCGACGGCCTCATGAGAAAGGACGAGTTCGTGGCGCTGCTCGGCGTCAAGGACGCGTTCATCGCCGCGCGCCTGTTCGCTCGCTTCGATGAGGACGGGCGCGGCCGCATCGATCGCAAGGAGTTCATCGCGGCGCTGCAACGTCTGCTCGGCGCGTCCGAGGACGACAGGCTGCGCTTCACCTTCGAGCTGCACGACGTCGACGACTCCGGCGGCATCGATCGCTCGGAGCTCGCGGAGATGATGCGCGCGAACCTGCGCGAGAACCGCATGCAGTTCACGGCGGCGCAGATCGACGATCTCGTCGAGCGTTTCTTCGCGCGCAGTGACACCGACGCGAGCGGAGACGTCAGCTACACGGAGTTTCGCGCAGCGTTCGCGCATATCCCGGCCTGCTCTCGTCGCTCGCCGTCAGCCCGCTCGTGTGGCTGCGGCCGCGGCAGACGCAGCGCGTAGAGGAGCAGCGAGAGCGCGAAATGAAGGCTCAGCGTTCTTGGCGGCGCCTCTTGCAGAAGCTGTTGCAGAACCGCATGCCCTACGTGATCGCGTTGGGGGGTTATCTCGCCCTGTGCGTGGGCGTCTGCGTCGAGGCGGTGCTCCGGCACTCGGACAAGAACGCGTGGATTCAAGTCGCGCGCGGCGCCGCGGCGATCGTCTACTTGAACGGCGCGCTGATCTTCGTGCCGATGATGCGCCACTTCTTGACGCACTTGCGGCATCGCCGGCTGCTGCGCGCGCTGCCCTTCGACGAGGCGGTTTCGTTTCATCGCCTGTGCGGTCACGTCATGTTCTTCGCGGGCCTCGTCCACACGCTCGCGCACTTCGGCAACAACGCGGCGATCCTCGAGACGCCGGCGGGCAAGACGGGCCTCGCGCTGCTCATCGTCTTCGCGGCGATGTGGGGCACGGCGCTCGCGTTCGTGCGCAAGGGCGGCCACTTCCGTCTCTTCTACCTCACGCACTTTCTCTACGTCGCATGGGCGGCGCTCGCGATCTGGCACGGCCCGCGCTTTTGGATGTGGCTGTCTTTGCCCCTCGTGGGCTTCCTCATCGAACGTACGTGGCGCTTTCGTACGACGAGCCGCGCGGTGAGCGTTCGCGCCGGCGAGCTGTTGCCGTCTGACGTGCTCGCGCTGAAGGTGGAGAAGCCCGCGGGCTTTCACTATGCCGCCGGAAGCTACTTGTTCTTGAAGTGCCCCCAGGTCTCGGCCTTCGAGTGGCACCCGTTCACGATCAGCTCGGCGCCGGAGGACGACGCGCTGACGGTGCACATCCGCGCCGTCGGCAGCTGGACCGGCGCGTTGTATCGCTTGATCAAGCGGCGCCCGCACGATGTCAGCGTGTACATCGACGGGCCGTACGGTGCGCCGGCGGAAGAGATCTTCGGCAGCGAGCGCGCGGTGCTCATCGGCGCCGGCATCGGCGTCACGCCCTTTGCGTCGGTGCTGCGGAGCATTTTGGCGCGCAAGCGGCGCGGCGATCATTCGCTCGGCCTCGAGCGCGTGCGCTTCTTCTGGCTGAGCCGCGAGCAGCGATCGTTCGAGTGGTTCTTGCAGCTGTTGTCGGCGATCGAGCGCGAGGACGACGGCCTCTTCGAGCTCAACGTCTATCTGACCGGCGCCGAGAGCCGCCACGATCTGAAGTCGGCCACGTTGTTCATCGCGATGGACATGCTGCACGAGGCGACGAAGGTCGATCTCATCACCGGCCTCGAGAGCAAGACGAAGACCGGGCGACCGGATTGGCCCGCGATCTTTCAGCGCATCGCCGAGGAAGACAAAGGCAAGCCGCCGGCGACGGTGTTCTTCTGCGGTCCGGCGGGCCTCGGGCGCGAGCTGAAGGCGCTGTGCCGGCACCACGGGCTGCGGTTTCGGCAGGAAGCGTTCTAGACCGCCGCCTCCGCGATCGCGTACGCTCTGCCCGCATGCCTCTCGACCTCGCGATCAACGACGGCCTCTTCTTCGACGGCACCGGCGCGCCCGGCGCGAACAAGAGCGTCGGCATCTCCGGCGGCCGCGTCGTCGAGCTGAGCGATGCGCCGCTCGTCGCCAACGAGACGATCGACGCCCGCGGCCGGTGGGTCATGCCCGGCTTTCTCGACATGCACACGCACTACGACGCCGAGCTGCTCGCCGCCCCCGCGCTCACCGAGTCGTTGCGCCACGGCGTCACCACCGTCACCGTCGGCAGCTGCTCGATCAGCACGATCCTCTCGGTCGCCGACGATTGCTCGGACCTCTTCACGCGCGTGGAGTCGGTGCCGCGCGAGCAGGTGCTGCCGCTCCTCCGCTCCAAGAAGACGTGGTCCACGCCCAAGGACTACGTGGCGTTTCTGAAGCAGCACCCGCTCGGCGCCAACGTGACGGCGTTTCTCGGCCACTCGGATCTGCGCGTGCGCGTCATGGGCCTCGCGCGGGCCGTCGACGCGCGCGCGCGGCCGAGCACCGCCGAGCTCGCCGAGATGGAGCGCTGGCTCTCTGACGCGCTCGACGCGGGGCTCCTCGGCCTCTCGAGCATGACCAACCCGTGGGACAAGCTCGACGGCGATCGCCACCGCTCGGCTCAGCTGCCGTCGACGTACGCGACGTGGAGCGAGTACCGGCGCTTGAACCGCGTGTTGCGCGCGCGCGGTCGCATCCTGCAGTCGGCGCCGAACCTCGTCACCAAGGTGAACGTGCTCTTGTTCTTGCTCGGGTGCTTGCGTGGCTTGCTCTCGCCGGCGCTGCGCACCACGTTGATCACCCTCGCCGATCCGAAGGCGAACCCGGGCTTGAACCGCGTGATCGGCCTCGTCACGCGCGCGTTCAACTTCCTCGGCGCCAACCTGCGCTGGCAGACGCTCCCGGTCCCCTTCGAGGTCTACGCCGACGGCATGGAGCTCGTGGTCTTCGAAGAGTTTCCGGCGGGCCAAGCGGCGCTGCACCTCGCGGACGAGGCGACGCGCACGAAGCTCGACGATCGTCTCGATCGTTATCACGAGGCGCCGATGGAGGGTCTTGTTGGGCTCGTGCGCATGGTGAATCGATCCGACGGCGCGGTGAAAGCTGTCATCGTCAATGGCCGCAAGGCGTTCGCCGACGGCGCGTTCGCGGAAGATCTTGGACGCGGCGCAGGCTACGGGCAGTTCTTGCCGGCGCGCTGAGCGTTACTTCCAGCGCTTCTTCGAGAACTTCTTCTTGCCGCCGGCGCTCTTCTTTCCGTGCCCATGGCCGCCGCCGCCCGAGGTCTTGCTGCCGATCTCTCCGCGCGCCACCCGCTCGCGCGCCCGCGCCAAGAAGTCGCTACCGCCGCGCGCTGGCTCCTGACGCTTCTCCTCGCGCTTTTCGCCGTGGCGGGGCGGCCGGTCGTCTCGCGACGGTCGTCTCTCTTGCTGTGCTCGCCGATCGTCGCGCGGACGCCGGTCATCGCGCGTCGGGCGCACGCGTTGCTCGCCGCCACCGACCCACTCGAGGCCGATCTGCCGGCGCAGCGGCCGCACGTCTTTGATCTCCACCTTGATCTGATCGCCGAGCCCGATCGATCGCCCGTTGCGCCTGCCGATCAAGCGCAGGCCGAGCTCGTCGAGCGCGTAGTAGTCGTCGCTCAGCGATCGCACGCCGATGAGCCCCTCGATGTAAGGATCGAGCACGCGGGCGAAGACGCCGAAGTCGGTGACGCCGGTGACCACGGCCGGGAACTCTTGGCCGACCAGCGGCTCGGCGAGCAGGCAGCGGTAAAAATCGTCCACCTCACGCTCGCTGCGCTCCGACGATTGCTCGCGCTCGCTGAGCCACGTCGTCGCCCGCGCGAGATCGACCGGCGCGTCCTTGCCGTTCGACGCGAGGCTCTTGTGCACGAGCAGGTCCGGGAAGCGCCGGATCGGCGAGGTGAAGTGCAAGTAGTCCGGCTCGGCCAGCGCGAAGTGGCCGAGGCGCTCGTCCGAGTAACGCGCGCGCGCCATCGAGCGCAGCACGAGCGGCAGCAGGATCGGCCCGCGCTCTTCGTTCTGCAGCGCGCGGACGAACTTCGCGATCATCGCGGCGCTCGGCACGTCTGGGAGCGCGTGCTTGTAACCGAACGACGCGGCGGCCATGCGCACGAGCGCCAGCTTGTCCGCGTTCGGCTTCTCGTGCACGCGGTACGCGGCCGGCAGCTTGCGCCGATGCATCTCGCGCGCGATGGCGCTGTTCGCCGCGAGCATCGCGTCTTCGATCAAGCGGTGCGCTTCGAGCCGCGCGCGTGACACCGATCCCGTTGGCCGCCCGTCGGCGCCGAGCACGAGCTGCGGCTCATCGAGGTCGAGATCGATCGCGCCGCGCCGCGCCTTCTGCGCCCGCAGCGCCCGCGAGCACTCGGCGAAGATGCGCAGCGGCTCGCCCACTTCGAACGCCACGTTCTGCTCGCCCTTGTGCAGCGCGGCTTCCACTTGGTTGTAGGTGAGCCGCGCCGCCGAGCAGATGATCGCCTTGTAGCTCTTCTCGTCCGAGACCACGCCTTCGCTCGAGACGTGCATCTCGCTGACGAACGCCAAGCGATCGACCTTCGGTCGCAGCGAGCAGAGATCGCTCGACAGCGCGTGCGGCAGCATCGGCAGCACTTGGCCCGGAAAGTACACGCTGGTGCCGCGGTGAAAGCCGTCGCGATCGAGCGCGCTGCCGGTGCTCACGTAGTAGCTGACGTCGGCGATCGCGACCCACAGGCGAAAGCCGCCGCCCTCGCGCTCGGCGTACACCGCGTCGTCGAAGTCCTTGGCGTCTTCGCCGTCGATCGTGACGAAGGCCATCTTGCGCAAGTCTTCGTGCTCGTCGTCGAGCTCGGGCGTGCGAAACGAGCGCGCCTCTGCTTCCGCTTCCTCCGAGAAGGTCGTGCGAAAGCCGCGCGCCAACGCGATGCGCATGGCCTCGATGCGCGGCTGCCTCGGATCGCCGAGCACCTCTGCCACCGTCGCTGTGCGATGCCGGCCCTGATCGATCTCGAACACCGCGGCGTCGCCCTTCTTTAGGCCGGCGAAGTCGCCCTCGAGCGGAATGTACTCGAGCTCGTCCGTCGCGCTCGGCCCGCGGCCCCCGCTCGGGCGCGAGCACGCTGCCATCGCGCGGCCGCCCATGTGCTGGAGGACGCCGACGAGCTGCGTCGGCTCGATGCCGAGCTGCAGGCCGCCCTTCGAGAGCTTCGGCTTACTGTCGTCGCGCGGGCGGCGCGGGCTGCCGTGCGCGGGCTTCGACGGCGAGGTCCACTCGGGCTTCGGCCCCAGGTCCTTCGCCTTGGCGCGGTAGAGCTTGCTCTTCAACCGCACGATCGCGCCGTCCTCGACCAACGCGCTGAGCAGGTCGCGCAGATCGTGGCGATCGTCCGAGTCGACGCCGAGATCATCGACGAGCTCACGCAGGGTGATGACGTCATCCTGGTGTTCTTCGAAGTAGGCGAGGACGTCGGCTCGACTCGGCACTGCCATGCGCCGGACCTTGGCTCAGATGCGGGTCAGGGACAAGCCGCCGGCACGAGCTTCGTGAACGGCGTGTTCGTCACGTTGGTGAACGCGAGGTCGTCGATGTCCCAGCCGACCGCGACCGACGCGTCGTCCGACGCCGAGCGGAAGCGCACGAGCACGTTTTGTCCCGCGTAGGCGTTGCCGAGCGACACGGTGACCGTCTCCCAGGCGGGATAGCCGGCGCTGTCGCCGCTGTATGCCGCGCGGCCGATCAACGGGCTCTTCGTCTCTTTGTCGACGATCTTCGCGTTATACGTGGGGCTCGCCTTCGTGCCGATGTCGGTCCAGGTGATGCCGTCGTTCGAGATCTCGATGACGCCGCCGTCGAAGTACTTCGCCTCCGGCGCGCGCGGCGGCTTTTTGTCTTGCCACTCGAAGCGGTGGCGGTGCTTGAAGGTGAACGAGAAGTCGCCTGTCGATGCCACGTTCAGGATCGGCGAGATCAAATAGAGATCGGCTGGCTCGGACTGGCTGGCGCCGCGCCAGAAGTGGTGCTCGACGTCGTCGGCGTCGCGCGTCCACGCCGTCTTCGACAGCGTCGGATCGTGCGCGAGCTTCCAAGCGGTGTCCGGGCTCTCGACGTCGTCGCTCGCCAAAGCGCCGCGCTGCACGGCGTAATTTCCGAGCACCGCGTGCTTCGCCGTCACCGCCGGCAGCACCAGGCTAGGGTTCGTCACGACGACCTCGAGATCGATGCGCGCAATGCCGCCGAGCACGCTGAGGGTCACCGGCGTCGTCACCGTCGCGCTCTGCAGGAGATCCATCGGCGGCAGCGTCACGAGGCCGCCGCCTTGGAAGGTGACGCCCGGCGTTGGCGAAGTGACGATCGCGGTCGCGCCCGTCAACGGCGCGTTGCCCACGTTCTTCACGACGAGCGTGACGGTGCCGACTTCGCCGTCGGAGAGCACGTTGTCAGGCGTGCAGCGCGGCGTCGTCTCCGCCACGCTCACGCTCGTCACCATGAGATCCGGACCGGTCAAGAAGCTCTCGCGCGCGCCGACGTTGTCCTCGGCGTTCTTCGGCGGCGCCACGGCGCGCAGACCGGCCCCGCGCTTGGCGAAGGCGTTCGTGAAGAGCTCGAAGTCTGCGCGATCGGCGGCGAGCGCGACGGCGAGCAACGCGTCTTTGGCTTCGAGCAGCGTCGGCGCCATAGGCGTCATCTTGTAGGCGGCGACGACGTAGCGCTTCATCCGCTCGCGCTTCTCGTCGAACGCGAGGCCGCGCGCGGTCTCGTTGAGGAGCGCCGCGTAGCACTCCCAGAGCATCTGCGCCCAAACCTCGCCGGTCGCATGCACCTCGGCGTTGTTCTTGCCGTCCTGACCGTACTCCCAGAAGCGCGCGGTCGGCAGCGCTTCGCCGTTGGCGATGTGGCGATAGGTCAACGGGTTGATCTCGAGGTTCGTCGAGTACGGCGCGCGGCGGATGCCGTGGTAGTAGCCTTGGTTGCCGCCGCCGGTCATCGTGTACTGCGCCATCGCGTAGGCGCCGCTGTAGTTGGGGTTCGCCGCCAGCAAGGCGTCGCTCTCGCGCACGGTGAGCAGCATCGAGGTGAAGTCGCCCCAACCTTCGCCGAGGCCGTGCGAGATCGTGGCCGACAAGCCGCTCGCGTTCCCGACCAAGCGGTTCGAGATGTAGTGGCCCCACTCGTGCGCGACGATCATATTGTCGAGCGTGCCCGCGCGATCGAGCTGTTTCGGCCGCACCATGTGCACGCTCACCGTTTCGCCCGCCGCGAGCTTCGCCTTCAGCGCGTTGCCACTCGCTTGATCGATCAGGAACGAGCCGATCTTGAGCGTCGTCGACTGGCCGCTCATGCCACCGCCGCCCGCCGTGTTGTTCACGATGAGCACGGCGACGGCGCCGGCGTCCTGCGCGCGTTGCACCTTCTCGACATACGGGCAGCTTCCGCGATCGATGACCGCGATCTTGCCGGCGACCGCGGCTGTGTTGACGATGGGCGTGCAGACGTCGCCCTTCGGATCGGCGTCGTCTTCAGCAAGCGCGAGATCGCCGTTGAAGTCGAACGCGTCGAGGCCGAAGTCGCCGGTGCCGATCTTCTCGATCTTCATCCCGGCCGGCGCGGTCACGTCTGCGACGAGCTTCACGATGCCCTTGAACGCGTACATCTGCATGCGCGGCGGCTCGCCGTCGGCGGGCGTCGACATGTTGGCGTTGTCGATGCCGGAGAAGTCGTTCGCCTCGGCCTTGATCGCGTCGTTCTCCAAGCCGCCGCGCTCGTAGTTGCTGGTTTGCGCGTTGCCGTCGACCTCTTTGAAGCCGGCGTCGTAGAACCAGTCGTGTAGGAAGTTATTTACATAGAACAACTGCGTCGCCGCGGCGAGCACCTGGTTCGTATCGGCGCCCGGCGGCTTCGTCGGATCATATGTGCGATCGAAGGTGTTGTCGCTGGTGACGAAGGGGAGGAAGTCGCCGGGGCTGAAGCCGTCGGGCTTCTGGGCGTCGCCGTATGCGAAGACGTTGTTGCCGATGAGGCTCACCGAATTCGGCGGCAGCCACGGATCGTTCGTGCTGATCGGACCGTGGTCGAGCGTGATCAAGGTCGGCGCTTCGAAGGGCGGCTCGAAGCCGTCAGGTTGGCCGGTCGGGTGCGGGGTGTGATCGCCTTGCGGGCCGTCGAGCGGAAAGCCGTCCGGCTGCGCCCACACGCGATAGGTGAACGCCGCGGCGGTGAGGTTCTTGCGAAAGAGCACGGCGCCGTCCTTTGCGCTGAGCACGTACGCGAAGTGGTCATCGTGATCGCTGCTCGTGCTGAGCTCCAAGTAGTACGCGGGCTCGACGCGATCCGGCAGCGGAAAGAGCACGCGCTTCACCCGCGCCGGCACGATCAGGCGCGCCGCAGCGTCGGCGAGGTAACGCTCGTAGGGTCCTTGCGGCTCACCGGTCGAGTGGAACTCGTTCTCGTCGATCGGCTCACCGGTGACGTCCGTGTAGGCGAACGCCAGCGCAGACTCCGGCGAGACGACGAACGTCAAGCGCTTGGCCGTGGAGCCCGGCGCGAGGTGCGGGCTCGGGTTGCCGCTCATCGCCACGAGCGCACGCTCTCGCGTCATCGCCACCTTCAGCTCGCCGCGAAACACGTCGTAGCCGAACGCGCGCTGCTTGAAGCCGACGATGATCGCGCCGCTGCCGAGGTCGTGCGTTTGTCCGAGCTCCAGTTGCTTCGCCTGTGCGCGCGTGAGGCCGAAGCGCGGGCCATAGTCGGCGACGTACGCTTGCGCGGCGACTTCCGCGGCCTGCGTCCTGCGCTTCTCCTTCGTGGCGGCGTCGAGCGCGTCGCCCCAGACGAAGGTGGCGAGGCCCGTGCGATCGTCCCGGTGCGCGACGACCCCCGGTCCGTCGGCAGCGAGCAATGGCAGGTCGCCACCGGCGCGCGCGATGGTCGCGTCGAAGTCGGCCGGTTTCTTCACCGTACCCCGGGAGTCGTTGCAGGCGGCCAAGAAGACGATGCCGACGAGCAGGCGCTGGTTCATAGGCGGGGGCCCTCCAAAGCGGGCGCACCCTGCGACTTTGTCCTACATCGGTCAAGGCGCCTGAATTAGACGGCGTCTAGATGCCATCGAGCGACGTGCACTTTGCCCCCGAACCGGTTTATCCCTTCGCGCCCCATGTCGCTCCTCCGCAGCACACGTCTCATCAGCACGCTGACGATGTTCTCGCGCGTGCTCGGGCTCGTGCGTGAGCAGCTCCTCGCGGCGTTGCTCGGCGCCGGCGCGGAGGCCGACGCGTACAACATCGCCTTCCGCATCCCGAACCTGTTCCGCGACCTGCTCGCCGAAGGCGCGCTCTCGGCCGCGTTCGTGCCGGTGTTTGCCAAGGTCGACAAGCAGGTCTCGCGCGAGGAAGCGTTCGTGCTCGGCCAACGTGTCGCCGGCGTGCTCGCGCTCGTCATCGGCGCGCTGACGCTGCTCGGCTACTTGTTCACCGGCGTCATCGTGCAGACGATCGCGCCGGGATTCTCTTCGTCACCGGCGCAAGCCACGCTCACGCTGACGCTGACCCAGGTGATGCTGCCGTCCCTGATGCTCACGTCGTTTGCCGCCGTGGCGATGGGCATGTTGAACGCGCAGCGCATCTTCGGGCCGCCGGCGTTTGCGTCGAGCGCGTTCAACATCGTCGCGATCACCTTCGGCGTGGTGCTCGCGGTGATGCACGAGTCGCCGCAAGACACGGCGTGGGGTTGGGCGCTCGGCGTCGTGCTCGGGGCTGGCGCGCAGATGCTCGTGCAAGTGCCGGCGCTCCTGCGCTCGGGCTTTCGCCTGCGCCTGCGCTTTCAGATCGATGACAACGTCAAAGCGATCATGCGCATGATGGCGCCGGCCACGCTCGGGCTCGCGGCGACGCAGCTCAACATCGTGATCAACAGCCGCTTCGCGTCCGAGTTCGCGGGCGGGCCGGCGTCGCTGAACTACGCGTTTCGTCTGCTCTACCTGCCGATCGGCGTCTTCGGCGTGGCGATCGCCACGGTGTCGACGACGGCGCTCGCCGAGCGGGTCGCGCTCGGTGACGAGAAGGGCGTACGCAAGACGATCCGCGATTCGCTTTCGTTGCTGGCGTTTCTGACCGTGCCGTCGTCCGTGGGCCTGTGGGTGCTCAGCGAGCCGATCATCGCGATGATCTACCAGCGGCGAGCGTTCACCGCCGACACGACGCACGCGGTGGCCGGCGCCACGGCCGTCTACGCGATTGGGCTCTTCGCCTACTCTGCGGTCAAAGTCCTCGCGCCGATCTACTACGCGCGCCGCCGCACGCACGTTCCGCTGATCGCGAGCGTGGTGGCGGTGCTTTGCAACATCGCCGTCTCGTACTCTCTGCGCGCGCAGATGGGCTTTCTGGCGATGGCCCTCGGCACGAGCGTCGCGGCCTGGGCGAACGTCAGCGTGTTGACGCTCTTGCTCGGCCGGGCGGCACCTGCATCGATCGACGGCGAGGAACGTGCCGAGCGCCGGCGTGCGTGGCGCTCGTTCGGCAAGGTCTGCATCGCTGCGGCGGTGATGGGCGCCGCGGGCTTCTACGGCCTGCGCGCCCTGCCGCCGGCGTCGAGCGTCCCGCAGACGCTGCGCATCGCCTTCGGCATCGGCAGCGTGGCTGTGTGCGGAATTGTTTACATTGCCGTCGCCGCGCTGCTGAAGACGCCGGAAGTCGCGGTGTTCACCGGCGTCTTGCGCCGGCGTCTGAAGCGAACGGCTCCTTGAGGAACGCGCGCAGCGACTGTTCGCGCGGCGGGTCGAGGCCAGTGCGCAGCGACTCGTCCCGTCCCGGATAGACGTAGGTGCCGAGCACGCGATCCCAGAGCGTGAGCAGCACGCCGAAGTTCGTATCGGCGCGCGCGGGATCCGGCGAGTGGTGCACCCGGTGCTGGCGCGGCGACGGCGTCACCACGCAGATGGCGCGATCGAGCCAGAGCGGCAACCGCACGTGCGCATGTTGGAAGATCAGCGCCGCGAAGAGCAGCGGCGTTCGCCAGAGCAGCGCCGATAGCGGCACGCCAAAGGCCGCGACGACCGCGAAGTAGACGAGCCCTTGCGCAAAGTTTTCGAAGGGGTGCGTCCTGAACGCGCTCGTCGCGTCCAGGGCGGGATCCGAGTGATGCACGCGGTGCAGGCGCCAAAACAGCGGCACTTTGTGAAACGCGTAGTGGCGGGCGTAGTCGCCGAGCTCGAAGAGCAGAAAGCCCGCCGCCGTCTTCGCCGCACCCTCGACCGGCAGCCACGCGAGCAGCCCGACCCCGCGCCGTTCACAGAAGATCGCCCAGTACGCGAGGGCGAAGCCGACCAACCACCCGGCGGCCATCACGATCGGCAAGAGCTGCAGGTTCGCTTTGACCCGCCCGCCGCCGCCTGACCGTCCCGCAAGTGGCCAGAAACGCTCGGCAACCGCCGCCGCCGCCATCCCGCCCCCGAGGACTATCGCTGGCACCCACGCCGGCATCGCGGGCGAAGTCTACCCCGCCGAATTCCTCCCCGGTCCCTTTTCGCGGCGGCGATCCGGATAGAGGGACATGGGGGTGTGACCGCCGCCGCGATGCGTGGCGCCGTCTCGCACCCTCCGGTCCGGAGGACGAAATGAAGGCCAAACCACCGAAAAACTCAACCGCTATGGCTGGTACGCATACTGCATCCCACCCTGAACCACATTATGACTCGACGTTCGCGTTCCAATGCCGATAACTGCGAGCAACCCATGGGTCGTATCAGCAGCATGTTTCGTGCGTTGCGACGTCTGGTTTCGCTAGGCGGGACAGCCATTTGGGACGCGGCGGTCGCCGTCACCCTCACTTTGCTCATCGGCATCAGCCTGCTCGCGCTCGCGGTCGAGGGCCTCACCACCTACCTCTCGGCCTATCTCGGGCCCGCGCTCTACGAGCAGATCGCCGACAAGATCCACCCGAACTACTCGATGCAGCTGACGAGCCGCGAAGGCTACACCATTGCGACCGCGGGTAAGGACGACAGCCGCCGCGAGCCGATCGTCGATCTGCCCGACACCTTCCGCGATCTCCTCGTCTCCTTCGAAGACGCCCGCTTCGACGCGCACAACGGCGTCGATCGCGTTCGCCTCCTCGGCGCGTTCCTGCAGACGATCCGCGGCCAGCTGGAGGGCGGCAGCACGCTGACCATGCAGCTCGCCAAGATGATCAAAGGCGACTCGGCGCGCACCCTGCGGCGTAAGCTCGACGACATGGCGCTCGCGCTCGAGATCGAGAAGCACCATAGCAAAGACGAGATCATCAAGCTCTACGCCGATCACGCGTACTTCGGTCACAACGTCTATGGCCTCGCCAACGCTTGTCAGTACTACTTCGCGCGCAAGCACTGCCACGGCCTCACGCTCGCCGAAGCGGCGTACCTCGTCGGCCTCGTCAAAGCGCCGAGTAAGTACGCGAACGACTACCACCAGGGCCTCTCACGACGTGACATGGTGCTCTTCGTCGCGCTCGGGCCGGACACGCCGGGCCCAGACGTCTCCTTCGAAGGCTTTGCACGTTGGTTTGCGAAGCGCGGCTGGCGCGAGCTCATCGACCGCGAGGTCCTCGGCCGCGATCGCGCCGCCGATGCGTACGGTCGTTTGAACATCGCCAAGGCGCTCGACACGCCGCTGACCATGTCGCGTCAGCACGAGATCGTGACGACGCCCTTCGTGCGCGACGCGGCGATGAGCCTCGTCGAAGATCGCTTGGGCAGCGAGCAGATGGTGCGCGGCGCGCGGGTCGAGCTCACGCTGTCGACGCAAGCGCAGGCGATCGCCGAGATGGCGCTGCACGAGGCGTTCGGTGAAGCGGAGCGCGATCGCGATCCGAAGAAAGATCACGGCGCGCCGATCGACGGCGGCGTCGTCGTCCTCGATGCCAAAAGCGGCGACGTGCTCGCCCTCATCGGCGGCCGCGACTACGCCGAGAGCCAAGTGCCCTTCGCGTTGCGGCCGATCCAAGTCGGCTCGGCGATCAAGCCCTTCGTCTACGCGCTCGGCTTTCAGCAAGGCGTCCTGAAGCGCGGCAAGAACGTGGTCGACCAGCGCGTCTGCATCGACGGTTGGTGCCCGAAGAACTACGGCAACAAGTACAACGGCTCGCTGCCGGTTGAAGACGCGCTCGCCCGTTCGCTCAACAGCGTTGCCGTTCGCACCGCGCAGGCCGTGACGGTGCCCGAGCTCTACCTGAAGCTGCGCGAGCTCGGCATCACCTCCTTGCTCGAGCAGAACCTGACGCTCGCGCTCGGCGCCTCGGAAGTGTCGATGCTCGAGCTCGCGCAAGCGTACACCGCGCTGCTCGACGGCCAGGTGAAGTCGGCGCGGCTGCTCACTCGCGCCAAGACGCGCCAAGGCAAGCTCCTCTACGACGAGCCCGAGAGCGAAGCGGTGCAAGTGTTCGACACCGACGTCGCAGAGAGCGTGCGCGCCGGCATGAAGAAGGCGCTGCAACCGGGCGGCACCGCGATTCGCCTCGGTACCCAACTGCAAGAGGGTTGGAAGACCGCGAACATCGACGTTCCGCCCGAGGTCGCCTGCAAGACCGGCACGACCAACGAGTCGTCGCGCGTCGGCATGGTGTGCGTCGTGTCGGACAGCGACATCGGCAAGCCGCTGATCGTCGCCATCTACCTCGGCCACCGCGTCCCGAAGCCGCTAGGCGAGCAGGCGACCGGCGGCCGCCTCGCGGGTCCGGCGATGCGCCGCATCATCGCCCAGCTCTCGGTCGGGCAGAAGCGTTACAAGAGCTTCGCCGAGCAGAGCCCCAAAGGTCCGCAGAGCCAGGAAGCCCAGCGTCCCGCGCTCATCGCCGAGACTGACGCGCGCAAAGGCGGAGACGTCGTGCGCGTCGTCGAGGCTGACGGCCAAGATTGGCTGCACACGCTCTACCGGATGGGCGTCACCCGCGAGGCGTTCCAGAGCGCCGAGGTCGCGCTCAACGTGCGCGACGAGCGTCTCGAGCAATTCAACGAGCTCCTGCGCGGTGACGAGTGGCAGCAAGGCAACGGCGCGTCGCGTGCGCTCTCGTTGATGTCGAAGCTCGTGCGCTTCGTGCGCGTCCGCGGCCTCGATGCGCGCGAGTCGGCGCGCACCTTCGTCGTCAGGGAGCCCGGCGGTTTCAGTGTCGTGCAAGAGCAACCGGATCGTACGGTCACCGAGCGCCTGCGCGCGCGCACCGATCTCACGAATGTGCGCGTCCGGCTCGTCCGGCGCGACGCCGGCGAACGCATCGCCGCGCTCGAGCTGACCAAGACCGACGGCACGAGCGAAGCGTGGCTGTGGCAGAACGGCCGCCTACGCCAGGCCGTCGCCGTCGACGTCACGGTCAGCCAAGGCGCCTTCGCGCAAGCGTGGAGCGCCTACGGGCTCGGCCCGCGCCAATACGCCGATCTTCGCGCGATGACCGCCGGCCTCGGCATCGACTTCGAGCGCATCCACCGCGGCTTTGGCGTCTCGTTGTTGATGATGGGGCACCAAATCGTCGCCGCCCGCGTCGGCGTGCCGGACAACCAGGGCGCCAAGCGCTTCTACGAGGTCGTGCGCCTCTCCGACGGCGTCTACGATCAAAACGGAAAGCGTGTCGCCCAGGCGATCTGGCCGCTCGACGCGATCGACGTCGAAACCTTTCAAGCGCAAGGGCCGAAGGGCAAGCCTGCCGCGATCACGACCTTGCTCCTGCACGCGATCGCTGACACGCCGGTGGTCTCGCCGACCCGCGCCCGCGTCACGAGCGTGAACCCCATCGCCCGCGAGATCACCTTGCAGAGCGCTGCCGGTCACGCGTTCTCGCTCCGCGGCGTCGACCCCTTCGTCACCTCGGGCGACTACGTCTCGGGCGGCCAGATCCTCGGCTACGTCGACGAGCGCGGCGCGCTGCAGGTGCGCTCGGACGTGGCGATCGAACGCCTGATCACCCACCGCTTCGATCAAGGCAGCGCCGTCGCCAAGCGCCGCGTGACCGAGCGCGTCTCCTCGCTCGACTTCCTCCTCGCGCCGAGCGGCCTGCCGACCAGCGTCGCGTCGACGAAGAGCGCGACCAGCACCTTCGGCGTGCGCTGAGAATCCGGCGAACTTTCTATCGACGGGGCGGGTTGCCGGCTAGACTCGTCTGGCGTGTCGAATCCGGCCGACGACTTTCGCTGTCTGCTCAACGCGACGAAGATCATCTCTTCGTCGCTGAGCCTCGAAGAGCAGCTGCCGGCGTTGATGGACGCGGTCGTCCAGCTCACCGGCGCCGAGCGTGCGATGCTCATCTTGCGCGCGCAGGACGGATCGTTTGCGGTGAAGGCCGAGCGCTCGACGCGATCGGGCGCAGAGCGCAGCGGCAAGAAGTATTCGCAGTCGACGATCGAGAAAGTGTTTCTCACCGGCGAGCCGCTGTTCATCTTGGCGAATGATCTCCACAGGCAGGCGCCGACCGAGAGCATGGAGGCGCTGCAGCTGCGCACGGTGATGTGTACGCCGCTCGCGTCGCCGGCCGGGATCATCGGCGTCATCTACGCGCACTCGTCGACGCCGGTGCAGGCGTTCGATGCACACAAGAAAGAGATCTTCGTCGCGCTCAGCGAGCACGCAGCGGTCGCGTTGAACAACGCGCGCCTGTTCGAGGCCTCGGTGTCCGATCCGATGACCGGCCTCCACAACCACGCCTATTGCCTGCGCCGTTTGAAGGAAGAGGTCGAGCGCGCACAACGCTACGCGCGGCCACTGAGCTTCTTGCTCTTCGACGTCGACGACTTCAAGACCATCAACGACACGCACGGGCATCGGCGCGGCGACGAGGTGATCCGGGCGGTGGCGGGAGCGCTTCAGAGCAGCGTTCGCAACGTCGACGTCGCCGCGCGCTACGGCGGCGACGAGCTGGCGCTGATCCTGCCGGAGACCAAGGACACAGACGGCACCGCGGCGCTCTCGGGCGCCAAGCTCCTCGCCGAGCGCATCCGCGCCAAGGTCGCCGCGCTGGACGTCCCGCCGGTCGCGCAGATCACGGTGAGCGTCGGCGTGGCAGCGTTGAGTCAGGAGCTCGGCGCCGACGAGCTCGTCGATCACGCTGATCAAGCGCTCTATGCCTCGAAGCGCGCAGGCAAGAATCGCGTCACGGTGTTCGGCGAAATTTGACGCAGCAGATCGCGGCGGCTACCCTTTTCTCCAGTGGCCGACGAACGCCTCATCGAAGACTACAGAAAGCTCATCCAGGTCACGAAGGCGATGAGCAGCACGCTCGATGTCGACGCGCAGCTCCCGGGCATCATGGACGCCGCCATCTCGCTGACCCACGCTGACAGCTGTCTCCTCGTGCTCTTCGACAAGAACAACGCGCTCGAGGTCCGCGCCGAACGCCACGCCGACGCAAGCAAGGTCGCCGGCAAAGATCCGGGCAAGCACGGAAAATACTCGCGCAGCGTGATCCAGGACGTCGTCGACACCGGCCAGCCGATCTTCGTGCTCGACACCGATCTCAACAACACCATGAAGGATCGCGCGAGCATCCAGTCGCTGCAGCTGCGCACGGTCATGTGCACGCCGCTGCACTCGCGCACGGGACTCATGGGCGCGCTCTACGTGCATTCGACGACGCCGACACGGGCGTTCAACGAGCAGAAGAAAGAGATCTTCATGGCGCTGTCGGATCACGCCGCCATCGCGCTCGACAACGCGCAGCTCTACGCGGCGTCGATCGCCGATCCGCTGACCGGCCTCTACAACCACTCCTACTGCCTGCGCCGCCTCGACGAAGAGATCCAGCGCGCGAACCGCTACGGCCGCTACCTGTCGTTTCTGCTCATCGACCTCGACAAGTTCAAGGTGGTCAACGACACGCTCGGTCATCGCGCGGGCGATCGCTTGCTCGGCAAAGTGGCCGACGTGATCCGCGCCGCGGTCCGCCGCGTCGACATCCCCGTGCGCTATGGCGGCGACGAGTTCGCGGTGATCTTGCCGGACACCGGCGGGCCGGTCGAAACCCACGGCGGTCAGAGCGGGGCCGAGATCTTGGGCGAGCGCATGCGCGTGGCGATCGCCGCGATCGAGACCGGCGGCGCCAAGGTGAGCGCCAGCATCGGCATCGCCACGCATCCGTCGGACGGCGCCAAAGAAGGGCAGGCGAGCGATCTCATCGAGCGCGCCGACGCGGCGCTCTACGGCGTCAAACGCAAAGGCGGCGACGGCATCTCTCGGCACGCCCCCGCTTCCTTCGTAGGGTAGGACTCAACCCGGCGTGCCGGCGAGCATCTCGGCGATGTAGCGGTGAAAGGTCTCCGGCAAAAAGAACTGCAGCTCGAGCGTTCCGAGGCGGAGCCTGCCACCGTCGCGCAGCTCTCGTGGCGTGGCGGTCTCGATCTTCGCCGTGTCGAGCCAAGTGCCGTTGACCGAGCCCATGTCGGTGACGAACCAGTGGCCGCTGTTTTGCTCGAGGAACGCGTGCGACTTCGACACGTTCGGGTCTTCGATGACGACGTCGTTGTTCGACGCGCGACCGACGTAGATCTGCGCCGTAAAAGGATTTCTGTTCGTCTTCTTCACCAGGGCAACCCGCTGTTCCATGCCCTTCTTGCCGGCCTCCGTGCCTTGCGTGCGGCGCATTTCGGCGATCGACGTGACTTGGGTGGTGATGAAGTGTTTGTCAGGGCCGCTCATTTGCGCGACCGGAGTGAAGACGAAGACCGGCTCCGGGTGCCGCTTCTTGAAAGCCTCGGCACTCTGCTTGCGCACGCTCGCGAAGAAATCGAGCAACGGAACGACGTCCACGGGGGCATCGTAGTCGGGCAGCCGCGGCGGGTCAAACTCGCCGTCATGTTCACGCAAAAACGCTCGACTTCGGACGTTTTTCGAATACCTTTGCCGATGGGATGGCTCAAGCGCAGAAACGTGCGCCCGACGATTGGCGGATCCTCGTTTGCGCCGGCGTGTCTCGCTTCGATGAAATCCTCGCCGCCTTCGGCCACATGAACGTCGACCTGCGCCGCGCCGACGACGTCGCCGACGTCATCGCCCGCATCGGCGCCTTTACGCCGGACGTCATCATCTGCAGCCCGACCTCCTTGGAAGACGAGATCGGCCCGCTGGTGCAAGCGAGCAAGTGCCCCGTCGTCATCGCTTGCGTTCACGCCGACGCCTACGAAGCGGTTCGCGCGCTTCGCGAAGGCGCCAGCGACTACGCCGAGATCGGACCGCGGCTGGTGCGCGCCGTCGAGCACACGATGCAGAGCAAGAACCCGGAGCGGGTGCGGCCGCGGTGGCTCGACTCCGAGCGCACGATCCTCGGCCGCATCGTCTCGCGGACGAAGGTGATGGGGGACGCGGTGCAGCGCGCGCGCGACGTCGCCAAGACTCCGAACACGACCGTGCTCGTGCTCGGCGAGACGGGCTCGGGCAAGGAGCTCATCGCCAACGCCATCCACGCGCTCTCCGGCCGCTCACATGGGCCCTTCGTTGCCGTCGATTGCAGCGCGATCCCTGAGACCCTG
Organism: Deltaproteobacteria bacterium; assembly: GCA_020848545.1. GTDB lineage: Bacteria > Myxococcota > JADLHZ01 > JADLHZ01 > JADLHZ01 > JADLHZ01. The sequence continues at coordinate 41,206 of JADLHZ010000013.1, read as the reverse complement.
ATGGAGAGCGAGCTCTTCGGCCACGAGCGCGGATCGTTCTCAGGCGCGGTCGGCGAGCGTCGGGGTCGCGTCGAGCTTGCCGACCAAGGCACGCTCTTTCTCGACGAGATCGGCGAGCTGCCGGCGGCGATGCAGGCCAAGCTCTTGCGTGTGCTCGAGCAGCGCGAGATTTGGCGCGTGGGGGCGAGCCGCCCGCGGCCGGTCGACGTGCGCGTCGTCGCCGCGACCCACCGCGATCTGCCGCGCATGGTCGGCGCCGGCGGCTTCCGTGCGGATCTGTACTACCGGCTCGCGGTCTTCGAAATCCGCGTGCCGCCGCTGCGTGAGCGCGCCGCCGACATCCTGCATCTCGCCGAGCACTTCCTCGATCGCTTCTGTCGCGAGCAAGGCCGGCCACCCATGCGCTTCTCGCCCGAAGCGGCGGCCAAGCTCGTCGCGCATCCGTTCCCGGGCAACGTCCGCGAGCTGCGCAATCTGGTGGAGCAGGCCATGGTCAGCGCGCTCGGCGACACCATCTCGGTCGAGCACGTGGTCACCGATCACGACGCGCCGTTCTTGCCGAGTGTCTCCGAGCCGGTCCAGGCGCAGGCACCGCCGCCTGACGACGAGACGAGCGCCAGCTTTCGGGTGAAGTGGGGCGACGGCGCGCTCGAAAATCTCGAACGCCAAGCGCTCGAGCGGGCGATCGCGCTGGCGCACGGCAACCTCACGCACGCCGCGAAGCTGCTCGGCGTCGGGCGGCAAGCCGTGACGCGCGCGATCCTTCGCCACGGCCTCGCCGTCGAGACGCACCGCGGGCGCCCGCGCGTGCACGACAAGCTGCGTCTCAGCTGATCGCGCGCCCACGTTCTTGACAAAGATCTCTGCGTTTGTGTACCTCCCGCCCCCCTTGCCAAAGGGAACTCGGACGGTACGGGAGCGTAGCTCAATTGGCAGAGCAAAGGACTCTTAATCCTTAGGTTGACGGTTCGATTCCGTCCGCTCTCACCACCGCCGCCTCACCAAACGAACGAAGCAAATTGACGCCGTTGTTTGACTGGCATATGCGCCCGTGCCTCCGCGCGCCGCGAGGATGGCGGAATTGGTAGACGCAGTGGTCTTAGAAGCCACCAGGGTAACCTGTGGGGGTTCGAGTCCCCCTCCTCGCACGGGCGGCTTTTCGGACGAAAGCAACAGCAGGAGACAACGTGACCATGCAGACCGAGCTCGTGAATCTCAGCGCCGTTCGCCGCGAAGTGAAGGTGAAGTTCTCCGAGGATGAAGTCTCGAAGACCTTCAAGAAGAAGACGCGGCAAGTGAACGAGCAAGTGTCCGTGCAAGGCTTTCGCCCCGGCAAGGCACCGGATTCGGTGATCCAAGGTCGGTACGGCAGCGAGATCAAGAACGAGGTCTTGCAGGAGCTGATGGAGAGCGGGTTGAAGACGGCGATGGTCGAGCACAAGGTGCTGCCGGTGGGGCCCGTCGAGCCGCCGGCGCCGGCCGAGACGCAGAAGCTCGAGAACGGCCGCGCCTTCGACTTCTCGCTGCGCTTCGAGGTGCGGCCGGAGATCAAGATCGACGGCTACAAGGGCTTGAAGCTGGTGAAGCCGAAGGTCGAGGTCTCGGACGCCGAGGTCGACAAGGAGATCGAGCGTTTCCGCATGACCGCCGCGCAGCTCGTGCCGGTGATGATCCGCGACTTCGTCGAGGAGAAGGACTACGTCACGCTCGACATCGAGGCGAATACGCTGGCCGGTCCGGTGCCGGAGCTGACGGTGAAGGAAGAGCTCGTCGAGATCGGGCCGGATCGCGTGCTGCCGGGCTTCACCGAGAAGCTCATCGGCCAGAAGGTCGGCGACCTGCGCAGCTTCGACCTCGTCTATCCGAAGGAAGGCCCGGCGGCCGAGCTGCACGAGAAGAACATCAACTTTCGCGTCGTCGTGAAGAGCATCAAGAAGCTCGAGCTGCCGGCCGTCGACGACGAGCTCGCCAAGGACGCCGGCTACGAGTCGGTCGACGCGATGAAGGCGGCGCTCAAGAATTCGCTGACGGTCGTTCAGAATATGCGCGTGCGCAACAAGCTGCGCGACCAGGTGCTCGACGAGCTGATCAAGAAGCACGACTTCGAGGTGCCGGAGTCGCTCGTGCGCGAGCAGTCGATGAACATCCTGCGCGAGGCGCTGCGCCGCCTGCAGTCGGAAGGCATGCGCTACGACCTCGACACCGCCGACGTCGAGCAGTTGATCGGCACGTACCGCCCGAAGGCCGAGCGCATCGTGCGCGGCGGCTTGCTCCTCGCCGAGGTCGCCAAGGCCGAGACGCTCGACGTCAGCGAAGAGGACGTCGACAAGCAGATCGAGAGCTTCGCCGAGATGTCGAAGCAGGACGTGACGCGCGTGCGGGCCGCCTACGCCGATCCGCAGCGCAAAGAGGCGCTCCGTCTGCAGCTCATCGACGAGAAGGTGCTCGACATGCTGATCGCCGCGGCGGACGTGAGTGACGGTGAGCCGCTGCCGGTGGAAGAGCGCCAGCTGAGGTGAGTCCCAGGGACCATTTCAAGCGCACACCACCGCAGGCCCGTTCGCTTTGACCAAACGAAATGGTCCCTGGGACTGTTTCGGCAGTTGACTCGATCTCGCTCCGTGTCCATGTTGCCCCGGCGATGCGTATACAAGCCAACCACTTCGTCCCCGACGTTTACGAAGAGAGCCCGCGCGGGATCTATCAGTACGATCTCTGGTCTCGCTTACTGAAAGACCGCATCGTCTTTCTTGGCACGCCGGTCGACGACGCCGTCGCCAACCTCATCGTGGCGCAGTTTCTCGTGCTCGAGTCGGAAGACCCCGAGAAAGAGATCAACTTCTACATCAACAGCCCGGGCGGCAGCGTGACCGCCGGCCTCGCTATCTACGACACCATGCAGTACATGCGTGCGCCGATCTCCACGCTCTGCCTCGGGCAAGCGGCGTCGATGGGCGCGGTGCTCCTGACCGCCGGCAAAAAGGGGCGCCGCTTCGCGCTGCCGAACAGCCGCATCATGATCCACCAGCCGAGCGGCGGCTTTCAGGGTCAAGCGACTGACATCGAGATCCAAGCGCGCGAGATCGACAAGATCAAGAAGCAGCTGAACGGCATCTTGTCGAAGCACAGCGGTCAGCCGGTGAGCAAAGTCGAGCAAGACGCCGAACGCGATTTCTTCATGAGCGCGCAAGACGCCAAAGAATACGGGCTGATCGACGAAGTGATGTCGCGCCCCCGAACGATGTAGACCGACGAATACGACGAGGAAGACCACCATGCCGCGTGATACCGCCCCACCTGACGTCCAAGCGAACTTCTACATCCCGCGCGTGCTCGAGCAGACGCATCGCGGCGAGCGCGCCTACGATATTTGGTCGCGTTTGTTGAAAGACCGCATCGTCTTCCTCGGCACCGAGGTGAACGACGACGTCGCCAACATCATCGTCGCCCAGTTTCTCTTCTTGGAGTCGGAAGATCCCGAGAAAGAGATCAATTTCTACATCAACAGCCCGGGCGGCAGCGTCACCGCCGGCCTCGCGATCTACGACACGATTCAGTACCTGAAGTCGCCGGTGTCGACGCTTTGCCTCGGCCAGGCGGCGTCGATGGGCGCCGTCCTTTTGGCGGCGGGTCGCAAGGGTAAGCGCTTCGCGTTGCCGAACAGCCGGATCATGATCCACCAGCCGAGCGGCGGCTTCCGGGGCCAGGCGACCGACATTCAGATTCACGCCTTGGAAATCGCCAAGATGAAGAAGACGCTCAACGAGATCTTGGCGAAGCACAGCGGCCAGACGCCCGAGAAGGTGACCAAAGACGCCGAGCGCGACTTCTTCATGAGCGCGGCCGAGGCGAAGGAATACGGTCTCGTCGACGAGGTCATGCTGCAACGGCCGAAGATCGAGGCCGCGAAGGACAAGTAGTCAGTCCCTGGGACCCGTGCAGAACCCCAGGCGACCCTCGTTCCCATTCGCACCCGATCGCACCGGTCATTCATAGGGTCCCTGGGACCGCGTGGCGCGCACCGGGACCTCGCGCGCCGCATCGTACAACTGTGTCACTTTCGTCTTCTTTGACGTTTTTGCGGCCCCTGGTAGCCAAGTCGCTAAGCTACGGTTATATTCCCCAGCTAGGAGGCATTCGCCTTGGATAAAGGACAACGCGACCACGGCAGCCTTTCGTGCTCATTCTGCGGAAAAAGCCAGAAAGAGGTCAAAAAGCTCATCGCCGGCCCGACCGTCTACATTTGCGACGAGTGCATCGGGCTCTGCAACGACATCATCGCCGAAGAGATCGAGAAGGAAGAGCAGCAGCAGTCTGGGAAGCTCGTCATTCCGCGCCCGAGCGAGATCAAGGCGATCCTCGACCAATATGTGGTCGGCCAGGAGCGCGCCAAGAAGATCCTCTCGGTTGCCGTTCACAACCACTACAAGCGCATCAACTCGAAGTCGGCGCCGGATGACGTCGAGATTCAGAAGTCGAACATCTTGCTGCTTGGGCCGACCGGCTCCGGCAAGACGCTGCTCGCGCAGACCCTCGCGCGCATCTTGAACGTGCCGTTTGCCATCGCGGACGCGACCTGCCTCACCGAGGCCGGCTACGTCGGCGAAGACGTCGAGAACATCATCGTCTCGCTCCTGCAAAACGCCGACGGCGACGTCGAGCGGGCGCAACGCGGCATCATTTACATCGACGAGATCGACAAGATCGCGAGGAAGGGCGAGAACCCGTCGATCACGCGCGATGTCAGCGGCGAGGGTGTGCAGCAGGCGCTCTTGAAGATCATCGAAGGCACGGTGGCGAACGTCCCGCCGAAGGGTGGTCGCAAGCACCCGCAGCAGGAGTTCATCCAGGTCGACACCACGAACATCTTGTTCATCTGCGGCGGCGCCTTCGGCGGCATCGAAGAGATCATCGGCCGGCGCATGTCGAAGAAGTCGCTCGGCTTCGGCGCCGAAGTGCGCAAGCGCGATGAGAAGCGCCTCGGCGAGATGCTGGCGGACATTCAGCCGGAAGACTTGCTGAAGTTCGGCATGATCCCGGAGTTCATCGGGCGCTTGCCGATTATTGCCACGCTGACCGAGCTCGACGAAGCGGCGCTCATCAAGATCTTGGTTGAGCCGAAGAACGCGCTCGTCAAGCAGTACCGCCGCCTGCTCGAGATGGACGGCGTCAGCTTGAAGTTCACGGACAGCGCCCTCTCGGCCGTGGCCAAGGAAGCGCTGAAGCGAAAAGCCGGCGCCCGCGGCCTGCGCGCGATCCTCGAAGGCTCGATGCTAGACGTGATGTACGACATCCCGTCGAAGAAGGGCATCAAGGAAGTGGTCGTCAGCGAAGAGACCATCACGAAAAAAGAGACGCCGCTGCTCGTCTACGAAAAGACCGCCGAAGCCTCCTAGGAGGTGCTTTGCGCGCCTTCACGCACCGGAATGGTGTTCGTCCAGGCAAGCCGGGCAAATGCCGTGGCTGAAATGCGCATCGCTGTGTTCCTCGATGTATTTCTCGAGCTTGCCCCAGTCGCTCTGCGCGTCCCTGATCTTGTGACAATGCATGCAAATGGGAATGATGCCTGTGAGCGTCTTGATTTGCAGCAGGGCTTCTTCGAGCTGCGCGACGACTTCGGCCGCTCGCGCATTCGACGCCGACAAGGCGACGTTGAGCTCGCGGATCTGATCGTTCTTCACAATGATCTCGGCGACGAGCTCGCTGCTTCTCGCGTTGGCCGCAGCCAGCGAAGAATTCACGGCCGTCAAGCGATCGCCCCGATCTTCGAGCGTCAAGAGCGACTCTGCTGAGGAGGCGCCCACTTGCGCGAGTCGTTTAGTCAATCGCTGTAAGCGTTCGACCTCTCGCTCCAGCCAGGCGGTGCGGTCATGCTCGGGGAGCGGTGTCGCCACAAACGTCTCCTGGCTAGAAGGTGATGACCTGCGTCTGTGTGCCGGCAAGGCTAACGACGCTCGAAAGGCCGGCGATTCGCACGCCAGGAATCAGCGCGTTCTCTTGCCCGTCTCGCCGCCCGCAATAGAACTTCGTGCACGGCGCGCACACGAGCAGCTCGCCCCCGAGCGAAAAGAACTGCTCGAGGTAGGCGTGGATGGGCTCGAAGCCTTCGACTTGCACCCCGTCGGCGGCGCCGCGCGCGGCCCAGGTGGCTCCGTCCATCGTGAGGAAAACGCTGACTGTCTTGCCGAGGGCCAAGGCCGTGCATGCCCAGCCGAGCGCGATCGTTGCGCGCATTCCTCGGTCGGACTTTCCGGTCGTGATGACGACGACCACGTCGACATGTTTCGTGTTCATAGGGCACCTTTCATATGAAGAGGGTCTGTTGGCATTTTTCAGTGACGCGAAGAAACGTCGCAACGCCGCACAGCGTGTCGCGCTCGCCAAGCGGGAAGTTCTTGGGCTGGTAGCCGAGCAGGCGCATCGACATGTCGCAGTAGTACAGGTGAACGCCGAGTTGTTTTGCTTCGTCGATGAGCGTCGGCAGCGATTCGACGCCATGTTTCTTCATGAACATCGACACGAGGGCGCGGCCAAACCCGAAGAAGTTCAGCTTCGACAACGGCGCGGCATCGGGTCCCGGGCGCAAAAACCAACGCCGTACGCGTTCCATCAGCGATGGTTTCGAGCCCTGTGGCGCATCGAAGGCGGCAGTCGCCCAGAATGTGATGAAGACATGTACGTCTTTGCCCATGGCCAGCGCGCCGTTGGCGATGGTGAAGGCTGCGAACAGCTTGTCCCATTCGCCGCTGAAGCAAACGATCGACAACGCCTGCTTCGCCGCCGCGCCTTGGTGCGCTTCTGTGTTGCCAAGAGGGGTGCGCAAAGCCAGCGCGTTCATGACCGTGCCTTGAAGTCGATCGTCGCGTGAACGCCGTCGCCCAAGTGCTCGACTGTGAGGAGGGTGTTGCCCGTCGTCTCACACCAAGCCGCGACGTCACTTTCGAACGCAAGATCGTCGGCGACGATATGAACGTGGCATGGCTCAGTCGTCTTGCGGCGCAGCTTCGCGAGCTCGATGATCGGCCGCGGACACATGAAACCTCTTGCGTCGAGCTCGAGAATCTTGGCGGCGTTCACGATGACCTCCTCTGGATTTGTGGCGATAACCGCAGGTTTGCGGCCAATCCCGCGCATGCCCCCAAGCGAGCGATAGTTCTGAGTTTTCGAGGAGAAATGTGGGGGTTGCTCTCACGGTCACCCAGGGTCGGAAGAACCCAGGGTCCTCACCAGACTGGGTCATTCGGACCCAGGCGACCGCGACTACAAGTGGAAGATGCCGTGCCCCTCGGACATCACATGTCCGACAGGCGCCCCGCGGGTGCGTTGCTCGCCCGCGAGAAAGTCGCGTCCCGAGCCGACGTTGAACATGCGTCCTTCCGTCTTCAAGTCGCGGACGAACGCGGCCATCGCGCTCGGATCGCGGGGCAGCGCCTGGACCTCGCGCATGAGGCCCAAGTAGCGGCGGTTCAGCGTCTCGCGCTCGCCGTCGAGGGCGGCGCGTTCTTGCACCGGCGTCGCGCTCCACTTGAGGAAGAAGGCGTCGGCGTCGGCCCGGAACGCTCCGAAGCGGTGAATGAGCGGGCGGACGTCGTTTCCGGTTTTCCGCAAGCGACGCTGCGTGCCGGTGAGCGCATCGAGCGCCTGATGCGCGTCGCCGCGGCTGGCTTTGAAGCGCGCATCGGCTTCGGCCGCGAGGCTCGGGTCGTCGGTCGACAGCTCACCGCCGAGCCTCAGCGGCGCCGGCATTCCGAAGAGCACTTGCAGCTCGCTATGACGCTCGATCGTGCTCATCACGCGCGCGAGCAACGCCGGTGGTCGCGCCGGCAAGGCGAAGAACGCGTCGTTGCTCTGCACGAAGCCCTTCTGGCCGTCCGGCGTCGTGACGACCAAGCGCGAATGACCATCGGCGATCGCCGCGCGCATGCGCAGGCCCGGTACCCCCGAAAGCATGTGTACGACCGCGCGGTTCATGACGACGCAGTCGCCGATCAAGCGGCCGTCGGCGGCGTGCGGAAGCTGTCGCGAATTCCATACCTCGAGATCGTTCGGCACGCCGAGGCCAGGGTGCACGAAGGCGCAACGCATGTAGTCGCCGAGCTCGTTTTGCAGCTCGTTCATCGCCGCTGGCATGCGGCCGCCGTAACGCGCGGCGAAGTAGCGTTGCATGACCTCGGGCGTCGGTGGCACCGCCGCGAGCTCACTCGCGTTGAATTGAGCGCGCGCGGCTTCCGGAAGCGCGGCGACGTTGGCGCGAAACGCGGCGCTGAACGCGATTTGATGCGCGCGGGTGTGGGCGACCGCTCCCGGAGCTGTCTCGAGCCCGCGAAACGCGCGGACCTCCGCCGGGTCAGACTGGCCACGCAGCGGGATGCGCGTGCCATCGGGTGCGCTCAGAGTGTACGCCGTGTCACTGCGGGTCCCTCCGGTGATGAGCGGCGTCGGCTCGTCCGAGCGCGTGCGGGCGCCAAAGAGCCCGAGGCGGCGAGCGCCGTCGAGATCGTTGGCCGCGAGACGCGCGTCGATCGCGCGGTTGAGCTCGGTGTGGCCGGCCCGCGTCAAAGAGAGCGAGAAGGGCCGCGGGTGGATGGCGACGGTCGCTTCGAGCAGTGGCAACGCGCTCGGCTCGTCGAGGAGAGCGCGGAAATAGGCGTCGACCGCGACTGCCGACAACGCTTCGGCGCCGAACGGCGTCGCACCATCCGAGACCTCGGCGAGGAAACGTGCTTGCGCAGCGCGGGCGGCGCTCGGGCTCGTGCGCGCGAGCTCGGCGATCGCCGCGCCGGCGTCGCGCCCGAACGCGCGGGACATGTCGCGATCATGGACCGGGCCAGTGATCATGCTGAAGTCCGAGTGCAGCTTGGCCGCGTACGCGGAGGCGAGCGTGCTCGTCGCGGCCGCGTCACCGCCTCGGATCGCGGCGATGCTTTCGTTGACGCGCGCGGTGCGGGCCGGCGCGGTTTGCAGATCAATCTCGGTCGGCTCGGCGCGCGCAGGCTCGTAACGACGGACGATCGGCCCCGGCGTCAGCCCGTTGCCACTCTTCGCGGCCAGCAGCGTGGGATTCTCGGAGGCGATGGTGAGCGTGCCGGGACGCTCGAGGCGCAGCTCGCGTGGGATCTCGTTGCCTTCGCGCATGATCACGCGCCGCTCGTCGCCGACGACGAGCACGTAGCGGTCGTGGTGGAGATCGAGGTGCGCCCGCGATCCATCCGGGTAGGTGAGGCTGAGCCGCGTGTAGCGCTCGTCGCTCGTCCGCATCGTCGTCACCTCGACGCGCGACGCGCCCGGCGCGGTCACCGGCGCGAAGTTCGACGGCGTGATGATCGGATCATCCGTGAGGGCATGGACGCGCACGTTCGGCGTGGCGAGGACGCTCCAGGCGCCGCCCGCCGCGCGCAGCTCGACCGCGTGGCCGCGCGCAAAGCCCTCGTTCGGACGGTCGGCGGCCATGGGACGCAGCTCGATGGTGGCGCCGGGCGGGAGCTTCGGATGGTAGATCAGCCGATCCATCGTGATGTTCCAGCGCTCGCCCTCTTTGGCGACGACGGCGTCGGTGCCGTCAGAGAAGCGCAAGTGCACGCCGTCGCTTTGCACGCGCGGCGGCTCGCGCAGCGCACCGGCCGGGAAACGGAAGGTCTGGCCGCCGTAGCTCACGCTCTCGGCGCCGCTCGTGCGCCCGTTGGCCGCGACGCCGCGTTGCCCTTGCGGGGTGGCCAGGGCCGTCGGCTCGGTGCTGCGTCGCGTCGACTGCAGCGCGGCCCACACGTCGGGCCAACTGAGGTTGCCGTCACCGTTGATGTCCGCGCGGCGCAGCGCGGTCGCGACGTCCGCGGGAACGCCGAGCGCTGCCGCCCGGGAAAGATCGAGGCGCTCGCCGTTCTCCGATTGCATTTGCTGGAGCCACTGCGTGCGACTCGTCGCATCTGTCGGGACAGAGAACGACATCGTTCTCAGCTTACCCCTTATTTAGTTTCGTGGCTGGTCTTGTGTTTGACCCGCCCCTCGTTCAACTTTGGGTGGTGGCTGGTTTTGCCCTGCGCTACTGTCCCGTTAAATACGTCCCGCACAGTTCATAGAAAAAGGACGAACGCATGCTCTTCGGAAAAGACGACAAGGATAAGGACAAAAAAGATCACGCGCACACGATGCCGTTGTTGCCACTGCGCGACATCGTCGTCTTCCCGCACATGGTCGTCCCGCTTTTTGTCGGACGGGAAAAGTCGATCAAGGCGCTCGAAGACTCGATGGGCAAGAACAAGGAGATCGTCCTCGCCGCGCAGAAGAAGGCGAAGACGAATGATCCGTCGCCCGAGGACATCTACGAGATCGGCACCATCGCCCAAGTGATTCAGCTGCTGCGTCTGCCCGACGGCACCGTGAAGGTGCTCGTCGAGGGCAAGCGCCGCGTGAAGATCACGAAGTTCGTCAACGGCGCCGAGTTCTTCATGGTCGAGTGCGAAGACCTGCGCGACACCAACGAGCAGTCGGTCGAGCTCGAGGCGTTGATTCGCTCGCTGCAGACGACCTTCGAAGAGTACGTCAAGCTCAACAAGCGCATCCCGCCCGAGATGTTGATGAGCGTGCAGCAGATTGAAGATCCGTCGCGCTTGGCCGACACCATCGTGGCGCACCTCGCGTTGAAGCTGCCGGACAAGCAAGAGATTCTCGAGACGCAGAACGTCAAGCGACGGCTCGAGCGGCTCTACGAATTGATGCAGGGCGAGATCGAGATCCTTCAGGTCGAGCGGAAGATCCGCACGCGCGTCAAGAAGCAGATGGAGAAGACGCAGAAGGAGTACTACCTCAACGAGCAGATGCAGGCGATTCAGAAGGAGCTCGGCGAACGCGACGAGTTCAAGAACGAATTGGCCGAGCTCGAAGAGAAGATCAAGAACAAGAAGATGAGCAAAGAGGCGCAGGCCAAGGTGCGCAAGGAGCTCAAGAAGCTGAAGATGATGAGCCCGATGAGCGCGGAAGCGACCGTCGTGCGCAACTACATCGACTGGATCATCTCGCTGCCGTGGGGCGAGTTCACCAAAGAAAAGCACGACATCGTCGAGGCCGCGGCGATCCTGCACGAGGATCACTACGGGTTGAGGAAGGTCAAAGAGCGCATCTTGGAGTACCTCGCCGTGCAAGCGCTCGTCGACAAGATGAAGGGCCCGATTCTCTGTCTCGTGGGTCCGCCGGGCGTCGGTAAGACCTCGTTGGCGAAGTCGATCGCGCGCTGTACGAACCGCAAGTTCGTTCGGCTCTCTTTGGGCGGCGTGCGTGACGAAGCCGAGATCCGCGGCCACCGCAGAACGTACATCGGCGCGTTGCCGGGCAAGATCATTCAGTCGCTGAAGAAGGCGGGCACCTCGAACCCGGTGTTCTTGCTCGACGAGATCGACAAGATGTCGATGGACTTCCGTGGCGATCCGTCGGCGGCGCTGCTCGAAGTGCTCGACCCGGAGCAGAACAGCACCTTCAACGATCACTACTTGGATCTCGACTACGACCTCTCGCGCGTCATGTTCATCTGCACGGCGAACGGCTTGAACGGCATTCCGGTGCCGCTGCAGGATCGCTTCGAGATCATCCAGCTCGCGGGCTACACGGAGCAGGAGAAGATGTCGATCGCGCGCCGCTACCTGATCCCGAAGGAGAAGGAAGCGAACGGCATCCAGGACGTCGACATCAAGTGGAACCACAGCGCCACCCGCACGATCGTGCAGCGCTACACGCGTGAAGCCGGCGTGCGCTCGTTGCAACGCGAGATCGCGTCGTGCTGCCGCAAGATGGCCAAGAGCGTGGTGAAGAAGGGCAAGGACAAGTCGCACTTCGTCGTGACGCCGAAGAAGGTGCAGAAGTGGCTCGGCGTGCCGAAATTCCGCCACGGTCAGAAGGAGCAGACCGACAACGTTGGCGTCGTCACCGGGCTCGCCTGGACGCAGGTCGGCGGCGATCTCTTGCAGATCGAAGTCTCGCTGATGCCGGGCAAGGGCAAGATGATGATCACCGGCAAGCTCGGTGAGGTCATGCAGGAGTCGGCGCAGGCGGCGATGAGCTACGTGCGCGCGCGCTGCAAAGCGTGGGGACTGCCGGAGGACTTCTACACGCGCGTCGACATCCATGTGCACGTGCCCGAAGGCGCGACGCCGAAGGACGGCCCGAGCGCGGGCATCACGATGGCGACGGCGCTGGTCTCGGCGCTGACGCACATCCCGGTGCACAAAGACGTGGCGATGACCGGCGAGATCACGCTGCGCGGGCGTGTGTTGCCGATCGGCGGTTTGAAGGAGAAGTCGCTCGCGGCCCATCGCGCCGGCATCAAGACGCTGATCATCCCGAAGGACAACGAGAAGGATCTCGTCGACATCCCGATGTCGATCCGGAAAACCTTCACGATCCACCTCGTCGAGCACTTGGACGAAGTGCTTCCGCACGCGCTCGTCTTGGACAACCCCGAAGAGTTCAAGAAGAAGGCGACGAGCGTGCCGCCGATGAGGCTCGACGACATCAAGGACGAGAAGGCGACCGAAGCGTCGAAGAAGACTCCGGCCCCGGGCACCACGACGTCGCAGTAACCACCATCGACGTACGCGTCGTCGTTGACGTCGCCGTCGCCGTCGCCGAATGACCCCGCGCTCCGATCGATCATTCCTTCTCGCCTTCGCCGCGGTCGCAGGCTTCGCCGTCCTCGCCGTCGCCATGCGGGCGTGCGAGCGCCGCGAGATCGTCGCGGCCAGGCAAGCGTACACAGAGCGTTTCCACGCGCCGCCGCCCGAAGACGCGACCGGCTGCACGAGCTGCCATCTCGCGTTCGTCGATCGGGCGCAGCATCCGCCGGTGTCGCACGTCGAACCATTCGCGTGCGTGCGCTGTCATCGCGGCGACGATCGCGCGCTGAGCTTCGCCGGCGCCTTGCACGGCGGGCGCTGGGCTTCGCGTGACGACGGCATCGTCGCCGGCGCGGCGGTGCGCGCTCAATGTATGGAATGTCATACACGTTCGGCGCGGCTCGCGGGTGCCGAGGCGATCAGCGCCGGCGAGCACGCGTTCGAGGCGCGCGGCTGCATCGGCTGTCATGCCTCGCCGCTCGTGCCGGGCGCGGTCCGGGTGGCACCACCGTTCGCCGGGCTCGGGCGCAAGCTCTCGCGCGAGCTCGTCTATCGCTACCTCTTGGATCCGAGCGCGCTCGATGCACACGCCGGTGCTGGCACGCACCACTTGGGACGGGAGCTGAGCACGGACCGGACGCAAGCGAAGGCAATGGCGCTCGCGGTCGCGCTGCTGGTCATGCCGCCGAAGCCTGTCGAGGTGCCAAAGCCCGTCGCAGCGTCCGGTCGTGATGGCAAAGCACTGCTCGAAGGCTGCAGCACTTGTCACGGCCGGGAGGGCGAGACGGTACACGCTTGCGATCTCGCCGCCATCGGTACGAAGACGAACGCGACTTGGCTTCGCGCGATGCTGCACGAGCCAGCGCGCTACACCGGCTTTCGTCTGCACCCGAGCGTGGTGGCGAGCGAGGGGGAGATCGAGCGCTTGGCCGAAGCACTCGCGGCTCAACGGCATCCGACCTTCGAAGGGCGGTGGCCCACGGTGACGCGCGCTCTCGAGGAGGCGACCGATGCGATGCTCGGCGAAAACGGTCTCGCCGCGTTGCGTGCCGAGCCGCTGCACACGCGGCAACGTGCGCTCGGCGTCGCGCTGCTCGGACGCGAGCGTTGCGTCGGCTGTCACGATACGACCAGCGCTGAAGTGCCCATCACCCGCGCAGACGTGGTGGAGGCGAAGCTCGTGCGCGGCCATTTCACGAGCGGCTTGGGAGCGGCCGAGCGCGACGCCATCGCGCACTTCATCGACGCTTCGCTCGTCGCCACGCGCTCACGCGAGGTCCCGGTGCCGGCGAGGAACGGCGGTTTCTACTGGGCGCGCCTCGGTTGCGGTGAGTGTCACGATGCGCGCGCCCTCTCGGTGCTCACCGGCCCCACGTTCGCACGGGCTTTGGCGCGGTCGCCGCACAACTACGGCTTGCGCGAGAGCGGCGACGCCGAAGTGCTGAGTGCGCTCGCCGCGCACGTCGCAGAGAGCGGCGCGCCATCGGCAGCGCTCGAGCCGGTCGCAAGCACGCTCACGGTCGAGCGTGGTGCGGCGGCGTGCAAGCGCGTCGGGTGCGCGGCCTGCTTCGTCGCGCGCGTGCCATCGCGCTACACCACGCAGGCGCTCCGTCACATGGCGCTCGCCTGCGCGGCCAAGAACAAGGTCAAAGTGAGCGCCGTCGAGATCGACGAGATGGCCGCGTTCCTCGCCGAGCCCCGCTGAATACGCTCCCGGTCCCTTTTCGTTCGAGCTTCGCTAGGCGCGATAGGCGAACGATCCGGTGACGTACGCCTCGCCGCCTGCGGCCTTACCGATCGCCAGCGGGCGGCTGACGGTGCCGTCGCGCTCCGTTGTCGGCTTGCCGATGAAGAGCGACACCCGCGCGGGGAGCAGGATCGGCTTACGGAACTCGACGCGCAGCGAGACGAGGTCGGCCGCAGCGCCGCGCAAGAGCTGGCGAATGATCGCATGCGCGGCCATCGCTTTGGTGCAGTAGCCTTGGACGAAGGTGCTGCGAAAGCCCATCGCCTTCGCAGCCGGCTTCGCCCAGTGCACCGGATTGAAGTCGCCGGACACGAGGGCGTAGCGGGTGCCGAGATCGCGCCTCATCTCGAGATCGGCGAGCGGCCGCAGCTCGGGTCCAATGATGGGCGGGTCGGGGCGCTTCATGCTGCCGCGCGCGCCCTCGCGCTTGACCGCCTTCGGGACGTGAAGCTCCATCACGTTCGTGAAGATCTCGGGGCCATGCGCGTCGCGCTCTGTGACCACCGAGTCGACGCGGATCTTCGCGCGCCGCTCGTTATCGTCGATCATCGAGACGCGGCTGGTAAAGAAACCGACCTCGTCGATGAGGAAGGGGCGCGCGTAACGCACCTCGGACGCCGAGTGCAGCACGCGCGAGTAGTTGTAGGGAATGTCGAGCTTGACGATCGCGTCGGCGAGCGCCGCCATCGCCCACGTGACGTAGAAGGTCGGCGGCACGATCTGCGAGCCGTCGCCTTGGCGAAAGTGCGAGACTTCGGCCTTGGTCACGCGCATGAAGTCGGCGAGCAGGGCGCGATCGATCGCCGGCACGCGGCCGCTCACTTGGCTCTTCGACTCGAAGTCCGCGGGGATCGTCGGCGCGTGGCCGTTCGCGCGGATGCCGGTCATCGCGAGCGCACCCATCGCGCGCACGGTGTGGCGATGGCGATAGAGGCCGATGGCGGGGGCGAACAGAGCGTCGAGCATGGATGACTCCCGGAGGATTATTTGCGGACGATGCTGAAGAGCGTGTTCGGCTGATGCTCACGCACGGCGCCGCCCAAGCTCTCGAAGATGGCGAGCATCGTCGAGCGCGCGTAGGTATTGTTGTAAAAGAAAGTCTTGTCCCACAGGCTCCGGGGGAAGTGGCGGCGGCGGATCTCGACGTGGGCTTCGGCGGCGAGCGGCATGAAGAACGCGATGGCGATGCCCCGCTTCGACGCGCGGAACATTTGCCGCACGACCTTCTCGGCGTCGTCCGGTTGCAGGTGCTCGAGCAGATCTTTGCAGAAGACGAAGTCGTAGGACGCGTCGGGCACCGAGAGCTCAGTGGCGTTGCCGCTGATGAAGATGCCACGCGGGTTCAGCTCCTTGGCCCGGGCGAGCAGGTTCGGCGTCATGTCGAAGCCGGTGTAGCTCATGCCGCGATCGAGGTAGGCGGGGCAGTCGATGGCGGTGGCGCAGCCGACTTCGAGCACGGTCTTCGCTCCGAGGTCCTGAGCGATCGCTTGCAGCGCAGGGCGGACCGGGTGCGTGAGCTCCTCAGGGGTCCGCAAGAAGTGGCTGCTGGCGTTCTTCCACCAGGTCTCGTGCGCGCGGGCGTTCGTCGGTTGCATGCGGCGCTCTTTGCACTTTTCTGCGGCAAACGTCGAGCCCGGGCGCCGCCGTGCCTCCGTGCATGGCCATTTCGTGTGCAGACTGCTAGCACCTCGCTCCGCATGCGCCGCTATTCCCTGCAGGTCAGCGAGCCGAAGCCGGCCAAAGATGCCGCGCTCGTCTCGGCGTTGGCCAAAGAGCTGAACCCGGAGCAGCTCGCCGTGGCCACCGCCGGCGGGGGTCCGATCTTGGTGCTCGCCGGCGCTGGCAGCGGCAAGACGCGCGCGCTGACCTATCGGGTGGCGTACCTGTTGAAGAGCGGCGTGCCGGCGGATCAGATCCTGCTGCTCACGTTCACCAACAAGGCCGCGCGTGAGATGCTGCAGCGCGCGTGTGAAGTGGCCGGCCTGCAACGCGGGCGACTCGATGGCGGTACCTTTCATCACGTGGGCCTGCGCTTCTTGCGCGATCACACTGAGAAGCTCGGGTACGGCGCGACCTTCACCATCCTCGACCGCGAGGACGCCGGCGATCTGCTCGCGGCGTGCGTGGTCGACGCCGGCATCGATCCGGCCGCCGCGCGCTTTCCAAAGAGCGAGGTGCTCGCCGAGCTGTACTCGAAGGCCGTCAACACCCGGACGACGATCCACGAGACGATCCTCGATCACTACAAAGCGTTCGAAGCGCAGACCGACGCCATCATCAAGGTGCTCGTGCAGTACGTGCAGAAGAAGCGCGCGCTCAGCGTGATGGACTTCGACGACATGTTGCTCGAGTGGCGCCGCCTCTTCGTCGAGCATCCGGACGTCGGCGAGCGCTTTGCTGCACAATACAAGCACGTGCTCGTCGACGAGTATCAGGACACGAACCGGCTGCAGGGCGAGCTCTGTGATCTCGTGAGTCAGGTGCACAAGAACCTGCTCGTCGTCGGCGACGACGCGCAGTCGATCTACGGCTTTCGCGGCGCGGCGCGCGAGAACATCCTCGGCTTCTCGGAGACCCACCCGGGCTGCAAGATCTTCAAGCTGGAGACGAACTACCGCTCGCGGCCGGAGATCCTGGCGCTCGCCAACGCATCGCTGCAGCGCGCGCGCTCGGGCTACGAGAAGACGCTGCGGCCAACGCGTGACCACGGCATGCGGCCGGCGCTCGTCCGCGCGCGCGACGAGCAGCAACAAGCGAGCTTCGTGGCGCAGCGGATCTTGGAGCTCCGCGACGAAGGCATGGCGCTCGACGACATCTCGATCTTGTACCGCGCGCACTATCAATCATTGGAGCTGCAGATCGAGCTCGGCCGCCGCGGCATTCCCTTCGTCGTGCGCAGCGGCGTGAAGTTCTTCGAGACCGCGCACGTCAAGGACGTCTTGTGCGCGATGAAGAGCCTGTACAATCCGCAGGACGAGCTCGCGTTTCGCCGTGTGCTGCGCATGCTGCCGGGCGTGGGGCACGCGGCGGCGGAGAAGCTCTTTCAAGCGATCAACGGCGGCCAAGACGTGCACGCCGCCGTGCCGAAGCGCTCGCAGAGAGCGTTCGCCACGTTCTGGACCCTGTACTCCGAGCTGAAGGACGGCGCGCGCTCGCCGGCGGAGCTCATCGATCGCTATGTGCGTGACTTCTACGGCGACTATCTGCAGGTGACCTACGACCAAGCCGAGATGCGCAAGGACGATCTTTCGCGCCTCGCCGAGTACGCCGCGCAGTTTGCGACCCTCGAGGCGTTCCTGGCCGACGTCGCGCTCGTCAACGAGATCTCGAGCGAGCACCTCTTGAAAGGCGCGGCGCGCGACGAGGCCGTGGTGCTGTCGAGCGTGCATCAAGCGAAGGGCCTCGAGTGGCGCGCGGTGTTTGTCATCTGGCTCGCCGACGGAAAGTTCCCTTCGCAGCCGTCGATCGGGTCGCCCGACGCCGAGGACGAAGAGCGCCGCTTGTTCTACGTGGCCGTCACGCGCGCCATGGACGAGCTCTACTTGTGCTGGCCGCTGACGACGGTAGACCGCTCGCGCCGGCAAGTCCTGATGCAGCCGTCGCGCTTCATCGTCGAGCTGCAGCGGCCGGCGGGCGCAGACGAGCTCTACGAAGCTTGGCAGCTCGAAGAGGCGTTTACCGACAGCGTGCCGCGGCTCGACGGGACACAAGCGCCGGCGTTGCCCGGCCGTTCAAGTGAGGAATCATGAGCCAGCCGTCCGCCCTCCGTAACGTCGTCCTCGAGATCGTCGCGCGCTTGCCGCAAAATGCCATGTCGCGTGCGGTCGGTGTCGCTGCCCGCACGCGCCGTCCGCGCCGCGTCGCGAAGATCGCCGTCCGCGCCTTCGCGCGTGCGATGGGCATCGACGTCGGCGAGGCCGAGCTGCCGATCGGCGAGTACGCGAGCGTGCACGACTTCTTCGTCCGTAAGCTGCGCCGCGGCGCGCGCAAGATCGACGCGCGGCCAGATCAGCTCGTGAGCCCATGCGACGGCGTGCTCGGCGAGAGCGGCGTCATCACCGGCGGTAAGTGCTTGCAGGCGAAGGGGCGCGAGTACACGGTGAAGGAGCTGCTGCAGAACGACGCGTTGGCTGCGCGCTTCGAGGGCGGCACTTTCGTGACGATCTACTTGAGCCCGCGTCACTATCACCGCGTGCATAGCCCAGTCGCTGGCGGAGTCTTCGCGGCGGATCATCTGCCGGGACAGCTGCTGCCGGTGAACATCCCGTCGATCAACAAGTTCGACGGCGTGTTTTGCAAGAACGAGCGCTTGACCACGTGGATCGCGAGCGATGGCTTCGGCACCGTGGGCGTGACGATGGTCGGCGCCACGTGTGTGGGCGAGATGACCTTCGCGTACGACGCCTCGCTCGTGACGAACCGGGGGACGACGCCGGTGCATCGGAGCTACGAGCCGGCGATCCGCGTGCACAAAGGCGAAGAGCTCGGCACCTTCCATATGGGCTCGACGGTCGTCATGTTGTTCGAGCCGAAGAAGATTGGTGCGCTTGCGTTCGCTGACGGCGCCGAGCTGAAGATGGGCGAGGCGCTCGCACAAAGGGGAAGAACATGAGGAAGCCCTGGCTATTGTTCCTGCTCGTCATCGCATGCGCTCCGGCGAAGAAGACCGGAGGCGTCATCATCACCGGATCCGTAGCGGGACCCCAGGCCGGGCTCACGCGACAAGGGGCCGACGTAGGCATCGCCGAGGTGAACGCGCTCCTCTGCCGCGTCAATGACGACGGCACGCTCGAACCGACGCCTGTCGCGCAAGCGAAGACTGACGCGCAGGGCCAGTTTCGCATCGACGCGCCGGCCGGCACCGAGCTCTCCGTGCAGCTGCTCGTGCAGGCGACGAGCGGGACGGCATGCTCGCCGGTGACGAGCGGTGCCGCGCGGCAAATGGGTGGCAATAACTTGAATTGCCCCGCGGTGCAGACGCCGCTTCCGATCGATCCGGCTTCCGAGATCGCGACGCGGTCGATCTTTCGCACCGTGCGCGCGCGGGGCAGCGGCTTCAGCGGCTTCTCGACGAGCGAAGTGTCGAGCTTCGTCGCGCTGGCGCAGTCGCTTCGCGGGAGCGCCGGCGGCAGCACCTTGACCGAGGTCCTCGCCAACTTGGAGCAGACGATCGGTCCGGCGGTCGACGCCGCCGCGCTCGCGATCGCGCAGCCGGGCGAGACGAGCGCTCCACCGCCGCTGGCCGGCGACTTCCGTTGGCAGGCGCTCTTTCTCGACAACCGCGACACGTCGCTCTCGCGTGCGGCGAACAGCGGCGAGGTGACGCTGGGCGCCGGCGGCGCGTGGACGTTGAACGCGAACGAACGCAGCAGGTCGGTGTCGATCAACTGCAGCTCGTGCGGCGCTGAGGGTGTGCTTGGCTCGACGAGCACCCAGGCGGTGTCGGCGAGCGGGACATTCCGCGGCATCGGCAATGGACAGGTGCTCTTCTCGGGTCCCGATCAGAGCTTCGTTGGCATCGTCGATCCGAGCGCGAACGTCGTCATGCTCCCGTTCATACGGGCGAATGGCGACCTCGGCCTCGGCATTGCCGTGAAGAAGGGGACGCAAGGCACGGCGAGCGGCGCGTTCGACAGCTTCATGTACAACTCATCGGTCAACGGCGGGAACGCCGGTGGCCCCGTGACGATACAGACCAGCCAACGCGCCGCCACCGTCGGCTCTGGAATGCTGGCGGTCTCGGGCGGCGTCGAAGATCCGATGGCGATCGACTACCCAGGCTGCGGCATCTGCTCCGGCGCGTCGCTGCGTCCGACGGGCATGTTGAACAACGGCTTTCAGTCGCCGTTGACCGTGGCGGAGGACGGCGGCTTCAGCGTTCCGCAGCAAGGTGGCGATCCGCTGAGCGGCACCTTCGGCGCCGGCGGCCAGCTCGTCGTGATGCAAGCGGGCGGCGACGCCGGGATCCTTCTCGGCGTGAAGCAGAGCACGAGCGCGCCGAGCATCGACGGTCGCTATTCGATCTTGGCGATCGGCGAGCAAGTGACGACGACCGGCAACCACGCGGCGCAGCTCGTCAGCGGCGTCATCACCATTGCGGGCACTGCGGCACAGGCGGACTTCGTCCTGGCGTCGAGTACGTTCAAGGCGCGCTGCTCCGTCTCCAATGATATGGCGAGCTGCGCGGCCGCTGAAGCGCGGACGACCACCGCGTCGGTGAACGGGAACGTCCTCCTCGCAGCCGACGGCAAGGTGAGCATCTCGTTCGCCGGATTGGGCGCCTCGTTCGTGCTCATCGGCACTTTCGCGCCAGACGGGACCCTGGCGGTGCTCACCCGCCGGCTCGTCTCCGAAGCGGATGCCGGCGGCTTTCGCGCCGAGCGGATGATCGGATTGGCGCTGAAACAATGACCGCCGCGCTCTTGCTCACCGCGCTCCTCTCGGCCACCCCCGCGGTTTCGCCCACCGATGTGCGGCCGACGGTCGCGATCATGTACTTCGACTACGACGGCCCGGACGCGTCGCTCGCCGTGCTGAAGAAGGGCTTCGCGCAGATCTTGATCACCGACCTCAGCGCGATCGAGACGCTGCGCTTCGTCGAGCGCGCGCGGCTGCAAGACGTGCTCGACGAGCAGAAGCTCGGGCTCTCGGCGAAGATGGACAAGAGCACGGTCGTGCGCATCGGCAAGCTGCTCGGCGCGCGGTACATCGTCACCGGCGGCTACTTCGATCTCTCGGGCGCGCTGCGCGTCGACGCGCGGACCATCGACGTCGAGACCGGCGAGATCCGTGGCGTGGGCGCGACCGGCACGGCGGGCGAGTTCATGGAGCTCGAAGAGAAGCTCGCGGCCGGGCTCGCGAAGGTGCTCGTGGCGCAGGCGGATCCGAAGGCGGTGGTGCCGACGGCGATCACCACCAACCGAAACGCGCGCGGGCTCGCGAAGAAGGCGAAGATCAAGAGCATCGTCTCGTACTCGAAGGCGCTCGACGCAAAGGATCGCAAGGACACCGAAACCGCGAAGAAGGAGCTGCAGGTCGCCGTCGCCGCGGAGCCGGAGCTCGGCCTCGCGGCGAATGAGCTCAAGGCGTTGATGAGGTAGCGCGCTTCGCCGCTTCGAGCACCTTCTTCGCGGCTGCGTCGTTCGGCGCTCGCTCGACCACGCGCTCGAGCAGCGGGATCGCCTCGGCCACGCGCTTCTTCGCGAGCAACACCAGCGCCAGGTTGAACGCCGGATCGTTCCACTCGGGCCGCAGGCGCACCGCTTCCTTGTAGGCAGCTTCCGCTTCGTCGAGGCGATCTTCCTTCTGCGCGATCTTGCCGGTCAGGTGGTGCGCGAGCGCCCACTTCGGGCAGCGCGCGGTGACGCTCGCGACGGCGCCCTCGGCGACGCCGTAGTTTTGCCGTTCGATCGCGGTGCGGGCGTCGATCGCCTGGGTGACGGCGGCGGCCGGGCAGTCTGCGGGCGGCGCTTCTTCGGCGGCGAACGTGAGCGCGGGCGTGGGTGCGGCGCGTTGCGTGAGCGCGAAGACGAGCGTGGCGATGAGGCCGACGGCGGCCAGGAGGATCACGATCGGCGTCGAGCGCGCCGGCGCGGGCTTCGGCGCCGCGGAAGGAAAACGCTGCACCGGCCTCGTGCCTCGATCGTCGGCGGAGGGCGCTGCAAGCGCAGCGACCGAGCGCGCGGACACATCGCCCGTCGCAGGCTCCGCGGCGACCGACGGCAGATCCTTCGCCGGCGTCTCGAGCTGCTTCAGCTCTTCGTGCGCCGAGACGATCTCGCGCAGAAACGACACGAGGTGCGCCGCCGACGCGCTGAGCTGGCTCGTCGTCAGCCACTCTTCGATGTCGAGGCGCAGATCGTGGGCGGTCTTGTAGCGAAGGTCACGATCGCGGGCGAGCGCCTTCAGCACGATGCGATCGAGCGTCTCCGGCAGACTCGGGTTCATGCTCGACGGCGGCGGGATGTCCAAGTTGCGCACACGCTCGATGGTCGCGAGCTCGTTGTCGGCGCGAAAGAGCGGGCGCGCCGTGAGCATCTCGTGAAAGACGATGCCGAGCGCGAACACGTCGGAGCGGCCGTCGAGCTCGATGCCTTGCGCTTGCTCGGGGCTCATGTACGCGAGCTTTCCCTTCAGAAACCCGGCCTGCGTCGTCGTTACGCGGCCGCGCGCCTTGGCGATGCCGAAGTCGATGATCTTCACGGCGCCGTCGAAGGTGACGAAGATGTTCTGCGGCGACACGTCGCGGTGCACGAGCCCGTACGATTGGCCGTTGCTGTCGGCGAGCGTGTGCGCGTAGTCGAGGCCGGCGGCGGCGTCGGCGATGATGCGGCAGATGAGCGGCGCCGAGATCGGCCGGCCGGCGTTGTAGGTGAAGGGCCAGAGGTGCGCGAGGTCGAGGCCGCGCAGGTACTCCATCGTCAAGTAGTGCGTGCCCTGGTGCTCGCCGAGCTCGAAGACTTGGCAGATGTTCGGGTGTACGAGCTGAGCGCAGAGCCGAGCTTCGTCGATGAACATGTCGAGGAAGTGCTTGTCGCGGGCGTACTGCTCCAGGATTAGCTTGATCGCGACGGTCTTGGTGAAGCCGTCTTGGCCGTCCATGCGCGCCGCCCACAGCTCGCCCATGCCGCCCGCGGCGAGGCGTCGAGTGAGCACGTAGCGCGCGAAGCGATCGCCGACCTCCATGCCTCACCGTGTCCACGAATGTGGACACCAACGCAACAAAAGAGGCCGGCGCGCGGAGCACAATGCTGTTTTCCTGCGGAGCGCACCGGTCTCTGACAAGATATGCGTCAACGATGCCTTGGTTGCTCTGCGCGCTCGCGCTCATCGCCGCGCCGAAGACGAAGAAGAAGCCGAAGCCACCTGCGGCGATCATGGTGCTCTACTTCGACAACAACAGCGGCGACGTAGAGTACGATCCGCTCGGCAAGGGCCTGGCCGACATGATGATCACCGACCTCTCGGCGCTGCCCGACGTGCGCGTCGTCGAGCGCGAGAAGCTGCAGGCGCTGCTCGCGGAGCTGAAGCTGCAGAAGGGCAAGTACTTCGATCCGAAGACGGCGCAGAAGATCGGCAAGGGCGTCGGCGCCGAGTTCGCGGTCACCGGATCGTTCATGGCCTTCGATCCGCAGGTGCGCATCGACGTGCGCGTCGTGAAGATCGAGACCGGCACGGTGGTGAAGGCGAGCCAGGTCGTCGGCAAGAAGGAGGAGTTCTTCGCGCTGCAAGAGCAGCTGGCGAGGGCGCTGACGACCGGCCTCGGCGCCGCGCTCGGCGGCAGGAGCGTGAAGGCGGGCGCTGGCGTCGACAGCCTGGCCACGGCGCAGAGCTACGGCAAGAGCTTGGACGCGAGCGACCAGGGCGACCTCAAGACGGCGGGCGAAGAGCTGCAGAAAGTGGTGAAGGCCGCGCCGGAGTTTCAGCTCGCGAAGACGCGCTACATGGCGATCATGAAGGAGCTCTATGCCGCGAAGTCCGTGCGCTCCGACGCGTTGAAGAAGGCAGAAGACGAGCTCCTCGAGCTGATGCGGGAAGACATCAAGAAGACCCTCGAGACCGACTGGAGCGACTTCAACTGGCGGATGCGCCTCGTTCGCGTGGCGGTGCGCGGCGAGCTGTACTTGAAGCGCGTCGCCGATCAGGCCGCCGGCCCGGCGAGCGCGTACGCGGCCGATCTGCAAGCGTGGCTGCAGAACCAAGAGGCGATGGCGAAGCTCATCCTGCAGATCGAAGGCGAGCGCACCCACCGAGGCGGCAACTTCGGCCTCGCGTGCGGCGCCAACGACGAGAAGTTCTGCATCACGGATCGCGAGCTCGAGCTCATCGACACCTTGCAGCTCGGCATTCGCAACGATCAGGGCACCCGCATGGATCCGCATCAGATTTACCAGGACATCGTCGGCGTGATGATGTTCGGGTGGCCGCCGTTCAACACGCAGTTCAAGTTCGCCAAGCGCGTGTGCTTCTACAAGCTCGACAAAGCGTACCCGAAGCGCGCGTTCGAGCTCTTGGACCTCGCCGTGAAGGCGCTGCACAACTACTTGATCCACGTGAACGGATACGAGCAGACGACGATCGACGAAGAGGAGATCTCGCTCGAGATCATGCGCGCGCGAGCGTACCTGGAGATCAAAGAGCCGGAGAGCGCGATCGCGGCGCTGCAGGCGATGATGACGAAGCACCCGAAGCGGAAGGAATTTCCACAGATGGAAGCGTACGTGCGCGCGATCCTCGACGGGAAGTTCGCGAACGGAAAGCCGGTGCATGTTCCGTGTGAGGATCCACGGTAGATCGTGGCCGTAGCCGTTGAAGATGTCGTCGCCGAGAGTTGCCCCGAATCGAGGCGCATTCCCCTTTATGGGCCGATGAACACCGTCGCCGAGCCGCTGGTGATCGTATCTTGAGGACCTGTGCAAGTGCAGCCGTCACCGACTCTCGCGGCGGGCAGACCACCGATGAGCACTGTGGGAAGACCGCTACTTGCACGATGTCTGGAGCCAGCGGCTCACGGGCACTATCGCTTTCTCCGAATCACGCGCAACGCTGACGCAGCTCATCGCAAAGCTGGCGCCGCCGAACGAGCCCCGTCCGCTCGAGAGGTCCTGCGCGAAGTCGGGCTCATGGTTTCCTGTCGAAAAGAGCGCGCGCCCCAGCCATCGCCGCGTGCGAGGGCGAATCGAAGAAGACGTCCTTCAACCCGCCGAAGAGCGCGCGCAGCGATTGGCCGACGTTCCTGAGGATGTTGCCTGGATCGGTCAGCGAGCCGATCAAGAAGAACGGCGCTAGCACGATCGCCGAGATGCCCTTCGTGAGGTTGTGCCCGGCGGAGCGCAGGTGGTTCACCGATCCGTCGCTGTTTGCGATCGTCTCTTTGTCGCGCGCGCGCCACTGCACGTACTCGGGTGAGGGGTTCTTCGGGATCTCGCTTCGCAGGTCAGGCGCGGCGCGGGGCGTGGTGCGAGGGTTCGTCAGGAGCGCTGGACGAAGCGGTACAAAGGCAGCGCGCTATTGCAGCGTTTCCAAAGCTTTGACGACCTCGCTCATCGACGGCCGCGCCTCCGGAACCGGCGCGAGCATGGCGCCGAGGAGCTTCGCCATCTCTGGCGAGGTCGTGCTCGGCAAGCTCTTCAACATCGTCGCGACGTTCTCGGGTGCGAGCCCGAAGCGCGCGTCTTCGCGCTGCGCCCCGAGCAGCACGGCGATCGAGGCGCCGAGCGAGAAGACTTCGGTCGCGGCAGTGTATGGGTGCTCTTCTTTGGGCGCCCACGAGGGGGTGCCGGCGTCGTTCTTGCTGGTGAGCGGGACCGCGGTGTTGAAGTCGATGAGCTTCACTTGGCCGGTGGCGCTCTCGAGAAAGTTTCCGGGCTTGACGTCGCGATGGAGGAGCCCGCAGCGCTGGCAATAGGCGAGCGCCTTGGCCATCTGCAGCGCGCGCGGCAGCACCTCGGCTTCGCTGCGACCCTTGTGCCCGGCGAACTCGGACATCTCTTTGCTCGCAAAGAACTCGGAGAGGAAGAGCGTGCCGACGTCGTTGCGCCGCGGGTCTTCGACCAGGCTCCCGATGTAGCGCGCGTCGGGATCGTTCGTGCGAAGCTGCAGCAGCGCGCGCGATTCGATCTCGAGCTCATCCTGCGCGCCAAGGTGATCGCCCGTGCCGGCGGCCGGGTGGTTGATCACCATCTTGGCGAAGCGCGTCTCGCCGTGCTTGTTGCCGCCGAGCTCGACCATGTAGCCGCCGACGGCGCCCGAGAAATAGCGCATCTTCGTGACCGGCGCCCCGCAGGCGAGCTCGACTTCCGCTTTGACGACGTTGATGCGCAGGCGCTTCTTTGCGACGTCGCTGAGCACGCCCCAGCCCTTGCTGAAGCTCGGGGGAATTTGGCGCTCGTCGACGGAAGTGAGCCGCGCGAAGGCCTCGAGATACTTCGCGGGCGCCTCAGCTGGCTTGGCGGTCGCCGCTTCTTCGAGGGCGCGTGACACGAGGTCGAAGGCTTTCGTGTGCGGCGCCATCGCTTTCAGCTGCATCGAGAGCTGCACGAGCTCGAGGGGAGACAGTGGTGTGCGCGCGGTGTCCTTCACGAGATCTTCGTTGACGAGCTTCTCGGTGACGATCGACTCCGAGAACACAGGGTGCGACAGCGCCGCGGCGAGCTTGTCGGGCGCCGCCGCCTTTCCGCTTCCGCCGAGCAGGGTCAGCGCGAGCTGCGCGGCTGATGCGTTGAGGACGAGCCCCGCTTCCATTTCACCGAGCGCTTGTACGTAAGGCGCAGCCTTCTTCTGCACCGACAGCTCCATGCTGGCGAGCTGCTTCTTGCATGCGTCAATGTAAGCGGGCACCTTCGCCGAGTCTCTCGGCAGGGTTTCGAGCGCCTGGCGCACGAGCACCTTGACGCTCTCGTCGACGTTCGAGGCGAGCACGTGCTTCAGCGTGTCGGAGAACGAGCCGTGACCGATGGCCTCGCTCTCTTTGGACTGCATCTCGCGCAGCGCCCGCATGAGGTTTTGCACCGAGCCCGTGTGGCTCTTGTCCGACTGGCCTGAGTGCTTCTGCGTCCACGCCTCGCACTTTTCGAGCAGCGTCGCGCGCGCGGCGGAGAGCTCGCGTCGCTCCCGCAGATTTCCGATCGGCACATTCACGGCGCGCCGGTTGTGCTCGCCGACCAGCTTGACGATCTCCATGTAGCTGCTGTCGCCTTTGGCCAACGACAACAGTCGCGTCAGCTTGCTTGGCTCGCTCATGTCAGGGAGCACCAGGGCGAGCTTCGTTTCGTGGCCGAGGCGGAAGGGATCGACGGCAGTCACGACCGCGGCGCGGCCGCGCGTCGGTGGTCCCGTTGTCGGTGCGCTCGGTGGCCCGAGCAAGCTCAGCTCGTCGCTGACGCCGCGCAGATCCTTCGGCGTCGGCTTGCTCTGCGCGAGCGTCTCGTTGCGCGAGCTCAACTGCGGCTTCGCCGTCGTCGGCGCCGTGATCTGCAAGGACTGCGGCAGCTTGGCGGTCGGGAACTGCGCGTTGAAGTCGACCGAGACTTCGTCCTTGGCGAACGAGCGCACGTGCTTCAGAAACGCGCTCGCCTCTTTCTCGCTGACGTCGATCTGGTGATCGTCCCTCAGCTTCTTTTGCACCGTCTCGGAGGTGTCGCTCGGGGCGAGGTCGAGCGTGATGGCGGCCCCGGTGAGTTGGACTTTCATCGGCTCGGCTCGGCGCTCGCAAGCTCGCGGCGACGCGCTCGGCGAGGAACTGCGTAGGGTGCAGGGCGCAAGATGACCCTTCTTACTATTTACGCATCGAGCATTTCAACACCGCGCGAATCGCGGGGGCGGGACGGTGAATCGGCGAAGGCGAGTGCGTGCGTCAGGTCTCAGAACGCGAAACCGAGCCCAAGTGTCGCGCCTCCGCCGATCGCTTTGCCGACGTATCGCCCCACCTGTTCATCGCTGCTTGCCAATGGAACCGTCAGAAAGCCCGACGCGCGGAGCGAAACACCGGCGTTGAAGCTCAGGCTGACGCGCGGCTCGAAGGCGGCCGTACCGTCGGTCTTGTGAACGGGCGGGGCAGACTGGCGGGCCTGAGAGCTGGAGCCGCAGCGAACGGAAGCTTGGGTCAACGCAAAAGACAGTGGCGCCGCGAGGTGCAGCCCGAACCAGGAGGCCGGCGTGAACGCGAGCGCAGGACCACTCCCCGTGGCATAACGCTCGCCGCCCTCAGACGAACAGACGTAGTCGACGTTCGTGTTTGTGGTGCGCCTCTCGTAGAAACCCGCCGTGGCGA
The DNA here is from genome assembly GCA_020848545.1 of Deltaproteobacteria bacterium. Lineage (GTDB taxonomy): Bacteria > Myxococcota > JADLHZ01 > JADLHZ01 > JADLHZ01 > JADLHZ01. The sequence continues at coordinate 13,086 of JADLHZ010000013.1, read as the reverse complement.
GACCAGCGATATGGCCGTGCCAGCCAAGACCGAGCGGGCCGACGCGCCACTCGCTGCGCTCGGCCATGAGCTCTGCGCCCACTCCTTCGTAGGAACCCAGATCGCTTCCTTGGCCCCTGCCACTGACGGTGATCCAAGTACGAGGTCTCCGCGTTGAGAGGTCTGTCATGGTGGTCTCCTCACCGATCTTCGCACGCCCGTGCTGAGTGGTTCGTCAGTCAAGCGCGCTTGTCGCTAGTGCAACGAAGCGGAGTGCAAGTGGCCGCGGCAGATGCAGCTCGTGAAAGCGTTCTGTCGGTTCTTGCAGTCGGCGGGCGCAACGCGGGGGAGCATCGAATTCGGCGCTCGCCGCGCAACACCGGCATCGCCGCCCCGATAATCCGCGGCCCAAACCCACCACACAGGATGAGCCACATGATTCGCAAGACCGACCTCTACTCCTCGTACCGCCTCACCAGCGCCATCGGCTACGCCGATCTGGACAAGACGATGTCGCCGCAAGCGATGAAGGCCATCATCGCCAAAGCGAAGGCAGACAAGGACGTCGGCGCGTTGGGCGTGGATGTGCTCGAAGCGGCCTACGACGCGGCGAAGGCGAAGGCCGGCGGCGCTCCCACGCGCGGCCAAGTTCGCGAGCAGGTGAGCCGCGCCCAAGGCTCGCTCGCCAACGAGAAGGCGAAGGGCCGCATCAATGACGGCTACATCGACAGCCGCGAAGCCGAGCTGAGCAAGAACCCGGTCGCGCTGCCGCTCTACAAGTGGTTCCTGAAGAAGACGAAGTCCGTCGAGACGGATCCGAAGTTCTTGAAGGCGAAGGCCACCGTGGCCCAGGTGAACCAAGCGGCGAAGGCGCTCCTGCCGATCGTCGACGCGGGCTTCAAGCTCTACGATCCGAAGAACGACGACGGCGGCGACGGCCTCGCCACGGCGCTGCGCAAAGCGTGCAACGCCGCCGGCCTCTCGAGCCGCGGCCGCGCCGTCGTGCTCACCGCGCTCAACGGCGCCACGACGCGCAGCGATGGCGGCGATGCTCCGAGCGCGACCGAGGTGAAGGCGCTCATCACCAACGCGCAGAGCAAGCTGAAGCTCGCCGACGGCGCGCTGATCGTCGACTTCGACGCGCCGGAAGAGAAACCGACGAGCAAGAAGGACGGCGTCATCACCGGCCTCGAAGTCGACCGCACCCCCGCTGTCACCGGCATGACCTCGCGCGCGCTGCTGCAGTTCGCGGCGACGGTGTAGCGCGCTCGCGACGGGCCATGTTTTCACCTACAGAGCGAGCGAACGCACCGGCTCGGCGGGGTCGGTCGGTGCGAAGAACAGCGCGCCCTTGCTTGCGAACGGCACGTCGTAACCGGCTGCGATGGTGCCGAGCGGCTCCAAGGTGTCTTGGCTCAAGCGAAGCACCATCCCGCCCGCGACGCCGCTCTGGCAAACGATCGCGGTGCCGCCGAGGCCCCTCACCGGCGCCACGACTCCGGTATCGAGCGCGGCGAGCTGCTTCGGTCCGGCATCGTCGAGCGCCCACAGCGTGATGATCTGTTTTTGTGCCGTCACGAGGTGCTTTTCGCCCGCATAGGCGCCGCTCGCGCCCTTTTCGCTCACCAATATGCGCGCCTTGCCGCTCTCGAGATCGAGCTCCCACAGCGCGTGCTCCATATACACGCCGACCTCGAGTAGACAGCGCTCCCGCGACGGGTGCACGTCGACGACGCAGGTGCGACCTTCGGGTAAGCCGGGCGCGGGCGCGCAATGCGCGGCACCGGGCGCGAAGACGAAGGTGCGGGCTTGGGTCGTGATCACCACGCGACCTTTCACGGTAGGGCCACGGTAGAGCGCCGCCCGCGCAGCGATCTCGGCGGCACACGCGCCCGGCGGCGAGGGACGCGGCTCGGTCGATGGCGACAGCGCGAGCTTCGGTAACCCACTTGCAACCTTCGCCGCGACGGGCAGCGCCGCGGATGCGGGCGGTGGCGGGGCGGGGCGCTTCGCAATCGCCGCGATCGCCGCGCCAAGATCGACGCCGAAGAGATCGCGCCGGCCGTCGAGGAGCTCCTTCACGGTCGTTGCCGCGTCACGCATGAGTCGCGATCGCGAGCTCAGCAGCTTCTGAAGCACGCGCTCGCAGGTCGGTCGATCGCCGAAGAGAAACGATCGCCAGAGCCAATACATGCCGCTCGGCACGAACGTCGCGAGCTTCGCCTCCGCCGTCGCCGCCATCTGATAGCCGCCTTGCGAAGGTTCGTAGCGATGCGCGTCGAAGCGTCCTTCGCAGAGCACGGGGTGGATCCACGCGCAGCGCACGTCGAGGCTCGCGAGGCTCGACCGCTCGACCGGCGGTTTCCTCGGCGTGTCGTCACCTGCCTTGAAGGCGTCGAGATCTTCGTGCGTTGCGTCGGTGAACAGGTGATCGTCGTGGTGCCAAACCGTCACGCGCGTCGATAGACCGTCCGGCGGCACGTGCGCGAAGTACGCATCACCGCGGTCCGGCTCGTCGCAAATGTAGGCCGCGCCCAAGAACAGCTGCTGCGATTGGACAAAGAGGTTCTCGTCGCGTCGCGCGCTGAGAATCGCGGCTTCGAACACGTTCTTCGCCGCAAGCAGCGTGGCCTCGCGCGGAAGAAAGATCGTCGCGCTCGGATCTTCGAAGGCGCCGTAGCGTTGCATGTCGGCCGGCGCGTCCGTGCCCCAAAACGTCGTGAAGTCAGCGTGCATCGTGCCTGCATCGTAGCGCGCGGGGCACGAGTCAACAGCATGGCTGGCGTTCGCACTTCTTCGCCGGCTCCTCGCGGAGGGTCATGCGGCGCATCAATAGATGTCGAAGTCGAACTCGACGTGCTCGCGTCGGGCGGTCGGCCGTTGCCGGCCTTCGCTGAGCTCGAACACCCTCTTGGCCACGTGGTCGCGCAGCTCGGTGGAGCTGACGCGACCGTCCTTGTTGCGGTCCGCCGTCAGCTTGCTCAAGCCCTCGAGCACGCTGAAGGTGAAGACGCCGTTGCGCCACTTGTCCGATTCGAGCGCCAGCTCGAGGCCGCTCGCGCTGGCGATCACGGCCGCGCCGGAGCCACGCCGAAGCTCGACGAAGACGTCGCCGAGGCGTTCCGTCGACCGGCCGCCGCCCGCTGGCTTCGCGATCATCCCGCGCACGGCCCGCGCCCGCACCGCGCCGCTGCGCTTTGGCGCGGCCGCCCACGCGACATCGGCCTGGTCGACCTCGCCGGAATAGCAGGTATCGACGAGTGCCAGCTTCTTTCGCGCGGCGATGCCATCGAGCATGCGTTCGAGCCGCGCGAACGGCAACCCGCGCTCCGCCGGTTGCGCGAAGTCGACGTCGGCCGTGGCGAAGAAGTAGTCGAGGCGCTCGTCGAGCAGGCCGTGACCGGCGATGAAGAGCACGACCTCGTCCTCGGCCCGGGCCTGTTCGAGGAACCCCCGCGCCGCGAGGATGCCGTCCCGCGTCGCCGCTCCGTCGAGCAGGCGTTTTGTGAAGACCTTCCCGAAACGCTTTTTTTGTCGCTCGAAGAACGCGGCGATGTCCCGGGCGTCCTTCGCCGCGTAGGTCAGGTCGTAATCCTTGCCGGGATAGTCCGAGACGCCGATCGCGAGCACGTAGAGGTTGCTCTGCTTCGGCGGCGCGTCGAGCGTCACCTCGGCGGTCTCGCGGAAAGACTCTACACCCGCGACGTTGTGGGCCGAAATCTGCAGCCGGTTGCGCCCCGGGAGCAGCTCTGCCGTGATCACCTCTCGGACGTCATGAGAAGCCTGCGCTGCCACCCGCCGCCCCTCGCTGCCGAAGACCGGCACGTCGTTGATGAACAGGTTAATCCGGTCGATCGCCGTTTGCGCGTCGATCGCTCGGACCTCGATTCGGAGCGCGGCCTCGCGGGTGGTGGTCGGCAGCGGTGATACGATCTCGAGCTCGGGCAACTCGCCCCCGCCCTCCGCCGACGCAGAAAAGCCCATGCGCTCGAGCCGCCTGGCGTGAGCCCGAGCATAGGCTTCGATCGTCTGTGGGGTGGCTCCGCCGAGGCGCGCGAGCACCAGGTCAGGCCGATTGAAGCGAAGATCGAATTGCTCGAACGGAAAAGCGCGCGCGCCGACGCCAAAGCCGATGAGACGCAGCGCCTGACGCGAGCCAAAGTAATATCCCTCTGGGAGAAACGTGACGAGCTCGGCTGGCCCGGCCGGCAAGAAGTGAGCGATCACGCGCCCGTCGTCGACGGCGCGCAGCGAGGCAACCCCCGTCATCTCGACGACGGCGAGCGTCGAGCCATCCGGGGAAAAGGTGATCGACCCGACGGAAGCGGCGAAGCGCGTTTGCCACAGCAGCTGACCGTCTTCGCCCGAGACCAGGCGAAACTCGCCCTCCTGATCCGAGTACGCGAGCCAAGCCCCATCCGCGCTCGCGACGAGCTTGACCGTCGTTCCTTTCACGCGGTGCGCAATCGCGCCGCGCCGGTCGAGGAAGTGCAAAGCGAACCTATTCCCCGGGCTTGCCGCGCAGACGACCGCCCCATGCTTGCCGTAGGCGATGCCAAGAACATGATCGAAGCGCACGGCGAAGCGCTCGGCGCCGCTCTCGGCATCGAGCTCGAAGACGCTGTCCTTGCTCTTCACCAAGACCGCTGTCCCGTCGGGCGAAAACTGCGCCGGGTTCAGAACCTTCTGCTGGAGCGTAAAACCGGCGGGCAGCGCGAGCTTGACGCGGCGGCCGAGGCTCGTCGTGTCGGCGACGAACAGCCCGCCCTCATCGGCGACGATGACGCGCGCGCCGCTCTCGGAAAGCGCCAGGATGCGGTCCACGCCTGTGACCGGCCGCCGCTCACCGCCGGCCTCGATCCAGGTCGCGCTCCCGGCCTCTCCGAGCACACGAGCCCGGTGGCGCGCGCTGGTGAGGATGATCTTGTCTCCGTCCTTGACCCGGGCCGCACTCCTCGTGTCGAAGCGCTGGCCGCCAGCGTAGTGCAGGGTTCGCGCGTCGTCGAAGACGGCGTCGAGCGCCGGGATCGCGATGCCGCCGGCGCGACCGAGGACGCGCAGGCCGTCGGCGCTGCGGACCTGTATCGATCTTATCCATATGCCGAGGTCGGGATCGCGTGAGACATGGGGTGCACTCAGGACGACGCCCGAGGGGACGCGCGCGACGAAGCCGGCCGACAGCTCTATTTCCTTACCCTCGCCCTCGATGATCCGGTCTTTGATGATGGTCGCCGCGCCGCTCCCGATGTCCCACGACACGGCGTGCTGCTTCTGGTCGATCGCGACGAAGCGGCGGTCTTGGTCGGCAAAGACCCCGCGACTCGCGGTGGCGCCAGCGAGCGTCTTCACTTCGGCACGGGAGCCAAGATCGACGAGGACGACGCTGCCCTTCTTCTGGACGATGGCAAGCAGCTTGCCGCTTTCGCTCAGTGAAAACGCGACGACTTCGGTCTGTGGCAGGGTGGAGACCGTCGCGCCGCTCGCGGGATCGAGCAAGAGCACCGCGCCAGCGACGCGGGCGAGGATGACATTCGCCTCGCGGGCGAGCTCGCATTGCTCGATCACGAGCTGCTGAGGCAGCGTCACCTCGCGCACGAGGGTCAAACGTTCCGCATCCCAAAGCTGCAGTTGTTTTCGGCCGCAGAGCAGGAGCTGCCGCGACCCGCGCACGAAGTGGCCGAAGCTGAAGAAACGAGGCAGCCGCAGCAGGCTCTCTCCGGTCGCCACGTCGAACACCTCACTGTCGTTGTCCGTCGCCAGCAGTCGCTTGCCGTCATCGCTGAAGCTCAGGCCGAGCGCGTGCGGCTTGACGATCGAGCGCGTGTAGAGCCCGCTGCGGAGGTCCCAGAGTCTGATTCCCCCCCCATCCTCGGCCGCGAGAAATCGGCCGTCAGGACTCGCGGCGAGGGAGACGGGGTACGCCGCGGTCTGCACGACCAGGCGTGGTGGAGCGGGCTGGGCGGCGCTGAATAGGAAGATCGAGACACCGACGAGCTGCATCACCACAGGCGATCTCCGGCATGCTCGGCTCCTACTTGATGTTGTTTCCTCATGCCAAGGTGAACATGCTCTTCGTGGTGTTCGTCGCCAAGCTGCCGGCGTGGCTCGTGCTCATCTATTAGGGCGTGTCCCTGAATGATTTCCTGCGCAAACGCTGACGCAAACGCAAACGAAAGACGCTGTCGCGGACGCGGACGCGGACGAAGAGCGCCGGAAATTTGCGGCGGGTCCAATGTGATGCGCGTTTGCGCTCTCGATGGCACCTCGTGTTCAATTGAGTGATCGGCAATGGGAGCGGATCGAGGCTTTTGTCGAAGGCGACCGTGTGTTTGGACGCCGTGGCGGAAACGATCGAAACTTCGTCGAGGCAGTGTTGTGGACTGAACATTTAATCAGTTGTAACGTTCTCACTCGTGGAACCTGACACCCTCAACGATGCTCAACGCCAGGCTGTGTTTCACGGATTGCCGAGCGGCGCACCGGGCGGCCCGCTCTTGATCATCGCCGGGGCTGGCTCGGGGAAGACCAATACGCTCGCTCACCGGGTCGCGCAGCTCGTGCTGCACGGGGCCAATCCGCAGCGCATCCTGCTGCTCACGTTCACCCGCCGGGCCGCCGCCGAGATGACCCGGCGCGCACAGCGCACGGCGCGAGCGGCGAGCCTGCCGTGGTCCGGCACCTTCCACGCCATCGCCAACCGACTGCTTAGGCTGCACGCGTTGAGCCTCGGGCTCGACCCCGCCTTCACCGTGCTCGATCGCTCGGACGCGAGCGATCTGCTCGACGTGTCCCGGCACGCGCTCGGTTACGCGAAGCTCGACAAGCGCTTTCCGAAGAAGGGCACCTGCCTCGCCATCTACTCGCGCGTCGTCAACGCGCAAGAGCCGCTCGAACGTGCGCTCGCGCGCGATTATCCTTGGTGCGAGCCCTGGCACGCGGAGCTCAAGGCGCTCTTCGCCGCCTACGTCGCGGAAAAACAGGCCCACCACCTGCTCGACTACGACGACCTGCTCCTCTACTGGTACTACCTGATGGGCGACGAAGCGCTCGCCGCGAGCGTGAGCGCGCGCTTCGATCACGTGCTCGTCGACGAGTACCAAGACACCAACGCGCTGCAAGCGGCGGTGCTGCTCAAGATGAAGCCGGACGGCCGCGGGCTGACGGTGGTGGGCGACGACGCGCAGTCGATCTACGCCTTCCGCGCGGCCGACGTCGCCAACATCTTGGAGTTCCCAAATCGCTTCACGCCGCCCGCGCGGGTGATCACGCTCGAACAAAACTATCGATCCCGGGCGCCGATCCTCGACGCGTCGAACGCCGTCATCGGCTTGGCCGCGCATCGCTTCACCAAGAATTTGTTCACCACGCGCGCGGGCGGCGCCAAGCCACGCTTGGTCAGCGCTGCCGACGAAGACGCGCAGGTGCAGTACGTCGTTGGGCGCATTCTCGAGCGGCGCGAAGCCGGCGTCGCGCTGCAGCATCAAGCGGTGCTGTTTCGCGCGGCCCATCACTCGGACCTGCTCGAGCTCGAGCTCGGGCGCCGCAACATCCCGTACGTGAAGTTCGGCGGGCTCAAGTTCCTCGAGGCGGCGCACGTCAAAGACATCGTGTGTGTGCTGCGCTGGTGCGAGAATCTGCGCGACAACGTGGCGGCCTTTCGCGTGCTACAGCTCTTGCCGGGCATCGGACCGGCAGTGGCAGATCGGGCGGCGAAGCGCCTTGGTGAGAGCGGTTACGACCTGTCGGCGCTCGGCGCCTTCACTCCGCCGAGCGGCGCGCGCGACGGATTCTCGGCGCTCGTCGACCTGTTGCAGGCGCTCCACGGTGAGCGGGCGCCGTGGCCAGGGCAGCTCGGCGCCGTGCGCAAGTGGTACCAGCCGCACATGGAGCGGCTGTATGATCACCCGAGCGAGCGCGGCGGTGACCTCGAACAGCTAGAGCACATCGCAGCCCAGTGCCCGTCGCGCGAGCGCTTCTTGTCCGAGCTCACCCTCGACCCACCGCAGGCGACGGGAGATCTCGCTGGCCCGCCGCACCTCGATGAGGATTTTCTGATCTTGTCGACCATCCACTCGGCCAAGGGTCAGGAGTGGGACTCGGTGTTCGTCCTCAACGCGGCGGATGGCGCGATCCCTTCCGATCTCGCCGTCGGCTCGACCGAGCAGCTCGAAGAGGAGCGGCGCTTGCTCTACGTGGCGATGACGCGGGCGAAGGAGTCGCTCGACGTCGTGCACCCGTTGAAGTTCTTCATTCGGCAGCAAGGCCGCCACGGCGACGCGCACGTTTACGCGTCGCGCACGCGCTTCATCCCACCTGCGATTGCCGACAAATTCGAGTGCATCGGCTTTGGCGATCGCCCGAACGCGGTTGCCGGGTCCGCGCCGGTCGGTCCGCGGGTCGACGTCGCGGGTAAGCTCAGGGCGATGTGGCGTTGAATCGCCCCGGCTCAGACTGAACACCGGCCCCCGATTCACGGTCAGACACCGCAGGTGGGTGTCGTCCGGTGCGCGAGCCGGAGGTCTTCAAGTTGACCCCTTCGCTCCCCTTCGGCAGGCTGCCGCCAGACGGAGGCGCCGTGATTCACGATCTCCCGGAACGACTGAACGCGACGGATGTATTCATCGATCGTCACCTGCGCGAGGGCCGTCACCGTGACCTCGCGATAATCGATGCCGGCGACGACACCAGCTACAGCTACGGGGAGCTCGCGGACGGCGTCGACCGGTTTGCCGCCGCCCTGGTTCACTGCCTCGACGCGCGCCCGGAAGAGCGGGCCTTGCTTCTCTTGCAAGATTCGGCGGCCTTCGCGTGCTGCTTCTTCGGCGCCATCAAGGTTGGCGTCGTACCGGTGCCGGTGAGCACGCTGCTCAAGCCGAGCGACTACGAGGTTCTCTGCGACGACAGTCGCGCGAGGATCTTGATCGTGAGCGCGGCGCTGCTTCCGAGCATCACCCCCGTCCTCGGTGGGCTGCGTTACCTGCGACACTTGGTGATCGTCGGGCCGGCGAGCCTACCTGAGAACGCTCTTCTGTCCGTTCACGACTACGCCGCGCTCTGCGCGAAGCACGCCGGCTCGCGCGTTGCGACCTTCGACGCCCGGCGTGACGACGCCTGCTTCTGGCTCTATACTTCTGGCACCACCGGCCGCCCGAAGGCCGCGATTCATCTGCAGCACGATATGATCGTCTGCGCCGAGGCCTACGCGCGCGGCGTGCTCGATCTGCGGCCAGAAGATCGAACCTACTCGGTGGCCAGGCTCTTCTTTGCCTACGGCTTGGGCAATGCGTTGTATTTTCCGCTCTACGTAGGCGCGAGCACCATCTTGCACCCAGACAAGCCAACCCCTCAGCGCGCGCTCGAGCTCGCCTCGAAGCACCGCGCGACGGTGTTCTTCGGCGTGCCCACCGCTTACGCCGCAATCTGTGCCCTGAGCGAAGCAGAGCGGCGCGCGTTCGACCTTCAGGCGTTACGCCTCGCTGTGTCGGCAGGAGAAGCGCTGCCTCCAGCGCTGTACGAAAAATGGCGGACGCGCTTTGGCTGCGAGCTGCTCGACGGCATCGGCTCGACGGAGGCGTTGCACATCTTCATTTCCAATCGACCAAACGACGTGCTGCCCGGGTCGAGCGGAAAGCTCGTCGCCGGCTATCGCGCTCGGGTGGTCGACGACGCGAACGCCGATGTGGCGCCAGGCGTCGTCGGCGATCTGCTGATCGCCGGCGACTCAATCTGCGCGGGCTACTGGAACCAACAACAACGGAGCCAAGCGACGTTCATCGGCGAGTGGGCCCGCACCGGCGACAAATATCTCTGCGACGCGCACGGCTACTACCACTACCAGGGGCGGAGCGATGACATGCTGAAGGCGGGCGGGATCTGGGTGAGCCCGACCGAGGTCGAGGCAGCGCTCGCCGAGCACCCGGCCATCCTCGAGTGCGCCGTCGTCGGGCAAGCGGACGCCCACGGTCTCATCAAACCCAAGGCGTTCGTGGTCCTGCGCGACGATGCACCGCGCCCGACGGCGGAAGACCTGGAGGCCTTCGCACGCAAACGATTGGCCGCCTACAAGCTGCCGCGATCGTTCGAAACCGTGGCCGCCCTGCCAAAGACCGCAACCGGAAAGATTCAGCGCTACTTGCTGCGCACCTCCGCCGTTTCGTGAGGCGCGCAGCCGGCGAAGTCGCAGATCGGGGTCCTGAGCGCGGTGTCGAGCTCGATCTTCGCCGTATCAATCGGAAAATTCGGGTGGCCGAGCTGATGCGTTGACCGTCCCGTCGACGCGCTTGGCTGCGCTTCAAGCGCGTCGGCGCCGTGCGCGTCGGGGCTCTCGGCGTGATGGCGTGATCTCGCTAGCGCTTGCGTATCCCGACGCTCCCCAAGCTCGCGCCGGGCAGCGTGACGCTCGTGCGCCGCTCTTCTTTTTTCGCGTGGCGGCGCAGCGTCTCGGCGTCTGCGTCGGCGAGCTCTGAGAACAGGCGCACGAGGCCGAGGAGCTGGTCCGCCAACGGCTGGACGCTGCGCGCGTCGAAGCGGCCCCAGACGACGAGCAAGTCTAGGAACGCCCGCGGGTCGGCTTGCTTCAACAAGCCCTCCCGCGCCTCCGAGATCGCGGCGTCGGCGATGCGCATCCCCTTCGAATCAACCGCGCCGAGCAATTTGCGAACGATGGGGTGTGGCATGCGTTCAGCTTGCGCGGGCGACCCCTTGAGTGCAACCATTGTCGAATGGTCGACGTGACGAACACGATGGCGCGCGGTCTGGATTCGGCGCGCCGGGCAGACACGGACGGCGGGACCGCTGTCACCGCGGGTGAAGTCGATACGATGGTGATCGCGATGATGCAGATGGATCACGCATCGCCGGACGACATCCGCGCGGCGATGAAGAGCCAAAAACTCGATCCGGCGACCAGGGCTGCGTTCGAAGCTGCGATCGACAAACACGGCCCCGCTGACGTCGCGAAGCTCAGGCGGAGCGTCGGCCCCGACCCCGCGCTCGACAAGAAGGTGGCCGACGCCGAGAAGAAGCTCGCCGCGACCAAACCCGATACGCCGCAACGCAAAGAGGCCGAAGAGGCGCTGGCCAAGGCGAAGCACGAACGCTGGGACGCGCTCGCGCAGAACTACTTCGCCCTCAACGAGGCGCTCAATCCGATCACCGGTAAGCCGATGAGCCCAGAAGATCGCAAGGAGCTCCAGGCGCTCGCGGGGGCCACGCTCACCAAGCTGATGGATGAGGACAAGGGGAGCGGGTGGGCGAAGGCGGGTAATGCCGCCGCGTCCGCTGCCGGCAACAAGACCCTCGCGAACCACTATCACTGGCTGATTTCGCCGTTCTGACCTTCTGCCTCAGACGTTCAGCCGCAGGCGTCGGTCACGGTTGCACCGTCGCCTCGAATATTGCAGCAGGAGCAGATGACTGCATCGTTCGCTCCCGCCTACCCGCACGGTTCCATCGAGGAAGTTTTTGGTGGCATCTATTTCGTCACCGGCACGAGCAAGATGCCTGGCGCGATGCGGTTCTCCCGCAACATGACGGTGGTGCGGGAAGATGGCCGATTGATCATCATCAACTCCGTGCGCCTCGATGACGCGGGTCTGCAAGAGCTCGATGCGCTCGGCAAAGTCACCGATGTCGTCCGGCTCGCGGGATTTCACGGCATCGACGATCCGTTCTATCAACAGCGCTATGCGGCGAAGTTGTGGGCTGTCGATGGCCAGCGCTGGGTCAAAGGATTCGACTACAGAGACCAGGCGATTCCCACCTATCTGAACGCGGACGCCCGGCTCGGGATCGATGGTTTGCCGTTGCGAGACGCCAGCCTGTACACCTTCGATTCGAGTCCTCCCGAAGCGATGTTGTTGCTGCATCGCTTCGGGGGCATCTGCATCGCTGGCGACGCGCTGCAGAACTGGAGTGCGCCAGACGCTTACTTCAGCTTGATGGGCAAGGTGGTCATGAAGCTGATGGGGTTTCTCAAGGCCCACAACGTCGGGCCGGGATGGCTCAAGCAAGCGAAGCCGTCGGCTGCGTCACTGAAGGGAGCGCTGGCGCTCGACTTCGAACACGTGTTGCCGGCGCACGGGGCGCCAGTGAGAGGACAGGCCAAACGCTTGTACGAAGCGGCGCTTCAAGCGGCGGCTGCCGGGGCGCGCCAGGCCTAGGAGGCGTGAAGGTGGGCCGGAGCGTGCCGCGGAGAAAGTTCGTCGAACCAGACCTACGTGCCTGTGTCATTCTCTTTGTCGCCAGCTGCCCAGGCTGACGCCGCTCATATTGGGAGGCCGCGGAAGCGCCGGCGGGCAGCCAGGGGTGGCGCTGCACCGCTTCGCAATCGACTTGCATCGTGATACCTCCGCCCTGAGCTTCGTCCGCGCGCCGGCGAGGGCCCGTGCAGCGGCCGCCCTGTCGCGCGGGTCAGACACTCGCAGACAAGTGCTCTTGTCGCAGCTTGCGCCGCCCTTGGCGTCGTGACTGACAAGCCAAGCTGACGCTCGTCCCTCGCCGCGCCGCTCGAACACCCATGCGCCACAGGCGTCGATATCCACCGTATGAGCTGTGAAGCGATCTTCCTCGGCAACGGCAGCACCACTTTCCACTATCGGGGCGGCGGCTCCTCGGCCGCGGTCGAGCAGCACTTCGCGGTAAATCCGCTCTACTGCGGCGACGACGAGGGGCACCACCTGACCATCGACACCGAGGTCATGGTGCGCGTGCCGATGGACGGCACCGATGACTCGTTGGGCGGCGGCGTGGGTGCGCGTTTCATGCATTGGAACCCCGAGCGCAGCCTCGTCTCCGGCGAAGTGCGGGCCGGCGTCGACGTGATGAACGACGCGCTGCGCCTTCGCGTGACTGGAGGCGTTGGCATCGGCTTCGGCGCGGTGACGCTCGGTGTTGGCGCCGCATACCAGTACGCGACGGGAGAATTCGTGCCGGATCTTTCGCTGGGCCTCCGCTACGGGTTTTGATCGCGAGGACCGCAAACTAGCCCCGATTATTCGTGACTCCGTCACTCATAATCGGTTCCAGTGTAACAAAATATTTACGTTGGATAGCAGAAATGCCTTGAAAACAAGTTCGGCTTCGTCTGTCGTGGGTTTGCGAAGACAC
>JADLHZ010000012.1 GCA_020848545.1 Deltaproteobacteria bacterium | reverse complement strand
TCCTGCATCGCATCGTCTCCATGCTCGTCAAGATGACCTCGTAGCGCACTCCCAAAAAACCGGCGACGGCGACGGCGACGTCAACGCCTACGGCTACGAGCAATCTTCATGCGGTCGAAGGACTAGTCGCCCTCCCCTACATGTCGGTTGATTCTAGCGCGTCCGGACGCGACGAAACGGGTTGTGGAAACACCTTGCGCTTTGATAGCGTTCTCTATATACGCGCGCGACTTACGGTGTGGGCCTATAGCTCAGCGGTAGAGCCGTCGGCTCATAACCGATAGGTCGCAGGTTCGAATCCTGCTGGGCCCAGGACCCGAGAGGGGCGAAGGTAGACGGTGCGAAGGGACGGCGAACATGCAGGGATGGCGGCTCAACAGCCGGTGCCTCTTCTCTCGCTCCCGCTCCGCCTCACGCAAAATTTCGAAGATTCAGAATGCGGCTCCTACGGCCGCATTTTTCATTTTGGCGTCCATGGAGGTCTGTGGTGAACCCTGCGTTGCTGCTTTTGATTGATGTTCAGAGGATCGACGTCAAGATCGACGCGTTGGACAAACAGCGCGCGCAAGCCGCCGAGAAGCTCAACGGGTTGAAGAAGAAGCTCGACGAGACGAAGCTGCAGCTCGCGCAGCTCGAGCAGCAGACGGCCGAGAAGGATCGCGAGCGGCGCGCCATCGACGGCAACCTCGGGCTCGACGTCGGCAAGCTGAAGAAGTGGGAAGCGCGCCTCAACGAGATCCGAAATCAGCGCGAATATCTGGCGCTCTCGCGCGAGATCGAAACGCAGAAGAAGCAGAACGCCGAGCAGCAAGAGAAGATGGCGGTCTTGTCGAACGAGATCAAAGACGTGAACCTGAAGCTCGAGACGCTGCGCGATTCGTTCGCCGAGCTCGAAGTCGACACCGACAGCGAGCAAGAAGCGGTCAACGGCAAGCTGAAGGAGCTCGACGTGCAGCTCGCCGAGCACAAGAAAGAGCGCAGCGAGTTCTTGTCGCAGGTGCCGGCGCCGCTGCTCAAGCGCTACGACACGATCCGCTCGAAGCGTGGCGCTGCGTTGGCGCCGTGCTTTTCGGGGCGCTGCTCGGCCTGCAACATGAGCCTCGCGCCGCAGCTCTACAACACGGTCATCCGCGGCGATTCGATCGAAGCGTGCCCGTCTTGTCACCGCATCATCTACTACCGCGAGCCGGAGAAGTCGGCCGAAGTCCAAGCGTGAGCTGGGATCGCGCGACCGGGTATTCGGACGGCGCCGCCCGCGGCAACCCCGGGCCTGCAGGTGCCGGTGGCATCCTCATCGACAAAGACACCGGCGAGATCGTCGAGCTCGGGCGCTTCTTGGGCGCGCAGACGAACAACGTCGCCGAGTACGAAGGCTTCATCATGGTGCTCGAAGCGGCGAAGTCGCGCGGCGTGCGTGAGCTGTCGATGTGCACGGACAGCGAGCTCCTCGTGAAGCAGATTCAGGGCGTCTACCGCGTAAAGGCCGAGCACTTGATGCCCTTCGTCGAGAAGGCGAAGGCGTTGATGAAGGCGTTTCCGCGCATCGACATCAAGCACGTGCGGCGCGAGCTGAACAAAGAAGCCGATCGCATGTCGAACCTCGCGATCGACAACAAGATGAAATAAGTGGAGGCCAAACCGGCTTGTAAGCCGGGTTCTGTGCTGCCGATCGATTACTCTCTCGGCAGCGACGGTCATTCCTCTGGGACGACGCTTGCGCGCCGCCTCTAGCGACTCGTACCCGGGCCTCGAGTCGAACACCTCTGCCAACGGCTTTCGCCGCCGGCACGGCCCCTATTCGGTCTTGCTCCAGGTGGGGTTTTCCGTGCCGCCCACGATCTCTCGCAGGCGCGGTGCGCTCTTACCGCACCGTTTCACCCTGACCGAGCGCCTCGCATTGCTGCGCGTCCGGCTCGGCGGACTACTCTCTGTTGCACTTTCCGTCGGCTCACGCCGCCTTGTCGTTAACAAGCACCCTGTTCGCGGAGCCCGGACTTTCCTCGTGACGCATCCGTTTTCACGCCGCGCCGCGCGACCGTCCCGCCAGGTTTGACCTCCGCAGGAGGGGATGCCTGGGTGTGAGCGATTCGTCAACCGTGGCGTTTGCAGCGGGCGCAAGCCGCCGAAAAACACCGACCTACAAGGCACGATGAAGGCCTGTAGCGTGCCAGGCTCGTCGCATTCGCTTCGGGGTCGAAGACGGTGACGGCGATCGGTACCGCACCGATCGTGCGCGGCACCGCCGCGATCGTGACGCCCTGCGCTTGATTGCGCCGCCGCGACGCACTGGCCGATGCTCAGGCTGCAGCGCGTCTTCGGTGGGCAGTCTTCTTGAGGAGTTTGCGCAAGTTTCCCGCGATCTTCATGGATAGACCCGAGTCATGTTGGTCACCCGCGTGCCCCAGCGGTCAGCGCATCATGGCTGCGGCTCGACCAAGTCGAACTTGGCGTGGTCGATGATCAAACGACCGTCTGGCATCGGTGTCGTCGCATCGACGTAGCGGTGGCCAAAGAGGATCTCCTCGGCCGTGTAGCTCGCGGTGCCGTGCACCGTCTGGCCTACGCTGGAATCGAAGCCCATCACGTTGATCGAGAGGCGAATTCCGCGCTGCTTCATCGTGTCGGCGTCCAGGCCGTAGAGCGGCGAGCTCTCGTCGATCTCATGCATGACGTTCCATGAGAGGACGAACCACGGCTGATTGTCCCGGACGAGCTTCAGATCGTACACCCGCCGCATGCGTTCGCCTTCCTCGGTGACCTCGGGCATGACCACCGTCACGTGCGCTTCGGCTTCTACGACGAAGCTGCCGCGCTCGTTGGCCAGGCGAAGCATCAGCACAGGCTTCTTGTTGCGCTTCGTGATCACTGCCCGCGAGGCGAAGAAGATGCGCGCTCGGCCGCGAGAACTTGGCGAACATCAGGCCGGTGAGAATCGCCACTCCGAAGATGCCGCTCATCGACTCGAGCACCACCACGCTGTTGGCGAGCGTGGTCTTCGGCATCAAGCCGCCGTAGCCGATGGTGGCGAAGGTCTGCACGCTGAAGAAGAAGTTGTCCACGAAACCGTTCGCTCCGGAGATCGCGTCGCCGAGCAGGGTGTAGATGGCCGCGAAAACGAGATTGGCGGACAGATAGGCGGCGGTAAGCAGCAAGAGGAACCAGTGCCAGCGCATCTGGATCAAGAAATGGTACAAATCCGAGAGCGGCGCCCACCGTGCGTTCACCCGCACGATGTTGAGCCGCGCATCAGCCCGTACGCGACTGATGGCGGCGCGCACCGGCTGCGCGCCGCCCGTGGAGGATCCGCCGAAGACAGGGGAAGTCATCGCCTCGCTCCTTAGCCAAGGTGCGACTTGCCCGCCAGCACGCCCTTCGCGCTAGTCATTGCGGACACGCGCGCGGATCGGACGTGCCGGGCGCGCGCCGGTCAGGAGGCGCAGCGGACCCACGAGCATCCACCACCACGGGTGCGCGGCGAGGTAGCCGCTCCGGCGCTCAGCGATGGCGCGGACGAGCGCCTCCGCCGCGAGCTCAGGGGCAGCGCCGAAGAGGCGACTCACGATCGCCAGCGCGCCCATGCGATGTTCGTAGCTCGGCAAGACGACCGGCTCGAGAACGAGTCGCGTATCCATGAGACCTGGCTGAAATGCCAGAATCGCGAGCCCGCGGGACCGCTCCTCCGCCGCGAGCGCGAGCGTGAAGTTGCGCACCCACGCCTTGGCCGACGCGTAGGCCGCCTGCAACGCAACCGGAGAGCGCTCACCGCGGCCAACGATGTTGACCAACATACCGTCGCCGCCGGCGAAGTGACTGAGCGCCGTCTTCGAACCGAAATAGACGCCGTCGATGAGCGTGCGCGTGGCAGAGAGAAACGCGCTCTCGGGTACCTCTCGCACCGGCCCGTAGGGCGCCGACGTCCCGGCGTTGTTGATCCACACGTCGAGGCCGCCATAGCGGGCGATCGCGGCCTCGCCGAGGGCTTGCACGGCAGAGCGATCGCGCACGTCGCACACACAGGCGGTGACGTCGTGCCCCTCTTCGCGTAGCGCCGCCGCCGCGGCTTCGCACTCCGTTGACGTGCGGGAGGACAGCACCACCCGTGCACCCCGCTTCGCCAACGCAGAACCCAGCGCCAAGCCGAAGCCGCGCGACGCGCCGGTGACGACGATGACGCGCCCGGCGACGCGGGACGATCCCCCCAACCTTCGACCAACGGTCATCCATCCACCGAGGCGGAGCAAGCTCGATGCCACTACGACGAACCAGCAGACGGCGGAAATGTCACCGTTTGGTGCTCGCGTGTGGCGGAGTCGTCACACAGGAGCAGGGGAATTCCGGCACTCCGCGGAGGTTGACGCCGCAACGACAAAAGAAGAGGACCTCGTCGATGAAGAGCACCCAATCGCTCCCTGTGTCTTCGGCGCGAGCTGTCGCATGACCGAGACCGCGCTCGTCACCGGCGCCTGCTCGGGAATTGGCCTCGCGATCGCAGGAGACCTCGCCAGGCGCGGCTACGGTCTGGTGCTCGTGAGCCAACGCCGGGGGCCGCTCGAGGACGCGGCGCAACGCTTGCGCAACCAATACGGGGTGGCTGCGCGTCCACTCACGATCGATCTCGCGCGCCCAGACGCGGCGGCCGAGCTCGAGGCCGCGGTGACCGAGGACGTTGACGTGCTCGTCAACAACGCGGGCATGTTCTTCTTCGGCGAGGTCGCGGACGCCGACCCGGCACGGGCGAAGGCCTTGCTTCAGCTGCACGTCGTCACACCCTCGCTTCTCTGCGCGAGCTTTGGCCGGCGGATGCGCGAGCGGCGCCGCGGCCACATTCTGATCGTGTCGAGCATCAGCGCGTGGCGCGACTTTCCAGGCATCGCCTTCTACGGCGCGAGCAAGCGCTACCTTCGCAGCTTCGCGTGCTCGCTTCGCTCCGAGCTGTCCGTGTGGGGGGTCAACGTGACGGTGCTCGCCCCCGGCGCGACGGCGACCGGTCTCTACGACGACACCAGCATCAACGTCGCACGCGCGAAGCGCCTCGGCGTGATGATGTCCCCCGAAGCGGTCGCGCGCGCCGGTGTCCGCGCCATGCTGAAGGGCCGGGCCGAGCACATCCCGGGCTTCGCGACGCGCCTCATGACTTACGTCGCCGCGAGGATCCCGCAATGGGCGATCGATCTCGTCCGCCGCCGCGCGCCGTGGCTCGGGAGACCTGCGTGAAGGCGTTCGAGCCGGTGCGCCTCGGGCCGATCACGCTGAAGAACCGGGTGATCAAGGCGGCTACCTTCGAAGGTGTGACGCCGGACGCTCTCGTCACCGACGCGCTGATCGCGTTTCATCGCCGCGTCGCGCTCGGCGGAGCCGGCATGTCGACCGTCGCATACCTCGCGGTCACGAGCGGCGGTCGCACCGAAGCGCGGCAGATCTGGTGGCGCCCGGAGACGCTCGCGGGGCTGCTCCGCCTCACCGACGCGGTACACGCGGCCGGCGCAAAGGTGAGCGCACAGCTCGGTCACGCGGGACCCGTCGCCGACCCGTGGTCCACGAAGACACCGGCGTTCGGGCCGTCGCGGCGACTCGGACCGCTGGGCATCACGCGCGCTGTGGCGGACGTGGAGAGTGTCATCGGTGCGTTCGGCGACGCAGCGGCCATGGCCGAACAAGCTGGCTTCGACGCCGTCGAGCTTCATTTCGGCCACGGTTACCTCGTGAGCGCCTTCCTGAGCCCGCGCGAGAACCGTCGCACCGACGAGTGGGGTGGCTCGCTCGAAGGGCGCGCACGCCTCGCCCGCGCGATCGCCGAGCGCGTCCGCGAGCGAGTCGGCGGGCGGCTCGCCGTCACCTGTAAGCTCAACCTCGAAGACGGGGTTCGCGGTGGCAACACCCTCGCTGACTGCGTGCAGGTCGCGCGGTGGCTCGAAACCGACGGCACCGTGGACGCGATCACCCTCACCGCCGGGAGCTCGTTGTCGAACCCGATGTATCTCTTTCGCGGTGACTTGCCGCTCGACGAATTCGCGGCGCAGTTTCGCGAGCCGCGGCGTCTCGCACTACGCCTCTTCGGGCGCGTGCTGTTCAAGCACTACCCTTACGAACCGCTCTTCCTCTTGCCGCTCGCCAAGGCCGTCCGGGCGGCCGTCAAGCTGCCGCTCGTCTTGCTCGGCGGCATCACGGATCTCGCGGGGATCAACCGCGCGCTCGGCGAAGGCTTCGAGCTCGTTGCGATGGCGCGCGCGCTGCTGAAGGAGCCGGACCTCGTCAACACGATGATGCGCGATTCGGCGGCTCGCTCGACCTGCACGCACTGCAACCGTTGCATGCCGACCATCTACACCCGAACGCGCTGCCCGCTGAATGAAGAGACCGCGCTGTCTGATCCGCCGGTCTTCCAGGGCTGAGTCGCGAGAAGGAACATCACCGGCGGATCCGCGCGCTGGCTCGAGAACGACGCGCCGGATCGTCACTGGCACGTGCCGCCGGTTGGCGGTCCCACGTCGACGCACAGGAGCGGCCCGCAGTCCTGGCACGTCATCCCGTTCTCGCCGCACGCCGACGGCGACAGCCCCGCCTGGCACGTCCCATCGATCCCAGCGATCGGTTGCTGGCAGCAGCCTTCGCGGCAGGGTTCGCCGGGCGCGTTGCAGCTCATGGCGCAGGTTTGGCTCATGGTGCGGCACGCAAACAGCGGCGCGCATTCGGCGCTCACGGTGCACCCGCACTTTTGGTTCGGACGGCACGCGGCGCCCTTCGGCGAGGCGGCACAGTCTGGCGCAAGATTGCAGCCGCACGTCCCGCCGGCAAGGCAGGCGATCCCGTCCGGATCGCTCGCGCAACTCTTGCAGGCGAATCCATCGCCGCCGCACGCGGCAGGCATGAGGCCAGGGGCGCACGTCCCTCCGTTGCAGCAACCGCCGTTGCAACGCGTCAAGGGGTCGCAGCTCGTGGTGCAGACCGACAGCGGGTTGCAGGCTTTGAACGGTGGGCAGTCTGTCGTCACGCTGCAGCCGCACCCCGGCGCCGGCAACTGCCGGCAGGTGTGACCGTTGGGGTTGCCTGCGCAGCCGACGCAGAACTTCGTCCCCGAGATACAATCGACGTCGGTATTTCCAGGCACGCAGGAGCCGGTCGATCCGCAGCAGCCCGTGCTGCAGGAAGTTGAGGTCGAGCCGCAGGCAGAACCGCACACATTGTTCATGCAGGCCATGAGAGGCGACGTGCAGTGCGACACGAGGGTACAGCCGCATTGGCCTAACACGCAGGACGTGCCGCGAGAATTGCCGACACAATCCGCGGGCGCGTCGCACCCGCACTTTCCGGTCGGCAGGCAGTCGGCTCCGCGCGGATTGCTCGCGCACTCGCCATCGGCCGCACAGCCGCAGGTCTTGTTGCCGTCGCACACCGAGCCTTCGACGGTCGCCGCGCAGTCGACGCACGCGCCGCCGGTGCCGCCACACGCCGCCGGCGCCGTCCCGGCGATGCAGGTGCCGTTGCTGCAACAGCCGCCGTTGCACGGGTGCGTCGCGTCGCACGCTGTCGTGCATACGTTGCCATTGCAGGCTTGGTACGAACCGCAATCGGTCTCGCTGTTGCAGCCGCAGACGTTGCCGGTGAGACAGCGCTTGCCGAGCGGCGAGCTCGCGCACGCCGCGGCCGCGGCTCCGAGCACCGGGCACCCGCATTTTCCGGTGCGCGGTCCCGACGCCAGACAACCCGTGCCGTTCCCGTTGGTCGTGCAGTCGGCGGGAGCGTTGCATCCGCAAACGCCGCCGCTCCGGCACGCGGTGCCGTCGGTGTTGCTGCTGCAATCGGTGCAGAGACCTCCGCCGACGCCGCAGCTCGCCGCCTGGGTGCCGCTCGCGCAGCTGCCACTGCTGCAACAGCCGCCGTTGCACTTTTGCCCGGGCGGCGCGCACCCCGTGGTGCAATGCGCTCCGTCGCAGGCAAGGCCCGCGTTGCACTGCGACTCCGTCGTGCAGCCGCAGCCTCCGCTCTTGCACAGATGGCCGAGCGCATGCGTCGTGCAATCGAGGCACGCGCTGCCAGTGGCGCCGCAAGCCGTGGTTGCCGCGCCGGCGGCGCAGGTGCCGTTCAAGCAGCAGCCGCCTCGACACGGAGCGCTGGTGTTACACCCTGTCCCGCAGGCGCCGTTCAGGCAGGCCTGACCCACGGGGCAGTCCGTTTCACTCTCGCAGCCGCAGCGACCGGCGACGCACTTTGGCCCCGCCGGGTCGCCGGCGCAGCTGATGCACGCCTTGCCGTCGCCGCCGCACGCAAGCGAATTGTTCCCCCCACGGCAGGTGCCGCCGTCGCAGCAGCCGCCGTTGCACACGACATCCGGTCCGCAAGTCGTTTGGCAGATTTCGCCGCTCGTCGGGCACGAGCGAGCAGGCGGGCAGTCGCGTTCGCTGAGGCAACGACATTGGCCGTTCAGGCACTTGCCGCCGCTCGCCGCTCGAGCGCAATCGAGACAGGCGCCCTCGAGACCGCAGGCGGCGTCGGCCAGGCCGGGTTGGCAGCCCGTCGCGGTGCAGCAACCGGTGCCACAAGCGCTCGCATCGCAATCGGCGACGCACTGTCCCGCTTTGCACGCGGGAGTGAGCCCGGAGCAGGCGACACAGAGCTGTGCGTCGCTCCCGCACGTCGTCGGCGACGATTCGAGGCACTCGTTGTCGATGCAGCATCCGGTGCAGGCCGGCGCGCGACAGACGCACGCGCCGCGGTCGCACGTCTTGCCTTCGCCGCACGGAGGGTCGCATTCGGCGGCAGAGAGCAGGCGCTCGATGCAATAGCCGGCCTCGCCGCAGAGCGCGCCCTCTCCGCATTCATTTCCGCCCGCACTGCAGCGGACGCTGCAATGACCAGCCCAGCAAAATAGCCCCGAGCGGCAATCGTTCGTCTCGCGGCATTCACCGCCGCGGCCGCTGCCCGAAAAGGTGAGGGGAAACGTGAGGAAGCAGGCCGGAGCAACTGCCGCGATACACGCCGCTCGCCACACGCTCCGCACTGGAAAAAGTCTAGCAGCGCACGACCTCACGTGCCATGCCAACAAGATGCTCTTTGCGCTGGTCGCGACCGCCGCTCTCGCGAACGCGGAAGCGGACGACGCCACGCTCACGCTCGCCAAGGGTCTCGAGCAGGTCAAGCGCGCCCACTTCGAAGAGGCGCTGCCGTTTCTCGAAGACGTTCTTTATCCCACCCCGCGTGTCCGTGGCAGTGAGCTCAAGACAGCTCGTTTCGCTCTGGTGCAAGCGCTGTTCTTCACCGGAAAGACGCGGGCTGCGGAGCGCGAGGTGCGCGCGCTCTTGCGCATTGCCCCTGCGTTCAAGTTGAACTCGAGCCAGCACGCGCCAGAGCTCATCGAGTTCTTCGAGGCCATTCGGCGCCGAGTCGACAGCCGTCCCGTGCGAAGAGAGCCTGCTACAGGCGACACGCAGGCTGTCGACATGCCCCCCGCCGCGTCGCAGCCGGCGATCGAGACACCCGCGAGCGCGGAGGCCTCGGACGTGGTCCCCCTGAGCGCTTCCGCACCGGTGCAGTTGGCGGCGCCGCTCGCGCCCGCGCCGCGGCGCCAAGCGCCGTGGTACCTCAAGGTCCTCCCCTTCGGCGTCGGCCAATTCGCCAACGGCGATCCCAAGATCGGCGCCCTCTTTCTCTCGCTCGGCGCGAGCTTTCTGGCGGCAAACATCGCGCTCTACGCGGTGAACCTGCAGCGCCGTCAGCCAGACGGCGGCTTCCCCCGGGAAACGCTGAGCGTGGCGTTGTATTGGATGCAACAGGCGAGCGGCGTCGCGCTGTATTCCATCCTGATCGCGGGCGTGCTCGACGCGTTCCTCGGGTCGCCCCAGCGGATGGCCTCAGCGCCAGAGTAGCTGTTCGTGCGCTATGCCGGTCCGCCGAGGTCGTTCGGATCCTCGCCGTCGGGGATGCCGTCACCATCGTCGTCGGTGTCGCTCTCGTCGAGGGTACCGTCGCCGTCGACATCATTGTCGGTTTCGTCCGACACGCCGTCGCCGTCTTGATCGGTGTCGGTGGCGTCGCTGACCCCGTCGCCATCGTCGTCGGTATCCGTGTCGTTCGTGACGCCGTCGCCGTCGCAATCATTCGGCGTGTCCGACGCGCCGTCGCCGTCGTCGTCCGAGTCACCGAGGCCGTCGTCGCCGGCGGCGTCCGGGATGCCGTCGTTGTCGTCGTCGGCGTCGGCCGCATCCGACTCGCCGTCGCCATCGCTGTCGCTGCCGGTGGCCTCGTCGGCGTCGAGCGTGCCGTCGCCATCGTCATCCTGATCGACGCAGTCGAGCTCGCCGTCGCCGTCGCCGTCGATGAAGGCCTCATCGTCGCTGCCGTCGCCGTCGAGGTCGCCCTCATCGCTGTCATCGGTTCCGTCACCATCGGCGTCGGACGGGTCCGGCACGTAGTCATCGCAATCGAGATCCTCGCCATCTTGCACGGCGGTGCCGAGGTCGACGACCTCGCTCTCCGCGCGCGCGGGTCCGCTGTGCGCGGCGCCAAGCGAGAGCAGTCTCGAGCTCTGTCCCGTCGTTGTCGTGAAGCGCATCGCACCCGCGACGCGTCCTCCGGCTGCGGCGAACAAAGCGTAGCGCTTCTTGGCCGGCAAGCTCAGCGTGTACGAGCCGTCCGCTGAGATCTTCGCCCGGATCGAATTCGCAGGCTTGTTGCGAGCGCGAGACTCGAGTGCGACGACGTGCGTGTACTTCGTACTGCTCATCGGCACCTTGCCTTTGACCGTCGTGAGCCCTGACGACTGGGTCGTGGTCGTCGTCGTCGTGGTGGTGCTCGAAGGCTTTGGCGGTCCGCAGGCTGAAAGAACGAGGGAAACGAAGAAAAGTGGGCGTGTGAATCGCATCATGGCGCCCGTGGCGTGCAAGTTCGCTACCGATCGCTCGCCCGCGAAAAGATTGTAGATTGCGCCGGGATAGTAAGAAAAATCTTGCAAGACCTACATGTCGTACCTGATCGAGATGGCCGTGTTGCGCTTGGAGTGGACACTGTGTAGCACGAATGCTACACATGTAACATGGCGCTCAATATTCGAAACGCGACCACCGAGAAGTTGGCCGCGAAGCTTGCAAAGCTGACAGGAGAAACGAAAACCGACGCCGTCACCAACGCGTTGCGCGAGCGGTTGTTGCGCATCGAGAGAGAACGCTCAGGGCGTTCCTTGGCGGACGCTCTAGATGAGATCGCCCTCGCGTGCGCGGCCCGGCCGGTGCTGGATGCACGCAGCGCTGACGAGATTCTTGGTTACGATGAGCATGGACTGCCTCGCTGATGGTCATCGACACCTCGGCGCTCATCGCCATTCTCTGCAACGAGCCGGAACGCAGGCAATTCAACGAGCTGATCGAAGCCGCGCGGGAGCGGGCCCTCTCTGCGGCATCATTCGTCGAGATATCCCTGGTTGCGGAGAGCCGCTGGGGACCAGCTTCGCTCGGTGATGTCGATCTACTTCTTGCGCGCGCCAGTATCGAGATCGTGGAAGTGGACACCGCGCAGGCCATGCTGTGCCGACGCGCTTTCACCCGCTACGGAAAGGGACGCCATCCGGCAGGCCTCAATTTCGGAGATTGTTTCTCCTATGCCCTCGCCCGTCATCGCGATGAGCCGCTGCTATTCAAGGGCAAGGACTTCGCACAAACGGACATTTCGAGCGCGGTGCGTGCGCTGAAACCGGATACCTAAGGGTCGCGTTCGCGCACGGGTCCTGACGAAGCATCACGGCGTGCGGTAGACGAGGAAGGTTCCGAGCTCTTCGACGAGCACGCGCACCATCCGCTGCGAAGGCAAGTAGGCGAAGCGCGGGCCGTCCGTTTGTGCCTGGAAGTTCCCGCCAGCTGCGAGCGGGATCAGCCGGAAGCTCGCGGTGACGACGTAGCGTGGAACGCTGAACAGCCCAGGGAGAATCGGCAAATACCCAACGCCGCTCGCTTGCCCAAACGAGGGGTCGAAGCTCGCTTGGTCGGCCTCTCGGTAGCGTTCGAGCCGCTGCACGACGCGGATCTTCGTCGCGTTCAGCGTGCTGAAATCGAGCGACGCGAGCAACGGGATGTCGACGAGCAGACCGCGTTGGTTCAAGACCGGCCCGGTGAGGCTCAGGCCGAGCCGCACTTTTTTGTCTGCATCGTTCGCGTCGAGCGGCCCGAAGCGCGCGTAGCGTTTCCAACGATCGATGCCAGCTTCGATGCGGTGCTCGTAGCGACGATCGCCGTCGAAGCGCCACGCGTGCGAGATCGGGCTCGTCGCGGCCGGCAAGTTGAGCCCTTGCGCGGGACCAAGATGCCGCGCCTGCTCGTCGAAGAGCGACGGAAAGCCGTCGCGCCTGGCGGCGTCTTTGTGCGCGACGATGAACGCTTCCTGCTCTGGGCGGCCGAAGAGATCGACCTCGGTTGGGTCGCGCACGCCGCTGCCAAACGCAGCGACGCTCGGATCGCGATTGGTCGAGGGCGCGGAGAGCACCCGCCGTCGCGCGCGCACGCCCTCGTATTGCGTCATGTAGACGCCGACGTCGGTGTTCGTACTGCCGTCTGAAGCGACCGTATCGAGATACCCGTCGCCGTCGACGTCGACGAAGCTCGAGCTCAGACCGCCGATGCCACCGGGACCGCCGAAGGCGTTGGCTTCGAACGCGCCCGTTCCGCGATCGCGACGCAACGCTGCCGGATAAATGCCGACGCCGCCAATGACGGGCGAGACGAACGCATCGAGCACACCGTCCTCATCGAAGTCGCCCAAGCTGACGTCGCGGTTCGTGCTCGACCCACCTTGGGTCAGCGAACCAAAGGTCGCGGTGGGCACCCCCGAGCCGTTGATGTTGCCGAGCAGCGTCGCGAGACCGACCGTACCGGACCCTTGATCGAGGCTCACGACGAGGTCGCTCGCGCCGTCTTGGTTGATGTCGCCAATGGCGACGGTGTTCGGCCGACCATTGTTCACGGACGGCAACACCACATGACAAACGGGCGCCAAGAAGGTGTTGCTGGCGCTCGCATGCACGAGGACGCACGCGTGCTTGTCGCCGCCCGTATTATGACGCAAGCCGACCACCAGATCCTGGCGTCCGTCGTGGTTCAAGTCCCCGCTCTCGATCGCGTACGGTTCCCCCGTGGGGATGGCCCCCGGCCGCGCGTTGAAATCGGAGCGCGCGCCGAACGCTCCCGTCCCGTCGTTGAGCCAAACGCCCACGCGCAGCGTTCCCTGTTCGGTGACGGCGAGATCGAGATCACCATCGGCGCTCACATCGGCATCGAACAGAATGACTTGATACGGGCGATCCTCGGTCACGAGCGTTTGCGTCGAATAGGTCAACTCTCCGCCAGTGCCGAAACCGCTGAAGCGCAGGACGTCGACGGCGTCGTCGGCCTCACGTGAAAGGACGAGATCGACGAACCCGTCGTGGTCGATGTCGCCGGCAGCGAGCGAGCTCACCACCCCGGCTTGGGTGAGAACCTCGGCGGGATAGAGCAGCGTATCCGGGATCCCGCCAACCCCCCGCGCGCGGTGGATGATGAGCTCGTTGCCGCGCGTAGCGATGATGTCCATCTGGCCGTCCGCGTCGACGTCGGCCGCTTCGATCACGCCGAGCGCGCCCGAGTAGGTCTGGCGATCGGCGAGCACGCGATGGTTCGGGTTGACGCTCCTCAAGCCCAAGCGCCGCGGCAGCACGAAAAACGCCGTTGGGTTGCCCACGGCCAGCCTGACGACCACCATGTCGCTCGTGCCGTCTTGATTGGTATCGTCGAGCGCGACGAGGGTGTCCGAGGAGCCGCCGCTTTGGAGATCGTGCATCTGCGACACCGCGTAGCTAACCGCCCCGCTGTCGCTGCGGCGCGCAAAGGCCACGTAGGCGCTGCCGACCGCGAGATCCACGAGCCCGTCGCCGTCGACATCGCTCGCGTGCACTCCGGGGCCCGTCGCCGTCGGGAACGTGACCATCTCGTGCATGGTGAAGGCACCGGCCGTGTTGATCCAAATGCTCACGCGCGTCGGGGCGAAGTGCTCGATCACGAGATCGGAATCGCCGTCCTCATCGACGTCGCCAAAGAACACGTCGTTCGGGTTGGTTGGCGTCGCGTAGATGGCCGGGGTCGCCACGAGACCGCTCGGCCCACTCGGCCAAATGACGAGCTCGTTGCTGAATAGGGTCATCACGATGTCCTGACGACCATCTCCATCGAGCTCAGCGGTCCTCACCCGGTTGACGAAGGCGCCGGGGGGCAAGGCGCCGTTCATGTCCGTTTCGCTGGGCGTGAAGCCGCCGGAGCCGTCTCCCTGGTAGACGCGGATCCAGTGATTGTCCGCGACGGTCGTGTCCCCTTCACAAGCGAGCGCGAAGTCGTCCATCGCGTCGCCATTGAAATCACCCGCGAGCACGCGATCGAACGTTCGCCCACCGAGCGTCAGCGTGGGCGAGCCAGGGATCGTCAACGTGCCGCCCCCGAGATTGATCAGGTGATTGACGTTGCTGGTCGTCCCGACGACGCCGACGGTGGCGATGTCGACCATCGTGTCGCCGTCGAGCCTCAGCGCGGCCAGGCTCGTGGCGGCGTGTGTGTAGCGGACGACCGGATCGAAGCCGCCGTGGGTGCCGAGGCTGGTGTTCTGCCGGATGACGGCGAGCGGCTGTGTCGGATCCGCCGTGAGGGCGGCAAAGTCCCGCCGACCGTCGCCGGTGAGGTCCGCGTAGATCGCTTCGTAGAGGATGACTTGAGTGGCGATGGCCTGGACGTAGCCGGGGTAAACGCTGCCGCTCGGGTTCGGATCATAATAAGTCCGATTCGCAGCGGTCGACGGTCCGACGCCATCCGACAGGGGAAAGATGACGGAAGCGGGCGAGGGTCCGTGCGCCGCATCGGCGGCGGTCAGGCGCAAGGTCACGGACGACAGGCTCTCAGCCGACAACGCGCTCACGTCCCAATAGAAGACATGTTCGATGCCGCTGTCGCCGCTCGGCATCGTCTGGGAGCTCGCGAGCCGCACCCGTCCCTCGCTCCTCGGGTGCAGGTACTCAATGGCGTCGATATAGGTTTGGCCATCGAGCGAGTATTGCACGCGGATGTCGACCGGATCGGCGTCATCGTCGACCAAGCGGTAGACCACGGCAAGCGCACCCGACGAACGCCTGCGCTCCCTGGTCGGCACGCGCGCCTGTTCGATGCGCGGCAGATTGTTGTTGCGCAGCTCTTGGAGTCGACGCACCGCCGACCACGGGCCGTAGACGAGAACGCCGGTCGCAGAGTCAGAGGCGCGCGCGCGAAAACAAACCCCGCGGCCGAACGCGTTTTCGAGCGTCGCATCGGCGCGGCTATCCCAGAGATAGACGTCCGTCGTTCCACTCGGCGAGCTCGGCCGCTTCACCGCCGGGAAAGTGAGAACGGCGCTCTGCCAATTGGCTGGGCAGTTACTCACGTCGGTGTCGTCGTCGCGCACGTATTCGATCTGAACGTCGACCTGGTCCGACTCCTCGTCGCGCAGGCTGACCGTGATCGGCACGATGCCGTTGGCGACGAGTGGCACAGAATCGATGTCCGCGACCGGCGCGCGATCGCCAACCGTCGCCAAGACGGTGACCGACTCGCCTTCGAGGCCGCTCGAGTCGATCGGCGTCGTGCGAATTGCGACGGTCACCGCCCCCTGCCCGGTCGGTCCGCGCGCGAGGACCGAATCGAAAACCTCGTCTCCGTTTGTGTCGACCGGCTCCATGGTGAACGGGAAACCCGGATCGCTTTGGTTGCTCGGAAGATCCCAGACGAAAATGGCAGACACACCTTGCTCGTTGGCCCCGACTTGCGCGCTCTGGTTCACGCCCATCATGTCTTTGGCGGGAGCGAAATTCGCCGACGCGATCGGCGCATATTCGACGCGCGCCCACACCATGCCGGGATTCGGGTCGAACAGCTCCGGCTCGAGCGGAACTTGGTTTGCGAAGCGTTTGCCGAAAGGCGCCGGCGTTGGCGTGACGATGCGAGGCCGATCGTCGATGGCAAAAGGCGGCGTCTGTGCTTCCGCCGAGGCGCCAAAGCGGTCGACGACGCGCACGAAGAAGCGGCAGCTCGGCGAGCTCACCGCGGTCACGAGGTCGTGACGCCAAACGACCGTGCGCTGCTCGCCGCCGCCGGCCGTCGAAAGGTCGAGCAGGGTCGTCCCACCGAAAGCCGCCGCGTCCGGCGCAATCGCGATCGCGTCGGAGAAGTCACCGCTCGCGGAAAACGACAGTGCGGCGACGCTCACGGGATCGTCGCCGATATCACTCGCGCGCAACGCCAAGCTCACACCCGCGTTGGTCGTCTCGGCCGAAAAGAGCTCGATCTTCGGCGGGCCGTTGCCGATGCGAAACGCGTTCGACTCGGTGTTCGCGCCGATGTTGTAGCTGTCGCTCGGCGTCAGCAAAATGCGCAGGCCTTGGCGCAGGCTGTCGTCGGCAAACCGGGCCCGCGCATCCCACGAGAGGACCACACGGGTTCCTTCGGCGCTCGACTCGAGCGCCTCGACGGCGAGCGCGATCGGCGTGCTTTGCCCACCTGCGAGCAGCTGTGCGTCGACCGTCACCGGATCCGATTCTGGATCGATCACGATGAGCGCAATGCTGACGCTCGCGGCGGTGGCGAGATCTTCGATGGGCTCGATGCGAATCGTCGGCGCCTGGTTGTTTTCATTCGGCACGCACTTCGACGTCGTCTCCGAGCAACGCATTTGGGAAGGGCATTCGAGATCGGCCGAGCACGCGATTTGCGTGTTCGACGGTACCCGCAGGTTGACTTGGCACGCTTCAAAAAGCAGCAGCCACACACCAACCCACGGTGCGCGTTTTCCAACGGATATGGCCATCGCTCGAAATGCTACCAGACGCCCTGGCGGCTGTGAGAGCTTCCTTCGGGAACGGACCCCGAGACACGTTCTTCGCACGAGCGCTGCCGCGGAGCTCGCCTCGCGGTTCACGTCCATCACGCGCTACACGCTCGCCTAATCGCCACGAGCGCCTCGGGCGTCGCGACCGGGCCGCAGTTGCAGAGCATTTGCCGGCCCTTGCGCGGAACGAGCTGAGCGCCCAGCAGATCCCACACCTCTGGAGTCTCGAGGCACAGCGACACCGCCGTCCCCGGAGAATAGTCGCGCATCATGGCCGCGATCGCGCCGTAGATGCGCGCGCGCTCGTTGGGCGGAAACGGCGCGCCCTTCTTCCCGCGCATCGTGTCGGCGGACGCAGCCGCCGCGGCGAGGCTCCTCCGATCGAGCGCGGCGAGCGGGACGACTCGCTCGAGCGTGTCGTAGTCGACCATGCTGAGGGTCCAGAGGGTGAGCATTTCCGGACGGCACACGGCGGTGAGCTGAGCGATGAGATCCGCGTAGGCGACCTCCCAACCGGCGATCGGGACGATGGGCGAGAACCGTGCGCGGATCGGATAGCCCGCGGCGGCGAGCTTCGCGATTGCCTGAATGCGTAACTTCGGCGCGGGCGCGCCGCGCTCCATCAACTGCGCCACCGGCTCAGGCGTCAGCGTGAACGAGGCGATCGTCTTGCCGCGGTGGTCGAGCCCCGTGAGGGCGTCCACTTCGCGACCCTTCGAATAGAGCATCAAGTAGCGACCGTCCAGCTCGGCGAAGCACTCGACGAGCGCCGGCGCCAAACCATACTCGGGTTCGAGCCCGAGCGTGTCGCTGCGGTTGTTGAGCTTGTAGAGGCGCTGCGTCTTACGGGCGCGCGTGAGCGCCGTCACGCGCTCGACGAAGTGCTCGACGTCCACGTGCACGCAGAGAAAAGACGAGTACGGGCAGTAGCTGCAGTCGAAGGCGCACCCAACGACCGACTGGATCTCGATCGCCGAGTGGCAGAGCACGCCGTGCTTCTTCGCTTGTTCGCCGCCGCTGCGCAGCTCATCCCAGCGGTAGCCGGGCGCGATGCTGCCGTCCTCGAGGCGCGCGAGCACGACCACGCGCTTATCGCCGCCGAGACCGGCGAGCCCACCGCGCTCGAGCGAGCGGCGGGTTCCGGCTTTGTTCACCGCGCCAGCGAGCGCGCGATGAGGAACGACCGAAAGGGTGCCGCTCTCGACGCGGCTGAGCAGTCGCTGGACGCGTTCCTCGCAACGAGGATCGCCCAGGGCCTCCTCGCTGACGAAGACCTCTCGGGCCGTGCACATCTCCACGTTTGGAGTTTGCCATAATAGAGTCCTGTATCCATTATTGTGCTTCAGCCGAATCGCGCCGGCGAGAGGTCGCCGAGCAGCGCATGATCGTCGCCCATGACCGTGGCGGCGAGCACTTCGGCGATACCGAGGCCCGCGCTCAAGCCATATCCGCCGAGCCCGGCGAGCCAAAAGAGACCGCGGACACGGTGATCGGCGCCCGCAACGGGAAGCCCGTCCGGCGCGAAGGTGCGCAGACAAGCCCACGAGCGCCGGACGCCAGCGCGACCGACGAGGGGCGCGAGGGTGGCGAGCTTGTCCGCGAGCATGACGAGCGCCTCGGGCCTCGCTGTCGGATCACATGGCGGTGAAGGCACGCGGTCGCCCGGGCTCGCGAGCACCGCAGCGGACTCCGGGCGAAAGTACACGCCTTGCTCCACATCCCACACGACGGGCGCGCTCTCTGGAAGCGCTGGCACGACGTCGAGCAAGACGAGGTGACGGATGAATGGCTCGAGTGGCAGCGGCGCGCCGCAACTCTCGCCGAGCGCGCGTGCGTAGGCGCCGCCCGCGATGATCACCGCGTCAGCCGCCAGCACGCCTCCTGCGCAAAGGACGCCCGTCACGCGTCCGGCGCTGACGCAGATCCGCTCGACATCCACCCCCGTCCGCACCTCGCCGCCGGCGGCGCGGATGTGGCTCACGAGGGCCATGGCGACGCCATGACCGTCGATCACGCCGGCGCCCGGAACACTGAGCGCCGTCCTTGCTTCGCCGCCGGCGAGCGAGGGCGCGCGCCGGCGAAGCTCCTCACTGCCGAGCCATGCGTGGTCGATGCCCGCAGCGGTGCCGGCGATCGCGAGCGGCGCGAGCACGCCCGGCGATCGCGCGACGAGCAGGAGACCGCAGGCGCGCAGCCACGCGGCGCGATCTCCCACGAGCTCGTCGAGCAGTGATGCGTTCGCGCGCGCGAGCTGCGTGATCGGCAGCGGGAGCTCCAGCGGTCGATAGATCGCCGCGTTCTTGCCTGACGCATGAGCGAAGACTTGCGGCGCGCGCTCGAGCACGATGATCTTGGCGGCCCTGCGCAGGGCGAACGCAGCGCCGAGGCCGGCGATGCCTCCTCCGATGACGGCGATCCGCACGCGCGCGCTTACGCTGCTTTGCGACAATAGACAATGCAGTCCAGTTTGGGTTGTGCTAGCGAGCGCCACCAGCATCGAGCACCCGGAGGGTCGAGTGGCCGAGTTCGACATGGGCGAAGTTGCCGCGCTCGTCACGCGCGCCCTGCGATCGCTTGGCGGGGCATTTCAGCACGTGCTCGATCCCGAGCATCGGCTGTTCTGGCTCTATCTGCTCACGAGCCTCGCGCTGGCGGTCGCGACGAGCCTCGTGCGGCCACGGGGCCTCCGCCGTATCGCCGGCTTGTTCTCGCCGCGGATCTGGCTGCACCGCTCCGCGCTCTTGGACTACAAGCTGTTCCTGGCGAAGCCGCTGATCCACGCGGTGCTCTTCGCGCCGTGGATCTTCTCCGCGACTGCGCTCGCCGTATGGACGGTGCACACGCTCGACTCCATACACACCGTCGCAGCGACGCCGCTGCTCTCGCCCGGCGCGACGCGCGTCGTGTACACCCTCGTTCTCTTCGTCAGCTGGGACTTCAGCCGCTTCGCCTTGCACTCTCTCGCGCATGCCGTGCCGACGTTGTGGGAGCTGCACAAGGTCCACCACTCGGCGGAGGTGATGACGCCGATGACGCTCTATCGAAACCACCCGATCGAGAACCTGCTCTTCCAGTTGCGCGGGCTCGCCGTCACGGGGCTCGTTTCTGGCGTCTTCTTTCACTTCTTTCGCAGCGACGCCGTGCAGTACGAGATCATGGGCGTCAACGGCGTGGGCTTCGTGTTCAACCTCGCCGGCGGGAACCTACGCCACTCGCACGTCTGGCTGCCGCTGCCGCCTTGGCTCGAGCGATTGTTGATGAGCCCGGCGCAACATCAGCTTCACCACAGCGCGGAGCTCCGCCACTGCCACAAGAACCTCGGCAGCTGGCTGGCGGTGTGGGACTGGCTCGCCGGCACGCTCGTCACCAGTCGGGGAAACCGGCCGCGACGCTTCGGCCTTCCGGCGCACGAGCTCAATCACTCACCCGCGAGCCTCGGGTCCGCGCTGTTCGGACCGTTGCACGCGATCGCACGGCGGTTGGCGCAAGGGACGCGTTCGGTGCCGTGACGCTCGCAACGCTGGCGTAATGAGAGCTAAGGACGGACGATGGCTATTGTTGTCCAATTGAGGAGACGCGGATGTTGCGCCTGACTGCGCCCGCCCTGATCTTGTTTTGCGCCTGTGCACCCCGCACGGCCGTGCCAGTCGACGTCGCGAGCGCTGGTCCGTTGACGACGAAGGCCGCGGCGGTGGCGACGAAGCTCGTCGGGGCGTCGCGCTTCGTCGTTGGCGTTGGCTCGGACGACAAGGACACGGCTTTTTCCTTCGGTGCGCCGATCGATCTCCGCTACCGCTACCTCGTCGGCGACTGGCGAACGTGGAACAAGCCAGACGGCGCCTTCGTGCTGCTCAGCGCGAAGAAGGCGAAGGACCACGGCGCGGTGCCCATGTTCACGCTCTATCTCATGGCCGGCCTCGGCGACGGCAACACCGCGATCGGGCAAGACGCCGCTGCGATGTCGGGGTTCTGGGATGACGTACGGGTCATGTTTCAGCAGCTCGCCGCCTTTGGCGGTCCCGCGCTCGTCCAGTTCGAGCCGGACTTCTGGGGCTACGCCGAGCGCGACTCGAATGACGACCCGTCCGCGCTCTTCATGCACACGCGCATCAACCCAGCCTGCGCCGATTTGCCCGATGACGTGGCGGGCATGGGCAAGTGCCTCGTGCGCATGGGGCGAACGCTCGCGCCAAATACGCTGCTCGGCTTCGAGGCTTCTGCCTGGTCTGCGTTCGAGGGCGGTCAGCCGGCGCCGGCGAAGACGGCTGCGTTCCTGGCGGCGGTCGGCGCCAAGGAGTGTGATTACATCAGCGTCGAGATGCTCGATCGTGACGCCGGCTGCTACGAGGCGCGCGGACCCGGGTGCCAGCGCAACGACGGGCCGTGGTACTGGGACGCGACGAACCAGTCGAGCCCGAGCTTTCGCGAGCACTTCGCGTGGGTCGCGACGCTCGCCGGCGCCCTCGAGCTGCCAGTGCTCTGGTGGCAGATCCCGCTCGGGGTGCCGAGCGACACGCCCGGCGGGGTGCCCGGCGCCTATCGTGACAACCGCGTCCGGTACATCTTTTCCCACCTCGACGAGCTCGCCTCGATCGGCGGCTTCGGCGTCGCCTTCGGACCCGGCGCGACTGGCCAAACGACCATCACGAGCGACGGCGGACAGCTGCGTGACGCGATCAACGCGTATCGCGCGAGCTTGATCGGCCGCTGAGCTTGGCGTCGGTGTCGCCGAGCAGCAGTCGATCGAGGGGCACGCTCGTCAGGCGACGCGCCTCGAGGATAGGCAAGAGCTCTTCGAGGACCGCGGCGGCGATGGGCGCTCGATCACCGCGTTCAATACCGTCGTGAAGCACCAAGATGGCGCCGGGCACCGCAGCCCGCGCCAGGCGCCGCACGGCGCGCGGGACAGTCGTGCGCGTGCCGTCGCGGGCGCTCGCCGACCAACCGACGAGCTCGAGGCCAGAGAGCGCGCTGGCGACTGCGATGCGCGGTGACATGATCCCCGCAGGCGGGCGGAGCCAGCGCGGCTCGGGAGTCTCTGGTGTGGCGCGCGTGGCAGCGCGAAGGATCGCCTGCGTGCGCTCGAGCTCGTCGACGACGCGCCGGACCGAGCAAAGAGGCAGCGACCAGGTGTGGCTGTGCGTGTGGTTGGCAAGCCCGTGACCGCGCGCGACGATCTCCTCGAGCAACGCCTTCGCGTTGGCGGCGCGCGCGCCGATCACGAAGAACGTGCCGCGGTGTCCTCGCGCTTCGAGCAGCGCGAGCACCCGGCGCGTTTCTCGCTCGTCCGGGCCGTCGTCGAAGGTCAGCGCCAAGAGCCCCTCGTTCGGCGGGCCGGCCAGGATCGGCCTCGCGAAGAGGCCAGAGCGAAGCACGAAGACACCCGCGCCGATCGTCGCGAGGAGGCCAATCGCCAGCACTGAGATCAGCGCGTCGTCGAGGGCGCGATCGCCGCTGGCCCAAAGCAACGACGCTCCGAGCCCCAGGTAGACGAGGAGGAGCGCGCCGCGCGCCCACGGAGCGGCGCGCCGCGCGCCCGTGATCTTCGGGGTCGACTGTGGCACAGTGGACATATATATCCATTATTGAAGCGCGTCGCCAGATCACCTGCGCGGACGCGGTGAGGAGCCTCCATGAACGTTCTGCTCGTCAATTCGAATCGCG
This sequence comes from Deltaproteobacteria bacterium, assembly GCA_020848545.1. Lineage (GTDB taxonomy): Bacteria > Myxococcota > JADLHZ01 > JADLHZ01 > JADLHZ01 > JADLHZ01. Next base: position 307,755 of record JADLHZ010000012.1, on the reverse strand, counting down.
AGCACATGCCTTGGCCCACCGTGCCGCTCGGGCTCTGCATCGTCGCGAGCGCGTTGGATCGCGCCGGTCACCGCGTCAGCGTGCTCGATCTGGCGTTCACGAAGCGGCCGCGCCAGGCAGTCGAGCGCCACGCCCGCGCCCTCGCGCCGGATCTCGTCGGCGTCACCGTCCGCAACATCGACAACTGCAACTTCGAGCGGCCCGTGTTCTATCTCGAGGAGATCCGCGACTCGGTCATCGCCGCCGTTCGTCGCGCGCGCCCGACGACGCCGATCGTGATCGGCGGCAGCGGGGTCAACGTCGCGCCGCGGGACACGCTGCGCTACCTCGGCGCCGACTATGCAATCGTAGGCGAAGGCGAGGAGGCGATCGGCGCGCTCGCCGACGCGCTCGAGCACGGAGCCAGCCTCGATGCCGTGCCGGGGCTGCTGCGCCCTGACGGCGGCACCACTGAGGCCAGAGTCATCCTCGACACCGGCCGCCACGCCCGCGGCGAACCACCGAGCGGCCGCGCGCTCGCTCAGGATTTTTGCACGTCGGTGCGCAGCCACGCCTGGCGCTGGGTCGATCTCGAGCGCTACGCATCGCTTGGCGCTCCCTATCCCATCCAGAGCAAGCGCGGCTGCAATCAGCGGTGCTCGTACTGCGTCTATAATCAGCTCGAAGGCCGCGAGTTTCGCCTGCGCGAGCCGAGAGAGGTCGTCGACGAGATCGCCTACGTGGTGCGCTGGCACGGCGTTCGGCGCGTCGACTTCGTCGACTCCACCTTCAACATGCCGTTGCGTCACGCGCTCGAGCTCTGCGAGGAGCTCGCGCGGCGCGCCTTGCCCGTCGAGCTGTCGACCATGGGGCTGAACCCAGCGGCGCTCACCGCTGATCTGCTGAGCCTCATGCGCCGCGCCGGGTTCGCGAACGTCATGTGCACGCCGGAGAGCGCCTCCGACACGACGCTCGCGACGCTCGCCAAAGGGTTCAACCGGCAGACCTTGGTGCGTGCGGCGCGCCTGCTGCGGGACGCCGGGCTGCCGACCTATTGGTTCTTCATGTTCGGCGCCCCAGGGGAGACGATGCACACCGTGCGCGAGACGCTCTCGTTCTGTGAGGAGCACATCGCGCCAACCGACATGGTGCTCTTCACCACCGGCATTCGCGTCCACGCGGGGACGCCGCTCGAGCGCCACTGCAAAGACAGCGGCTGGTTCGTCGAGGACGATCCGCTCTTCGAACCATCTTGGTACGTCTCGCCCGAGCTCGATCTGCAAGAGCTCTACGCGCTGCTCGTCGGCGCGGCGGCGGCGCATCCGAACTGGATGACCAACGCCGAGACCGTGCTCGATCCGACCCGAGCCGCGATCATGAAGCGCGTCTTTTCCGCGCTCGGTTGGGGCGGCGTCTTCTGGCAACATTTGCCGCGGCTCTTTCGCTTTGCGGGGCGCAGCCGGCGCAAGGGCTTCGAGCGACAGCTGCGCGCGCTCCGTGCGATCTCGACGCCGGACGAGGTGGCGCATCGCCGGCCGAGCGTGGTTAGCCGGTAGCATCGACGGCGGACCGTCGAACCAAGTCGCAGCCTTGTCTACAGTAGATATAAGTATCCATTACTGAAGCGCGTCTTGCCGCCACGGTGTTGAGGTCTCGCGATATTGCCGTCACTTAACGTCTGCGCGCGGCCGTCGATTCTAACCAAAGGATCGGGGCGGCCGTGCGCGAGAAGACGACAAGCGGTAGTTCAACGTGGTCCCAACTCGCGCCGCTCGGCGGGGTTCTTGGGGTCGCCATGGGTCTGGCCGGCCTCGCGGGTTGGTTCCTCGATGTCGACGCTCTGCGGCAGGTGCGCCCAGATTGGGCCGCGACGCGCTTCAATTTGGCGCTGATGATGTGCGCGACCGGCGTCGCGCTCGTGCTCCAGGGGACCGTGCGCGGTCCAGACTCTCTGCGCCGCCTGTTCGCCGCCAGGGCGCTCGCGGCCTCGGTCGCCGCCTTCGCGGCACTCTCCTTGATCGGCTACCTCGTCGGTTGGAGCGGGCTCGATCAGCTCCTCGTCGAGGACCACTCGCCGGCCGCCGGTCAGGTCGCGCCGAACGCACTGGCCGGCATCTTGTGCGTGAACGCGGCCATGCTCCTCGTTGATCGTCCACTGCGCGGCTTGTGGCCGGCGCCGGTCTTGTCGGCCATGGCCGCTGCGGCTGCCTGGCTGTCGATCGCCAGCTACATCTTCGGCGTCACTTCGATCGTGAAGCTGCCTCGGGTGCCCGAGGTCTCCTTCCTCGGCGCGCTCGGGTTGTTCGGGCTGGCCCTTGGCAGCGCATTCTTACGCCCGGAGCGCGGCTTTATCGGCACGCTCACGGCGCCGACGCGCGGTGGCCTCATCGCCCGCCGCGCCTTGCCGGTCGTGCTCATCCTTCCGATCCTGCTCCTGCGCTTTCGCGGGCTCGTCGTCGAGCATGACCTTCTCACGAGCCGGGTCGCCGACGCGTGCGTCGTGCTCGTCGGCACCTCCGTTCTGACGACGATAGTTTTGGCGCTCTCGGGCCGCCTGAACCGCAGCGACGCCTCGAGTCAGCGCTCGATGGCGCAGTTGGCGGAGCTGAAGGCCGCGCTCGACGAGCACGCGATCGTCTCGATCACGGACGACAGAGGCGTCATTCAGTACGTCAACGACAGGTATTGCGCCATCTCCCAGTGGTCACGCGACGAGCTCATCGGTCAGACCCACCGCAAGGTGAGCTCGAGGCAGCATCCGGCCAGCTTATTTGCTGACCTCTGGTCGACGATTCTCGCCGGCCGCACTTGGCACGGCGAGCTATGCAATCGCGCTCGCGACGGGACCTTGTTCTGGGTCGAATCCACGATCGTTTCGATGCGCAGTGGCGATGGCTTGAACGCGTTCATCAGCATTCAAAGCGACGTGACGCCGCGCAAGATCGTCGAAGAGAGGCTGCGGCAGAGCAGTGCCTCGCTCGAGGCGGCCAACGTGGCGCTCGAGGGTCGCGTTGCGGAGCGAACGCGAGAGCTCGCGCGTACCGCGGTGTTCGCGCGAGCGGCACTCGACGCGCTCCCCGCCAACATCGCCGTGCTCGATGCCGAAGGCGTGATCATGACGACGAACCGCGCCTGGCGCGACTTCGCGGCGCAAAATGGCGGCCAACCAGAGAGCACCGCCGAGGGGGCGAACTACCTCGGCGCCTGCGCCGCGGCCGGAAAAGACGACGAAGTCGCCGCCGCCGCGGCGGCCCTCATCGGCAACGTGATCGCGGGTCGGGTGACCCACGGAACAATAGAATACCCATGCCACACGCCAGACAAGCCACGGTGGTTCGTGTGCCGCGTCGCGCGCTTTGGCGACCACGACAGAGCCCGCGTCATCGTTGCCCACGACGATGTGACGCAACGGGTTGAGCTCGACGCGGTCCTGCGCGAATCCGAGGAGCGCCATCGTCTGCTTTTCGAGTCGTCGCGCGACGCGCTGATGACGTTGGCTCCTCCCGATTGGCAATTCACCGCGGGTAACCGCGCGGCGCTGGCGCTCTTCGGCGCGCAGGAGCTTTCCGCGTTCGTCGACCACCCCATGTGGCAGTACTCGCCCGAGCAGCAGCCCGATGGTCGCGACTCCGCCGCCGCCGCACGAGAGGCCATGGCCATCGCCCAGCGCAATGGATCGCACTTCTTTGCTTGGACGTTTCGACGGGTATCCGGTGAACTGTTCCCGGCGGAGGTGTTGTTCACGCGAGTGGAGATCCACGGCAAGGTGCTGCTGCAAGCGACCGTTCGCGACAGGAGTCATCTGCAGTCGCTGCAAACGAGCCTCGCCCAAGCGGAGCGCATGGCGTCGGTGGGGACCTTGGCGGCGGGAGTCGCGCACGAGATCAACAACCCGCTCGCCTACGTCATCGCCAACGCCGATTTCATCGCCGGTGAGCTGCCGCAGGTGATGCGTATACTGCAAACAGTCGACGACGCGGTGGCGGCCGATGCCGGCCGACGTCTCAGCGAGCTCGTCGAGATCCTGGCTGATGCCCGCGAAGGCGCCGAACGAATCCGCAACGTCGTGCGCGATCTGAAGACCTTCTCTCGCAGCGACAGCGATGTGGCCGCCCCGGTGGCCGCGCAACGGGTGACCGAGGCCTCGATCAACATGGCGTGGAACGAGATTCGCCACCGCGCGCGCTTGGTCAAGAGCTACCGCCCGGTGCCGCCGGTGCTCGCCAACGAGTCCCGGCTCGGTCAGGTGGTGCTCAACCTGCTGGTCAACGCCGCGCAGGCGCTCCCCGAGGGGCGGGCCGCTGACAACGAGATTCGCGTATCGATCGACACCGATGGGCACGACGTCTTCATCGTCGTCGAGGACACCGGGCCGGGCATCGCGCCCGAGCACCTCTCGCGCGTATTCGAGCCGTTCTTCACGACCAAGCCAGTCGGCCAGGGGACCGGGCTTGGCCTGTCGATCTCGCGCAACATCGTGCAGGCGCTCGGTGGGGACATCTCGGTCACGAGCACCGTCGGTCGTGGAACGACGTTTCGTGTGCGGCTCCCGGCCGCCCCCGAGCGGATTGTCGCGCAGGAAAAGACCGATGCCTCGCCGGCTCCCGGCGGGTCTCGATGCCGGATTCTCATCGTCGACGACGAGCCGTCGGTGGCGACCGCCTTGCGTCGCGTCGTCTCGAACGATCATGATGTGGCGATCGCCGGCGGCGGAGTCGCGGCCCTCGAGCGAATCGAGGCCGGCGAACGCTTCGACGTGATCTTCTGCGATTTGATGATGCCCGACATGACCGGCATGGAGCTGCATGCGAAGCTCGCCGCCTCCCACAAAGACGCCGCCGAGCGGATGATCTTCGTCACCGGTGGTGCGTTCAGCGACGGCGCGCGGGCGTTCCTCGAGCGCACGAAGAACCTGCACCTCGAGAAGCCGTTCGACGAACAGGCCATCCGCGCCTTGATCCGGGCGCGCCAGGATTCGCGCTCGCGCGGCCAAGAAGCGGTGGGGTGACGCGTGAGCTTCGTCGGAGCAGCCGCCTTCGCGATCTTCAACTTGCTCGTCTCGGCGCGCCTCGTGTTGCTTGCGCGAAGGACGCGCGGGCGTCCCGAGCTTTTTCTTGGGACTGGTTTCTTCTTCTCAGGGTTTTTTGGGCTCGTGTTCTTCCAGGTCGCCGGGTCGATCGAGGTGCTCGACCCGCGGGTGCGAGCCGCCTCCCTCGCGGCCGGCCTGCTTGCGCTCTACATCGGCGTCGCCGCGTCGGCGCTGTTCGTACGGGAGGCCTACGCGCGCGCTAAGCCGGTCGCTTCGGCCGTGTACGCGACGATCGCGGCGCTCGCCGTGCTCGTGGGCGCCGTCGAGGTCGGCCTCGGCGTGCACAACGACTACGACGCGCTCGTCATGCCGACGCCGCGCCTGATGTTCGGCCTCTGCTTTCGAACGCTCTGCGCCGTGATCGTCGCCGAGCGAAATTGGGCGGCGTATCGGGCGTTTCGGCGCCAGATCGTCTTCGGTCTCACGACGAAGGAAGTGCTCAATCGGGTCCTTCTCTACAGCGTTGCCACGACGGGCGCCGTCGTCATCCACTTGCTCAGCATCTACACGCGGTTCAGCATGGGCATGGGACTGCGCGGCGACGGTGACGTGATGACCGTCGCGTCGTGGGTCGGCGTCGTATCGGGCGTGTGCCTCTGGCTTGCCTTCTCTCCGCCACGTTGGTTCGTCCGGCGCTTTGGGGGCGTCGGTGGCTGATTCGCGCGCCTTTGACTGGACGGCGAGGGAGCTGGAAAATGTGACAAGCTTGTCGCCCCCCGCGATTCGCGGCACGCTGCGCATCGCGCTCAAAGAAGCAGGCCTCGATGCCGCTCAAGTGACCACGGCGCAGATCAAGGTGGTGCTCGAGCGCGTGCTTGTCGCGATGTTGGAGCAGCGCGGCGTCGCTGACGCCGCCGGGGTCTGCGCCGCGCTCGCCACCAAGATCACCGGGAGCGGCATCGAAGACGACGCCACCGCGCACGACATCTTCACGCGGCTCGGAAAGCCGCCTTAGCCTGCTTTCATTCACGCGCCGGCGAATGACGCGTTGTCTCGATCGGACGACATTCCTGTCAATCAGGGACGACACCCAACGACGCCGACGCAAAGCGCGCGACGCCAGACCCGATACCGCCGCATGAGAGATCTAGCGGTCGACGCGATGACGAAAGCGATCGAGGTTGCGCAAGCGCGCGACGATGCCGAGCGCGAGGCGCGTGCCGCAGGCGAAATCGCGCACCGCCTCCGAAAGGCAGAAGAGGCGGCCAAGGCGCAGGCGGCCCGCGAGAATTGCGAAGCGATCGCGGAGCTCGTCGCCGGCCCCGACGCGCAGTCGCTCCTGCTGTGTGTCGCACGGCAAAACACCAGCCGAGACTTCATGCCGGTGATCGAGCTCGTCAAAGGGGTGTACTTGTGCAGCGAGGGTCTGGTGCAAGCGACAGGCAACGCCCGCTCGTTGTGTTCACACTGGTTTCTGCAAGATCTTCCGGCCGAAAAAGTGCGCGAGGCGATCCAAGCGCGGCTGGCGGAGTTTGCGGTGACGGGCAAGAGTGAGCGCGTGTGCTTGCTCGGTCCGAGCGAAGAGGTTTCACGCAAGCGATCGCTCGCCGCTATCGCGGCTGTCGGTGCGGTGAGCGTACCGCTCGGGCTGCTCGCGTTCGGCGCCGTGGCACCCGTGCTAGGCGCCGGGCTGTTGCTCGGCAGCCTGACGGCCAGCGGCGTCGGCTATTTCCTTTGCCAACCCGAGCCGGAGTGAACGACTACGACCGGACGGCACCGCGACGCTCTGAATGAGACTAACGAGCCTTGCGGGCCATGCGTACGGCGGTCTCGCCGAGCGACTCAGCGTCGAACGACTCGTCGTTGGAGAGCACGACGACGGCGAAACCGTCGGCGCGGTGATAGCCAACGTAGGTCGACGTCCCGTTCCAGCTGCCGCTGTGCGACACGGTTTGACCGTCGACGGCCCAGCCGAACCCGTAACCGTGCGCGCGTCCCCGGTCGTCGACGCCAGTTCGCCAGGCCTCACCCAGCAGCCGCGGCGATAGGACCTCGCCCGCGGCGAGACGACTCAACCAAACGCCGAGATCTCTCGCCGACGAGTACACGTTGCCATCACCTACCGTTGGAGCGTCGAGGCGGCTCTCGACCCAGCTCGCGCCGCGCGGTCGGTACCCCCGAGCGCGCGCAGGGTCGACGGATGGACCGGGCCGCGCCTCGGCGCGTGAGTCGTTCATCGCGAGGGGCCGCAAGACCTCGTCCGCCAGGAAGTCCGCGAAGGTTCGCCCCGAGGCGCGCTCGACGATCAGCGCGAGCAACGCGTAGTCTGTGTTCGAATAGCGATGCGCCGCGCCGACCGCACGGCGGGGCACGCTTGCAGCCCAGCGAGCGACGGCAGGATTGTCCACGTGAGGCAGCTCCTCTTCTTCGAAGGCCTCGGTGTAGTCGGGGAGCCCCGACGTCATGTTCAACAGATCGCGCACGAGCAGCGGCCGGGGCTTGCCCTCCGCCAACTCCGGGATCCAAGCACGCGCCGGCTGGTCCAGCTTGACCACGCCGCGCTCGACCAGGCGCAGGATGGCGACGGCGGTGAACTGCTTCGACACGGACGCCAGGTCGAAGACGGTGCTCGGGAGAATGGCGCGCTTGGCGCTGATGTCCGCGAACCCCGCGCTCGCCGAACCAAGCACGCGCCCATGCCGCAGCACGACGAGCGTTGCGCCTGCCCCACGCCCCTGCCCGCGAAGGTTTCGCCGCAAGAGAGCGTGAAACGAATGCGACAATTTCGCGGCGGCTGGCGCGCGCAACTCGGCGGCGGGCAAAGCGGCGCTGACCGCTGCCGTGCACGCAAGGAGCGCGGGCGCAGGGGTGAGCGGCTGCGACGGATCGGGAGGATTCACGCATGCGGCGACCTCGGCCGGGCTGGCCAGTGCCGGTCTCGCGGGTGCTGGGCGGGCAAGGGGTGGCCAGCATGCCGCAAGCGTAGGGCCAGTGTGCATCGCGCTCGTTATCGCAGCCAGGGCAGCCCGGTTGCGTGACCACATGTCTGCTGCGCCTCGAGCGTGCGGCGATGCTTTCCGATGGCGTCCGAGGCGCGAGTCAGCGTGCCCAGCCGTCGGGCACGCGGGCGCCGTGAAAGTGCGCGCGGATGGCGATCTCATCGATGCGGAAGAGGCCCTCGGCGCCTTCGACCAAGAGTTGATCGGAAAGCGCGATCGAGGCGACGAGGAGGTTGCCATCGACGTCGAACTCACCGTCGATCTTCGCTTCAGGGAAGGTGAACGAGATCGGATGCAGATCGTCGAGCGAGCCGCCCGCCTGCGCTGACACCAAGATCTTGCCGGGCAGTGAGAAATGGGACTTCGGATAGTCATCGGGGATGAGCGGTCCCGACAGCTCGCTCTCCGACGAGACGGTGAGGTCGACGACGTAGGCGCGCACTTCGCCGCTCGTGGCATCCACCAGCGTCACGCCGCCTCCGTCGGAGCCGAGACGCAGGTTCCACAGGTGAATAGTGTCGTCCTTGACTTTCGCGCGCACGGTGCCGCTGCGCATGACTTGCGACAGCGTGAGCGCGTGCTTATTGAGCACCGTCAGCTTCACCGACACGAGACCAGACTCGCCGCTCGTGACGCCCTCGCTCGGCACGCTGAAGACGATCGGGCCCAAGCGCTCGACCAGATCGCTCGACGTCGCCGGGCGCGGTCCCAGATCGTTCGGATCGACGACCACGCACCGGCCGAACTCGGTCGCGCAGATCTCGCCGATCGGGCATCCTGCGTCGTCCACGCAGTTGCGCAGAGAGCCGCGCAGAGGCGTCTCGTCGTTGCACGCCGAGAGCGAGAGCAAGAGCAACGGCGATAGGAATCGTAGGTGGAGTTGCAGCATGGGATCTACTTCACGAGGCGGGTTTGGGCGAGCTCAACCAACGCCCGCATTGCGTCGATGGACGTGAAGATGCCGACGACCCGCTGGTTGTGCAGCACGACGGCGCTGCCCCATTTGTGGCTCACCATCTCGTTGACGGTGGCGTCGAGCGGCGAGTCCGGGCGGCACGTGAACGGCTTCTCGCGCATCACGTCCTTGATCCGGACGTCTTCCGGCTTCACGCCAGCCAAGCCTTCGATGGCGCGCAGATCCGAGGCGCTCACGAGCCCGACCAGCACGTCTCGTTCGACCACCGGCAGGTGGCGGATGCCGTGCTCTTGCAGCAGTTGCTTCGCGCGCGGCAGCGTCGTGCTCGGCTCGACGGTGACCGGCGACGTGCTCATGTACTTCTCTATCGGCGGAATGTGCTTGCTCATCTGGGGCGCTCCTCGTTGACGCGGACGGTTGGCTTGGACAGGTGGCTCAGGCTTCGGCTTCGCGCAGCTTGAAGGAGAAGGGCAGCTTCACTTCATCTACCCGCTCGTTGTTGCCGATGAGCAGCACGAGCAAGTCGCTCGAGGTGACGAGGCCAACGAGCTTCTCCCCGGACACGATCGGCAGCGCGTCGATCTTGTACTCGAGCATCAGCTCTGCAGCGCGGCTCACGGTTCCGTCCGGCGCTAGCGTGATGGGCGACGCGGTCATCGCGTCGTCGACGGTCATCGCCGGCACGAAGATCTCGTCGGTCTTACGCGTCGCATGGATCAGCACATCGCGATCCGAGAGGATCCCGACCAGCTTGCCGCGCTCGACGACTGGCATGTGGCGCACCTTCCAAAGCACCATCGATCGATACGCCATCGACAGCGGCTGATGCGGGCCGACGTAGATCACTTCGCGGGTCATCACGGGTTTCGCCTTCATGTCTCGGCACCTCGCAACCTTCGTGCCGCATGAAAACAGGAGCGAAAAACGCGCGCGCTGGCACCGTCGGGTGACGCGCGCCCGCAGGTCTTGCTACGTGCCGGTAACACGCTGAACCGCCGGTCAGCGACAGCCAGGACCTCGCCGCGGTGTCTTGCGGCGCGCGCGGCGTTGTCGCCGGCAGGATTCTGTGATTCTGCAGCCGGCATGAAGAAAGAGAATCGCAAGAAGAAGACCTCCTCCGCAGCGATCACCGCCAAACGAGCGACGAAGCGCAAACGCGTCAAGCGAGCGCCGGCGAAGCGACCACCTGCGCTGAACGTTGCGCTGAAGCAGCGTCGCATCAGCGAGGTGATGAGCCTGCTGCCGCTGACCATCGGCAAAGATCAATCGCTCGCCCAAGCGCATGCGATCATGCGCGAGCACAAGATACGCCATCTCCCGGTGCTCGACGGCGGCGCCGTGTTCGGCATCGTCTCCGAGCGCGATCTTCACCTGGTCGAGACATTTCGCGACGTCGACCCGACCCAAGTGACGGTGGAGGAAGCGGCCAGCCGGGATCCATTCATGGTGCGCTACGACGCCACGGTCGGCGAGGTGGCGCGGCGGATGGCGGACAAGAAGCTCGGCGCCGCGCTCGTGGTCGACGATGATGAGCGCGTCATCGGCGTGTTCACGACGATCGACGCGCTGCGCGCCATTCTGAGCTGAGCAGCGACGCGGGGCACTTCTGTTGCGTTACTGACGCCACTCAGTGAAGACGAAGCTCTTGGCCTGCTGTGCTTGGTGGCAGCCGAAGCAGCCGGCGCCGCCGTCCTTGACGAGCCGCTCGCTCTTCGAATCCGCGGCAAACCCCTCGAACCCCCAGCCGCCAGTCGCCGCATACTTTTTCGCGTTGCGCTCCATGACGCCGAGGAGCTTGCGCTTGCCTTCGACGAGCGACGATTCTTCGTCTTTGTATTCGAGCAGATCGAACGCAAAGATGGCGCCGTCTTCGTACTTGCCGCTCTTCAGTCCCCGAACGGCTTTGTCGTTTGCGTAAATATGATGGAGCCCTGCGAACGGATTGGCGAGAGGATGGCTCGGTTTGAGCAGCAGCGATTTGACGTGGCTAAACGCACGATAGCCCTCTGGGTAGGAAACGGGCGGCGGCGCGGGCGGGTTGGCGGCGAAAACGACGGCGAGAGCGACAAGCGGTGAAAGCATGCGGAGCCTCCATTGGTTTTGATTCGAAACCATATGACGGCGGCCGTTGTCAACCTTCGCCTCGACCGCTACAATCCTTCAATGAGTGACGCGGCCGATCTGATCGAACGACTGACGCTTCTCGTTCGGAGCGACGCGCGCCACCACGAGCAAGGGCTCGCACCCGTGCAATATGCGACGCTCGCCTATCTTGCTCGCAGCAATCGCTACAGCAATACGTTGACCGCGCTCACCGCCTACCTTGGCGCAACCAAGGGCACCGTCTCCGAGACCCTGCGTTCGCTCCTGGAACGCGACCTCATCGACAAAGCGATGGACGAAGGAGACAAGCGCGTCACGCGGCTGTCTCTGACGGAGGCTGGTCGAATTCTAAGCAGGAGTTTCGAGCGACGCGGCTGGCAATCAGTGGTCGCGGCGCTGCCGAAGGCCACGCAGCGGCGGCTCGCCGCCGAGCTTCGCGGGCTGCTGCTCGCGCTTCAGCAGCGAAACGGCGGGCGTTCCTTCGGAGTTTGCGCCACCTGTCAGCACTTCCGTCGCGAAACGGACGGGTTTCGCTGCGGTCTGACCGAAGAGCGCTTGAGCAAGGCCGACAGTCTGAAGATTTGCTACGAGCACGAACGCGCGTAGCCCCGCTAAATGCCGCCGTAGCGAAAGCTGACGCCGACGACGACGAATGCGACGGCCACGACCGTGATGAGCGCGATGTGCCACGCGAGCGACGGCAGCCGCTGCGCGTCGAGGCGGGGAATGATCCGTAGCCTCGCGTCTAGGGCCAACACGAAGGTTGCGACGAGGAGGCCGAGCTTGATCAGGGCGGCGCGTGCCACTGAGCTCGATCCCGCGAGCGCCAACCACTCGAGCGGCGAGCCGAGCGTGCGTATCGCGAGCAGGAGCCCGGTCGCCACTTGGACGAGCAGGGCGGGGATGCCGACGCGTTCGTAGCCCGCCTCGAAATCGCGAATGATCGAAACATCGTTCTTACGCAACGCGCGTGGGAGCACCGCGAGCGCTAAGACAATGTGGCCGCCGGTCCACACAGTCGCGCCGAGCACGTGAAGGGAGAGCAAGATCATACCGCCGGCCCTCTGCTATTTGCGGGGCGACCGCTCTGCGGCCGGGACGAGCTCATTTGGGTCCGCCAAGGCAAGCTGACTCATCGCCCGGAGCGCGTACTCTGCGGTTTGCGAAAGATGACTCACCCCCTCCAACTAGCGCACGACGGCGCACGACGGAAGAGGACAGCGCAGCACAGATTATGACGAGCAAGGCGTTCGCTTGGTGCATAGACGCAAGCCAGGCCGGCACGTGCGTCACGACCAACAAGCCGCCGAGACCGATCTGTAACCACACCAACGCGACGAGCACCCGGCGCAGCGGATCCCGGCTTCGCCAGGCGCGCGCGACCACGAAGATCCCGGCGGCAAACGCCAGCGCGCGATGCTGAAAGTGCACGCTCGCCGGTTGATTGAGCCAGTCGCCGATCGCGATGGACGAGAGCCGATCGGGCAGCCAAGCGCCGGCCATCAACGGAAAGGTGGCGAACGCATGCCCGGCCTTCAAGCCCGCGACCAAGGCGCCGCTCCACGCCGCGATGGCGCAGGTCAGCAGCACCGGCAGCGAGCGCGTCAAATGCCGCCGATGGGCTGGTGCGCGCCAAGCCGTGTCAGCGAGCAGCCCGAGCAACGCGAGCCCGAGGCCGAAGTGCAGGGCGAGGCGGTAGTGGCTCACGTGCGGCGCCCGATCCAAGCCGCTGGCGACCATGTACCAACCAACGAAGCCTTGGGCGCCGACGAGCGCAACGGCCGCGACGAGCCTGCGCGCAAGCCATGTGTCGCGCGGCTTCGTCAACGCGGTCGTCGCGGCCGTCAGGCAGATGACGAGGGCGACCGCACGCGCGAGCAAGCGGTGGGAGTATTCGAGCCAATACAGGCGACGAAAGTCCTCGATCGCGAGGTGGCTGTTGTACACGCGGTACTCAGCCGTCTCTCGGTACGCTGCGAACACGTGCGCCCACTGCGTGTCGGAGAATGGTGGGATGACGCCAGCGAGCGGCTCCCAAGTCGTGATCGAAAGGCCAGATCCCGTGAGCCGCACGACGCCGCCGAGGACGACGAGCGCGAAGGTCATCGCAACGGCCGCCCACACTCCCGAAACTCGACTCACGCCACCGACGCCGTCTTTGGTGAGAAACTCTCGCACAATGCCGCCCGAGCTCGATGCGTTCGGCGCCTTGCCGCTGCACCGCTCCTTCTCGCGCGATAACAGACCATATTATCCATTATTGCGCTAGGAGGAAGAATCGTCGTCACCCACTCAAGCGGGCAGAGGGCCGGCGCTGAAACAATCGCGGATGAACACGCGCAGCTCGTCCTCCGTGAAAGGCTTTTGCAGAACCCGCTTGTCCGCCAAGAAGGCCGCCACGCCCTGATCGAACGCACCGCCGGTCATGAAGGCCACGCTCCGCGCGAGGTCGGGTCGCACCTCGCACAGTCTGGCGTAGAGCTGCGCGCCCGACAGCGCCGGCATCATCGCGTCGCAAAGCACGAAGTCGAAGGCCTCTCCGGCGACGAGCCGATCGATCGCCTGCGGCGCATCACGACAAAGCACGACGGGCCACTCGGGTAGCATGCGCGCGATCGCTTTGAGGATGAGGTCTTCATCGTCGACGACGAGCATGCGGCGCGGCGCCAGGACGATCTCCGGCGGGCGATCGACGACCTCCGCGCTCGCGACTCCGCGTTGCAGCCGAATCGTCACGCGCGTGCCCATGCCTCGCTCGCTGTCGACCTGGATCGTCCCACCCATCGCTGAGACCAGGCGGTGGCAGATGGAGAGGCCGAGCCCCGTGCCATGGCCGACCGGCTTCGTCGTAAAGAAGGGATCGAAGACGCGGGCAAGATCACGCTCTTCGATGCCTTCGCCGTTGTCCTCGACGCACAGCTCGACCATTTCGTCGCCATCGTCGTCCCGCGTGCCGACGCGAATGATGTTTTCAGCGCCCTTCTCCTGGTTCAGGGCTCGCGCGGAATTGACGATGAGGTTGGTCAACACTTGAACGATTCGCAGCTCGTTTCCGTGAACGAGGTGCTTGGCTTGCAGGCACTCCTCCACCCGCCCGCAGTGCCGCACCCGATTGTGGGTCACGCTAAGGGCGGCCCGAACCGCCGCGTTGACGTCCACAGATCCCGAAGCGTCATCGGTGCGGCCGAGGGTGCGGATGTCCTTCACGATCTTGGCGATGCGGTCGGCGCCGACGATGGCGTCCGCGAGCGCGCTCGCCAAGTCGCTCGTCTCGGGCGTCTCATGTTCCACGAGGTGCTGGTGAACGAAGCCAAGATTGGCCGTGACGAACGCGAGCGGGTTATTGATCTCGTGGGCGACGCCGGCTGCGAGCGTCCCGACCGCTGCGAGCCGCTCAGCCAAGACGAGCCGCTGCTCGATGGCGCGCGATGCCGTCAGATCGCGCACGACGCCCAGGAAGCCGCTCGGCTTTCCGGCTTCGTCGTTGAGCATGACGACTGTGGCGACGACCTGGACTTTGCGGCCGTCTTTGCACGTCTGCTCGAGCTCCGCCGTCACGTGTTCTCCCGCCCGGAGCTGCGCTTCGATTTTCTGGGGAAGGTCGCCGCGCACCTTGGTGCCGAGCACGTCGAGCGAGCTGCCGCGCACCTCCGCGAAGGTGAAGCCGTAGAGCTGCTCGGCGGCTTTGTTCCAGGCCGTGCAGCGCAGCTCGGCGTCGCATGCGATCACGGCGTCGCTCACATGGTCGACGAGGCTGCGACAGTGCGCATCGAGCCGGCGGAGCGCGCGCTCGTCTGTGACGTCGCGAAAGACGAGCACGACACCGTGCACACGACCATCGGCATCGCGGATCGGCGCCGCCGAGTCGGCGATCGCGCGGCGGGTCCCGTCCCTGGCGATGAGCTGCGTATGCTTGGCGAGAGCGACGATGGTTCCCTCTCTCAACACACGCTGCACGACGTCCTCGGCGTTGTCGCCGGTGCGCTCGTCGACGATGTGAAACACCGACGCGAGCGGCGTCTGCCTCGCTTCTTTGTTCGAGTAGCCCGTGAGCATCTCTGCGACCCGGTTCATGCGCACGACCTGTCCCTCGAGATCGGTCGCGATCACCGCGTCGCCGATGCTCTCGATGGTCACACTGAGCCATTGCTCGTTCAGGCGCACGGCGCGCTCGGCGGCTTTGCGATCGGAAACGTCGCGCACGGAGCAGATCGCATGCCGCTGCCCCCCTAAATCAATGAAGCTCAGCCCGATCTCTGCGGCAAACAGCGAGCCGTCGCGGCGCTGCGCGGACAGCTCCAGGCCGGGACCCATCGCGCGCGCGCGTCCGGCGGCAAAGAAGCCCTCGACCATGGACTGATGATGCGAGCGCGCGCCCTCCGGAATGAGGCGATCGAGCCGTTCCCCAACGAGCGCGCTCGGCGTGCAGCCAAAGACGCGCTCCGTCGCGGGATTGGCGCCGCGGATGACCCCCTGCCTGTCGACGAGCAGCGTGGCGTCCGGCATGTGGTCGAACAGCTTCTGCGCCTCGGCCCCGAGCAATCGACCCCCCCTGTTTTCTTTTCGCGCTTCAACCGCTGGTCAAGAGAACAACCCGATGAGTGACACCCGGCTGTTCGCTCCGAGCTTGCGCAGCAGGTTGCGCAGCAGGTTGCGCTGGTGAAAACGCACCGTTCGGCCCGAGATGCGCAGCCTCGACGCGATCGCCTCGGTCGCGGCTCCGCGCAAGATGAGCTCGACGATCTCGCGTTCGCGCGCAGACAGGCGCGCACGAACGCAGATGCATTCACGGTGTGCGTGAGCGATGGCGCTGATCACCGCCTCCGGCAACGACAGCGCTTCGACCTCCACATCCTTGCCTGCGCGCTTGACGAGCACGAGCTCAGCCGGGCTCTGCGGGCCGCTGCATGTCACGATGCCCCAACTCCGCCGGGCCTCTGCCCCGTTCCCGAACGCTGGACAACCGACGCACGGGCCCGCTCGCCCGTGAATGGCGCGATAGCACACTGAGCCAACTTGCGGCGCGCGCGGGTCGCCGTCGACGCGGCGAATCGTGCCGCGTTCAGCGCCGCGCGCTGCCAGCGTATACTTGCGCCACCGCGGCGCGACGCTGCGGGCGTTGCGTTCTTGGGATAGTCCCTCGCGCCGGGCTTTGATCTTGGTGGGCCGCGTCATGTTCGTCGTGAATTTCGCGCTTTGGATAAGCAAGCCTCGGTCGCATAGCAACCCTGTCGAAAGAGGCAGGTGCGTATTGCAAATCCCGCCGCGCGCTGTATCGAAGCTTCACCGTGAGAGCAGTGATCATCGCGCCCGGTAGTCGTGGCGACGTCCAGCCCTACATCGCGCTCGGAAGAGCGTTGGCGTCGCTTGGCCACGAGTGCACCATCGTGACGACACTCGACCACGAGGTGCTCGTTCGCTCGTATGGGATCACCGCGGTGACGATCCCGTTGAACGTGGCGGAGGAGCTCAGGAGCGTCGAGACCAGACGCTCTATAGAGGGAGGCAGTGTCATCTCCTCGTTCCGGCAGCTCGCGGCGATCGGGCGGCGTTCGGGGCGGGCGTTGGCGGAGATCGGCCTCGAAGCGAGTCGCGGGGCCGATGTGATCGTCACGAACTTCGGCACTCCGCTCATCGCCGACGGCATCTCGCGCAAGCTCGGCATTCCGTTGGTCCAAGCCTACAACGTCCCTGTCACGGCCACGTCTGCGCTTCCTGGCGCGTTGTTTCCGGCGCTCGACTTCGGCGCGTCGTCCCGCCGTCTCGGTCACTGGCTCACCCGCGAGGTGCTCTGGTTGACGGCTCGTGCCGTCGCGAACCAGGCCTGCGTCGAGGTGCTCGGCGCCAAACCTGCGCCGGCTTTTGCAGGGGCTCACGCTGGCTTGCTGCCGGGGCCGCTGCTCTATGGGTTCAGCGAGGCGCTTGTCCCGCGGCCAAAGGACTGGCCGGCGCAAGTCCAGGTGACCGGCTCTTGGTTCGTCGATGAACCAAGCAGCTTCACGCCGCCGCCGGATCTGGTGCGCTTTCTCGACGGCGGTCCTCCACCCGTCTGCGCGGGTTTTGGTAGCATGAGCACCGAGAAACCGGAGGAGCTGAGCACGCTCGTGATCGACGCAGCCAAAGCGGCGCGCTCGCGTCTCGTCCTCCTCTCGGGATGGGCGGGCCTCACGCCCGGGATCCTATCCGATGACGTGTTCGTCCTCAGCGCGGTCCCTCACGCGTGGCTCTACCCGCGCTGCAGCGCCGTCGTCCATCATGGGGGAGCGGGAACCACTGCGGCGGCCGTACGCGCTGGAGTACCGGCGGTCGTCGTTCCCTTTCATGGCGATCAGCCGTTCTGGGCGTCACGCGTGCGCCAACTGGGGCTCGGGCCCAATCCGATTCCGCGTCGCAAGCTCGACAGCACTCGCCTCGCTTCAGCGATCAGCCTCGCCGTGACGGATTCGGCGTTTCGCGAGCGCGCCGCTGCCATCGGTCGCATCGTTCGCGAGGAACAGGGGGCGTTGCTCGCGGCGCGGCAGATCGCGCGGTTCATTTCCAGCGCAAGGTCCAAGCGATAGCGACCGTCTCGCCGCCGGGCTCGGCGCGGACCCGGTCTCGCGTCACGGACACGGACTTGGCCCCGGCAGCGCTCAACGCCACAGGCGCGAAGCCCTCGACGGCCCAGATCAGCCAATCCTGGAGGGCGATCGGCACGCCCCGCTGCTCCGCGCGAAACTCGCCCGGAGCGACCTGCGCGCCCGAGGACTCCCCAAAGGAGAAGTACTGCATCGAGATGCGCGGTAGGCGCCCAGCGACCAGGGACGGTGACGCCACCTTGAGGAGCAAGCGGTAGACTCCCGAGATGTCGCGCTCGGCGGTGTGGCGCGCGTTGGCGATGACGAGCTCGCGCTGCGAGATCCCGCAGAGCTTCGCCGCGACGGCGCTCAGCGGCACGATCGGCAGAATGTCCCACCAGCCGGAGGCAATGAAATTCGACAGGAAGAACGTGCGCAGCTCAGGCGACAATGCCGCCTCGAACGCGGCCAGGCCGCCGGGCACGACCTTACCGTAGTATTCCTTCGCGGCCAGGTAGACGAGGCCTTTCGTCTTGAATCCAGCATTCCCCATCGTGCTGGTATCTAACTCGAAAGCTACCTCGCGTGGAATGGGCAGCGCCAAGCGGTGAAGGCCAAGCGCAACGCTATCTTCGGTGAGGCAGAGGCATCTTACGCGTGGCTGACTCAGCCAGGTTCGCGGTTGAGGCGCGCGACGACGTCGGCGACGAGCTGCGGGAGCTCGTTGGCCATGACTTCCTCGCTCTGGTCGGTGAGCTTGCTGGCCCTCGCCGCCACCGAGGCGTCGCGCGCGCGGATAAGGGAGAGGTTGACGTTGTACTTGGCGCCGAGGGTGCCGAGCTCGCCGTACATGACGAGGTCGACGCCGAGCGCGCCGCCGATCTCGGCCATGCACGTGAGGTTGTTACAGCCGAGCGCTTCCTTCTGCTTCTCCAGGCCGAGCGCGGCTTGCACGTCTTCACCGCCGACGGCCTTCAAGTTCTTCACGCCGTCGAGCTGAGACAGCATGATGCCGGTCAGGAGCCGGCAGGTTTCGCTGCTGACATTGCCGACCGGTCGCAGCGGCAACACGAGCACCTTGGTCGCAGTGTGGAGGGCGAGGGCGCCGCCAGCGATAGCCGAGGGGCCGCGGTTGGCGGGCCGCAACTGCCCGGCGATGCGTGTCGAGCGCATGAGAGCGTTGACAACGTCGTTGGCCCACGGCGTCACGTTGTTGTACTCGAGGGTGTGGATCGCTGTCGCGTTGTCGATGCTGCTCCCGTCGCGCTGAACCTCGGCGGTGAGCCGCATCTGCCCGCCGCCGAGCATGCAGTCGATGAGGTCGGCGCTCACGCGCAGGTCGATGTCTTTTTTCTTGTCGTCGGGCGCCACGACGACGAAGCCCCCGGCGACGAGCTGTCGCCGCACCTCTGCGACTAAGACGTCGCCGCTGACCCAATGCGGGGCGCGATTGTTACAGTCTTGATCGGTGACGGTCACAGCGGCCTTCTCTGCCAATGCCACGCGCACCTGGCTCGTCGCGTAGGCCGGCGGCGCCGTCTCAACCGGTGCCAACTGCCCCACGCCGCCGCACGCGATCTCATTCACGAGGCAAATGGTTTGTAAGGCAGTGAGAGCTGCGCGTCGCCCGTCCATCGCTCACCTCGTTCGTGAGCGGCGAGGTTTAGTGCCTTTGGTGGCGGGCGTCCAGAGAGCGCTCGCTCCAGACAACGTTCGCGCAGCGCTCCGGTTTCTCACAAGGCGAAGCCGAACGAGAGCTTGATGAACGGCGCCTTCATCGCCGTATCGCCCCATTGCATCTTCGTCAGACCTACCTCGACGGAGCTCGAAGTCTCGCCGCGACGGAGCTCGATCCCAGTTCGCATACTGACACCCGACGCGGTGCCGTCCTTCGCCGCCTTGCCGAACACACCCACGGCGAAGACGGGCGTGACGTGCGCGACCGTCGCCAAAGGACGCACGTAGAGATCGGCGTCGATACCGGCGTCTCCTGCGCCCACGTGAGTCACGGCAAAAGACGTCGCGACGATCGGTGTGCCGAGATCGAAAGAAAGGGCCAAGCCAACCCCTGTGGGGTAGCCGAGTTGCACTCGGACGAAATCAGGCTCGAGAGCGGACTTCTTCGCCATGCTTCGGTTGTCGGCGGTCGACAGCCTACCGACTCGATAGACGGAGCGCACGACAAGACTGCTTGTCGGAACAGTCAGGGCGCGACGACGAAGCCACGAGGCTTTTGCGTGCTTCAGCACACTAGGGTCCCGGCGGATACGAAAACTCGTAGGCTCCGACGGAATAGCAGTTGGCGATGCCCGGACAGTCGCGCGCGGCGTCGTCGCGATCCTTCGTGACGTTTCCGTAGGCGCCGGTGCCGGCGTTGACGCCGTTGAAGCGCACGTCGATGGGCGACGCCATCGTCAGATGAAAATCGGTGGCGCCGGCGAACGCGACCGCCGCCAAGGTATAAGGTTGCAGGTTGCCCTGACACCAGGACGCTGCGCCGCACAGCGGGCTGCCGCAGCCGCTGAACTGCGACGGCGTGCCCTGTGGGCACATGAAGTTGTACGGAGTCGCCAGGTCGACGAAGAGCCCGTTCGGGCAGTCGAACATCAGGTTATTCTGCAGGATCGCCACCGTCGGCGCCGCCGAGTTTTGGATGCAGTAGCGGGTGCCCGTGCCGGTCGTGAACGTAATGTTATTGGCGATGACGGTATTCGGTGCGTAGTTGTGAATCGGCGTGGCGTAGCCGGAAATGGGCGCGCTCGAGCGCACGGTGTTGTTGACGATGAACGCCTGCTTCTTCACCTCGATGCCGGTCGACGTGCCGACCGTCGGCGAGGTGATCACGTTCGAGCTGATGACGCTCCCGTCGAGCGCGTTGTCGTGCACGTAAACGCCGATGCTCGTGGAGCCGGTCTGGCTGGTCATCGTGTTGCCGTGGATCGTCGCCTTGCCGACGTCGACGTAGACCCCGTACGTGGTCGTTCCCAGGCCCCCGTCGAGCGCGTTGTACCGGATGAGGGCGTTCGGCGCCTCGAAGGTCAGGCGGATCGCCGCTGCCACCGCCACGGTGCCCGGCGTGATGGTGTTCCCCTCGATCACCGGCGCGCCGTTCTCGATGATGACGCCGTCTCTACCGCCCGAGATCACATTGTTCTTGATCGTCGGCGAGGTGCGAAAGAGCCCGACGCTCGCGGCGAACGCCTGCACCCCGTTTTGGATCTGGAAACCGTCGATCACGGTCGCCGTCGTCGCGCCTTGCGCCACCGTCACGAGCCACGTGTTGAGATCGCCGGTGATGCTCGATGGCGTGCCGCTCGGATTGCGCGTCTGGAACGTGTCGCTGTAGCCGCCGTAGAGCGAGACTCCGGAAGGCACCGCCAGCTGGCTCGCTTGCGGATAGCTGCCGTAGCGAACGTAGACGTCGGCGGGGCCTGTGAGACCCGAGAGGCCGGCGGCGATCGTGGGAGCGGCATTGACCGGGCTGGTGCCGCTCTGATCGCCGCTGCCGCCGACCTTGACGAAGCGGAAGTTGCCGGCGCGGAAACGATTGCTCACCGTCCACGCGCCCGGGCTCGCGCATCCCGCCCGTTTCGGCCGGACGGCGAGCGCATATTCGCCTGCTTGGGCGAAGCTCCTAGTGACGGTGACGTTCGGGCTCGGCGTCGCCGGCGACGGCGGGCCGAAGAGCTCGCTCGCGGGCGCCACGTCGGTGTCGGCCGTCACCTCGAGCTCGGTCCACTCGAGCGGCGACACCGTGAAGCTCGTGTTTCCACCGGTGGCGACGTCGACGGGTTGGCTGAGCGCCGGCAGCGCGGCCGGCGTGAGGATCGTCTGCACCTCGATGCCGGCGAAGGTGCCGTGCGGGCCGCTCGCCACGGGGCGCAGATAATAGGTCGAGCCGACGGTCATGCCGGCGCCGACGGGGAAAGGTGTGGTCGCGCCGACCGGTGCGCCCGCCGGCGGAGCGAGCGTTCCGCTGGCAAACGGTTGTGCCGGACCGTCAGCGATCCACAGCTGCTGCGCGCTCGCGCCGATGGCGGTGACGCTGAAGCTGCCGCTCTCGTCCGGGCACCAGATCTGAGTCGACGCGGTCACCCAAGGCGCGCGCCGGCCGACGAGCGAGTAGTTGAGCGCCGCATCGAAGGCGTAGACGACATAGTCGTAGTCGCCCGGGCTCGGCGTCGCGTCGAGGAAGGTCGAGTTCGTGGTGACGGCGACCACGTTGGCGCTGCCGAGCGGCTGCGGGGGCGAGTAGCTCTGGCCATCGACGGGCTCGTCGGCCGGATCGACCGGCTGACCTTGGCGGCGGAGCACGATCGCGCCGGCGAAGTCGCTCGCCGGGTTCACCCAGCCGAGCTGGTAAAAAGTCGGGCCGTTTTTCTGTACGATCAGGCTCGAGACCGCGGCCGGCGGCGTCGTGTCGGGCGCCGTGCGGGTGGTGAACGTGGACTGAAAGCTCATGATGCTCGCCGACGCATCTGTGGCGCTCGGGTGAGGGGCCACGCCGGCGTCGACGATGAGCGTGTAGGTCGCCTCCGCGAGGAGGTTGCTCGCCGCGATCTCGAAGGTGTTGAACACGCTCGGGTTCGCTTGCGTGGCAACCGGCGAGCGCATGTCGCCAGGCGCGTTCAGGTGCACGCGGCCCGCGAGGCTCGCCACATCGACGTCATGGTCGAAGACGAGCACGATGGAGGTGCTCAACGGAATGTCCATCGCGGCAGCGACTGGCGAAACGTAAGCCACCTGCAGCGGCGTCTGCGTGTTCGGCAGCGTGTTGTCGACGATGATCTCGCTCGTCTCATCCGAGCCGCCGGCGTCGTTGGCGTCGCTCACCGAGACACGCAAGCGTACGTGCTCGGTGCGTGTGAGCCCGAGCTGCGTGCTCTGCCAGACGATCGTATGCGGACCCGGGGTGAGGCCGATGAGCTTGCTCGCCGTGGCGCCGACCTGAAACGCGCCGCCGCCGACGGAATACTCGAGCGCGACGATGCAGGCGTCGCGGTCGAGGTCGGCGATCGTGAAGGAGAGGGGAACGTCGCCGCTGACCGCGCTCGGTCCGCTCGGCCCCATGGTGAGCGCGATCTCGGGAGGGCTCGTGGCATTGTCGACGCCGAAGGTGGTCGACTCCGCCCACTCGGAGACACCGCCGAACGCGTCCGCGAGCTTCAGACGCACGGCGACGGAGGCCGCGTCGAAGGGCGCGTCGCCGCGCGAGTCCCATGTCAGGCTGTGCTCGATTCCACCGCGATCGCTCGCGAGGCCGGCGATGGCGCCGCTCGGAAACGCGGTGCCGGCGCCGGCGGCGATCGTCACGGTCTTGGCATCGCTGAAGTCGCCGGCGCGCGACACTTCGAACCCGGCAAGCCGGAGCGGATCGGCCGAGCTGTCGCTCGCGACGAAGCGCACGACAGCGTAGCCCGAGACGCTGCCGCTCGCTGGGACGTCGACGCGGACACCGCCCGCGATCGGCGGGTCGTTGCCGAAGGCGAGCTCGGGAGAGACGAGCGGCGCCGTCGTATTCGTGGGGTCATGAGCCACGAGCCGCACACGGAATTCACGCCGGTGCGCGCCGCTGCCGAAGAACGCTTTGGCGTCCCATGCGAGGAGCGTCTCGACACCGTCGGGACTGGCGGCAAGCGACGTCGGAGTGAGGGCGATCGGCTCGGGCGCGTGGTCGCCGCGCTCGACGAACGCCTCGAGCTGAACCTCGTCGCCGTCGTCGTCGAAGACCGTGAGCGGCAGGGCGACGATCTCCGTCGACCGCGCGATGGGCCCGAGCGCGAGCACCGGCGGCGTGTTCTTGCGCGCGCAGACGCCGCGCGGTCCGCACTTGCCTCCGTCCGCACAATCGGCGTCGCTTTGGCACGCAATGCGCGCGTCCTCTGGCGGGCGCACGTCGACGACACAGCCCGACGCGGTGAGCGCGAGAAAGAGCAGCAAGCGCGACATCTCGTGAGTATAGCCGGGCTTGCCCCTTCGTCGAGCGCCGCCTACCGGCTACACACGCTCAGCACCTGTCGTAGGTCGGTGAGACCCGCAGCGATCTTGGTGAGCCCGTCCTCGAGCAGCGTGTGCATGCCGCTCGCGCCGGCCAACCTTCGCAGCTCCTCGATCGGGGCGCGATTGCCGATGGCGCGGCGAAGCGCGTCGTCGACGACGAGCAGCTCGTGAAGCGCCAAACGCCCGCGATAGCCCTTGCCGCCGCACTGCGCGCAGCCGACGCCACGCCACGGCGGCAGCGCGGCGGGCGCTCGGCCGACGCTGCGAAGCAACGCGTCGAAGCGCCGGTGTTCATCGCCACCAGGCGCGCAGCGCTCGCGACAATGCGGGCAAAGGGCACGCACAAGGCGCTGGGCGATGACGCCGAGGAGCGAGTCCGCGAAGGTGAACGGATCGAGCCCCATCTCGACGAGGCGGGTGATCGTTTCGGGCGCCGTGTTCGTATGGATCGTCGACAGGACGAGGTGGCCGGTCAGCGAGGCCTCGACGGCAATTTGCGCCGTCTCGTGATCGCGCATTTCGCCGACCATGATCACGTCCGGATCGGCCCGCAAGAACGAGCGCAGCACGGTGCCGAAGTCGAGTCCGATGCGCGGGCGCACTTGCACTTGCCGCAACCCCGCTTGCGTGATCTCGACCGGATCCTCGACCGTGCAGATCTTCAGATCCGGACCGTTGAGCTCGCCGAGCACGCTGTGCAGGGTGGTGGTCTTTCCCGATCCCGTGGGTCCCACGCACAACACGAGGCCGTAGGGTTTGCGGATGAGCGTGCGGAGCGCGTTCAGATTCTCCGCGCTCATGTGCATCGCGTCGAGCGGGATCGGGCCGCCCTCCGGGAGGATTCGCATGACGACGTCCTCATCGTCCCCGGCGGTCGGATAGGTCGCGACGCGCAGCTCCGTCTTGCGCGCGCCGCTGTTGAAGTTGATCTTGCCGTCTTGCGGTCTGCGGCGCTCGCTGATGTCGAGGCGCGCCATGATCTTGAAGCGGGCGACGAGCGCGCGACGAAAGCGTGGCGGCACTTCCTGGTAGTCGACGCAGTCGCCGTCGATGCGCAGGCGGATGCGCATCGGCCGGCTCGGACCGTTCGGCTCGATGTGGATGTCGGACGCGCCGCGCTGCAGGCCCTCGATGATCACCTGGCTCGCGAGCTTGATGACCGCACTGTCGGCCTCGGTGACCTCGGCCGCGCCGTCGGCTTCGTCGCTCGTGCCGGCGGCCGCGCGCTCGGCTTCCCGTTCGCTTGGCGATTCGTCGCCGAGCTGACGCAAGATGTTCTTCATTGGCGACTTCGGGGCGTACGACCGGTTGATGCAGGCGACGATGTCCTCGGCGAAGCCCACGCGAACGAGGAGCTTTCTGTGGCCGATCATCGCCTGAAGTGCGTCGATGCTCTCGAGGTTCGAGGGGTCCGCCAGGACGACGACGACATGCTCGTCGCTTTGTTCGATTGGCGCCGCGCTGATCTTCAGCAGAAACGGCGCGTGCACATGCTCGCGCAGGGTTTCGGGGATCGTGGCCGAAGCGTCGATGTGCAAGAACGGGCAGCCGAAGCGGGCGGCGAGCGCGCGCTCCTTCTCTTCGGCAGTCGAGAGCTCGTGGTCGAGGAGCCACGGCCCGAGCCTGACGTGATCCGCGTGGGCGGCTGCCTCGGCGCGCGCCAACTCTAGCTCGGCGAGGGCAGCGTGCGGCGCGTCTTCGGGTTCGGGAGCGACTCGCGGCGAAGGCGTTGCGCGTTGGGCGATCATGACGCTGCTGGGTGCAAAGAGCACGCCGAGAGAAAGGAGCGCTTCGTCGGCGTTCCAGGCGGGCTCGAGCGTCTTTAGGTCACGACGCGCACGGGTGCGGCCCGCCCCAGGTGGGTATCGCCGACCCCCTCCCACGGCTCGGCGCTTTGCTGATCGCCGGCCTTTCCGACGTCCGCGGTGGCTGACAGATTTTCGTGGATCGTCACGGCGGCGCATCCGAGCTATGGCATGCTGCGGACATGGCCCAGGATGGCTTGGCGCGGCGCCTGCGCATGCTCGACCCGCTCTTTACCGTGCTCGCGCCGCGGTTCACCGGCTGGGGCAACATTCCGGACGATCGGCCTTTGTTGTTCGTCGGCAATCACACGATCTTCGGCGTCTTCGACGTGCCCCTGTTGTTCGCGCGGCTGTATCGAAAGCGCGGCATCTGGCTGCGTCCGCTCGGCGACCACGCGCATTTCCGGGTGCCGCTCTGGCGCGACTTCCTCGCGCGCTACGGCGTGGTCGACGGCACCCGCGACAACTGTCGCGCGCTCATGAAGGAGGGGGAGTGTCTGCTCGTCTTTCCGGGCGGCGCGCGCGAGGTCGCCAAGCGGCGCAACGAGCGCTACCGGCTCATCTGGAAGGAGCGTACCGGCTTCGTGAAGATGGCGATCGAGGCGGGGTGCACGATCGTGCCGTTCGCCGCGGTCGGTGTCGACGACGCCTTCGACATCATCCTCGACGCTGACGACATCAAGCGCACCCCGCTCGGCGCGCTGCTCGGGAAGCTCGGCGTCAGGGACGACGTCCTCTTGCCGCTCGCGCGGGGCCTCGGTCCGCTGCCTCGTCCCGAGCGGCTCTACTTTCACTTCTGCGAGGCGGTGCCGACGGCGCACCTCCGCGGAGGCGAGGGCGACGACGTGATCGTGCGACGCACGCGCGACGAGGTGAAGGCGCGCATCGAGCGCGGGATCGCCGAGTTGCTCGCGGCACGGGAGAAAGATCCGAAGCGCTACCTCCGCGGCCGGATCGCGACGGCGCTGAAACGGCGGCGCTGACTCTTTGGCCTCGCCCGTTGCGCCTGACGACGAAGTGACGGGGCGCGGTTGTTCAACGACGTTTAGGGCTGCGAGGGAGTCCCGATGGTCAGGCCTCGATGTTGCCGGGAGCAGAGGCCTCCTTAGGATGCGGGGCTTGATTTGCGGAACGGGTTTCTCGGTATAGCATTCTTCGATGGCTCGCAGGGGGTTCGTGGCATTGCTGGCGCTCGGCCTGTTGGACGGCTGCATCCTTTGGCACCGTTCGACTTGTATTTCGGGATGCGAGGCGCTGGATCAGGACACGACCGACACCGCCGCTGAGGGATTTCGCGTCGGCGGCACCGTCGTCGGCCTCGTTGGATCGATCGTCGTGCAGATCAACGGCGGTGAGACAGTCACGTTGAGCGGCGAGAGCCCGTTCGTGTTTCCGACCGCGTTGTCGGCAGGCGATGCGTATTCCGTCACGGTCGCAGACGCTTCGCTGAATCCGGATCAGGACTGCAGCGTATCGGCGAGCGCCGGGACCGTCGGCGATTCAGACGTCGTGAACATTGTCGTGTCGTGTGTCTGCAAGGGGTGCCGGAGCGAGCTCGTCGCAGGATCCTGCACGGCCGCCGCGAATGCTTCGAGCGTGTGTCAGACCGGCCATGTTTTCTGGGCCGACTCCTGTGGAATCGTGACGGGGCCGAAGGAGCTCTGCGGCTTCGGGCAGGTTTGCGCGAACGCTGCGTGTTGTTCGCCGAGCTGCACGAACAAGTGCGGCGGTGCTTCGGACGGATGCGGTGGAGCGTGCACCGGCAGTTGCGGGCAAGGGAAAGTGTGCCAGGCGCAGAGCTGCGTGTCGTGCGGCGGGTACGCGGAAGCATGCTGCGAAAGCGACGCGTGCAACGGCGGTTTGACGTGCAACTCAGCGACGTGCGTGGCGGATACGTGTGCTGGGAAGAACAATTTCACGTTGTGCAAGGTCGTGACGGCGTCGGATCGCTCGTACGACATCTGCGTCGGCGGAGCGTGCGTGTCGCCGGGGTGCGGGGACCAATCGTGCAACCCGCCCGGGCCGCACTTTCCCCTTGGAGATAGCGGTCAGAGGACTTGTTATGGTCTCGATTTCGACAGCGGCCCAGTCGCATGTGCCGGGATCGGCGAAGACGCGGAATTCGGTTGGGACACCTCGCACGTAGACTCCGAGCGCTTCGCCCGATTGAGCGAGGAAGAATCCACTGTCGTTGACGCGACGACAGGTTTGGTATGGCAGGGTTGCATTGCAGGTTTGCGCGGCGCGTCCTGTGAAACGGGAAGCGCGTCGTTGCTGACCTGGTCCGACGCGCTCGCGTACTGTGATGGTTTGGCGTGGGGTGGCGTCGCCGACTGGCGCGTGCCCGACCGATTCGAAATTCAATCCATCATCCATCACGATTCGCTGCCTCCTCGAGTTGGAGCAAGCTTTCCAGGAACTCCGAGCTTGTCGTACTGGACGATCTCTGTTCCCGACAGCGTGAAGGCGAGTCGGGTTGATCTTGCCGGAGGTGTTCTCGCGATCGACAGCGTTCGCTACACAGCGTACGGCGTTCGATGTGTGCGGGGCGGGTTTTCGGCTTCACTTCCCGCGACACGCTTTTCACGAACTGAACCGGTCCCAGGAGAGACGATTGTGCACGATGCGGTCACCGGACTGATGTGGACTGGGTGTGTGATGGCCGGAGAAAATGGGTCCGGCTGCAATGGCGGCGGTCTCGTAAACACATGGAGTGGAAGCATGTACATTTGCGCTGGGCATAGCTGGGCAGGTTTCAGCGATTGGCGGCTGCCAAACATCGTCGAGATTGCTTCGATCCTTGATGACAAGCAACCTGCTACACCGAAGATCGACGGGGCCTATTTCCCGAACACCCCGGGAGGCTGCACGATTACCTCCACGGCAGATAGCAACTACCCGTACTCACCCTGGGCAATCAACTTTCAGACCGGGACCTGGACCTATGGGGTGAAAAACGCGGACAGCTGCTACTCTCGATGCGTCCGGTCGGCGTTCTAAGACCGTCGTCGTCTCCAAGCGAGAACGATTACGACCAGCACACTGAGCCCCGAGGGATCAATAGTCTGACACCCGCGCTTCGGTGTCGTCGAAACGTTGAGACTGCCAAGATTCGCAGGGTGGATGTCGACGTCGGCCGAGACGGTGTTGTTGCTCGACACGGGATCGTTCTCGTCGGACGTTGCGCTCGCGCTGAAGTGCCATTCGCCGGCGCTCGCAGCGGTCGCGGCGATCGTGAACGCGAGTGATGCGTCGGGAGCGAGTTGGCTCGTGGAGCAGACGATGCCGCCTGCGGCCGCGGCGCACGAAGCCGAAGTGGCGGGTTCGATCGCGGATCCGGTTGGCAGCGTGGTCGTGACCTTCGCGTTGTTGGCGCTCGCCGGGCCGAGGTTCTTTGCGCTCAGTGTGATGACGACGGCTTGATTGAGCGGCGTCTCGGCCGGGATCGTGTTGATCGACAGCACGAGGTCCGCGCTATTCGACGTCGTCGCCGCCGAGACGTTGATGGTCGTGCTCGCGCACGCGGGGATCTGCGCGAGATCGCGCACGCAGACGGTCACTGTCTTCGCGCCTTGGGTCGTGTACGTATGCGAGCCGGTGACGTTCGGGCCCGAGACGCTCGCGGTCTGCATGCCGCCGCCGTCGCCCCAGTCGATCGTCGCGGTGAAGACTTCGCCCGGATCGGCATCGCTCGCGGTCGCGGACAAAGAAGCGGCGACGCCGGCGAGCATGACCGTCGGAGTGGAGACGCTTGGCGCGGTGTTCGGTGTGACGGTGACAGTCACCGTCGCGGTGTTCGAAATGTGCGGCTTCGGATCGAGCGCGCGGAAGGTGAACGAGTCACCGCCGGTGTAGCCGGCAGCGGGCGTGTACGTCGCGGTGTTGCCGCTGAGCGTGACCGAGCCGTGGGCTGGCTGCGTTTGGACTTGGTACGTCAGCGTGTCGCCTTCGCCGCCGGCCGCGCTCAGGTTGATGCCGACGGAGCGTCCTTGCATCACGGACCCGGAGCCGTTCTGCGCGACGACGAAGCACTCGGGGAACGCTTCCAAAGCGAGATCGGCGCGTAGCAAGCCGTTGCCGTATTCGCGATCGTAGCCAAGCTTTCCCGCGATGAGCTCGGTGTTGCCGAGTATCGCAGTGCGGACTTCGGCGGGCGTGATCGCGCGTTTTCTTGCGCAGTGGGAGTAGATGAGAGCGGCGACGCCGGCGACGTGCGCGGAGGCCGCAGCCCCGCCGCTCGTGGCGCCGTATCCGCCGGCCGTCGTCATGGTTATTACGCTTGTTCCCGGTGCCATGATGTCTACTTCGTCGGCAGTCGTGTTGTAATTGGCGCTCGAAGAACGCGTCTTCGCGCTGTCGACAATGCTAGTCGCGATGATCGACGAGTAGTTCGCGGGCAGAGCGATCGACGTCGTAGAGTTTCCGCTGCCGACCGACGCGACGACCACCGCGCCGGCGAACGCTGCATCGAAGGCGGCGGTGTCCCCGGCTGTGAGTGATGCTTGCGTGTAACCAAGAACCATCACCTGCGCCCCCATCGCGCGAGATCGCGCGAGCTAGGTCGATGCCTTCGGCGAAATCCGTTCCGGATCCGAGATTGCGGATGACGAAAACATCCGCCTCTGGAGCGATGGATGCGACGCCGACACCATTGTTCGTGTTGGCGGCCATGATTGAAAGTTGCATCAGCGCTGACGTACCCGACGCATCGTGCGGAGCGTTGTCTCCGGCAGCAACAGTGTCGCCGTCGAGGTTCGAGCGATAGTTGATGGGGCGGTCTTCGTGGCTCGGCTTGCCAGCGTCGGCATCCACATCGAGCGGCACGCCCTGCCCGACGATCGCCACCTTCACGCCAGCCCCGCGCGTGTGCTTCCACGTCTTGTCGACGCCGATCATCCGCAGGTTCCACTGCCCGGTCGTCGTCGTGCCGGGGTACTGCGGATCGTTCGGCGTGATGTACGCGTACGCCAACGGCAACAGCACGAGGAGCGCTCCCAAAGCGACGATCCAGGTCAGCCGGCGTCCCATTCTCTCATCATCTTCCGGTTTACCCTTTGTGACCAACCGAATTTTTGACCGATGTAGGACAAAAGCCTACTCTGGCGCCATGGCGACTGCTGTCCTGGAAGCGAAGAGGGCACCGAAAAAAGACGGATCTTTCGGGCGAAAGCGGGAGCTCACCGGGCTCGTGCTCGTCGCGCTCGGGCTCATGGTGTGCCTCGCACTCGTCAGCTA
This sequence comes from Deltaproteobacteria bacterium, assembly GCA_020848545.1. Taxonomy (GTDB): domain Bacteria; phylum Myxococcota; class JADLHZ01; order JADLHZ01; family JADLHZ01; genus JADLHZ01. The sequence goes on along the minus strand of JADLHZ010000012.1, from coordinate 277,132 downwards.
CCACCCGAGCGATCCGTCGTTGAACACCGCCGCCGGCGCGCGCCGCGTGCACAATTGGATCGGGCCCGTCGGCGCGACCATCGCCGATCTCGCGCATCAGTTCTTGGGCGTCGGCGCGTACATGATCGCGTGGATCCCGATGGCGTTCGGGCTCGCGGTGTTGCTCGGCCGCGACTTGAAGCACGTCATGGTGAAGCTCTTCGCCGCGATGGCGCTCGCCGTCGTCACGAGCGCGCTCATCGACTTCGCGTTCGCGAACAAGCAGGGCGGGTGGCTCGGCGAAGCGATCGTCGAAGCGCTGTCGTTTCGCATCGGCCGTGCGGGCGCCGCGATCGCGTTGAGCGTGGCGTTGATCGCGTTTGCGATCGCCACGCTGAACTTTTCCTTCGCACGGGTGACGCTCGCGCTGTCGGCCTTCGGCGCGAACGTGTGGCGCTGGACCTTCGAGCGCTCGCGGACGGCGGTGCAAGCGTGGCTAGAAGCGCGCGCCGAGCGGAAGAAGCTCGAGAAGAAAGCCGCGAAGGACGCCGCCAAAGAAGCGAAGGAGAAGAAGGCCGCCGAAGAGCTAGAAGCCGACGCGCGCGCCGCCGAGAAGATCGCGGAAGAAGTCGAGCGCATGGCGCGGATCAAGAAGACGCTCAGCGAGCCTGCCGACGACGAAGACGACGCGCTGCCGAAGCCGGTCGTCGCGAAGAAGATCGATCCGCCCGCGCTGAAAGAAGTGAAGCGCATTGAGCCGCCGAAGGCCGCGCCACTGAAGCCGAAGCCGAAGACCGAGGCCGCGAAGCCGGAAGCGCCGCCCGAGCCGAGAGCGTTCTCTCCCTTGGATGACGAGCCGCAGGAGCTCGGCAACATCGGCAAGAACGGCCGCGACGACGACGAGCCCGGCGAGTTCGGCGCCTGGCCCGACGTGCCGGAAGTCTTGGCGAAGCAGCCCGAGCGCGAGTGGCAGAACGACGTGAAGGCCGGCGAGCTGACGATGCGCGCAGCGGCTGGCCCTTTGATCGTCGATCCGCGCCCTGGCTCGAGCGACGAAGAGACGCAGGCGATCGTCAAAGCGTCGGGATCGATCGAGCAGCCGAAGAACACCAAGTACGAGCTGCCGGACGTCTCGCTCTTGAACTACGACGCGCCGGAGAAGGTCGCGATCGACAGCGACAAGCTGCTGCAGAACGCGAAGAAGCTCGAGCGCAAGCTGAAGGACTACGGCATCGACGGCGCCGTCGTCGAAATCCGTCCCGGTCCGGTCGTCACGATGTACGAGTTCCTGCCGGCCGCCGGCATCAAGGTCAGCAAGATCGCGTCCCTCTCGGACGACCTCGCGATGGCGATGGAGGCGATGCGCGTGCGTATCGTGGCGCCGATCCCAGGGAAGGGCGTCGTCGGCATCGAGATCCCGAACGAGCGCCGAGAGACCGTGTTCCTCAAAGAGATCGTCTCGAGCGAGCAGTTCAAAGGCGAAGCGTCGAAGCTCATGCTCGCCGTCGGCAAAGACATCGAGGGCAAGCCGTACTGCATGGACCTCGGCAAGGCGCCGCACATGCTCGTCGCCGGCGCCACCGGATCCGGAAAGTCGGTGTCGATCAACACGATCGTGCTGTCGATCCTCTACCGCGCGACGCCCGACGAAGTGCGCTTGCTGATGGTCGATCCGAAGATGCTCGAGCTCAGCGTGTACCAAGGGATTCCGCACTTGCTCTTGCCGGTCGTCACGGATCCGAAGAAAGCGGCGCTCGCGCTGCGCTGGGCGGTCGAAGAGATGGAGCGGCGTTATGCGCTGCTCAGCGAGGCCGGCGTCCGCAACATCGCCGGCTACAACAAGAAGGTCGAGAAGGGCGCGCAGGAGACGCTGCCGCTGCCGGGCATGGAGCCGACCGAGCCGAAGCCGCCGGCGGAAAAACTTCCGTACATCGTCATCATCATCGACGAGCTCGCCGACCTCATGATGGTCGCGTCGCGCGAGGTCGAGACGAGCATCGCCCGCCTCGCCCAGATGGCGCGCGCCGCCGGCATCCACTTGATCCTCGCGACGCAGCGGCCGTCGGTCGACGTCCTCACCGGCGTCATCAAGGCGAATTTTCCGGCGCGCATGTCGTTCCAGGTGGCGTCGCGGCACGACTCGCGCACGATCTTGGACTGCATCGGCGCCGAGAACCTCCTCGGCATGGGCGACATGCTGCTCACGCCGCCCGGCGTCGGTGGGCTCATGCGCGCGCACGGTGCGTACGTGAGCGAGGTCGAGATCCAGCGCGTCGTCGAGTTCCTGAAGACCCAAGGCAAGCCGCAATACGACGAGAACATCTTGAAGCCGCGCGAGAGCGAAGAGGGCGACGGCACTGGCGCGATGGGCGGCGAAGACGAGTACGAAGACGAGCTCTACGATCAGGCGGTCGCGTTCGTGGCCGAGCAGCGCTACGCGTCGGTGTCGATGATCCAACGCAGGATGCGCATCGGCTACAACCGCGCCGCGCGCCTCATCGAGCGCATGGAGAAGGAAGGCATCGTCGGCCCCGGCGACGGCGCGAAGCCGCGCGAAGTCCTGATCCAGCAGCAGCAAGCGTAGTGTCCGAAAACGAAAAGGGACCGGGGAAGCTTTCGCCGCGAAAAGGGACCGGGGAGCGTTTTCCCGGGCGCGGGACAGCGGAAAAGTGTCGTAGCGACAGGGCGATCGCCGAATTCGAAAATGGACCCGGTCCGTTTTCGCGTGGTAGCGGCGCGGCCCATGCGACGCGCTAACATGGGAAGGACGATCGTGGCGGCGATCCTCCTCGCGGCCTGTGACCAAACGAAGCCGCTCGAGCACGTCGTGTATCTGGCACCGGACGCCAAAAGCGCGCTCGGGATGGCCGCCGAAGACCTGCAGGGCTACCTCGCGCGCATGCAGAAGGGCGAGGTCACGATCAGCCGCGATCCGCCGCCCGAGAAGTGTACGCCGGGCAAGGTGCAGATCATTCTGCAATCGGAAAAAGCGCTCGACGACAACACGCCGCCCGGCCACAACGGCTACGCGTGGCGGCGCGCGAGCTGTGGCGGCGTCGAGAACGGCCAGCGCATCTATACTTACGGCACGGACACGCTCGCGGAGCAGTACGTCGTGTATGAAATTCTGCACATGCTGGGCGCCCGCTTCTACCACCCAGAAGACGAGTGGCTGCCGCCGCAAGCGCTGCGCGTCGCGTGGCGGCAGGTGCCGGACAAAGGCAGCCGCACGCCTCCGTTTCGCAGCCGCAGTATCTCGACGCACACGGCGCATCCCATCGAGCTCTTGGATCCGCTCGCGGGCGACGAGGGCGGCGATCCGTACGTGAAGCGGTGGATCGATTGGAACGTGAAGAACGGCCACTCGGAGACGTCGATCAGCGGCGAGCGCTACGCCTACGCCAAGGAGCGCGGCTTTCGCTTCGGCACCGGCTTCAACCTCGTCGAGACGCAGCAAGGCGGCGTGCCGCTCTTGAACCCCGACGATCCGCGCAGCGAAGAGCAGATCATGAAGGAGGCGATCGACGCGCGCTTGAACGTGCCGCCGGAAGACAAGCCGAGCGACTTCGACTTCCTGTTCAACCCGAGCGAGTTCACCGAAGAAGACGATCGCGCCACGGTGCGGCGCATGACCTTCATCACGAACTACATCACGCAGAACTATCCGGACATTCCGGTGACGACGATCGTGCACGGCACCGCCGGCAAGCCCACGCGCTACTACGGCGTGCGCTACTACGATCTGCCGGTGTTCGCGCCAAAAGAGCTCGGCATGCGCATCCACACGCTGATGTTCTACGATCTCTTTCGGCCGGCGCCGGTCTACGGCAACGAGAACTTCCACCACCTCTACGATCTCATCGAGCGCGAGGCGTCGCGGCGGCGCATCCAGTATTTCCCCGAAAACGCGTGGTGGCTCACCTTCGACTTGCCGGTGCCGCTCTATTTGCCGGTGACGATGGAGGCGCGCTCGTACGACATCCAGCACATGAAGCACTTGCTCACGACCGACGACAAACGCGGCATCGTCGGCCACCACACCTTCGGCACCGGCCAAGAGTGGGGCTACTGGCAGCAAGACTGGTGCGTCGCGCGCATGACCTTCGATCTCGCGTTCAAGTACGAGGACTGCGTCGAAGACATCGCTGCGCACACGAGCGCGCCGAAGATCGTACAAAGAGCGCTGCAGGAGACCATCGATCACGAAGTCGACGAGCTCATCTGGAATGCCGAGTTCGTGAAGTGGCTCGTCGGCACCGACGAAGAGACGGAGATCGCCTTCGCCGCCGGCATCGTGTTTCATCCACTGCCGCCGGGCTTTCGCAACGTGCTCGGCTGGTCGCAAGCGCAAGTCGACGCGTATCGCGCGACCGATCGCGAACACTTGCTGCGCTGGGAGACGAAGTTCGCCGAGCGCGCGGCGGCGGTGACGAAGGCGCTCAAAGACGGCGATCGCATCGGCGCCGAGATCCGCGACGGTATCGCGATCACCGGATTGCGCGGCGCGCACATGCGGGCGTTGATGGACGCGACGACCGCGCTCGTCGACGCCAAATTGCAGAAGAACCCGGCGCTCATCGCGGAGGCGCGCGCGTTCTACGACGAAGCCCTCGCGATCACCGATCAGGCGCGTGAGGTCGTCGCACGGCGCGAAGCCGGGTATCGCTATCCGCTCGAGTGGTCGATCCCGGGGGACGAGCCCGGAACGCCCGGCGCGCTGAAGAACCGCACCATCTATCCCTATCGCTACCTCAGTCGCACGCACCGGCTGTTCTTCTGGACGCGCCACAACGGCCTCGTCGACGCCTTATTCTCGACGAGCGACAAGGTGCAGCTCTCGGCGCGCATGCTCGAAGCCGGCGAAGCGCTCTCGGTGTCGATCGCCGATCTCGGCGCGAGCTCGCTGAGCATTGACTTTGGCGACGGCACGAGCGCGACGACAGCACCGGCGACCCACTCGTACGCCGGCGATGGGATCTATGCGCTGCGCGTGCAGGCCGCGGGCGATCTCAACCTCGATGACAAAGACAGCGTCGCCGTCGTCGACAAGGCGTGGCGTGTGCCGGTTGGCGATCTGCGCGTGCCTGAGCCGCCTGCCGCAGCCATCCTCTCGGCGGTGCTGCCCGGCCTCGTCGTCGGCTTCGGCACCGACGGCGACGGTGAGTTTGTCGCGTTCGCGCCGGACACGAACAATGACGGCGAGCCCGAAGCGCGTTCGCTCGTACGCCTGACCCGCGCTGGCGACACGACGGCGCCGGTCGACGTCACGCTTCCGCTCGTCAACGGCGCTTCCAGCAAAGTCATTGGCGCGATCACGCTCAGCGGCATGTCGCTCGGCTGGACCGGCGCGCCGGCGAGCGCCCTCAGTAAATTGACGATCGCCGCCGCGCTCTCGACCGACGAGATCATCCTCACGCTCGTGAAGATCGGCGGCTTCGACGAGCCGGGCGCACGCAAGTTCGTCGCGAGCTTTCTCGGCTACAGCGAGGCGAAGCTGCCCGCGAAGATCGACGTCAAGGCCGAGGCGACGAATTTGCGTTGAGGCGGTGCGGCTCCGGCGCTGTTGACCTCTGCCGCGTCGGCCATTTATGGGCGCATAGATGGAAGCGGTTCTGATCATCCCCGCCCGTTACGGCTCGACCCGCCTCCCAGGAAAACCGCTCGCGAAAATTCAAGGCCAACCGCTGATCGCGCGCGTCGTTCAGCAAGCGCTGAAGGCGACGCGTTTTTCGGAAGTGATCGTGGCGACCGACGACGTGCGCATCGCTGACGCCGTCGAGAAAGTCGGCGGCAAAGCGGTGATGACGAGCCCCGAGCACGAGAGCGGCACCGATCGCATCGCCGAGGCCGCGCAGGACGTGCGCGCGCACATCATCGTCAACTTGCAGGGCGACGAGCCGTTCATCGATCCGGTCGATCTCGACAACGTCGCCGACGCCGTCGCGAGCGATCCCTACGCGGAGATGGCGACGCTCAGGCAGTCGATCGTCGAAGAGCGCGACTTCATCGATCCGAACGTCGTGAAGGTCGTCACCGACGAGCGTGGCTACGCGCTGTACTTCTCGCGCGCCGCGATTCCCTATCACCGCCACGGCCACTTCGAAGGCGCCTACAAGCACATCGGCGTCTACGCGTTCAAACGTGAATTCCTCTTGGCGTTCGCCTCGCATGCCCGCACGCCGCTCGAGCAAAAGGAGGGCCTCGAGCAACTGCGCGCGCTGCAGATGGGCGCCAAGATCAAGGTGATCTCTGCCCACGGCCGGAGCCTCGGCATCGACACCCCCGAAGACCTCGCACGCGCCCAAGAGCAGGACGGGCCGTGGTTGAAAGACGCGCGTTCGTTTGCTTCGTTCACGCACGATCTCGGAGGGATCACACTATGAGCCAGCGCCCGCATCGGACCAAGTACATCTTCGTCACCGGTGGCGTCGTCTCGAGCCTAGGCAAGGGGCTCGCGGCGGGATCGATCGGCGCTTTGATGGAGGCGCGCGGCCTCAAAGTGACGATGCTGAAGTTGGATCCGTACATCAACGTGGATCCCGGCACGATGAGCCCGTTTCAGCACGGCGAAGTGTACGTGACCGACGACGGCGCCGAGACCGACTTGGATCTCGGCCACTACGAGCGCTACACGCAGGGGCCGTACGGGCGAAAGAACAGCCTGACGACGGGCAAGATCTACAACGCGGTGATTCAGAAAGAACGCCGCGGCGAGTACCTCGGCCAGACGGTGCAGGTGATCCCGCACATCACCGACGAGATCAAAGCGAACATTCGCGCCGCCGCTGAAGGTGCCGACATCGCGATCTGCGAGATCGGCGGCACTGTCGGTGACATCGAGTCGTTGCCGTTCTTGGAGGCCATCCGCCAGATGCGCTTCGACGAAGGTCAAACGAACACGCTGTACGTGCACCTGACGCTGGTGCCGTATATCAAGGCCGCGGGCGAGTTGAAGACGAAGCCGACGCAGCACTCGGTCCAAAAACTGCGCGAGATCGGCATCATGCCGGACGTGCTCTTGTGCCGCTGCGAGGTGCCGCTCGAGCGCAGCGTGAAGGACAAGATCGCGCTGTTCACGAATGTGGCGCCCGAGCGCGTGTTGAGCGCCGCAGACGCCGAGGTCGTCTACGAAGTGCCGATGCGCCTGCACGAAGAGGGCCTCGACACGAAGATCTGCGAGATCTTGAACATCTGGTCGCGTAAGGCCGAGCTCGACAACTGGACGCGCTTCGTCGACAAGGTGAAGAACCCGACGCACGAAGTGAAGATCGGCATCGTCGGCAAGTACGTCGGTCTCAAAGAGTCGTACAAGTCGCTGACCGAGGCGATCGTCCACGGCGGCGTGGCGAACGACGCGCGCGTCGTCGTCGAGTGGATCGACGCGGCGGACATCGAGAAGAACGGCGCCGCGAACATCTTGGGCGGCCTCGACGGTATCTTGGTGCCCGGCGGCTTCGGCGAGCGCGGCACCGAGGGCAAGATCCTCGCCGTGCAGTTCGCGCGCGAGCAGAAGATCCCGTACTTCGGCATCTGCCTCGGCCTGCAGATCGCGACGATCGAGTTCGCGCGCAACGTGTGCAAGCTCGACGGCGCCAACTCGACCGAGCTCGACAAGAACACCGCGCACCCCGTGGTCGCCATGATGAACGACCAGCACGCGGTGGTCGACAAGGGCGGCACCATGCGCCTCGGCAGCTACATCTGTAAGCTCGGCGCCGGCACCCGCGCGCGAGAGATCTACGGCCGCGCCGAGATCAGCGAGCGCCACCGCCATCGCTACGAGGTGAACAACGCGTACCGGGAGAAGCTCGAAGGCAACGGCCTCACCTTGAGCGGCGTGTCACCCGACAACGGCCTCGTCGAGATGATCGAGCTGAAGGATCATCCGTACTTCGTCGCGTGCCAGTTCCACCCGGAGTTCAAGTCGAAGCCGTTCTCGCCGCACCCGTTGTTCTCGAGCTTCGTCAACGCCGCGCTGAAGCAGAAGCAAGTCGAGCCGCGGCGCGGAGCGAGCACCACGCGCTCGGAGGTCGACTCCGGGCTGCTCGGCGCGCCGGCCGTCGTCAATTAGGATCGCTTGCACGCCACGCTGACAACGTTGTTTGCGCGCAAGGAGCTCGTGCTCATCGCCGGGCCGTGCGTCGTCGAAGGCGAAGAGTTCGTCGTGCGCCACGCCGAGCGCGTCAAAGCGTTGTGCGAGCGGCTGAGCGTGCCGGTCATATTCAAGGCGTCCTTCGACAAGGCGAACCGAACGAGCGTCAACGGCTATCGCGGGCCAGGGATGGCGGCGGGCCTCGTTGCGCTCGCCAAGGTGAAGGCGGCGACCGGCCTGCCGGTGCTGACGGACGTGCACTCGATCGAGCAGTGCGCGCCGACGGCCGAGGTGGCGGACGTGCTGCAGATCCCCGCGTTTCTTTGCCGGCAAACCGATTTGATCGCCGAGGCGGCGAAGACGGGAAAGCCGCTGAACATCAAGAAGGGCCAGTTTCTCGCGCCGGAAGACATGCGCTTCGCCATCGACAAGGCTCGCGAGGTCGGCGGCACGCACCAGATGGTGACGGAGCGCGGCGCCTCGTTCGGCTACCGCGACCTCGTCGTCGACATGCGCGCGTTGATCACCTTGGGAACGCTCGGCGTGCCAGTGGTGTTCGACGCGACGCACTCGGTGCAGAAGCCGGGCTCCGCCGGGGGATCCACCGGCGGCGATCGCTTGCTCGCGGGACCGTTGGCGCGCGGCGCGGTCGCGGTCGGCGTCGATGCGGTGTTCGCCGAGGTGCACGAGGATCCGGAGCACGCCAAGAGCGACGGCCCGAACTCGCTGACCTTCGAGCTCTTGGAGCGCCTGCTGGTGCAATGTAAAGAAATCCACGCATCGAGACGGCGTTTCCCGGAGGATCCGCGGTGACGCTCGACGAGAAGTTGAAGCGTGTGCGTGTGCTCGTGCTCGACTGCGACGGCGTGATGACCGGCGCCGAGCTCATTTATGATCAGCACGGCGACGACCAGCACGTCTTCAACGCGCGCGACGGTCACGGCATCGTGCTCCTGCGCAAGGTCGGCGGGCTGAAAGTGGCGCTCATCACCGGCCGTAAGTCGACGTCGGTGGTGAAGCGGGTGACCGAGCTGCGCTTCGATCACATCGTCGAGATGGCGTGGAAGAAGGGGAGCGCCCTGCGCGCGCTGTGCTCGGAGAATGGCTATGATCTCGCCGACGTCTGCTACGTGGGCGACGACATCAACGACATTGGCGCCGTGCGGATCGCGGGCGTGGGGGTGGCGGTCGCCGACGCGGCGCCCGAGCTCGTTGAACGCGCCGCCTGGGTGACGAAGCACGCCGGCGGCAAAGGCGCCGTGCGTGAAGTGTGCGAAGCGATCTTGCAGGCGCAGGGCAAGTGGACGCAGATCCTCGCGGACTTCGAGAGCGACGGCGCGTGACCCAAGGTATCGAGCTGCCGAGCTGGTGGACGCCTTGGCAGCGAAGAAAGAACACGCTGATCTTCCACGCCGCCCGCTTCGCCATGGCGTTGGCGCGGGCGATGCCGTTCTTCGTGCTCGCCTCGCTCGGTGCCTTCGGCGGCGCGGTCGGTTTTGTCTTCAGTGTGCGCGACAGAAGACGGGCGCTTCGCCAGATCCGCGCCGCCATGCCGGAGCTGAAGCATCCGGCGTGGACCGTGTTGCGCATGTTCGTGCACTTGGGCCGCACGGGCGCCGAGTTTGCGAAGATCGATCGCTACCTGACGCCGTCCTCGCGGCACGTCGTGTTCGATGAGGCGACGCGTCGTGCGCTCGATGACGCGCGCGCCGAGGGCAAGGGAATCCTCTGCATCACGCCGCACCTCGGCAACTGGGAGCTCTACGCGCAGGTGGCGGCGGCGCGAGGCTACCCGTGCGCGACGGTCGCGAAGAAGACCTACGATCCGCGGCTGACGCAGCTGATTCACGCGTTCCGCACTCGTGGCGGGCTCGTCGTGCACTATCGCGGCGACGTCGATATCTTGGCGACGCTGCAGGCGCGCTTCGACGAGGGCGGTTTTCTCGGCATGTTGATCGACCAAGACACGCGTGTCGCGAGCGTGTTTGTCCCGTTCTTCGGGCGGCCTGCGTCGACGCCGATTGTGCCGGCGTGGATCGCGGTCTTGCGTCAGGCGCCGGTGGTCTTCGGCGCGGCCGTGCGTGAAGGCGGCCGGTACCGCGTGTTCTTCGAACGCGTGCCGATGCCAGAGGCGCCTGCCGGGTCCGAGTACTTCACCGGCCTCACCCAAGCGACGGCGCTGACCGCCGAGCTCACGCGTCGCACCGAGGCGCTGATTCGCCGCCATCCGGAGCAATGGGTCTGGCTCCACGATCGCTGGAAGCGCCAGCCCTGAAATCCTCCCCGGTCCCTTTTCGCGGTGAAATTTGCCGGTGTTGGCGCTGTTATTGCTGTGTCAATAGCTGGTCGGAAGATTTGGCAACATTCGTGCCAATGACGTTGCCGATCCAGGATCGTGGCGTTACACTGAGGATTAATCATGACGGCGCTTCTTCTTGCCCTGAGCCTCTCCGCCACCCCGCCCGCCACCGACCCGTTGCGCGCGAACCTCGGCGCTTCGAAGAACCCTTGGGACTTCGCCTGCGACGAGATCAAGCTGTTCAACAAAGAGAACCGCACGCAGTGCCGCGGTCACGTCGTCGTCAAGCGCGACGACATCAAGATCACCTGCGATCTCTTCGAGGCCTTCACCGACGAAAAGAACAACCTGCGCAAGATGGTCTGCCTCGAGAACGTGGTCATGCAGCGCGGCGAAGGCCGAAGCACGAGCGAAAAGGCCGAGTTCGAGGCCGACAGCCAGACGCTGATCTTGAGCGGCAACCCGATCGTTCGCCAGGGCGGCAACGAGTTCAAAGGCGACGTCATCGTCTACGACTTGAAGAACGACCGCCTGAGCGTGAAGCGCGTGCGCGGCAAGATCCAACAAAACGCTCCGCTGCCGGTGCCTAGCGACAAAGCGGGCGCACCGAAGAAATGAAGCAGCTCCGCGCCACCGGCCTCGTCAAGTCGTACCGTCGCCGCCGCGTCGTCGACGGCGTGAGCGTCGAGGTCAACCCGGGCGAGGTCGTGGGCCTGCTTGGTCCGAACGGCGCCGGCAAGACCACGAGCTTCAACATGGTCGTCGGCATCGTGCCCCCGGACGGCGGCAAGATCATGCTCGGGGACAAGGATCTCGCGCCGCTTCCGCTCTACATGCGCGCGAGATTGGGCATGGGCTACCTTCCGCAAGAGCCCAGCGTCTTTCGCGGACTGACTGTTCTGCAGAACTTCATGTGCATCCTCGAGCACACCGAAAAGAACGTCCCCGAGCGAAAGAAGCGCGCCGAACAGCTGATCGACGAGTTCAACCTCGGCCACGTGCGCGACAACCTGGGCGGCCGGCTGTCCGGCGGCGAGCGGCGGCGCACCGAGATCGCGCGCGCGTTGATCCCGCGCCCGTCGCACTTGCTCTTCGACGAGCCGTTCGCCGGCATCGACCCCATCGCGGTGAAGGAAATTCAAAAGCTCGTTTCGGCGCTCAAGGACAAGGGGATCGGCGTTTTGATCACCGATCACAACGTGCGCGAAACACTGGGCATCGTCGATCGGGCGTATATCATCAACGCGGGTTCGATCTTGGAAGCAGGATCGCCGGAGCACATCGCCAAGAGCGAGCTCGCGCGCAAGGTGTACTTGGGAGAAGGCTTCACGTTGAGCTGAATCGCATCAAGAACCAGGGGAACGTTACCGAAGCGAGCTGAACACCATGGCACTCGAACTCAAACAAAGTCAGCGGATGATGCAGTCGCTGGTGATGACGCCGCAGCTGCAGCAGGCGATCAAGCTGTTGCAGCTCTCGCGCCTCGAGCTCGTCACCGCCATCCAAGCCGAGCTCGAAGAGAACCCCGTGCTCGAAGAGGCGGTCGAGGCTGGCGACGAGAAGGCGCAGGGGGAGGCGCTCGCCGAAGGCCTCGTCGAAGTGCCGATGGAAGCGTCAGCGCCGGCGCAGGATCCCGAGACGAAGACCGGTGACGAGAAGAAGGCGGTCGAGGACTTCGACTGGGAGAGCTACTTCGAGTCGAACCGCTTCGCGCTGCCGCCGTCGGCGTCGTCGATCGATCCGGACGATCTGCCGTCGTACGAAGCGACGCTCACGCACAAAGAGAACCTGCACGATCACCTGATGTGGCTGCTCGGCATGAGCGAGCTCTCGGACGAAGAGAAGAAGGTCGGCGAGCGCATCTTGGGCGAGGTCGACGAAGACGGCTACTTGCCGGAGGACATCTGCCAACGCGTCGCCGACGAAGCGCAGCAGAGCCTCGACTACGTCGAGCAAGTGCTGCGTGCGCTGCAGACCTTCGACCCCATCGGCGTCTGCGCGCGGTCTCTGAGCGAGTGCTTGACCCTGCAGGCGCTGCACCTCGGGCACACCGAAGGGCTCGTCTTGCAGATCATTCAGCAGTACCTGCACTGCGTCGAGAAGCGAAACCTGCAGCAGATCGCCCGCGAGACGAAGGACCCCCTCGAAGCGATCATCGCCGCCGTGAAGATCATCGAGCAGATGGATCCGAAGCCGGGCCGCCACCACTCGGATCAAGACGCGCAGTACATCACGCCCGACATCTACGTGTACCGGATGGGCGAAGAGTTTCAGATCGTCCTGAACGAAGACGGCATGCCGAAGCTCAAGATCTCCCAGTACTACAAAGACGTCATGGCCGGCGCGCGGGGTGAGACCAAGGGTTACATCCAGGACAAATTGCGAAGCGCCGTTTGGCTGATACGATCGATTCATCAACGGCAGCGGACGATCTACCGCGTCATGGAAAGCATTCTGAAATTTCAACGGCCTTTCTTCGAGCACGGCGTCGAGCATCTGAAACCGCTGATCTTGCGTCAGGTGGCCGACGACATCGGCATGCACGAGTCGACCGTGAGCCGCGTGACGTCGAACAAGTACGTGCACACGCCGCAAGGCATCTTCGAGCTGAAGTACTTCTTCAACTCGTCGATCTCGAGCTCGGACGGCTCCGACGACGTCGCGTCCGAGGCCGTGAAGAACATGATCAAGCAGCTCGTCGAAAAAGAGGACGGCAAGCGACCCCTTTCGGATCAGAAGTTGGTCTCTGCCATCCGCGACAAGCACAACATCGACATCGCCCGTCGCACCGTCGCCAAGTATCGAGAGATGATGGGAATTCTCTCGAGCGCTAAGAGGAAGAAGCTGTACTAACGTCTCGCCGTTAAAACAGAGGAGGCTTCGCCATGCAGGTTGCAGTCACGTTCAGGCACATGGATTCGACGGACGCTTTGAAGGACTACGCGAACGAAAAGGTCTCGAAAGTGTCGAAGTACCTTTCGCGTGCCACGAACGCGCACGTCATCCTCTGCGTCGAAAAGCTGCAGCACAAGGCGGAAGTGTTGATCGATGCCGGCGGCATCCACTGTCGCGGCGAAGCGCACAGCGAGAACATGTACAAGTCGATCGACGAAGCGACCGACAAGATCGTGCGCCAGGTGAAGCGCTACCAAGAGAAGATCCACAGCCACAAAGGCAAGCACCTCGGCACCATGGCGGTGACGCACCAAATCGTCGAGCTGCCGGAAGAGGCGACGCAGCGCCCGCACATCGCCCAGATCGTCGAGAGCAAGCAGATCGAGGCCAAGCCGATGAGCGTCGACGAGGCGGTCATGCAGATGGACTTGATCCACAACGACTTCTTCATTTTTCAGAACGTTGACTCGAAACAACTCAACGTGATTTACCGCCGCGAAGGTGGCCGGTACGGCCTCATTGCCGCTGCGACGTCGTGAGGCGTCGGCCCGAGTAGAACGTAAGTCGCATGAAACTGGTCGAGATCTTGTCGCCGCAGATGGTGATGTCGGAGCTAGACGCCGCCGACAAAGAAGGTGCCATCCGCCAGATGTGCACCCACATCTCCAAGCACAAGACCGGCCTCAAGATCGACGACATGGTGAAGACGCTGCTCGAGCGCGAGAAGCTCGGCTCGACCGGCATCGGCGAAGGCGTGGCGATTCCGCACGGCAAGCTGAACGGCATCGACAACCTGGTCGCGTGCTTCGCCAAGAGCACCCCAGGCATCGACTTTGCGGCGATCGACAGCCAGCCGTCGCACCTGTTCTTCGTCTTGTTGGCGCCGAACAACTCGGCCGGCTTGCACCTGAAGGCGCTGGCGCGGATCTCGCGCTTGCTGAAGAGCCAAGAGTTCCGCGACCGCCTGTTGAGGGCTGACGACGCGGGCTCGATCTTTAGGATTATTTCGGACGAAGACGCGCGCTGCTGATTCGGGCGGGCTACTTCTTCTTGTATGCCATCATCGCCGTCGGCGCTGCCGGCACATCCGAGCCGTTCGGCGCCCCATTCGGGTTGCTGCGCAGGCGGTTTGTCGGGTCGGTCCCACCGGTCTCGCCGCCATCGGCACCGTCGCCTTGGATGCCAACCCCGAGGCCGAGGTTTGCAGCGATCGCCATGCCGCCCCTGCCGCCGTCTTTGCCGTGCGGGCCACCCGTGCCGTCGCCACCCTCCGAGTTCGCGACCGCCGTCTGCCCGGCGTTGTCGTGCACGCTGTGGTCGTCCTTCTTCGAGTTGTCGTCGTGGCTGTCGATCGACAGGCTCGCCTTCACGTCGATGTCATCGCCGACGTGCTGATCGTTCACTTGGCCTTGGTGGTTCTCGTTGGCGTTGACGTTCGACGAGTTGCCGAAGTTCGACAGGTTGATGATGACGGGCGAGCCGCCGCCACTCCCGCCGCCCGACCCGCCGCCGGTGGCAGCACCCGGGCTCGAGTCTTGGTTCGACGTCGTCGCGCCGATGCGGTTGGCGCCCTCGTGGTCTTGGGCCACTTGCACGTTTTGCATGAGGTTGCTGATCGCCAACGGAGCCACACGGTTCTCGAGCGACTCCATCTTCTTGCCGGTGCCTTTGTGCTTCTTTTTATCCGTGGTCATCGTGGCCTCCAAAAGTGTTTCAGTGCGGGGCTAGAGACGTCGAAAGAAATCGCTCACTTCTTGCCAGCGGCTGCAGCCTCGCGACGGCGGCGCTCTTCTTCCAACTTGCGTTTCTCCTCGTCAGCCGACGACTGGTCCTCGTCCCCGTCGCCCTTCGTGTCGATAGGCTCGTCGCCACTGATCTTGCCGTCGTCGCCGCCATGGTCTTGCTTGCCGGCGCCGATGCCGAAGTTGATCGCGCCAGCGGCGCCGCCGCCTTGCGCGTTTGCGACGGCCGTTTGACCGGCGTTGTCGTGCACGCTGTGGTCATCCGTGACCGAGTTGTTGTCGTGGCTGTCTTTCTTGATGTCGATCGACAAGCTCTTGTTGTCGCCGACGTGCTGATTGTTCTCTTGCAGTTGATGGTTTTCGTTGGCGTTGACGTTCGACGAGTTGCCGAAGTTGGACAGGTTGATGATGACGGGCGAACCGCCGCCGCCACTTCCGCCGCCACCCGTCGAAGCACCGCTGCTGCTGCCCGCGTCTTGGTTCGACGTCGTCGCGCCGATGCGGTTGGCGCCCTCGTGGTCTTGGGCCAATTGCACGTTTTGCATGAGGTTGCTGATCGCCAACGGAGCCACGCGGTTCTCGAGCGACTCCATCTTCTTGCCCGTGCCCTTGTGCTTCTTCTTGTCGGTGGTCGTCGTCATGTTTGCTCCCGAGCCGGTGCGGCTCTTTGTGATCGGCGTCTCTCGACAACTGTAACTGGCGCGCGTCAGATGGGCTAAGAATTCACGCAACGACACGGGCCACATAAGCCCACTCGCACGCACATCAGGCTACTGCTTCTGAAAGGTGTACGTCGCTTGTGTGCCGTTGATCGTGTTCGTCAGTGAGAAGGTCGTCGGCGAGATGACGACCTTGCCGCTCGTCGCGTTGTTCAGCGCGATCTCAGCCTCGGAGAGGGCACGGTCGGTCGTGTTCTGCGTCGCGTCCTTGCACTCCGTGCGCGTGAACTTGCCGACGGTGTACGTGAAGACGAGCTGCTGGTTGTCCGCTGGCCCGCTGATCGCGTAGACGCCTTCCGCCTCGCTCGTCTCCAGGCAGCGCGCGTTCGTCGCCGACTCTCGGTAGGTCGTAATCGCCGTCGCCTTCACCTTCTTGTCCTTCGAGAACACGAGCGTCTGGTTCAACGAGCTCGCGATCAGCGAGAACTGCCCGATGTCGGTCGAGCGCCAGGTGCCGATCAAAGGATCGGCAGAGCCGCAGCCAGCGATAAAAACGAAAGCGACAAGAATCTTTTTCATGGGTCCCTCTATATTCCTCAGCGAGCACGTTCGTCGGCGAAGATCGACTTGACTTCGAAGCGCATGCCTTCGCGGCCTTCGCCGAGCGCGAAGCGCAGGTTGACGGTGGCGCGGCCGAGCTCGGCTTTGGCGGTCGCGATGTTCACGTAGGCGTTGATCACTTCGTCCTGAATCCGCAGCACGTCGAAGTTCGTGCTCGAGCCGAGCTTCATCTTCTTGGTCTCGGCGGCGAGGTTTTGGCGGGCGGCGTCGAGCGAGGCCTTGGCGACGGTGACCCGGCGGATCGCGCGGGCCTGCTGCGCGTGGGCGATGGCAACGTCGGTGCGGAGCTGCTGCTCGATGGCAATGCGGCTCGCTTGCGTGCGCTGCAGGGCGGCGGCGGCGATCTTCAGGTTCGCGCGCTCGGCGCCGAGCAGCAGCGGCACTTCGAGCTGCAGGAACACGCCCCAGTTCCAGAACGAGAGATCGCCGACGTTCTGAAAGGCGCTCCCCAAGTTGCCGATGCGCCGCGGATCGAAGGTCGACAAGCTGTTCGAGATGTTGCGGACGGCGGTGTCGGACAGAAAGCCCGCCGCGCCTTGCGCTTCGACGAAGCCGCGCGCGCTCAGCTCCGGCAGCGAGTTTCGAAACGCCGCGTAGTGCTGCGCGTCGGCGCCCTCGACGTCGCTTTGCGATGCGAGGAAGTCCGGTCGCTGTTTGAGCGCCCGATCGAAGAGCTGCTCCAAGGGATCGCCCGCGTAGATCGGCTCCGCGTCTTGCGCGAGCACGAGCATCGATTGTGCGCTGACCCGGCCGTCGGTGCGGATGCGTGCGTTGAAGAGCTGAAGCAGCGCCTCGTTGGCGAAGTCGAGCGATTGCTCGGCGGCGAGCTCCACGCTGTAGCGCGCGGCGAGCGACGACTGCGCCTGGAACACCTCGTAGGGCGCAGCCGAGCCGTTGGCGATGCGCCGCTTCGTGAGGTCGTAGAGATCGACGGCGAGGCGGCGTCCTTCGCGGCGCGCTTTGTAGACCTCGGTGGTCTCGAGCATGCCGAAGTACGCCTGACCGACGCGCTGCACGATCTGCTCGCAGACGAACTGCAAGCGCTGCTCTGCGGCCTTGTGCCCGGCCTTGGCGACGAGGAAGGACGCGAGATCGACGTTCAACCCGATGCGGCGAATGAGCGACTGCGTGAGCTCGAAGCGCACGATGGCGAAGTGATCTTTGTAGAACGCAGCCGCGCGCGCGTCGTTGCTGTTCTCGACGAGGCGAACGCTCGCGGCCAGCGAGGTGCCGGTGGGAACGAAGCTGGTGACGCCGGCGCCGCCTTGCAGGGCGCGCAAGCTCGAGTTCGGAAAGCCGGAGTCGGCCGTGGCCTCGCGCCACGATCGCGTCGCGCCGAAGTCCGCGCGAAACACCGGCACGAAGACGTTCCACGCGCGCAGCTTCTCGGCGCCAGCGATCGTTTCGTCGACCCGGGCGCTGACGAGCTGTGCGTTTTGGCCGACGGTGAGCTCGACCGCGTCTTTCAGCGAGATGGCCATCGGCGTGCGCGTGTCCTCGGAGAAGGCGAGGATCTCGGCTGGAAGCTCGGTCGGCACATCGGTCGAAGGCTCGGCAGCGGGCGGATCCGACGTCCGGGCAGAGGGCCGGTGCGCTGCCGCGAGCGCAGCGCCGCCGCACAATGAGAGTAAGAGAGCGATGGCCATCGCGCGCGTGGTCATTCGAAGCGGAAGGTCCGGAGCAAGCGGCGAAGGATTTGCGCGATGATCAACTGCCGCTCAGCGCGGATCTTCGCGGTGCCCGTGGTGCCGGGGATGAGTGTCTTTTTGTCGTTCGGTACTTGCGCCTTCACGACGATGCGCGACCCGAGGAGGCTTTGCTCGGCGACGGGGGTGATCGTGGTGACGGAACCAGCGAAGACCTCGCCCGGATTCGTGCGGACTTTGACCGCGACCGGTTGGCCCACGCGCACGTCGGCGATCTCGCTCTCGGGCACCAAGATCTCGATGATCATCGAATCGGTGTTGTGTACCTCGACCACCTCTTGGCCGGCCGCGACGAAGCGCGACTGCAGCGCCGTGACGTTCGGCGTCGCCACCTTGCCGATGATCTTCGAGCGCAGCGTGAGGTTCTTCAGCTGCTCGTCGACGAGCGCGAGCTCTTTTTCGGCGCGCTCGACGTCGGCCTTCTGCATCGAGATGCGCTCGGGCGTCGGTTTGGCGCTCGTCAGCTCGTAGTTGCGCTCGGCCTCCCGCACCGCCTGGTTGGCGGCGGCGAGCGCTTCTTGGCTGTTTTGCAGCGCCTGCGCCGAGAGGATGCCCTCTTGCGCCAATTTCAAATTGCGATCGTTCGTGCGCTTGGCGAACGCCGCTGCGGTCTGCGCCCCGCGCCTGCGTTCGGCGGCCATCTTCAGCACTTCCGGCGTCGGCCCCTTCATGAGCATCTGCAGCGACGCTTGCGACTGTTGCAGCGCCAGCTCGGCGCGCTTCTTCTCGAACGCGACCATCTTGTCCGAGAGCCGCACGAGCTCGTCGCCGACCTTGACCTCTTGCCCCTCGGCGACCAGCACTTTTTCGACTTGGCCGCCGAGCTGCGGCCGCACCCGATCGACCTGGCCCGGCGTGACGCGCGCCTCGCCACCGACGAGGAGCGGATACGGATAAAAGAGGCCGAGCACGCACACGGCGCCGAGCACGACCTTCACGAGGTACTTGCGATCGCCGTTCTTGATGCGCTGGCGGCCTTCGTTGATCGCGCCGCGGACGCGACCTTTGAGGTCGGCCTGAACTTGCGCTTGTTGCCGCGTCGGCGGCGTCGCCGGCTTTGCTTCGGCCGGGCGCGCGGCGACCTCTGCTGCCATCTCGGCCCGCACCGCGTCGCCCGCCGCTCCGACCGGAACCGTGCCGGCCTTCGCTTGCTCGAGCTGAGCGCGTGCGCGTTCGAGATCTTCTTGCGAGAGAAGCTGCGTCGACGACGACTTCAGCTTGCCCTCGGAGTTGATCGCGTCGAGGTCGACGCCCATGCGCGTGCTGTTCGCTTCCTGGCCGTTTTGGAAGCGATAGGTGATGTCGCCGAACGCGACGAGGTCGCCCGTGCGCAGCTTCACCGGCAAGGTGATGCGCTTGCCGTTGACGAAGGTGCCGTTGCTGCTGCCGAGATCGTAGAGATAGACGATGTCTTCGCCGTAGCACTCGAAGAGCGCGTGGCGTGACGAGACTTGCTTCGCGTTGATCGTCAGATCGCAGCCGACGCGGCCGACCGAGAGCGAGTCGCCCGTCACGTCGAGCGGCTTGTCGTTGTTCTGCGGGTGCAGGATGAACGAGCCGGGCTCGGTCGAGGGCTTTGGGACGATGAACGCGAACTTCATCTCGCCGAAGCGCACGTAGCTGAACGGCTTCAGCTCGCTCGACGCCGTGATGCGGTTCGCCGTGAGCGCCTCGGGGTCGCTGCCGACGAAGGTGCCGCCGCTCGACTTGAGATCCTCGATGAGGTTCTTGCCGTCGCGGCCGATCGTCAGCTTGCAGTGGCGGCGTGAGACCGAGATGACGTCGAGCTTGACGTCGCACTCGAGCGAGCGACCGACGATGCTCACGTCTTTTTGTAAGCCGATGCGATAGACGCTGTTGCCGATCACGCAGCAGAGGAGCGCGCGATCTTCGCGCGTGCCGTGTGCGTCGATGGGCACCGCTTTTGGCGCGCTGCTCTCGCTTCGCGGTGCGGCTCTCGGCGCGCTGCTCTCGGCGACCGGCAAGACCCGCTCGTTCGGCCGCGTCTTTGGCGCGCTGCTATCTGCTCGCGGTGCGGGCTTCGGTGCGCTGCTGTCGGTCTTAGGTGCGGGTTTCGGCGCGCTGCTCTCGGCTTTCGGCGCGGGTTTCGGCGCGCTGCTCTCGTTCGCGCGCGCCTTCAAATCGGTGGTCTTCGAGCCGACCGCGATCGGCCGGGTGTTGCCCGCAGGCTGCGCGGCGCCGGTCGCGACGTCGTTCGTCTTGGCCGCAGGCTTCGACACGGGCTTGGCCGGAGCAGCGGCCGGCTTCGGCGCGGCGCTCCCTGGGCTCGGCTCGTCTTCTTCGCCGGGCTTACTGTCCCAGCCGTCGTTGTAAACCATGCGTAATGAAAGGGTAGTCGCGTCTCAGATCATTCGCCACAAATCGAGGATGCCTTCGGTCACCGATCGCTTGGTCCAAAGCCAGAGCGAGCTCGTCCGTTTGTCGGCATGGACGATGAGCTCGCCGGTGGCGCCGAAGAAGACGGGCGGCCGTGACTTGTCCGCGGTCGGCGCCGCTGTGAGCTCAGCGTAGGCGACGGCGCCGTGGTTCTTCTTCTCCCAGTCCGGCTTCTTCGGCTGCCAGATGGCCACGTCTTTGACGGCGACACGCGCATGGCTGACGTACGCCTCGCAGCGCGTCACACGCTCGAAGAGGCCCATGTACGCTTCGGGAAGCACCCCCGAGAGCGCGAAGGTCGCGGCGACGATGCCGAAGCTCTCGCCCGCCGCGATCGCGCTCCCTTCGGAAAAGTCCTTCTGATCGTAGATCACCCAGCCAGCGATCGGCGCGCGGATCTGCATCGCGTCCCTGCGGTCAGCGAGCTCCATCAACTTGCGCCGCAGGTACTCCGCCTTCATTCCGGCGCGTTGGATCGTGAGCCGGCGCAGCGGATCGTTGTACAAGGAGTCGACGTTGATCTGCCGCTCTTTGGCGCGCGTGGCGCTGGCCGCGGTGCCGAGCATCGCAGCGTCGAGGGAGGAAACTGTGGCGACGCCGAGCGCGAGCTCACCTTCGAGCCGTGACTGGGCGGCGAAGCGACGCATCTGCTCCAAGCGTCCGCTGCGAGCCTGCTCTTCGTACGCGTTGACCAGCTCCTCCTGCGGACCTTTGCCGAGGTTTTGCAGCTCGCTCTCTACCTGCATCAGCTCCGACTTCGCGCGCATCGTCTCGATCTCGAGCTCCTCGGATCCGAGCTCGATGATCAGCGCGTCCTTGTCGACCCATTCACCGGCGTGCGCGACCAGCCTGCGTACGGTGGCCGTCTCACCCACGCTGAGCTCGCGGTGCACGCCAGGAACGACCTTCGCGTCGATCGTGACCTTCGCTTCGCGTGGGACGAAGATCGCCAGCGCGAGCAAGATCATCGCGGCGCTCATCGCCATCGCAAACGCGTGCGGCTGGTTCTTCCTGAGCTGCCAGAGCTTTCGCCCGTAGGGTCGCGCGTACATGACGTAGACGAGCAAGCAGAAGAGCATCAGCGTGGCGACGTTGCCGCCGCGCACGAGCGTCATCCAGCCGAGCGAGAGCATCACGAAGACGTATGAAATCTGATACATCGTGGCGAACACGTAGAAGCCGAGGAAGATCGTGCGCTCCTTTGGGCTCCCGGCGGGCTTTGGCGCCTTCTTGTTGATCAGCGCCGCGATGTACGCGCGGGCGTAGGGCATCGCGCGCTCGCGCAAGTTCTCGATGCCCGTGAGATCGCAGAGCAAGAAGTAGCCGTCGAGCGGGATCAGCGGGTTCAGGTTCGAGAAGACGACGGCGAAGCCGCTCATCGCGAACATCAGCCCGGCGTGGTTCAGGATCGTGTCGGTCTCGGTGTAGCTCCAGATCAGCGTCCCGAGCGCGGCGACGACGAAGGACGAATAGGTGCCGGCGAAGGTCACCCACGCCTTCGCCTTGCGCGACTCGAACAAGTGCGCGTCACTCACGTCGGCGTAAGCGGCGGGGATCGTCAGCATCATGAGCATCACGCCCATGTCGCGCACCTCGCCGCCGAAGTACTTGCAGGTGAGGCCGTGCATGCACTCATGGACGAAGAGCATGATCGCGGCGCAGATGACGAGCAGCGGAATATTGCTCGCGACGACCGTCATCATGTTCGCGAGCTCCGGCAGGCGCGCGGCGTAGATCGCGAAGCCGAAGGCGCTGACGATCAGCGTGAGCACGAAGAACCAGCGGGTGAAGATGAAGCGCAGGCGCGGCAGCCAGCGATCGAAGTGCTCGTTCGGATCGATCAGCGGTTTTTGCACGCGCATCAGCCGCACGACGGGCGGCATCTGTGCCATCTGCTTGCGCTTCACTTCTTGCGCGTCGGCCGCAAAGAACGCCTCGCCGGCGCGCAGCACCAAGGCGTCGTCGGGGTACTTTCGGGCCAGCGCCTGATGCGCGTTGAAGAGCGCGAGCATGTCTGCGTTCGGCGCCTCGACCTCGCGCAGATACGCTTGCAACGGCGGCGACGCGCGGCGCATGGTCACGCCGAAGCGGCGGAGCGCGGCCCGGTACTGCTTCAACGGGATCTGCCGCTGCGCGACCTCTTCCGGCACGAGCTGCAAGAGCCCGAGCTGGTGGAAGTCTTGGTAGACGGACGTGATGTCGTCGTCGGTGACCTCGTCCTCGAAGCAGTCTTGCACTTCCTGCTTGAGGGCTGCGTACGGCTTGCCGGTCTGCGCGAAGATGCGCGCGACCTCGAACTGAATCGGCCCGACGAGCCAGTAGCGGTTCGAGACGCGATCCTTGATGACGTAGGTCTCGTCGCCGCTCTCTTCGTCGACGCGCTGCTTCAGCACGAGGTCTGGGCGGACGTAGCGAAGGGCGGCAGCGCTCACGCAGCAAGTCTAACCGCTTTGCCTCCGGGTGCTACCTCCTGATACCCTGGACAGGTGATCAACCGCGTCACAGCCCAGGACCTGCTCGATGACACCGAGCACGGCCTCGAGCTGACGCTGCTCGCGGGTGAAGCCGGCACCAAGCGCAAGATCGACAGCCCGCGCATCCAGAAGCCAGGCCTCGCGCTCGCCGGCTACGTCGAGTCGATCAACCCGCACCGCGTGCACA
Organism: Deltaproteobacteria bacterium; assembly: GCA_020848545.1. Lineage (GTDB taxonomy): Bacteria > Myxococcota > JADLHZ01 > JADLHZ01 > JADLHZ01 > JADLHZ01. The sequence goes on along the minus strand of JADLHZ010000012.1, from coordinate 254,081 downwards.
TCCTCGGCAACACCGAGCTCACGTACTTGATGCGGCTCTCGCCCAAAGAATTGCGCCACGCGGTGCGCCGCTTCTTCAACCTGCGCATCTGCGCCGTCGTCGTGACGAACGGCCAAGAGCTGCCGGCCGAGGTGATCGAGGAAGCCGAGCAATCGCAGACCGCGCTCTTCGTCTCGCAGCTGCCGACGTCGTCGTGCATCGCGCGGGTGCAGAACTTCTTGGAAGAGACGCTGCAGGTCGCGACCAGCGTTCACGGCGTCTTGTGCGACGTGCTCGGCGTCGGCGTGCTCTTGCTCGGCCATTCCGGCGTCGGAAAGAGCGAGACGGCGCTCGACCTCGTGCTCCGCGGCCATCGCTTGGTCGCCGACGACATCGTCGAGATCAAGTCGAAGGGCACCGACTCGATCTACGGCGCCGGATCCGATCTCATCAAGCACCACATGGAGATCCGCGGCCTCGGCATCATCAACATCAAGGACATGTTCGGCGTCGCCGCCGTGCGCGAGCGCAAGAAGATCGAGATCGTGATCGAGCTCGTCGATTGGGACGAGAACGCCGAGTACGAGCGCTTGGGCATCGACGAAGAGCACTACGAGATCTTGGACGTGCGCGTGCCGAAGCTGACGGTGCCGGTGAAGCCCGGCCGCAACATGGCGGGCATCGTCGAGGTCGCCGCGCGCAATCAACTGCTGAAGATGCAAGGTCACCACGCCGCGCGCGCGTTCCAGGAGCGATTGACGCGTGAGATCGAGCGCCGCGAGCAAGAAGCCGGCGAGGTCGGTGATGACGTCGAGTGAGCCGGCGCGGGCGTGGATCGCGCTCGTCACGGGGATGAGCGGATCCGGCAAGACGACGGCGGTGCAGGCGCTCGAGGACGAAGGCTTCTTCTGCATCGACAACTTGCCGCCGCGGCTCGCCAAGGAAGCCGTCGACGCCTGCTTGAACGCGCGCGATCACCGGAGTCGCATCGCGCTCGTGTTAGACGCGCGCTCCGGTCACCTGCTCGAAGACGTACCGCGCGCGGTGCAAGATCTGCGCGACGCCGGCCACAGCGTCGACGTGCTCTTCCTCGACGCGTCCGACGAAGTGCTCATCCGTCGCTTCAGCGAGACGCGCCGCCGGCACCCGCTCGACGGCCACACGCTGGTCGAGAGCATCGTCGCCGAGCGGCAAGCGTTGATTCCGGTGCGCGACCTCGCGACGCGCATCCTCGACACCTCGAGCTTGAACCGCCATGAGCTCAGCAAGTTGATCAAAGACGGTGTCGCCGCGCAGAGCGACGGCCGCGGCATGTCGATCACGCTGCTCTCGTTCGGCTACAAGTACGGCTTGCCGGTCGGCGCCGATCTCGTGCTCGACGTGCGCCACCTGAAGAATCCCTTCTTCGAGCCGACACTGAAGGCGTTCACCGGCGCCGACAGCCGCGTGCGCGACTACGTGATGGCCGACCCGAACGCGGGCGAATTCTTGGGTCGGGTGCATGACCTGCTGCGTCACTTGGTGCCCCTTTACCAGCGGGAGGGAAAACGATACCTGACCGTCGCGATCGGTTGCACCGGCGGGAAGCATCGCTCGGTGACGCTGGTTGAGCATCTGCACCAAGTGTTGGCACATCCGATGGTCGTCGACGGCGCCTTGATCGGCGTCCGCCACCGCGACATCGAGCGTTAGTCGGCTCAGACGGTCGGGAGCACCATGATCGGCATCATCGTCGCGTCGCACGGAGAATTGGCCCACGAGCTCGTGCGGACGGCGGAGCGTGTCGTCGGCGAGATTCAGCGCTGCGTCAGCGTGAGCGTCGACGGCGTCAGCACCAACGAAGAGATGCAGGCGCGCTTCCAGGCCGCGGTCGATCGGGTCGACGACAGCGAAGGCATCCTCATCCTCACCGACATGTTCGGCGGCACGCCGGCGAACCTAGGCCTGTCGTTGCTCGCCGAGGGCAAGGTCGAGGTGCTGACGGGCGTCAACCTGCCGATGCTCCTGAAGCTCGCGACCTCGCGCAGCGTGTCGACGCCCCCGGCGGCCCTCGGAGAGATGGCGCGGCTCATCAAGTACTACGGGCAAAAAAACATCTCCGTCGCCAGCGAATTTCTCAGTCAATAAACGTCATTCAAGTGCCAGTGATCGGGTAGACTGCGAATAATGGCTTCGGACGGGCGCCCCGCCGCGGAGAAAAGTTTCACCATCGACAATGAGCTCGGCTTGCACCTGCGCGCCGCGGGCAAGTTCGTCCAGACCGCCGGCAAGTTCAGCGCCGAGATTTGGGTCAAGCGCGACGACGTCGAAGTGAACGGCAAGAGCATCATGGGCATCCTGTCGCTCGCGGCGGCGCGGGGCGCGACCATCCACGTGCGTTGCATCGGTGGCGACGCGGAGAAGGCGCTGACCGCGCTCGGCACGTTGATCGCAGAGAAGTTTCACGAGGACTGAGCGCGCCTCTCCCGCCCGATGCCCCGCTCGCGCCGCGCCTGCTGGCATCGGGGTGATCCCGCCTCGACCAAGCGGCAGCCGCGCGGTCGGTCGGCGTACACCTGACACGACACACGAACCCCGAGCTTGCCTTTGAGGGCGCTGCACCGCCCGGCCGGATCGAGGCGCATGTGCGCACCGCGATCGTCGACGACGACGAAGCGCTTGATGACGTGCGCCCGCTTCAGCAAGGGGCTCCCAGGCGCCACGTCGACGTAGGCGGTGAAGCCCTCGCGCCGGTTCTCGTCCGGGTTCGTGCAGCACGCGCCGCACGCCTGGCAATCGTAGAGAACGCCTGCTTGCATCGACCCCAGCTCCTACGTACAAGGCTCTGTATTCCGAAATTGGCTGGATTTGGAGAGAACGTTTGCGACGCGCGACCTCGCGGCGACTGAAAGGGATCGGTGCTTCGCCGGGCATTGCCCAGGGCACGGTCTACGTCGTCAACGCGGGCCTCGACGCACCGCCGCAGTTTCACCTCGATCAGGAGGCAGTGCCGAAGGAGCTCGAGCGCTTCGAAGCCGCGGTGGCGCTCAGTACGCGGCAGATCCGCGAGATCCGCGATCGGCTGAGCGGCGCCGACGGCGGCGAGCACCTGCTGATCTTGGAAGCGCACTTGCTCATGTTGAACGACGCCGTCTTCGTCGAAGGGGTGAAAAGCCTCGTCCGCGAAGAGACGATCAACGCCGAGTGGGCGCTGCGTAAGACGATCGAGCGCATCCGCTCGATGTTCGAAGGGCTCGCGCACGACTACTTTCGCGAGCGCGGCAGCGACATCGACTTCGTCGGCGAGCGCATCCTGCGTAACTTGATGGGCCAAGCGCAGGTGTTCGCAGCCGATGACCTGCCCGAAGACGTCGTCGTCGTCGCCCACGATCTCTCGCCGGCCGACACCGCGCAGCTCACGCGTTTTCGCGTGCGCGGGCTGATCACCGAGGCCGGCTCGCGCACGAGCCACGCCGCGATCGTCGCGCGCTCGCTCGACATCCCGGCTGTGGTCGGGCTGCCTGGCATGCTGCAGATCGCCGGCACCGGCGATCGCATCGTCATCGACGGCTTCACCGGCGAGGTGATCCTCTCGCCGACGGCGAAGCAAATCTCGACGGCGAAGGACTCCGAGCAGCGCGCGCGTACGAAAGAGAAGGATGCGATCAGGGCGTCGCTGACGCCGGCGCACACCAAAGACGGCTACAAGGTCAGCATCTTCGGCAACGTCGAGCTGCCTCTCGAAGCCGACGCGGTGCTCTCGCACGGCGGCGAAGGCGTGGGCCTCTACCGAACGGAGTTCCTCTTCGTCGGCCGCGCCACGACGCCGACCGAAGAAGAGCACCTGCAGAACTATCGCGACCTCGCGCGGCGCCTCGCCGGCAGGCCGCTGACCATCCGGACCCTCGATCTCGGCGGCGACAAGCTGTTCTCGACAGCGCACAAGGTGCAAGAGCGCAACCCGGCGCTCGGCCTGCGCGCGATCCGCTTGTGCCTGCAGCAGCCGGAGCTCTTGCGCACGCAGCTCCGCGCGATCTTGCGCGTGGCTGCCGAATTTCCGGTGCGCTTGATGCTGCCGATGATTACCGACGTCAGCGAGATTCACTCGGCGAAGCAGCTCATCCGCGCCGAGATCCAGACGCTGCGTGCCGAAGGGATCGAACACTCGGCCGACGTGCCGGTCGGGATCATGGTCGAGACCCCGGCGGCGGCGATCGTCTCGGACTTGCTCGCCAAAGAGGTCGACTTCTTCGCCATCGGCACTAACGATCTCATTCAATACTCGCTGGCGATCGATCGTGGCAACGAGCACGTCGCCCACATGTATCGGCCGCTGCACCCGGCGATCCTGCGGCTCATCGCCCAGACGACCGAAGCGGCGTCGCACGCAGGCATCTCGGTCTGCGTGTGCGGCGAGATGGCGGCCGAAGCCATCCACACGCCGGTGCTGCTCGGCCTCGGCATCACCGAGCTGTCGATGAACGCGACGGCGATCCCGTGGGTGAAGAAGATCGTCCGTGACAGCTCGTTCACCGACTGCCGCCGGCTCGTCGATGAGTTGCTGATGACTTGTTCGCCGCTCGAGGTCGAAGAGCGTTTGCGCGCGTACCTGAAGGTGCACCACCCCGAGCTCGACGGATGAGAGGATTGCTCCGAATGAAATCGTTGCTTGTGCTCGTTGCCTTGTTCTTCGTGGCCTGCGCGGCGGGCCCCGATCTGCCTTCGTCGCAGGCGACCCACGGCGATCTCGCGCAGGTGCAGCTCTTGATGGACAAAGCGAACGCTGCGCTCGCGGCCGCGACGAAGCGTGAGGATATTGCGCCCACGTTGAAGCTCTACGAGGACGTGCTCGCGCTCGCGCCCGATCACAAAGAGGCGCTCGTCAACGCGGCGATGCTGCGCTTCATGCACGGCAATGACGTGCTGACGGAGAATGACAAAGACGCCCGGCTCGCCACGTGGCTCAAGGGCCGCGAGTACGGGCTGCGCGCGCTCGGGCAGAACCCGACCTTCCGCGCCGCGTACGAGAAGGACAACGACATGGCGAAGCAAACCGCGTTGCTCGGCGAGCAAGACGCGCTGGCGATGCTGTGGACCGGCCTGAACTGGGCGAAGTGGGGCGAGCTCTACGGCATCATCCGCGCCGCGATCGACATCCCGAAGGTGAAGGCCTTGCTCGATCGCACGAACGAAGTCGCGCCGAAGTCGCACTGCGGCGGCGCCGATCGCTTCTTCATGGGCTACTGGGTGGTCATCCCGGGCTTTGCCGGCCGCGATCCGAAGAAGGCCGTCGCCGCTTACGAGCACGCGATGTCCCTCTCGCCCGAGTGCATGCCGGCGCACAACGTGACGCAAGCGCGCTACTACGCCAAAGACGCCGAGGATCAGGCGATGTTCACGTCGCTGCTGCAAAAAGCGATCGACGCGCCGGAGGATCCCCCGGGATCGATCGTGCGCCTGGTGAACAACCTGGCGCGCACCGAGGCGAAAGAGCTGATGACGAAGACGAAGGAGTTTTTCGAATGAGAGCGCTCGTCTTTCTGGCGCTGTCGCTCGTCTGCGTGCCGGCGTTCGCGCAGGACGCGTTGAAGTTCGGCACGCTCGCGCCCGACAACACGCCGTGGTCGAAGCTGCTGCAAGACTTCAAGAAGCAGGTCGAAGAGAAGTCCGGCGGCAAGGTGAAGGTGAAGATCTACCTCGACGGCAAGCAAGGCGACGAGCGCGCGATGCTGCAGAAGATGCGCTTCGGCCAGCTGACCGGCGGCGGCTTCTCCACGGGCGGCATGGCAGCGGTCGTGCCGGAGCTGCAGCTCCTAGAGCTCCCGTTCCTGTTCGATGACAACGCCGAGAGCGACTACGTCATGGACAAAGTGCTGCTCACCGAGCTCACCCAGGCGATGGAGAAGAAGGGCCTCTTCTTGTTCTGTTGGGCGGAGAACGGCTGGATCGATTTTGGCAACTCGGTGCGCGTGCTGAAGACGCCGAAGGACTTCGAGGGGCTCAAGATGTACGCGCAAGAGTCCGACGTCAGCATCGAGACGGTGAAGGCGTTCGGCGCGACGGCGCAGGTGCTCGCTGTGCCGGAGGTGCTGTCCGCGCTGCAGACCGGCCTCCTGAACGCGTTCATGACCACGCCGATCTTTGCGACCGGCGCGCAGTGGTTCACGCAGACGAAGTACTGGACCGACTCGAACCACACCTATCAGCCGGCGGCGGTCGTGTTCGACATGAAGTTTTGGCAGAAGCTGCCGGACGAGCAGAAGCAGATGATGCTCGCGATGAAGGACACGCTGCAGAAGTCAGCGCGAATCAACGTGCGCGGCCTCGACGAAGAGCTGTTTCGCGGCTTCAAAGAGCGCAAGATCGAGATCAACAAGCTGACGGCCGCCGAGCGCGGAGAGCTGCGCAAGAAGACCGCCGGCGTCGCCGACGCGCTGATCGCCAAGAACGCCTTTCCGCGCGAGTGGTACGACCGCGTGCAGAAGGCGCTGAAGGACTTTCGCGCAGGTAAGAAATGAAGCGCGTCATCGATCGGGTGAGCGCCGTTCTGATGGCGTTCGAGAAGGCGGTGATGCTCGCGGCCTTGCTCGGCATGCTCGTCGCCGTCGCCGTCGCCATCGGCGCGCGGCCGCTCGGCATCGACGTGCCCTGGGTGACGCCGCTCGTGCTTGCGTTGATGATCGTCTCGACCTTCGCGGGCGCCGCGCTGGCCACGGCGACGCGCCGGCACATCTCGATGGACCTCATGTCGAAGCTCTTGAAGAACGCGCCGCGCGCCGTCGTGTCGATGCTGACGTCGCTGCTCGGCGCCGCGCTCTCGACCGCGCTCGCCATCGCCGGCGGACATTGGGTGAAGGCGAACATGGAGTTCGATGATCCCATCTCGTTGGCGCTGAAGGTGCCCGACTGGTGGCTGCAAGCCGTGGTGCCGGCAGGCTTCGTGCTTTGCGCGCTTCACTTCGTGCTGAACGCGTTGCTCGACGGCCGAGCGCTCGCGACCGGCGACTATTCGCACCTCGTCGACCAGAGCGCGGCGGCGCACGGCGTGACGAGCATGCCGGCCGGCGGTGCGCCGCAGTGAGCGCTTTAGCGATCGTCCTTTCGTTCTTCGCCGCCGCCAGCTTCGGTCTGCCGCTGTTCTTGGCGATCGCGCTGATGACGCTCGGCTTCTTCACCCTCGCGGGCGGCGAAGGCGTGCTCGCGGCTGGCATCCCGGTGATGACCGGCATGTGGAAGATCAAAGAGGCGGCGATCTTGGTGTCGCTGCCGTTCTTCACCTTGGCCGGCAGCATCATGACCGCGGGCGGCACCTCGCGGCGCTTGGTGAACATCGCGCGCGCGTTGGTCGGCTGGCTCCCGGGCGGTCTCGCGCTCGCGATGATCCTTGCGTCGACGGTGTTCGCGGCGTTGAGCGGATCGTCGGCCGTCACGATCATCGCGATCGGCGGCATCTTGTTCACGGGCTTGAGTCGCCAGGGCTACAAGGAGAGCTTCTCGCTCGGCCTCATCACGTCCTGCGGCGCGATCGGCATCTTGGTGCCGCCGTCGTTGCCGTTGATCATCTACGGCGTCATGGCCGGCGTACAGCCCGGCATCCGCGCCGACATCCGCGATCTCTTCATCGGCGGCATCGTGCCCGGCATCGTCTGCGTGCTCGCGCTGATGCTCTACGCGGTCATCTACGGCAAGCGCGCGAAGATCCCGCGCGAGAAGTTCGCGTTCGCGGAGGTGAAGAAGTCGCTTCGCGAGGGCGCCTTCGCCATTGCGTTGCCGGTGATCCTGCTCGTCGGCATCTACGGCGGCATCGCGACGGTCAGCGAAGTGGCGGCGGTCGCCGTCATGTACGCGCTCATCGTCGAGATCTTCGTGCACAAGGAGATCAAGGTGCGCGATCTGCCGCGCATCATGGTCGACGCCGGCACCTTGGTGGCGTCGATCCTCGTCATCTTGTTCTTGGCGATGGCGTTCACGAACTACATCGTCGACGAGCAGATCCCGGATCTCGCCACCGAGCATCTGAAGAGCATCGTCCACACGCGCACCGGGATGATCCTCGCGATCAACTTGCTGCTCTTGGTCGTCGGCTCGATCATGGACATCTTCTCGGCGCTCGTGATCTTCGCGCCGTTGATCGTGCCGATCGCCTGCGCCGCGCCGTACAATCTCGATCCGATCCACTTGGGCATCATCTTCGTCGTCAACTTGGAGATCGGCTTCGCGCACCCGCCCTTCGGCATCAACCTCTACGTGGCGGCGAGCTACTTCAAGAAGAGCGTGATGCAGGTGACGATGGCGGCGATCCCGTTCATCATCGTGATGCTCGGCGCGCTGATGTTGATCTCGTTCGTGCCGGAGCTCACGCTGTGGCTCGTCGGGGTGATGAAGTAGCGGCGCCTCCGCGTATTCAGTTACAGAAATCGTCGGAGAAGTCGCCGGCCGTGCCGTTCGAGTTGCAGCTCACTGGGCACACGACGCAGTTGCGCCCGCAGCAAGTCGCCTGCGGCGCATTGCCTGGCCCGAGGTGCACCCCGGGGGCACCCGCAGCGCCGGTCGTGGTCTTCAGTTGGCAGCTGTAGTCCGCGCACAACGCATTCGCGTGAGTGGCGTTGAACTGCGCTTTCGTCGTCGTCACGGCGGTCTGACAAACGTGGTTGGCGATGGGGCACACAGCGCCGGTCGTTCCGCAGAAGGTCGTGTTGCCGTTGTCGCCCGAGCAACTGTCGCATCGCCAATCGGCGCACGCGGCGCCGGCGTTTTGGAACGCGTTGCATCGCGTCGTTCCGTTGGACGTGCTCGGGCATACGTCGCTCGTGCCGTTTCCCGCGCCGCAGTGCAGGTTCGTGTTGCACATTTGGCAGCTGAGATCATCGCATGAATCGGCGACCGCGATGTTGCTCCAGCACTTGCCGAGCGCTCCACCGCTGCAGGCCGCGTCGCCCGAGTGGCCGTCGCCGCAGTTGGCCGTCGTCGCGCAATTGGTGACGTTCGTGCAGTTGTAGCTCGCGCACGCACCGGGCGAGCTGTTCGCATAGCACTTCGCGGGGAAAGTGCAGCTATCGGCACCGTTGCCGGGGCCGCAGTGGTTGTCCGAGTTGCACGCTTGACAGCTGTAGTCGTCGCACGAGTCCGGCGACGCGATGTTGCCCCAGCACTTCTGCAGCGCGCCGCACGCGGTGTCGCCGGAGAAACCGTTGCCGCAGTTCGTCGTCGACCCGCAGTTCGGCACGTCCGTGCAGTTGTAGCTCGCGCACGCTCCAGTCGCCGCCGTCGCGTAGCACTTGGCAGGGAACGTACACGCGCTTCCAGAGAGGCCACACGCCGCGTGGTTCATGCACGTGACGCAGTTCGGCGCTGCGCCGCAGCGGTCAGTGCCGGTGCAGCACGCGGTGCCACACGCTTGCTGCACGCTGCCGCAAGTCGAGCAAGTCGAGTTCGTGAAGCTCGTGCAAGCCTCGGCGGAGGCGGGGTCGCAGCAGTTGTGATTGCAGGGGATGTCGCCGTTCGTCTGGCAATCTTGGCAGATCGAGTTGGTGACGTTGCTGCAATACTGGCCGGCAGCACAGATGCGTTGGTTGCACGCCGCGTTGCCGCTCGCCGGTTGGCACTTGAACGGTGCGCGCGCCGTCTCGCCACCGTTGATCGTCGGGTTGACGATGTCGACGTTGCAGATCTCTGTGCGTCCATCGCAAGTCGCGTTCGCTTCGCTGCCCGTGCCGCCGTTGCCGCAAGCGATGAGACTGCCGCTCGGTGCCGAGCCTTGGCACACCCCGTCGATGCAGGCGCGGTTCGCAGCACAGCAGGTGCCGTTGCAAGCGAAGCCAGCCGTGAGGTTTCCGGGGAGGCCCGAGATTGGGCACAGGCAATCGTGCGCCGTGCCTTGGCCGGCCGAGACCGCGTCGAAGTTTCCGTTTGCTTGATAGCCGCGGCGGCAATCGGCGGCGCCGTTACAGGTGATGCAATTGCGGCCGCACGCATACGCGGCCCGATCGCATTGGCCGCATGATGGGTTCGCTTGGCCGCCGCCTTGGCCGCTGTCGTAGCAGGTCGTTCCGACGCCCTGACATCCGGGCGGGCCGGCGGCGCCGGTTCCAGCGCGCACGCCGCCGTTGGCGTTGAAGGTGAGGTCCGTCGATGGCGTGACGACATCGGTGATTGTTGCGTTGCAGGCGCCGATGATGCGGCACGACGGATCGAGCGCCGTGTACGTGGTCGTCTGCACGCCTGTCGGACCACTCGGCGCGCAGATCGCGACTGAGATCGTCATGTCGCAATTGCCGCCGACGCAGTTGTTGATCGCCGGCGGCGGCGTGGTGACCCACGAGCAATCGTTGTCAGCGCCGCCCCAAGTGTGGGTGACGGCGCCGTCGCAAGCTGCCGAGCTGCCGGAGCACCGCGAGAGCGGATCCGGATTACCGTCGGGTACGTTGGCGACGCCCGGCAGGGTGACGGTGCCGCCAGCGGTGGTCTTGCACGACCCAGCCAAGGGAACCTTGCAGCCCGTCGGGACGACCGCGCCCGAGACACCCGAGAGGACCGTGCCGACCGCGGTCGAAATCGTTGCCGCCGGATCGTCGCCGCGGCACTCGGTGATGATGCCCACGGGCGACGCGCCCTTGCAGCTCCCGCTGCCGTTGCACTCGGTTTCGTTCGCTGCGACGTCCGGCATGGCGCGGCATTCGTAGCGGCTCATGCCCGCGTTGCGGAACCAGCCTGTGCCGGCTTCGAAGAAGTTGCCGCCCGTCGTCGCGAAGTTCGCGAACACGCGCGTTCCCGCGTCGCACGCGACCCCGCCGCAGTCGTTGTACGGATCGCCGGTGACGACGGGCGCACCGGTGGTCGGCGCCGACTTCTGCCCCGCGACACAGCCGCCGGGCTCGAAGCAGGTCGGTCGTGTGCCGACGACGTTCGTGCCCGCAGGTCCGGTGACGCCGGTGCATTGCGCGTCTGCGGTCTTGCACTGCGCCGTCGCGGTGTCGCACTGCGTGCCGTAGTTGAGATCGAGCGATCGGCACTCGGCCATCAAGCGGCCGGCCGTGTCGGTGACATAGCCGGCGACGAAGCCTTGCGGACCACAGTTGCCGGTCGCCACCTGACACTCGTTCGCGGCGCCGTCGCAGTTGTCGTCCACGTTGCCGTCGCCGCACGTCTCCACCTTGCACGGATGGCGCGCGGCGTTGCCGTCGTCGCAGTCGATCATCGTCGGCGAGGTGCCGCCGTTGTTCGTGTGCGTGCACTTCGTGCCGTTCTTCGTCGTGTACGTGCCGCAAGTCGTGAAGTCGTCGCCGTCGACGTCGAAGCCGTTGTCGAAGACGCCGTCGCAGTCGTTGTCTTTGCCGTCGCAGGTCTCGGTGACCGCGTAGGTCGCGCCTTCGCACTTGCCCCACGAGGTGCCGATGCAGCGCTGCGTTCCCGCCACGCACTCGCCGAACACGTTGGTCAGCGTGGTCGCGGCGGCGCCGGGTGTCGTCACTTGCTTGCCGAAGCAGAAGCGCTGCGAGCCGGCGAGGCACGGGCAGCCCTCGTCGATCGAGCGATCGCAGTTCTCGTCCTTGCCGTTACAGAGCTGCACGTTCGGCGTGACCGAGCCCGCGCACGTGCTCCATGCCCCGTTGACGCAGCTCTGCACGCCGTCGCGGCACTCGCCGATGCTGCGCGATGCTTGATCGAGCGCCGTGTAGCAGTTGCGCGTTTGGCCGGGCGTGCAATCCGGACAGCGCTCGTCGACCGAGCCGTCGCAGTTGTCGTCGATGTTGTTGTTGCACTTCTCGGCGAGGAACGGGTTCTGCGCGGAGTTGTTGTCGTTGCAGTCTTCCTGCTTGATGTGGCCGTCTTGATCGACGTCGATGCGATCGCCCTGCAGGCTGAGGCGCACGTTGGTTCTTTGCCCGGCGAGGAACTCGGCGTCGGCGCGGCCCGAGACGACGGCGGTGACGCTCGTCTGCGCGAAGCCGAAGCCGATGAACGACACCGGCCCGGTCTTGATCGATGGCCCCGGGACGACTTCGCCGGTCGCGGGCTCCTTCGTGAGGTCGCGGCCGCCGGTCTCGAAGCTGAACTCGGCGCTGTTGCCGTCCTTGTCGATCGCCTTCAGCGCGATGCGATCGATCGGCCGCGATGAGTCGATGGAGAGGACGATGGTGCCGCCGGCAGCGGCGGTCGGTTGACGTTTACAGTGCGCGAACGACAGGAGCAGCGCCGCGCCCATGAGCAGGCGAAGAGGACGTAACATGTCCCAGAAGGCTACCACAGCGAGGCCTTTTTTCCGCACATTGTGCGTCGCCTGCGGTCACTCGATGGTCGGTTGATCGATGAGCAGACTGAGCTCGGAGGCCTCGTGGGTGTACTGCGGATCCGCCGCGATCATGCGCAGCTGACGGCGCGCCTCGTCGAGCCAGCGCGGCTCTTTGGCGGCGTAGGCGCGCATCAGATACATGCGCACGAGCGTGATCCGCGCCTCGGTGGCGAGCGGGTTGTCTTGCAGGCAGCGCTGCGCCACCATCTCGCCGTCTTTCCAGCGGCCGTTCTGATAGTACGCGCGCAGATCCGAAAGCGCGCAGGGCAGCGGGGTGACGGTCGCCGTTGGCAGCGCGACTTCCGCAGGCTCGCTCGCGGGAAGAGACCCAGGCTCGGAGGAGGCAACGACAGGCGGGGCGCCGTTGCCAGCGCAGGCGACGAGGCAGAGCGCGAAGACGCCGCTACGCAATCTTGGCGGCGTCCAGGTTGTCCATCTTGGCGTTGCCTTCGAAGATGACGCCGCGATCGATGACGAGGACGGGCGTCGTGATGTTGCCGCGCACCTTGCCCGGCGCGTGGATCTCGACCGCGGTCTTCGCCGTGATGTTGCCGCGCACCTCGCCGTTGATGACGATGCTGCCGCACTTGATCTCGGCTTCGACGAGCGCGCCTTGGCCGACGACGAGCACGTCGCTCGTGTTGATGTCGCCTTTGAAGTTGCCGTCGATGCGGACGGTGCCCTCGAAGGACAGCGTGCCTTGGAAGCGACTCTCGGGGCCGAGGATGGTGTGGACGTCTGACATGGCCACCGAGGCGGACGAACGGTTCTCATCTTCACGCTTCAGCACGGCCATGGTTCGACTCTCCTAGTTCTTCAACAAGCGATCGACCAAACGATCCAACTCGGCGAGCGAGTGAAAATCAACTTCGATCTTCCCCTTCCCTTCGTTCTCGACCAGACGAACGCGGGTCCCGAGGGCGCTCTGCAATGTGTCGATCAAGGCCAATGCCTCGGCCGACAGCCTCTTCTTCTCTTGTGGCTGGGCATCATTGCCGGCCTTTAGCTTCTGCACCAGTTTTTCCGCGTCGCGCACGCTGCCGCCGTTTTGCACGAGCTCGAGCGCGGCCTTTTCGATCTGCTTCGGCTCTTCCAAGCCGAGCAGCGCGCGGGCGTGGCCCATCGACAGCTTGCCTTCGACCACGAAGGTGCGCACGCGCTCAGGCAGCTTCAACAGGCGCAGGCTGTTCGTGATCGTCGAGCGATCTTTGCCGACGCGCTGCGCGAGCGCCTCCTGCGTGAACTCGTGCTCGTCGAGCAGACGTTCGTAAGCGAGCGCTTCTTCGATGGCGTTCAAGTCCGAGCGCTGGATGTTTTCGATCAACGCGATGGCAAACGCAGCGCGGTCGTCGAGCTCTTTGACGATCACCGGCACTTCGTGGAGGCCCGCGCGTTGCGCCGCCCGCCACCGCCGCTCGCCGGCGATGATCTGGTATTCCTTCTCGTCCAGCTTGCGCACGAGGATCGGCTGCAGCACGCCGTTTTCACGGATCGACTGCGCGAGCTCATCCAAGGCGGCGGCGTCGAAGTGCGAGCGCGGCTGGCGATCGTTCGGCACGACGCGCTCGATGGCGACGGTGAGCAGGCCCTTCTTGTTCAGCTCGTGGCCGAGCGACTGGGGCGCGCTCGGGATCAACGCTGAAAGACCACGGCCGAGCACCTTCTTCTTCGCTGCTTCACTCATCGTCTGCTCCTGTGTCGAAGAACCTACTGCGCGCGACGCTCGGCCGGAACGGCTTGTTCGCGGCGGGCGAGCACTTCGTCGGCGAGCTGCAGATACGCTTGGCTGCCGCGCGAGGCGATGTCGTAGAGCAAGACCGGCTTGCCGAACGACGGGCTCTCGGACAGGCGAACGTTGCGCGGGATCACCGTGCTGAACACCTTCTTCTCGAAGTGGCCGCGCACGTCGTCGACCACCTGGTGCGCCAAGTTATTGCGCGGGTCGAACATGGTGAGCAGGATGCCTTCGAGATCGAGGGTGGTGTTCAGCGAGCTGCGCACGAGCTCGATGGTGTTGATCAACTGGCTCAGCCCTTCGAGCGCGAAGTACTCGCACTGCAGCGGGATGAGCACGCTGTCGGCCGCGGTCAAAGCGTTGACGGTGAGCAGCCCGAGCGACGGTGGGCAGTCGATGAAGATGTAATCGTAGTGGTTGCGCAGCGGCTCGACCATGCGCTTCAGTCGCATCTCTCGCGCGAGCTCGCTGACGAGCTCGACTTCGGCGGCCGTGAGATCGGCGGTCGCTGGGAACAAGTGCAAGGTGTCGAGCGCGGTGCGGACGATGCACTGCGCGGGCTGCGCGTCGCCGAGCAACGCTTGGTAGGTGCCGAGCTGCACGGAGCCCTTTTGCACGCCGAGCCCGCTCGTGGCGTTCGCCTGCGGATCGAGATCGATGACGAGGACGCGCTTCTCTCCAGCCGCGAGCGAGGCCGCGAGGTTGACGGTGGTCGTCGTCTTGCCGACGCCGCCCTTCTGATTGCACACCGCGATGATTCGGCCCATGGCGCGGCCCGGCGGCTAGCATAGTGCGATCGGCTTTGGCTACCGTTGCGTTTGACGTCCGTGACGTTGACTACGTGGGTGGTGCGAGCGGTCGTTTTTGCAGCGCGTCGAGGCCCTCGGCCAGTTGCTCGAGCCGGTACTGCTCCCCGAAGCGCTGCAAGAGGTAGCGGCCGTCGGCGCTCTTGCCCTTGACCAAGTGCCCGCTCTTTTCGTCGCGCAGGCCGATGAGCGTCTGGCGATCGGCGTGCTTCAGCGCGAAGGCGACGTCGACTTCTTTGCCTTCGAAGAGGCGCGCCCGGGCGCGGACGTCGATCGCGTCGTCGGTGACGATCAGCCGATTGCCGTGCTCGAGCGGCGAGTACGAGTTGTCGGCGAAGACGAGCTCGAAGTCCGGGGCGCGCAGGATGCTCGGCGCGTCGCCGCTCGGCGTGTGGCCGACGATCAGGCGGTGGATCTTCGCGGTTGTCAGGCGCTTCATCGTCTGATCATCTGGCAGGTGCGGATTTCCCTGGTCGTCGGCAGTGCGCCCGTAGACGACGCTCGCCTGGTTGCGGCGGCTGAGCTTGACCGGCGCCTGATACGCGATGAGCTCGTTCCAACCGGCGTGCTGCGGGTCTTTGACGGCGCGATCATAATAAAGAGCCATGTTGCCGGCGTACCAGGCGTTGAGCGCCGCGGCCCAAGCGTCCGGATCGTCGATGCGCGCGAGGCCGGGCACGTGGCCCAGGCTCTCATGGGTGACGCCGCCGTGAACGAAGAGGGTGGCGCCTTCTCGGTGCGCGAGCGTGCAGGCCCGCAAGTACTCGGCGAGCAACCCGCCCGGGCGCACGTCGTCGAGGAAGCTTTGCGGCACAGCCAGATCGCTCGCGTCCTCGCCCTCCGCCGCGAGCTCCGCTTGCCGGTGCACGAAGCCTTGGCCGGCGCCCATCGTGTACTTGAAGATCCAGCGCAGGACCGTGGCGGCGTCGGCGCCTTGGAGATCGTCAGGGACGGGGTCGAAGAAGTGGCCCTGCAATTCGCGCCAGAGCCGCAGCTTGTTGATGTCGCGGTTGCCGGCGAGCAGCACGACTTGGTCCGGCTGCCTGCGCTTGACGTCGAGGAGCGCGCGCATGACCTTGCGCCCGTTAGGGCCGCGATCGATCGCGTCGCCGCCGAAGACCAGCCGGGCGCCGTTTTGCACGGTGAGCGTCTCGCCCGCGAGCGACACCAGGGCGTTGTCCTGGGCGAAGTCTTCGACCTTCGGCCATTGCCCTTCGACGTCGGTGATGTATGCAATCGTTGTCATGAGCCCAATGTTAGTGTATGGTTTACACTATGAATACTGAAAGCCTGTCGCTCCTCACTGATCTCTACCAGTTGACCATGGCGGCGGGCTATTTCAAGGGCGGCATCGGCGAACGGCGGGCCGCGTTTCAGCTGTTCTTCAGGAAGCGCCCGTTCGGCGGCGGCTATGCCATCGCCGCTGGGCTCGACGACGTGCTGCGCTGGCTCGAAGGCTTGCGCTTCGATGCGAGCGACGTCGAGTACTTGCGGACGCTGACAGGCGCCGATGGCAAAGCGCTCTTCGATCCTCTGTTCCTTTCGTATCTCTCGGCGATGCGCTTCTCCTGCGACGTGCACGCGATCCCGGAAGGGACGGCAGTCTTCGAGCACGAGCCCTTGCTGCGCGTCGAAGGGCCGCTCATTCAAGCGCAGCTCGTCGAGACCGCGCTGCTCAATATGATCAACTTTCAGACGTTGATCGCCACGAAGGCGGCGCGCGTGTGCGAAGCGGCGCGCGGCGAACCGGTGCTCGAGTTCGGCCTGAGGCGCGCGCAGGGCATCGACGGATCGCTGAGCGCGTCGCGGGCGGCCTACATCGGCGGCGTGGCGGCGACGTCGAACGTCCTCGCCGGCAAGCGCTACGGCATCCCGGTGAAGGGCACGCACGCGCACAGCTGGGTCATGGCGCACAAAGACGAGCGCACGGCCTTCGCCGAGTATGCCAAGGCGATGCCGAACAACTGCGTCTTCCTCGTCGACACCTACGACACCTTGGAGGGCGTCCGGAACGCGATTGAAGTCGGCAAGGAGCTGCGCGCGGGCGGGCACAAGCTGCTCGGGATCCGCCTCGACTCGGGCGACCTCGCGTACTTGTCGATCGAAGCGCGAAAGCTCCTCGACGCCGCGGGCTTCGAGGCGACGCAGATCGTGGCGAGCAACGATCTCGACGAGATGCTGATCGAGAACCTGAAGCAGCAAGGCGCCACGATCAACGTGTGGGGCGTGGGGACGAAGCTCGTGACGGCCTACGATCAGCCGGCGCTCGGCGGCGTCTACAAGCTCGCCGCGATCCAAGACGAGCGCGGCAAGTGGCAGCACAAGGTGAAGATCTCGGAGCAAGCGGTGAAGACCTCGAACCCGGGTCGCTTGCAGGTGCGGCGTTACAGCAACGATGCCCGCTTTGTCGCCGACGCGATCTTCGACGTCGACCACGCGCCGAAGGCCGGAACGACG
This sequence comes from Deltaproteobacteria bacterium, assembly GCA_020848545.1. Classification (GTDB taxonomy): domain Bacteria; phylum Myxococcota; class JADLHZ01; order JADLHZ01; family JADLHZ01; genus JADLHZ01. The sequence continues at coordinate 236,833 of JADLHZ010000012.1, read as the reverse complement.
ATCGTCGATCCCGTCGACGTTACGAAGCGCACGGTGCTCGCCGACGACTTGCACTTCGAGGATCTGCTCGTGCCGGTGATGACGAACGGGCAGCGCGTGGGCAAAGCACCGCCGCTCGCCGACGTTCGCGCCAAGGCACGCGCGCAGCTCGATCGCTTGCATCCCACGATCCGGCGCTTCCTGAATCCGCATGTCTATCCGGTGGGCCTCGACGCGCGGCTCTTCGAAGAGAAGGTGCGCCTCGTGCAGGAAGCGCGGCGGCCGACGCTGAAGAGGGTGTCATGAAGCTCGTCTTCGCCACGCGTTCGTATGCGTACCTCGCCGACGCCCTGTGCGCGCTCGGGTTTCAGCGCGGCACCGTCGAGCAGAAGCAGTTCCCGGACGGAGAGCGCTACCAACGCATCGTCGACGACGTTCGCGCGCGCGACGTGGTGCTCGTAGGCGGCACGATCAGCGACAGCGACACCATGGAGCTCTACGACGCCGCCTGCGCGCTCGCGAAATACGGCTCGCACACGCTGACCATCGTCATTCCGTACTTCGGCTACGCGACGATGGAGCGCGCCATGAAAGCGGGCGAAGTCGTGACGGCGAAGACGCGCGCACGCTTGCTCTCGTCGATCCCGCCGTCCGGCGCCGGCACGCGTGTCTTGATGGTCGACCTGCACGTCGACGCGATCACCTATTACTTCGAGGGCCACGTGCGGCCCTTTCACGTCTACGCGAAGCCGATTGTTCTGCGCCTGGCAAAAGAGCTCGCCGGCACGAACGACTTCGTCCTCGCCTGCACTGACGCCGGCCGCGCCAAGTGGGTGGAGTCGCTCGCCAACGACCTCTCGGTCAGCGCGTCGTTCGTGTTCAAGCGGCGTATTGACGATCGCAAGACCGAAGTGGCGGCGGTGAGCGCCCAGGTGCAAGGCAAGCGCGTCGTCATCTACGACGACATGATCAGGACAGGCTCGTCGCTCCTGAAGGCGGCGCAAGCGTACCGAGACGCCGGTGCTGCAGACGTCTCGGCGATCGCGACGCACGGCGTGTTCCCGGAAGACGCCCTGCAAAAGATCACCGCGAGCGGGCTCATCTCGAAGCTCGCATGTACGGACTCGCATCCGCGGGCGCGCGCGCTCGCCGGTCCTCAGTTGCGCGTCGAGAGCTTGGCGCCGCTCCTCGCGGAGCACCTGCGTGACGAGGTGGGCTGACGATGGCGACGTACAAGTACGAACGCCCAGCGCTCGCGGTCGATTGCGTGGTCTTTGGTCGCGACGAGAAAGCGCTGAAGGTGCTGCTCATCAAGCGCGGGCTGCCGCCGTTCAAGGACATGTGGGCGCTCCCCGGCGGCTTCGTGCGCATCGACGAGAGCCTGGACGCCGCCGCGCGCCGCGAGCTGAAGGAGGAGACCGGCTTTGCCGACGTCTTCTTGGAGCAGCTCTATACTTTCGGCGCCGTCGATCGCGATCCGCGCGAGCGCGTCGTCAGCGTGGCGTACTACGCGCTCGTCAACTTGCAGGGGCACCAGCCCAAGGCCGCGAGCGACGCCGCCGAGGCCGATTGGTTCGCGCTCGACGCGCTGCCGAAGCTCGCGTTCGACCACAAGGAGATCCTGCGCGTCGCGCGGGAACGGTTGCGGGCGAAGGTGCGCTATCAACCGATCGGCTTCGAGCTCTTGCCCGAGAAGTTTTCGTTGAGCGCGCTGCAGCGGCTCTACGAGACGGTGCTCGACACGTCGCTCGACAAGCGCAACTTTAGGAAGAAGCTCGGCGAGATGGACTTCGTCGTCGCCACCGGCGAGCTCGAGAGCGGCGTCACCCATCGGCGCGCGCAGTTGTTTCGCTTCGACGAGAAGAAGTATCAGGCGCTGATGAAGCGCGGGTTCAACTTCGAGCTCTGAATGAGGGAAGCATGCAGGCGCTGATCATCATCGACGTGCAGAACGACTTCCTCCCGGGCGGCGCGCTCGCGGTGACGGGTGGCGATCAGGTGATCGCCGTCGCGAACGAAGAGCAGAAGCGCTTCTCGCTCGTCGTCGCCACGCAGGACTGGCACCCGAAAGATCACAAGAGCTTCGCCGTGAACAACGATCGCAAGGTCGGGGAAGTCATCGAGCTCGAGGGACTCGCGCAGGTGATGTGGCCGGCGCACTGCGTGCAGAACACCAAGGGCGCCGAGCTCGCCGCTGCTCTCGATCAGAAGGGCATCGAGAAGATCTTTCACAAGGGCACGAACCCGAGCATCGACAGCTACAGCGGCTTCTTCGACAACGGTCACCGCCAAGCGACCGGGCTCGGCGCGTGGCTGCAAGCGCGCGGCGTCGATCGCGTGACCTTGCTCGGGCTGGCCACGGACTACTGCGTGAAGTTCACCGCGCTCGACGCGGTGAAGCTCGGCTTCGAGACCGAGGTCGTCGTCAGAGGCTGCCGCGGCGTCGAGCTGCAACAGGGCGACGTCGAGCGCGCGCTGTCCGAGATGCGCGCGGCCGGCGTGCGCCTCATATAAAGGAGACCGTATGCGCCTCATCAAAGTGGCTTTGGCGAACGTGAAGACCACCGTCGGCGCCGTGCGCTCGAACGTGCAGCGCGCGCGGGCGATGGCCGACAAGATGAGCGCCGAGCACGTGACACTCGCGGTGTTTCCGGAGCAGCTCGTCAGCGGCTATCCGCCAGAAGATCTCGTGCAGTGGCACAAGTTCGTCGAGGTGCAGCGAAAAGAGCTCGAAGCCTTCGCCAAGGCGCTCGAGGTATCGCACACGGTGTTCGTGCTCGGCGTAACGGTGGCGTTGAGCGCGCACCGCTACAACTGCGCAGCGGTCGTTCATCGCGGCCGAGTGCTCGGGCTCGTGCCGAAGGAAAAGCTGCCGACGTACAACGTGTTCTACGAAAAGCGCACCTTCACCCGCGGCACGCCGTTCATGCGCGAAGACGTCTGGGACGGCGTGCCGCTCGGCGACATGCTCTTTCGCTTCGACTGGGGCGTGCTCGGCGTCGAAGTGTGCGAGGACATCTGGACGCCGGACGGTCCGATGCGCCGGCGTTGCAACCACGGCGCCGAGATCGTCTGCAACGTGAGCGCGTCGCCGTACCGGCTCGGCGTGCAATCGACGCGGCGGGAGATGATCGCCACGCGCTCGTCGGACAATCAGTGCACGATCGCGTACGCGAACCAGGTCGGCGGCCAAGACGGGCTCATCTTCGACGGCGGCGGCTTCGTTTCTCAGAACGGTCGCCTGCTCCATGAGAGCGCGCGCTTCGTCGAAGGCTTCGAGACGACCGTGCTCGATCTCGATCGCACGCAGCGCCTGCGCGCCGAGAATACGACGTGGCGCAGCGACGCCGTGCATGCCGTGGCGAATGAGCAGAAGATGGTCGTCGTCGAGGCGCTCGAGCGCGGCGCCGATCGCAGCACGCTGAAGTATCCGGTGCCGCCGGGCGTGAGCTTCTTCTTGCCGCCTCCGGCTGCGCCGCGCGTCGAGGCACGTGAAGCCTTCTGCGAAGAGCTGCTCGACGCGTTGGCGCTCGGCCTCGGCGACTACTTCGAGAAGAACCGCTTCAAGCTCATCGGCATCGCCTTGTCGGGCGGTCGCGACTCGCTGCTCGCCTTGCTCATCGCCTGGCGTTACGCCGAGCGCCGCTTCGGGCCGGCGAAGAAGGCGGAGGCGCAGCAGTTGATCCGCACGTTTTACATGCCGACGCGCTACTCGAGCAGCAAAACGCAGAGCGCCGCCGAGCTCATCGCCAAAGAGCTCGGCGTGCCGTTTGCGATCAACAGCATCGAAGAGGCGTTCGCGCGCGAGCTCGACGCGGCCAAGGCGATGCTGCAACCGGGCGAGAGCCTGAACCCGATCACCGAGCAGAACATCCAGGCCCGCATTCGCGGCGCGCGGATGTGGAACTGGTCGAACGCGACCGGCGGCTTGTTTCTGCAGACCGGCAACATGAGCGAGAAGGCCATGGGCTACACGACGATCGGCGGCGATCTCGAAGGCGGCATCAGCGTCATCTCGAACTTGCCGAAGACCGTCGTCATCTACTTGCTCGACTACCTCGCGGAGAAGACCGGCTTCCAAGGCATCAAGGGCGTGCTCTCGCATCCCGCCGGGCCCGAGCTCGCGGCGAACCAAGAGGGTGAAAAGGAGCTGATGCCTTTTCCGATCTTGGACGCGTGCTTTGCCCTCTACGCCGGCGAGAAGCTCGCGCCGAGCGACGTGAAGCTCGCGTTGCAGAGCTTGTTTCCGCAGGTGCCGGCGGAGCGGCTCGGCGAGAACGTCGACCGCTTCTTCAGGTATTTTTCGCAGTCGATCTATAAATGGGTGCAGGCGCCGCTCGGCCTCCACGTCGGAAACCTGGACCTCGATCGCGAGCGCGCGCTGCAGCTGCCGGTGGTGCAGTCGCTCGAGTGGGGCAACGAAAAGTGAGCTATCTTCGATAACCGGACCAGGTCTTAGGGGGTATACGTTTAACCATGGGAAACCTACAGGTAGGCGCCAACCAGAATTTCGGTCAGATCAACGTCGCGGTTCTGACCCAGACCGACCACGGGTTCGAAGTCTCGATCACCAAGCCAAGCGGCAAGCCCGAGATCGTTTTCGTCAAAGATCCCGAAGAGCTGCGCCAGAAGCTCGCCGCCGACGTGCCGAACGTCAACGTCGACAAATTGACGTTGCCGCCGCCGAAGAAGCTCGAAGGGCTCAAAGAGGGCGCGACGCCGGGCGCGACGCAGCAGCAAAAAGCCGCGGCCGTCAGCCGTTTTCATCTGCCGGAACCGCCGGCGGGAAGCGACGCGAAGACCGCGAAAGCCGTCGCCGCCGTGCAGGAGTACTTGGCCGCTCAGGGCTTGGCCAACGCGCTCGGGCCGCAGGGCGCCGACGGCATCTTGGGGCCGAACACGACGGGCGCGATCGCGTTGTTCAAGAAGCAGCACCCGGACGCCGACGAGATCTTGGAGAAGATCGCGCACGCGGCGATCGATCCCGCGGCGCAGAAGGAGCCGGCCAAAGAGCCGCCGAAGGATCCGCCGAAGGTCGACCAGAAGCCGACCGACAAACCCGCCGATCCGCCGGCCGCGCCGCCGCCGCTGGCGCTGGCGCACCCGCACGCGCTGTCTGTCGTCTACGGCGGCGCGCTCAAGCCGGGCGACAAGGATCCGGGCCTCGTCGACTTCACGAAGGCCCCGCCCGCGTACATGCAAAAGTACGCCGGCGACTTGCAGAAGCAGTACACGACGGTGCGCGACGGCTTGCTCGCGAAGATCGACGACATCGACAAGAAGATCCAAAGCGGCGTCGACGACAGCGTGAAGCCGCCACGAAAATTGAGCGACAAAGAAGTCGAAAACCTCGGCGTCACCCGTAACGCGATCGCCGGTTGGGTGCGGCAGCTCGACACCGACGCCAAGGCGATCGCCACGGGCAAGGGCGCCGCGGACGGCGAGAGTGGTGGCGCCGACATCAAGACGCACAACTTCGCGATCCGCTTGCAGCATTACGGCAACTACGTTGGCATCGCACCGCAAGTGACGAGGAAGGCGCTCGATCCCATCGGCGGCAACCTCGACGGCGTGCTCGGCGAGCTGCCGACGAAGCAAGCGCGTTATTACGCGAACGAAGACGTCGTGGCGCCGCTGACCTTGAAGGCAAAGGACACGATTCGTCTGCACACGACGAGCATCACGACCAAGGGCGGCACGCTCACGCTCACACCGAACCCGTCGTACCCCGCTGCGGCCGACAACTACGGCTTCTACAGCGTGATGAAGCAGCTCTACGGTCTGCCGGACATGAGCCTCGGCCAATTCCAGCAGATGGTCGACTCGAATCCGGCGTTCAAGCAAGCACAGCGGCTGTGGAACGAAGGCAAGCCGTGCACGTTGCCGGCGACCACCCAGATCCCGACGATCCCGTGGTCGCAGGAGGAGCTGGCGAAAAAGGCGCGCGACCTCGGCGAAGCCGGCCACAGAGAAGACGTCACCGGGGGTAAGTCCGTACCGGGGCACAAAGACGGCCCGCGCGCCAAAGCCGGTGCCGCGATCGCGAGCGCGGTCATCGGCGGCGTGACCTTGCGCCGAACCATCCTCAACGACATGGAGAAGCCCGGCGCCGACGTCGCAAAGCTCGAAGCCGAGCTGCGCGCGCTCGACGCCAAGCTCCTTCCGCTCATCGACCGAGCGAACGCGCTGTCGGCCGGCGGCAAACCCGACGCTGACTGGACCAGCGCAACGGGCCTCGCCGCCGATGTCGAGAAGATGTTCGCCGCTGGCTACGCCGCGCGCCAACCGACGTGATCCGAAAACGGACCAGGTCCGTTTTCGCGGGTGAGCTCAGCGTGCCGAGAGCGACGCCTGCAGCGGCAGCTTCGGCGGCATCGCGTGCGGTGCGTACTCGGCGTCGGTCGGCAAGCGGCCGCCGAGCAAAGGCAAAGGATCGGTCGGCTCGCCGTCGATCGTCACCTCGAAGTGCAGATGCGGTCCCGTGGTTCTGCCGGTGTCGCCGACGAGGCCGATCGCCTGACCCTCGGGCACGAGCATGCCTTCCGACACCAGCGCGATCGACAGGTGCGAGTACGAGGACAAGACGCCGTTGCCATGATCGATCGTCACGCGCTGGCCGTGGCCGCCGCCCCAGCCTTCCTGCACCACGCGGCCCGAGAGCGCGGCGTGCACTGGCGATCCGAGCGTGGCCGAGAGATCGATGCCGCGGTGAAAGCGCACGTAGCGCGGCTTCAGCGGATCGTTGCGGATGCCGAAGGGCGAGGTCATCGCGCGCGCCATCACTGGCCAACGCAGGCCAGCGTGCGCCAGGGCGACCGGCGGCGCCGCGAGGGGCTCGGCCTTCTCGTTTTCGAGGTGCAGCGTCTCGCACTCTTGCAGCACGATCGGCGTCACTTCTTTGAGCTTCGAAGAAGGCCACTCCATTTTTTCGTTGGTCGGCGCGAGCGCGGCGCAGCCGGTTCCGAGGAGCGTGGCGATGCAGAGACTACGCAGCATGACAATCTATCCGGGGCGACTCAGTCCGGGACCCAGTGGCCTTCACGGCGCCAACGTTCGCGCAGCAAGTCGATGTTGTCCAAAAAGACGCGGATGAGCATCGGATCGAACTGGCGGCCGGCGCAGCGCGCGAGCTCTTCCACGGCGATCTGATGCGGCAGCGCTTTGCGATACGCGCGGTTGCTGCACATGGCGTCGTAAGTGTCGGCGATCGACAAGACGCGCGCCATCAGCGGGATGTCTTCGCCCTTCAGCTGCTCGGGGTAGCCCGTGCCGTCCCACATTTCGTGGTGGTAGTAGACGCCCGGAATGATGTCGTGGAGGAAGGTGATCGGCTCCAAGATGCGCTTGCCGTAGCCCGGGTGCGACTGGAACATCTGATATTCTTTTTGCGTCAGCTTGTCCGGCTTGTTGAGGTCCTCGCCGCGGATGCCGATCTTGCCGATGTCGTGCATCACGCCGGCTTGGACGATGAGCTCGCGCTGCTCCGGTGAGAGGTGGGTCATGCCGTCGGTCATCACACGCGCGTAATCGGTGACGCGCTCGCTGTGGCCGGCCGTGTACTGGTCTTTGGCCTCGAGCGCGTGGGCGAGACCCTTGATCGTCTCGCGGAAGGTGTTCTGCAGGTTGCCGAAGAGGCGGGCGTTGTCGACGGCCTGCGCCGCGCGTGAGGCGAGCATCGCCAGCGCCTTTCGCTGTCCTTCTGAGAAACGCGCGCCTTGCTTGAAGCGATAGGCGCTCAGCATGCCGATCGGCGTGTTGCGTACGCGAAGCGGCACGCTCATGAATGACTGCACGAGCTCTGGTTGCTTCAAGGTGGTCAGGAAGCGGCCGGCGCCGGCGCCGTTCAAGAGCACCGGCTGCTGCGCCAAGAAGCGCGCGAGCAATTCGTGTACGTCCGGCGCGAGTTGCTCGGGCGCGACGACGCTGTCTTGGCGCGTGCGGACGGTGTCGACGACGTATTTTCCGGGCGCGCGCGGATCTTCGATGACCAGTGATACACCGTCAGCGTCGGTCTCTTTGAAGACGAGATCGCAGATCATGCCGAGCACTTCTTCGAGCCGTACCGAGCCGCCGAGCGCCTCGGCGAGCTGATAGTGACGCAAGTTCTCTTTGAGCTGCATGTTCTCGAGGCGCAGGCGCTGCTGATCGATGCCGCGCTGCACGATGTGCACGACCTCTTCGACCTTGAAGGGCTTCAAAACGTAGTCGAAGGCGCCACGCTTCATCGCGTGGATCGCGCTCTCGACGGTGCCGAAGCCCGTCATCAGCACCATCGCCGCTTCCAAGTGGGCTTCGCGCAGCCGTTCGAGCAACTCGAGGCCGCCCATCACCGGCATCTTCAAATCCGAGAGCACGAGATCGTAGTGGCCTTTTTCGAGCTCCTGCAGCGCGGCGCTGCCGTTCTCGGCGGTGCAGACTTGATAGCCTTCCATCGACAGGAAGTCGGCGAGGATGTCGCGGATGGCTTGCTCGTCGTCGACGACGAGGACTCTCGGAGTGGCCTGTTCGATGGCGGGCGCTATCGAGAGTTGATTCAAGCAAGGCCTCCCGGGACAGCGCCCTTCAATGAAGGAGTATGCACTAGAAAAGTTTCGGCGCCACACCTTCTTCGGCATACTGCGAAGCACTTTGAGCGACGCACCCAACAAGACGCGCGTGCTCGTCGTCGACGACGAGGAAACGCTGCGTCACATGCTGACCTTGCTGCTCGAAAAACAGGGCTTTTCGGTGCAGAGCGCCGCGAGCGCCGAGGACGCGCTGCAGACGCTGCGCAAGACGCCCGAGATCCGCCTGGTCCTGAGCGACGTGCGTATGCCGCAGCACGACGGGCGCTGGCTCCTCGAGCAGGCCAAGGATCTGCGCGTCGCCTTCGTCATGATGTCGGCGTACGTCGATCAAGACGTGGCCGTGGAGTGCCTGAAGCTCGGGGCGCGTGATTACATCTCGAAGCCGTTCAAGCCGGACGAGGTGACGCACAAGCTGAAGATGGCGCTCGACATGCTGGAATTGCAGTCGGCGCAGACCGTGCTCGAACGCGAAAACCAGCGCCTGCGCGGCGAGCTGCAGCTTCCGGTGAACGCCGGCGGGATCATCTTTGCGTCGCAGAAGATTCGCGAAGTGATGGGCCTGGTCGCCAAGGTGGCGAGCTACAAGTCGACCGTGCTCCTGCTCGGCGAGAGCGGCACCGGCAAAGAGCTCGTCGCGAAGCTGGTGCACGAGCGCTCGCCGCGCGCAGAGGGTCCCTTCGTGGCGATCAACTGCGGCGCGATCCCCGAGCAGCTCTTGGAGAGCGAGCTCTTCGGCTACGTGAAGGGTGCGTTCACCGATGCCACGAAGAACAAGCCAGGACTGGTCGAAGAGGCCAACGGCGGCACGCTCTTTCTCGACGAAGTCGGCGACCTGCCGTTGATGCTGCAGGTGAAGCTCCTGCGCTTCTTGCAGGAGGAGGAATTTCGCCGCGTCGGCGATACGAAGGGCATGCAGGTGGACGTGCGCGTCATCGCCGCGACGGCGCGTGACCTCGCGACGATGGTCGAGGAGAACACCTTCCGCGAAGACCTCTTCTATCGGCTGAACGTGCTGCAGATCCGCATCCCGCCGCTGCGCGAACGCAAGGACGACATCGCGCTCCTCGCCGATCACTTCGTCGAGAAATATCGGAAGCGACTGAAGCGCGACATCAAGGGCATCAGCCCCGACGCGCGCCGCGTGCTGCTCGCCTACGACTGGCCGGGCAACGTGCGTGAGCTCGAGAACGCCATCGAGCAGGCGATGGTGCTCAGCGACACCGACGTGCTCGGTCCGGACAGCTTCCCGGAGAAGATCATCTCTGCCCGCCCCGCGCGCGCGGCAGCGGCTGTGATCGATCTGCTCGATCCGAACAGTCTGTCGATCAAGAAAGCGACGCGGACGATCGAGGAGTACCTGATCAAGAAGGCGCTCGAAGCGACCAAGGGCAACCGCACGCGCGCCGCCGAGCTGCTCGAGCTCTCGCACCGGGCGCTGCTCTACAAGATCAAAGAGTTCGGAATTACCTAGCCCCAGATCCATGCGCGCGCGACGATGCGACCGCGACTTCGCCAGATCTTGCAGACGCCATCTTCGTCGAAGGCGCGCTTTTCGCCTGGTCGGAGCGGCGGCGGTGAATAGGGATACCTCACGACAAACGGCTCAGCGTCGTCACGGCGGTGGAGTTGAAGTAGAAGAAGGTGTCCGAGCTCTGCAGCGGCAGATCGTCGGCGCTTTGGCCGAGCTCGAGCTCGCGACGGCGCGACGGGTAGTCGACACCACAGGCAACGAGGAGCAACAGCGCAGCGGATTGAAAGCGGATGAGCATGGAGGACCTCCGCTTTGATTGTCGGCTTTCGAGCGGAGGGCATCGTTGCCGCGCGGCGCCGAGAGGGAGCCCAGACGCGCCAAGCTACGATTTGCGCGGCTTTTTCTTCGTCAAAGTCGCGATCGCGCGCTCGACCTTGCGCAAGCGACGATCGAAGCTCGAGGTGCGCCGTTCGAGCACGAAGTCACGACTTGCGCCGCGGGTGAAGCCGCGAACGATTTGCTTCGTTTGCCAAGTCAGACGCTCGAGGATCCGATCTGTTGTGTCGACAAGTTTGTCTACGCGCCGATCGAGCTTCTCTTGGTTCGCGGTGAAGGCCTCCATGCGCCGATCTGATCTTTGCTGTCCGAGAGCGAGCCCGCGCAGGGCTTCCTGAAGTCTGGCCTGCCCCTCGTCGAGGCGCACCTGTCCGTTCACCAACGCTGCCAACAACACTTTCGTTTCTGCTTCCATGTCCATGCGTCCCCCAGAAGATGTTAGACGACGCGCGCCGCTCGCGCATCCCGGAGCACGCCGTCAAACTCGCGCCTCTGTCGCGCGGCCAAGTGCTTGTCGTTCTTCAATCTGCGTGGATTCAGCGCCGGCATGCACGCGAGCTCGGTCGGCGCGTCACTCGAAGCTGTGCCGCACTTCGCTCTGCTTGCCGGACTCGATGAGCAGCGTCTTCGTCACCGTCTTGCCGAGCTCGGAGTTGCGGATGACGACCTTGTGCGTGCCGGCCGGAAGATCCATCGGCGGCAGCGGGGTGAGGCCCACGCTCTTACCGTCGACCTCGACTTCGCCCCATGGCTTGACGATGAAGCGAACCTTGCCGGGCGGTCCACCGGTGTCGACGCGCGGCTCTTTCTTGCCCTTGCGATCGGCGTGCTTCTTCTTGCTTCCGCGCTCGGGCTCGGGGTCGGTGGCTCTTTCGATGGCCTTCTCCGGCGGCGGAGTGACGACGGGCGGCGGCGCCGGCGGCTGCGGCACCACGGTCGGCGCCGGATCCGCGGGCGCGACGGGCGCGCTCGGCCGAATCAGCATTCCGATGGAGACGAACAAGCCGGCGAGGAGCACGAAGGCGGCGATCGCCAGCGGCAAACGGCGCGGCTTCTTCTTTGGATGATCGGTCACCGGCGCCGCTTGGGCTTTCGCTGCCTCTTTGGCCGGCTCGATCTCCCGGCTCGCTTCGGCGACGGTGAATTCCTCGTCGTGCTCTCGGTCCTTTTCGACGATCGCGTCGAGCGCCGCCTTGTGATCGAGGATGAATCGGCGCACCTCGGTGCTCGACACGACGATGCCGGCGTTCGCCGCCGCACGCTCCAACGCTTGCACGAGCTCGCCGCAGGACGCGAAGCGCTGATCGCGGTCGGCCGAGAGCCCGCGCACGATCGGCTCGGAGATCCCCGGTGGCACGTCGCGGCGCACCTCCTGTAGCGCGCGCGGCGTGTGCTCGACGATGTTGCGCAGCGTCGCGTAGTCGTTGTCGCCGCGGAACGGGTTCACCAGCGTGATCAGCTCGTAGAGGACGATGCTCGACGAGAACACGTCGACGCGCCGATCGATGTCGCGGCCGAGCACCTGCTCCGGCGCGAGGTAGCTGAGCTTGCCCTTCACCGTGCCGGTGCGCGTGCGGCCTTCTTGCTTCGCGGTCGCCTTGGCGATGCCGAAGTCGACCACTTTCGCTTGCCCTTCCGAGGTCAGCAGGATGTTCGACGGCGTCACGTCGCGGTGGACGATGCCGAGCGATCGGCCGTCGAGATCGGCGGCGTTGTGCGCGTAGTCGAGCGCGTTCAGGAAGTCGCGGCCGATGCTGACGGCGACGCTCACCGGCAGCAAGATCTTGTGCTTCCTCGCGGCGCGCAGGATCGTGCTGAGATCGTAGCCTTTGATGTACTCCATCGCGATGAAGTACGAGCGCCCGACCATGCCGAGGTCGTAGATCTGCACGATGTTCGAGTGGTTGAGCTGGGCCGCGAGCTTGGCTTCGTTCAAGAACGACTCGACGAAGTTCGGATCGTCGGCGAGCTCCGGCAGGATCTTCTTGAGCACGACGTTGCGCTCGAAGCCACCGACCGAACGGTGGCGCGCGAGATAAATCTCCGCCATTCCGCCGACCGCGAGCTTCTTGGTGATTTGGTAGTTGCCGAACTCCGCTGACACCGCTGCGAGTGTGCCACAATCCTGCAAGCTCTCAGCTCTCAGTTGTCAGCTATGAGTGGGATGCTATTGAACCCTAATTAACCCTCAAAGAACCCATGTTGACCTCGGGTGAGCCCCACTTTAATTTGCGGACTGGCGGGTCCGCGGTACCATGGGCGGTATGGCTACGAACCGTCTGCGTGCGTTTCGCGAATCGCAGTTGCTCACGAAAGCCGAGCTCGCGCGAAAGGCGGGCATCTCCACGCTGACGATTGACCGCATCGAAGCCGGCTACCCGTGCCGGATGGACACCAAGCGCAAGATCATCTTGGCGCTCGGGCTCAAGGTGCAAGACAAGGCAAAGATCTTCCAAGACCACGACGACGCCGAGCGCGAAGTCGTGACGGCGGTTGCCGCGAGGAGACGTCGTGGCGCGTAAACCGATCGTCGGGCTCGACATCGGATCGAGCTCGGTCAAGATCTGCGTGCTAAAGCCGTCGAAGAAGGGCTTCGCGCTGCAGAGCTTCGGCATGGTGCCGCTGCCGAGTGAAGCGATCGTCGACGGCGCGCTGATGAACTCGTCGGTCGTCACCGACGCCATCGGCGAGCTCGTGCGCAGCCACAAGGTGAAGATCAAAGAGTGCGCGATCGCGATCAGCGGCAACTCGGTCATCATCAAGAAGATCAACTTGCCGTCGATGACGCCGGACGAGCTCGACGAGCAGATCCGCTGGGAAGCCGAGCAGTACATCCCCTTCGACATCAACGACGTGAACCTCGACGTGCAGATCCTGCGGCCGGCCGCGACGCCGCAAGCGCAGATGGATGTGCTGCTCGTCGCCGCGAAGAAGGACATGATCAACGACTACGTGCAGGTCGTGACCGAGGCGGGCTTGCTGCCGACGATCTGCGACGTCGACACCTTCGCCGTCGAGAACGCGTTCGAGCAGAATTACGACATCTCGCAGACCGACACCGTCGTGCTCGTGAACATCGGCGCGGCCAAAGCCAACATCAACGTGCTCTCGAAGGGCATCTCTTCCTTCACGCGCGACATCAACGTCGGCGGCAACGCGTTCTCGGAGGAGATCCAGAAGCGCCTGAACGTGAGCTACGACGAGGCCGAGGCGCTGAAGATCGGCGGCGGCCAAAAGGACCAAGACGGCGTCGTCCCGCAGGAAGTCGAAGCGGTGATTCAGCAAATCAACGAGCAAGTCGCGAGCGAGGTGCAGCGCACGCTCGACTTCTACGCCGCGACGAGCGCCGATAATCAGTTCTCGAGGGTCTATATCTCGGGCGGCAGCGCCAAGCTCGGCTCGCTCGCGAAGACCTTGGAGACGCGCATCGGCGCACCGGTCGAAGTGATGCAGCCGTTTCGCCGTTTGGAAGTCGACGAGCGCAAGTTCGACGCCGACTACATCAAGAACCTCGCACCGCAGGCCGCCGTCAGCGTCGGCCTCGCGATGCGTCACCTCGGGGACAAATAGAGAAGCACGATGATTCGGATCAACCTCCTACCCGTCAAGCGCAGCAAGAAGCGCGACGCCGCCACGCGAGAGCTGGCGATCGGCGGCGGTGTCGTCGGGGTGGTCGTCGTCATCCTCTACGTTTGGTATGCGGTGATGGACGCCAAGCTCTCCGCCGTCCAAGAGATGATCGACAAGTCCACGGCGGAAATCCAGCGCATCGAGCAAGACATCGTCAAGGTAGACGAGTTCAAGAAGAAGAAGCGCGAGCTAGAGCAGAAGCTCGAAGTCATCGACGATCTCAAGGCGAAGAAGACCGGCCCGGTGAAGCTGCTCGACGAGCTCGCGGTGAACCTGCCGAAGCGCGTGTGGCTCACGAGCTTCGAGGAGAAGGGCGGCTCCATGATCATGGAGGGCGGCGCCGCCGACAACGACGGGCTCAGCGAGTTCCTCTCGTACCTGACGAAGAAGTCGAAGTTCTTCAGCAACGTGACGCTGATCTTCTCGGAGACCGCGGCGCCGGCTGAGCGTGGTCCAGCACCGGCGGCGGCCAAAGATGCGCTCGCCAATGCGGGCCCGGCGATGCCCTTCGTCAAGTTCAAGCTGAACGGCTCCGCGCAGTACGGCACTCTCGGGCCGACCGGCGCGAGCGGGAAGGGGAAGTAGTCGATGGAAAAATTCCTCGATGACTTCGCCAAGATTCCGCAGAAGCAAAAGCTCGGCGGACTCGTCGTCCTCGTCGTGGCGATGCTCGGGCTATACTACACGATGATCTACGACGATCAGAGCATCAAGCTCGACACGCAGACGCAAGAAGCGAAGCGCTTGGAGGCCGAGCTCGTCGAAAAGCAGGCGATCGCCGAGAACCTCGACAAGTACAAGGTCGAAGTGAAGCGCTTGGAGGGCGAGCTGGAAAAAGCGAAGGCGCTCTTGCCGGACGAAGGCGAAGTGCCGGCGCTGCTCTCGCGCATCGACGATCTCGGCACGAAGTCGGGCCTCGAGATCTCGCGCTTCGAGCCGCAGCGCGAAGAGATGAAGGACTTCTACGCGCGCCTGCCGTTCAAGCTGAAGGTGACCGGCAACTATCACGAGATCGCGACCTTCATCGACACCGTCGGCAAGCTCGAGCGCATCGTCAACGTCGAGAACATCTCGATGCGCGAGCCGAAGATGCTGTCGAAGAAGTACCTCGTCGGCGGCGAGTTCGTCGTCACGACCTATCGCTTCGTCGACAAGGGTGGCGGCGAAGCGCCGGCCGGGGAGCCACCGCCGTGATGTATAGAATGTCACACATCGCATTGGCGGCGTGCGCGCTCGCGTTGCTGCCGGCGTGCGAGGAAGAGCCGCCGCCCGCGCCGCCGCCGCCGAAGAAGAAGGCGGAGCCGGTGACGTCGCGTGGCGATGCGGCGAGCCAACCGGTCGAGAAGTTCGTGTACTCGTCGATCGGCAAGCGCGATCCCTTCCGCCCGTACTACATCGATCAGGCGCTCGAAGAAGAAGAGAAGAACACCGGCCGCACGCTGACCGAGCTCGAGCACTTCGAGATCGATCAGCTGAAGCTCGTCGGCATCGTCACTGGCACCAGCATGCCGTCGGCGATGGTCGAGGATCCGGACGGCGTTGGCCACACGATCATGATCGGCACGCTGATGGGCAAGAACGGCGGCCGCGTGAAGCAGATCAAACGCGACGAAGTGCTGATCATCGAAGAGTTCCGCGATCCGGCGACGAATAAGAAGGTGGCAAGCCCCGTGACGCTCAAGCTGCCGAGCGACGAGTTCTTGCTCAGATGATGGAGGCTAGGGTGCACACACGAACGGCTCTCACGCTGCGTCTCGGACTCGCGCTCTGCGTGTGCCTCGCTGGTACGCCACGCTCGTTCGCGCGATCCGAGCCGCCGCGCCTCAACCGCGTGCAGAAGGTGAACGTCGAGCGGACGGACCTCGGGCGGGTCGTCGACATCGCCTGCGACAGCGATCCGGTCTTCACTGTGTTCCGCCTCGCCGATCCGGTGCGCATCGTCATCGACATCGCGCGCGGCGACGTCTCGAAGCTCGACGGACCGATCGAGATCGACGACGGCGTCGTCGGAGACATCGGCGTCGCGCAGTTCTCGGACGATCGCAACGCGCTCGGTCGTCTCATCATCGGCCTCGACAAGGCGTACGATTACGAAGTGAAGGGCAACGGCACCCACGTGAAGGTCACGGTGCGCGGCGACGGCGGACCGCAACCGATCCCGCTCGCGAAGGCGAAGGCCGTGGAGCCCGTGAAGGTGGAGCCGGCGAAGCCCGCGCCGCCGAAGATCGAGCCGCAGAAACTAGAGGTGGCGAAGACCGAAGCAGTCAAATCGCCGGCCGTCGTTGCGCCGAGCGCAGCGCCGATCGCCAGCAGCACCACCTCGCTCCCCCCGAAGCCGGAGACGAAGCCGATCGCCGTGCCCTTCGCCGCCGCGCCGACGGTCGAGCCCAAGGTCGAGCTGCCGAAGCCAATGGTCGCCGAGCCGCCGAAGCCAGTGGTCGCCGAGGCGCCGAAGCCCGCGCCGAAGCCGGTCGAGGTCGCCAAGGTCGAGGCCAAGCCCGTCGTCGTCGAGGCGCCGAAACCCGCTCCGAAGCCGGTCGAAGTCGCCAAGGTCGAGCCGGCGCCGGTCGTGGCGATCGCGCCGCCGCCCTCGCCGCCGCCGACCGAGAAGTCCGTGCACGAGCTGCAAAGCGCGCCAGTCGACAAGATGCTCGAGCGAGTCAACGTGCTTCGCAAGAAGAACGGCAGCGAAGTCCTCGTGCAGATCAAAGGCGGCAAGCCGACGTACGAGATCCTTGAGCTCGAAGATCCGCCGCGCGTCGTTTTTGACTTCATCGGCGTGGCGACGAAGTTGCCGAAGTCGAGCCACTGGAGCCTCGGCCAGGTCGGCAAGCTGCGCCTCGGCATTCACCACGACAAGGTGCGCTTCGTGCTCGATGGCGCCGGTGGCTTGCCGAAGTACGACATCGCGTTCGCAGGCAACAACGTTCGCATCATCACCGAGGTGATGCCGAAGCGCGCCGAAGAGCCGATCGTCGCCGATGCCCCAGTGCCGGTGGCGACGCCTCCGGTCGTCGTCGCGCCCGTGCCGGTTCCGGCGCCTGTTCCCGCACCTCTGCCGCCGCCGAAGCCGGTGGTCGTTGCGGCCCTAGAGAAACCTGTCGAGAAGCCGATCGAGAAAGCCATCGAAAAGCCGTCGCCGGCGATCGCGACGAAGGTCGAGCCCGCGCCGGCGATCACCCCGCCGCCGACAAAGTCGTTCACGCCAGTGCCGCCGGTGGCGGTCGTCGAAGCGCCCAAGCCCGAGCCGATGAAGATGGTCGAGGCCCCGAAGCCCGAGCCGAAGGTCGAAGCCAAGATCGAGCCCGCGAAGAACGATCGCATCGCGTCGCTCGACTTCGCCAAGGCGAGTGAAGGCGGCAAGCTCTCGTTCATTGCGCCCGAGACCATGAAGCTCGATCTCGATCGCTCGATCGCGCGGGCGCCGGTCTTGATCCTGAGCAACGCCGAGCTGTCGAAAGACCTCGAGAAGAGCACCGACGTCTCGCGTTTGAAGACGGGCCTCCTGCGCATCACCTCGTTCAACGAGCGCAAAGGCAAAGGCGGCGCGCGGATCATCGCCAACCTCGCCACCGAGATGAACCACCGTACCTATCGCGAAGGCGAGCGCGTCGTTTGGGAGTTCACCCCGGTCGTCGCGCAAGAGCCGGCGGTCGCGGTCGCACCACCCGTCGCGCAGCCGGTCTCGCAAGGTCTCGTCGCCGCGCCGCCGCCAGCGCCGCTGCCGCAGAACGACGTGAAGATCAGCGTGCAAGCGCCGGAAGTCGCCGGCTTCACCGCCGAGGCGACGCAGATCGTGCGCTCGACGAGCACCGCCGCGACCGGCGGCCGCCGCCTCGCGCTCGACGTGCGCGGCGCCGATCTCCTGAACGTCCTGCGTTACATCTCGGAGGTCTCGGGCGAGAACATCGTCGCGGGCGACGACGTCGGCGGCAAGATCACGATTCGCCTGCGCAACGTCTCGTGGGAGCAGGCGCTCGACGTGGTGCTGAAGACGAAGGGCTTCGGTCGCGTGCGGCAAGGCGGCATCATCCGCGTCGCGCCGCTGAAGAAGCTGCAAGAAGAGAAGGAACAGGAGCTCGCGCGCATCAAGGCCGAAGAGCAAGTGGCGCCGACCTTCGTGCGCTTGATCCCGGTGAACTACGCGACGGCCAAAGACGTGCTGACGCAGATCCTGCCCTTGCTCACGAAAGAGCGCGGCAAGGCCACGGTCGACGAGCGCACGAACACCATCGTCGCCGAAGATCTGCCGGACGTGTTGAACAAGATCGAGAACCTCGCCAAGCGCCTCGACACGCAGACGCCGCAGGTCCTGATCGAAGCGCGCATCGTCGAAGCGAACACGCAGCACGTGCGCGACATCGGCATCCAGTGGGGCGGCTCGACGCTGTTCTCGGCGGCCACCGGCAACGCCACCGGCCTCGCGTTTCCGAACTTGCTCGGCTTCTCCGGCGGGTCCGACGACGCGAACACCCAATCCGGCGGCACCGGCGCGCCGCCGCGCTTCGCCGTCAACCTGCCGTCGCCCGTTGGCAGCGGCTCCGGCGGCTCGGTCGGCATGATCTTCGGCAACGCCGCCAACACGGCGCTCCTCTCGCTGCGTCTGTCGGCGCTCGAAAACAACGGCTCGGTGCGCATCGTTTCGGCGCCGAAGGTGACGACGCTCGACAACGTGCGCGCGAAGATCTCGCAGGGCGTATCGATCCCGATCTCGGTGACGAGCGCCGCCGGCGTGAATACCCGCTTCGTCGACGCGTTCCTGTCGCTCGAGGTGAAGCCGCACGTGACCCAAGACGGCTCGATCAGCATGGAGATCAAAGCGTCGAAGAACGAGCCGAACTTCGCCCGCACCGGCGCGCAAGGCGATCCGACGATCGAGACGAAGGTCGCCGAGACGCAAGTGCTCGTCAAAGACGGCGACACCACGGTGATCGGCGGCATCTACACGCGCAACAGCTCGACGACCTACAACGAAGTGCCGTTCCTCTCGAAGATCCCCGTGCTCGGCTGGCTGTTCAAGCGCAAGCGCGAGGAAGACAACCGCGCCGAGCTCTTGGTGTTCATCACCCCGCGCATCGTCAATCGCCAACAGTCGGCGGTGTCGGGCGGAGGCTTCTGAGTGCACGTCTTGCTGACAGGGCTCTCGGGCAGCGGCAAGTCGAGCGTCGCGGCGCGCGTGGGGGAGATCCTCGCGCGGCCGGTCGTCGATCTCGATGCCCGCATCGAGGCCGAAGAGGGCAAGACGATCGCGGCGATCTTTCAAGAGCGTGGGGAGGCGGCGTTTCGCGCGCTCGAGCTCGCGGCGCTCGGCGATCTCGTGACCGAGCCGGACAGCGTGGTCGCGCTCGGCGGCGGCGCCATTTGCAACGAAGAAGGCTACGCCGCGGCCCAGCGCCTGGGGACGCTCGTGTGGCTCAGCGTCCCCGCGAGCGTGGCGGCGGATCGCTTGGCGAAAGACTCGGCGCGGCCGCTGCTCGCCGATGCCGCAGGTCGCCGGCGCACGCTCGAGACGATGCTGCGCCTGCGCGTCGAGCACTACGCGCGCGCCGAGATCGTCGTCGATGCGACCGCAACGGTCGACGTCGTCGCACGCGAGATCGCCGCGGCCGTTTCGGCGCCGGTGTTCGTCCACGTCGTGCGCTCGCACACGAATAGCTACCCCGTGCGCATCCATGCTGGCAGTCCACAGGCGCTCGCGCGTGAGATCGCTGCGGTCGCCGGCGCATCGCGCATCGTGCTCGTCTGCGATCGCCACGTGCTCCCGCGCGTCGAAGACGTTTGTGCGGGCTTGACCAAGGCCAGCGTGATCGCGGTCGACGCCGGCGAGCCGTTGAAGCAGCTCAGCGGCGTCGAGGCGTTGGCGCTCGCGCTCGAAGCGAAGGGCTGCGATCGCGACACGGTGCTCGTCGCCATCGGCGGCGGCAGCCTCGGCGACGCTGTAGGCTTCGTCGCGTCGGTCTACCGCCGCGGCGTGCGCTGGGTGAGCGTGCCGACGACCCTGCTCTCGATGGTCGACTCGTCGCTCGGCGGCAAGACCGGCGTGAACTTGGGCCATGCGAAGAACCTGCTCGGCGCGTTTTACCCGCCGATCGCGGTGCTGACACAGACGAGCTGGCTCGGGACGCTCGACGCGCGCGAAGTGCGATCGGGGCTTGCCGAGATGCTGAAGGTCGCAGCGACGCACGACGCGAATTACTTCGAGCGGCTGACCAAGCTCGATACGCAGCGCTTCGATGCCGCGGCGCCGGTCGTCATCGAAGCGATCGCGCGCGCGGTCGGGATCAAGGCGAAGGTCGTGTCGGAGGACGAGTTCGAGCGCGGCGAGCGCAAGGTGCTCAACTTTGGCCACACCTTCGGGCACGCGTTCGAGTCGGCGGCGGAGCTGCGCGACTTGCGCCACGGCGAAGCGGTGGCGCTCGGGATGGTCGCCGAGACGGAGTACGCCGCGTCGCTCGGGCGCGCCGACAGCGAAGTGCTCGCTGCTTTGACCTTCGCGATGCAGACGCTCGGCTTTTCGCAGAACTGGCGGCCGCTCGCGATGCGCGCGAAGCAGTACGTCGCCAGCGACAAGAAGCGTCACGAAAATCAGGTGCGCATGCCGGTGGTGCCGCGCCTTGGCCGCTTCGAGTGGCTCGACGCCGACGTGCGCGAGCTCGAGGCGTTTCTCGATGTGGAAGGAGCGAGAGTATGAAAGGAATCGCGAAGAAGCTTGCGCCGTTTGTGCTCGCCTTGGGCGCGTGCCTCGACAACCAGGGCGACTCGTTGACGTTGCAGAACTCGCTCGTGCTCACGGCTCCGCAGTGTACCTTCGACGCGACGAGCACCACGACGCGTGCAGGCGGGGCGCGCGACGTGAGCGTGGGAACGTTCGGTACGCGCGGCTATATCGGCGGTTATTCCATCGTCAACCGCATGCAGCCCTCGGATGCTGCGCCCCTCGCGTTCGGCAATCGGACGAATGTTTATAGCGACGTCAATACGATCACGATCGACGGTTTCAACGCATGTTACGAGCTCAAAGACTTTCGGAACACGACGGAAGCGACGGGTACCACTCCCGAGGCGACCTTTCCCTCGTGCAAGGAGCTGAGAGCGCTCGACGCGAATCAACGCACTTTCTTCCTGCCGGCGAGCGCGGTGATTACGCCGGGCCAGATCGGCTTCGCTTCTGCGGATATCTTGCCCCCTTCTGTCAGTCTGGCGACGCCGAGTGAAGCGTTCAATATGTCGAGCAGTCGCTTCCTGCAGGGTCTCTCAGCCGTCGGTGACCGGCGCACGGTGATCGTCCATCTTCAGGTCATCGGCCACACGGTGGACAACCGCCGCATCGAGAGCAACGAGCTCTTGTATCCGATCGTGCTCTGCGTGGGCTGCGTGCCGTTCTCGGCGGCGTGTCCTCCGGGCAAACACCCGGACGAAAACACGGTATGTATCCCCGGCCAAGACGAAGTCCCCGACTGCGTCGACGACTGATGGCGTGAGCGAGCGGCGCTTCTACTTCGCCGGCCTGCCCGACAGCGGCGCCGTCGCGCTCTCCCCCGACATCGTCCATCACGTCGCCGTCCTGCGCCTGTCCGCCGGCGCGAAGATCGTGCTCTTCGACGGCGCCGGAAAGCGCGCCGACGCCACGCTCTTGGACGCCACGCACGCACGGATCGATCGCTTCGAGCAGACGCCGCCACGCGCGCCGCTTTTGCTCGCCGTGCCCTTGCTCAAAGGCGATCGCCAAGACTGGCTCGTCGAGAAGCTCTGTGAGCTCGGCGTCTCCACGCTGCAGCCGATCGTCACCGAGCGCGCCGTGATTCGCGAGCTCTCGGACAACAAACGCGCGCGGATGGAGCGCCTCGTGGTCGCCGCCTGCAAGCAGTGCGGCCGCGCCGATCTCATGCGCATCGCGCCGCTGGCGGATGTGGCATCCGTGCGCGACGCGACGGTCCTCTCGCCGGGCGCCGCGGTGGCGCTCGCCGAGCTGTCGCCGAGCGTTCTGGTCGTTGGCCCTGAAGGTGGCCTCACGGATGCCGAGGAAGTCGCGCTCGTCGCGGCCGGCGGCACCCGCGCGCGCCTCGTCGGGCCGATCCTGCGCGCGGAGACCGCGGCAATCGCGGCGGCGGCGATCGCGCTCGCCCGCACCTGATCGCATATTGCGGGCGTTCGTGCGGCGCGCTACACCATCGGTCGCCGTGAGCTGCCCGCGCTGCAATAGCTCCTCCGAGCCCGCCGACACGACGTGCCGTTCGTGCAGCGCGCTCATCGCCGCGGTCCCGGTGCCTTTTTTCCGCGGCGCCGATGAGTGGCGGAACCCTGAGGCGCCGGATTTTCCTCAGGCCCGCGTCGCCGAGATCGCGCGCGACGCCGATCTCGCCGGCCGCTTCGCCGATCCGAGCTTCGATTTCTCGGCCGAGAGCGCGGCGATCGCCGATGCCCCGCCGCCCGCCGAGGCCTGGCACGTGACGGCGCCGCCGCTCGTCGAGCGCACGGAACCCGCGCCTCCCATGGCTCCCGCGCTCGTCGTCGAAGAGACCCTGCCGCGGATCGAGAAGCTGGAGGTCGAACCGGCGCGGCCAGACGCACCTCCGGCGGAGATCGCGCCGGCGATCGTCCACGCCGCGCTCGCGCCGCCGTGGCGCCGGCTCGCCGCTGGGCTCGTCGACGCCATGCCGCTCGCCGGCTCGCTGATGCTGATGATGCTCCTCTTCGAGCACGATCTCGAGGTCGGCCGCGCGCCGCTCGTTCCGACGTCGCTGCACGAGCTCGCCCGCGTGTTTCTGAGCCTCGGCATGCGCGGATGGATTGTGCTCGCCGTTGTTTGCGCGGTGAGCGTCGTCTACCACTCGTTCTGCATCGCCTACATGCGCGCCACCGTCGGCGACCTGCTCTTTGGCATCCGCTGGCTCACGCAGCAAGGCGACCCCCCGAGGCTCGGGCGCGCTGTGACCCGGGCCGTGCTCGCGGTTCCGTCATGGCTATTGGCGATGGCCGGCGTGTGGTACGTCCTGCTCTCGCGCACACGACGCACGCTCTATGACACGCTGAGCGGCTGCTATCCTGTGCTGCGATCGTCTTGATGCGCGCGCTCGTGTTCTTCTTCGTCGTGCTCGTCGCTGCGAGCGCGTGGGCACACAAGCGTGACCTCAGCTACGTCGACGTGCGTGAACAAGGTGCGACGCTCGTCTTGACCGTCGACATCGACCCGCACGACACGCCGCTCGTCGAGCGCATCGATCGTGACGGCGACGGCGTCATGACCGTGGCCGAGATCGACGCGCAGCGTCCGGCGCTCGAGGCCTTCGTGCTCGGTCGTGTGGCGTTGAAGAAGGTGGGCGCCGCGTGCGTGGCGCGGCGGTTGCCGACGATCGCGTTCTACCCCGACGTTCAGATGTGGCACGCCGAGGCGACCTTCGATTGCCCCGCCGCCGCAGCGTCGTTCACGCTCTACCTCGGCTACATCGACGCGCTCCCGCGCAGCCATCGCGCCATGCTGAAGGTGGTGAGCGACGGGCGCGTGCGCGTGCAAACGGTGATCGAGCCGCGCCAAGCGATCATCGAGCCACGCGATGGCTCGTGGCTCGCGACCGGGGCGCGCTTCGTGCAGCTCGGTGTGCACCACATCTTCGACGGCCTCGATCACTTGGCGTTCGTGCTCGCGCTGATCGTCGCGGCCGGCTCGCTCCGGCGGGCGCTGCTCTTGCTCAGCGCGTTCACGGTCGCGCACTCGTTGAGCCTCGTGCTCTCGGCCCTCGCAATCGTGCGTTTGCCCGAGAAGCCAGTCGAGGTGACGATCGCGCTGTCGATCGCGGTCGTGGCGATCGAAGCGATGCGCGACCGGTCCAGCTTGCGCCTTCGGGTCGCGCTCGCGTTCGGCTTTGGGCTCGTGCACGGCCTCGGCTTTGCGGCGGTGCTCGCCGATGCCCTGTTCTCGTCGTCCGCGTTCATCTGGTCGCTCGCCGCGTTCAACGCCGGCATCGAGCTCGGCCAAGCGTGGCTCGTGGTCTGCGTGCTACCCGGGCTGCTCGCCGTGCAAGCGGGTCGCGCGCGGGTGTGGCACTTCGCGATCGCCGGCGCCGGGCCGTGGGTCATTCTGTTCTTTGCGCATGCGACGAACGCGGTGCTCGTCTTCGCTTTTGTGCTCGTACTCTTCGGACTCGCGCGGGCGCCACGGACGGCCAAGGTCGCGACTCGGGCTGCCTCTGTCGTGCTCGCGCTCGCTGGCTTCGGATGGGCCGTGGAGCGTGTGCTTGCAGGGGCGTGAACGGCCGACTACAGTTTCCGGCAGATGGTGGAGGTCCCCCACAAGCCCGCAAATGGCATCTGCGTGTTCGTCGTCGACGATGATCGACCGATTCGCGTGTTGCTGACGAAGTGGCTGGAGCTCGAGGGCTACACCGTCATGAGCTACGAAGACGGCTCGCCCGTGCTCGACGCGATCGCCGAACATTCGCCGAGCGCGATCTGCCTCGACGTCATGATGCCGCACATGGATGGGCTCGAGACGCTGCGGCGCATGCGCGAGGCGAAGATCCAGATCCCGGTGATCATGCTCTCGGCGAAGGACCTCGTGGAGACCGCTGTCAACGCCATGCGGCTCGGCGCGTTCGACTACCAACTGAAGCCCGTGGATCGCGAGCGGCTGATCACGAACTTGAAGAACGCCGTGCGCCAGTACGAGCTGTTGAAGCGCGTGCAGACGCTCGAGCAGGAAGTGCGGGCGCAGAACGCGTTCTCGGCGATCGTCGGCTCGGCGCCGAAGATGAAGGCGCTCTTTCAGCAGATGCAGCGCCTGCTCGATTCGACGATCCCGGTGTTCATCACCGGCGAGAGTGGCACCGGAAAAGAGCTCGTCGCGCGCGCGATCCACTACGACGGCACGCGCAAGGACGGACCCTTCGTCGAGCTCAACTGCGCGGCGATCAGCGAGTCGCTGCTCGAGAGCGAGCTCTTCGGCCATGAGAAGGGTGCGTTCACCGGGGCCGTCGCGGCGCACAAAGGCAAGTTCGAGCAAGCGCACGGCGGCACCTTGTTCCTCGATGAAATTGGCGAGATCAGCCCCACCGTTCAGGCGCGGCTCTTGCGCGTGTTGCAAGAAGGCCGGCTCACCCGCCTTGGCGGCCAGCAGACCATCTCGGTCGACGTCCGCATCATCTCGGCGACGAATCGCAACATCGAAGCGATGGTGAAGGCGGGGCAGTTTCGCGAGGATCTCTATTATCGCCTCGTCGTCTATACCTTGAGCTTGCCGCCGTTGCGCCATCGCAGCGAAGACCTCGCCGATCTCTGCGCGCACTTCATCAGGAAGCACTCCCCGCAGGTGGGCCGCACCGTGACCGGACTCAGCGCCGGCGCGCTCGAGATGCTGATGCGCTACGATTGGCCCGGCAACGTGCGCGAGCTCGAAAACATCATGCGCCGCGCGCTGATCTCGAGTGAAGGCGAGCTCATCGGCGTCGAGGCGCTGCCGGAGAAGCTTCAGGGGCTGCCGGCGCCGGCGGGGTCACGGGCGAGCGCCGTGCCGCCGTCGATCACACCGGCCGTCGTCGAAGAAGAGATCGTGCCGCTTTCGTTAGTCGAACGCCAAACCATCGAGCGCGCGCTCGCGGTGTGCGATGGCAACATTACGGTTGCGGCGAAGCGCCTCGGCATCGGGCGCACCACGCTCTATCGCAAGATGATCGCGTACAAGCTGAGCACGCAGGAGGCTGCGGGCCTGAGTGAAGCACAGACCGACGACGCCGACGCGCAGCAAAAAACACGCGTTGATTGACAAAGCGTTCGTCAAGATGACACAGCGCCCGCTTCTGGGGATCAAGTCGCGCGCAACGCTGCGACGGGAGGCGCTATGGCGGGTGTCAATAAGGTCATCATCGTTGGTCATCTCGGGGCGGATCCGGAAGTGCGTTACACGCAGTCCGGCCAAGCGGTCGCGAGCTTCAATGTCGCGACCAGTGAGACGTTCAATGACAAGAACGGCGAACGCCAAGAACGCACCGAGTGGCATCGCATCGTCGCCTGGGCGAAGCTCGCCGAGCTCTGCGGCGAGTATTTGAAGAAGGGCCGCCAGGTCTACTTGGAAGGTCGCCTGCAGACCCGCCAATGGGACGACAAGGACGGCCACAAGCGCTACACGACCGAGATCGTCGCGCAGAACGTGCAGTTCCTCGGCAGCCGCGGCGACAACGCCGGTCGCTCGCAATCGGACGACGCACCGCCGGCACCACGCCCGCAAGCGCCGCAACAGAACGCGCAGCCCCGTCCGCAAAACGCCGGTGGTGGCCAGCCAGCGCGGGCGAGCTCGGGCGGTGGCTCAGGTGGTGGCGATCAGTTCAACTACGGTCCGCCGCCGCTTTCGGACGACGACATTCCGTTCTGAGCGATGCTCGCAGTGCCCACGCATATCGCGCTCGCTGAACCGCAAGACTTGGCGCGCCTCTCGGTGCACTTTGCCGAGGTGGCGGATGAGCCGTTGTTCGTGCTGACCTCGGAGTTTCCGCGCACGCTCGAGGCGACGGAGAAGTTCCTCTCGCAAGTCCTGTCGTCGCCGCATGTCGGGCTGCTCATCGGCAAGCAAGAGCAGAAGGTCGTGGGCCACTGCCTGATTCGCTCGACCGATCATCCAGCGCTGCGCCACGTCGCCAAGATCTCCATGGCGGTGAGCGCCGACGCGCGCCGGCAAGGCGTGGGCGAAGCGCTGCTGCGCGCGGCCGAGAAGTGGGCGCAGCAACGGCGTCTGCGCAAGATTGTGCTCGACGTGCTGGCGAACAATCGGCCGGCGCTGCGCCTTTATGAAAAGCTCGCGTATCGCGAAGAAGGTGCGCGTAAAGATCAGGTGATGATCGACGGGCACTATCACGACGAGCTTCTGCTCGCGAAGTTCCTGTGAGCGCTCGCGGTGACGGATCGCTTGACCCGTTGCCTCGCACGTCGCGCGGCCGATAAGGCGCCGGCGCTCCGCCTCGTCATCGCCGAGACCACCGAGCTCTGCGCGCACGCGTGTGGGTTGCATCACTTGTCGCCGCTGGCCTCGATCGCGTTTTCTAGGGCGCTCACCGCCGGCACGCTGCTCGCGGCGCTGGCGAAGAGCGAACGCAACATCAACGTACAGATCGCCGGCGACGGACCCCTCGGCAGCGTCTTCGTCGACGCCGATCCGAAGGGCACCGTGCGTGGCTACGTGAGCCGGAACCCGGCGTTGCAGCCTGCGCCCGGCATACGACCGCGCGTCGGCTACGCGTTCGGCGACAGCGGCTACGTCAACGTCCTGCGGGCTGACGCTTCGAATAACTATTTTCGCGGCACGGTCGCGCTGAAGACGGGCGAGATCGACGATGACATCACCGAGTATCTCGTCGCGTCCGAGCAGGTGGAGAGTGTGCTCGCGATCGACGCGGTGCTCGACGATCGCGGCCGCGTCGTCCGGGCCGGCGGCGTGCTCTTGCAGGCGTTGCCCGGCGACGGCGAGCCGTTATCGCTGCAGGACGAGCGCGACCGCTTGCGGGCGGGCGTGCTCTACGAGTCGCTCATGCAGCAGGGCGAGTCGTGGCCCGGCGCGATCACGGCGGCGTTTCAGCTCGAACGAAGTGTCCTCGAGCAGAGCCCGCTCGGATGGCAGTGCCAGTGCTCGGATAACCGCGTGATGGCGGCGCTGCTCGCCACCGGCATCGACGAGCTCAACGACATCTTGGCGAAGGAGGCGAAGGCGGAGATCCGCTGCGACTTCTGCACCAAGGAATACCTGTTCGACCGCGACCAGTTGCTGAAGCTGCGCGATCTCGCCGTCAGCGCCGCGCTCAGCCACCGCGACAAAGACGATCACGGCGACAATTGATTGCCCAGTCCGGCGCGGCGGTGAGCGACTGTGCGATGAGCTCAGGGGCAGGCCTCGAACTGGTCGGCGCCAAGGGCGTGGCCGCCAGAATAGCCAACCGGCGCTACACCCGTGAATGTCCTGTGGTACGATGTACGTGACGGCGGCCGTGTGCGCGGCCTGCGAGTGCGTCGAGGAGCGGTTCGATGGCGATCGAAAAAGCGAATCTGAATCTATACCCAGGCGTGAACGCTCAGACCTTGAGCGAGAGCGTGGGTCAGTCGTCGGAGGACAAGCAGCAAGAGGCAGTCGCCGGCAACAAGCTGAAGCAAGTCCTCAGCAAGATCGCGCAAAAGACCGAAGAGAACAAAAAGGACATGGGCCTGCCCGGAAGCGGGCGCGCGAGCGAGAAGACCGTCGAGACCTTGTTCAAGGGCCTGCTCGATGGCAAGTCGGGGCCGGTCGCGAAGGACGCCGCGCAGACCTTTCAGTCGGCGCAGCTCAGCAAGGACACGAACAGCAGCTCGCAGGAGTTCTTCGGCAAGGCTGCGCAGGGCTCTCCGCAGGCCGGGTTCAACGCGGCGTCGAGCTTCAAGCGCACGTCCGACACCCCCGGCGCCGACCGCGCGCTCGGTTCCTCGGCGTCTGAGGTGCTCGTCACGACGACGCAGACCGCGCAAAAGGGCGGCGACCTCAAGGAGCTCGAGAGCACGCTCGGCGATCTCATCAGCAAGTTCAAAGACGGCGGCACCGCCGAGCCGGCGAAGAAGAAGGTCGTGCAGTCGAGCCTCGAAGCGCCGGGCTCCGAGCGCCACAAAGCGGCGATGGAGTGGGCTGGCTCGAAGACGAAGACGCTACAGAACGGTCCGGCGCAGGAGAAAATGGCCAATCTTCTGCAGAAGGCCGACCCGAAGAACCCTGCGCAGTTCAAGGACACGTTGAAGACGCTCGAGAAGTTCGCGAGCGACCCCTCGAAGCTGAGCAAGAAGCTCGACGGCGCCGACGCTAAGCAGACGTTCTCGCAGCTGTCGAGCGCGATGATCGGCAGCCCCAAGCTCGCGGTCAGCGAGAAGGCGTTCGAGAAGCTCCTCGACAGCGAAAAGTTCGCGAACATGAAGCCCGACACCAAGGGCAAGCTGATCGCGACCCTCGGCAAGTCGCCGCAGCACGCGCCCGAGCTCGTCAAGACGCTCGACTCGATGAAGGGCGGACCGAAGCTCGAGAAGTTCGCCAAGAAGGTCGCGGCGCGCGGGCTCGATCCCGAGTCGATGAAGCAATCCGCGGCCGAGGCGAAGACGCGCACGATCCCGTTTCCGGCGATCGAGAACTTGGATCCGCGTGATCCCGAAACCCCGAAGAAGCTCATCGCGTTCAAGGCGCAGTGGGGCGCGGTGGCGCAGAAGACGAACAAGTTCAACGGCGAGATCGCCAAGGGGCTCAACAAAGCGACGAGCTTGCGCCAGCTGAACGAGCTGCCGACCCCGCGCGGGCTCGGGCCGATCACCGGCGGCATCACGAACCCGGAGGAGCTTGCCCAGAAGCTCGGCTGCTCCGTCGACCAAGCGAAGATCCTCGTCGCGATCGAACAGCAGGTCGAGGACAACAAGCGAGACCTCGGCATTCAGAAGAACCTGTCGACCAAGCGGCGTTCGTTGCGTGGGAAGCCCGACTCGCGGCCGCACTTGAAGGAGAAGCGCTCGGACGGACCAACCGGGCACACGAAGACGACGATCGCGCTCAGCGAAGACGCGGCACGCTCGTCGACCGGCAGCCTGCGCCAGCTCCTCGGCCGTAGCGGCGCCGCGACCAAGACCGAAGCGTCGGCTTCGGCCGAGACGGAAGCGAGCACCACGGCGACGCCGCCGCCCACGAGGGAAGAAGTTGCCGCGCGCAACTCGCAGGCGTTCCGGCCCACTTCGTCGACGATGAACACGCGCGCAGGGCGCATGCAGTGGGGCAACAACACGATCCAAGTCGGGATGGACGCCGAGGTTCAGCGCAAGAAGCTCGCGAAGATGCGCGAGGAAAAAGCCGAGACCTTGAAGGCGGATCCGACCAAGCTGTCGAAGGGCCCACGGATCGGCACCGACTTCTCGCCGCTCAGCGACATCGTCGCCAACAACACGCCATGGGTTCAACTGAAGCCCGGCGTGAAGGCCGCGCTGCGCAACTTGCAGATCACGCCGAACATCTTGGAGTCGTGGCAGGGGAACAAGCCGATCTACTCGACGCTGCAAGCGAAGGAGTGGGACAGCCTCAACGAGATTCAACGCAAGTCGGCGCAGCTCGTCAGCCTGACGCCGGATAACTGGAACGCGCTAGCCTCAGTGCTCTCGGCCGCGATGAAGAACCCGCAAGAGATCAGACGTGGTCCAACCAAGATCAACCTCACGCAAGTGACGGCGAAAGGTAATGCCTGATGCACTGTCCTCGTTGCGCGGATCATCCGGCGCTCGAGCAGTTGGTCAGAAAGGGCGTCGAGTTTTTCGGGTGTATGAGCTGCAAAGGGCTCATGCTCGAGAAGCGTAGCGTGCTGCGCGTGCTGCAGACGATGCGGCGCCCGGATCCGCAAGCGACGGCCGAAAGCTACGACTACTTCAACAACTTGGTCGCGAAGGCGGAGTTCACGCGCGCGGCGGTGGCGTCGATGTCTTGTCCTCATTGTCGCTACGACATGTACGAGACGGAGAACCGAGGCGTGCGCCTCGACTTCTGCATGAACTGCCAGTCGATCTGGTTCGACACCGGCGAGCTGCAGCAGATCCTGCAACGCCTGAAGCGTGGCGAGCACTTCAATCTCATTCCGCTGCCGCGCGATGAAGTGGAGCACGCGAGCGGGTTGATCCTGCACCTCTTGCGGGACGAGTGGCTGTGAGCTCGCGATGAGCTCGCACTTGCCGCACATCGAGAACAAAGACGGGCAAGTCGAGCTCGTGCAGCCGGAGCGACTGCTCGACTCCGAGCTCTACAATCGTGATCTCGGGCCGGTGCCGGTGCGCGATCGCCGGTGGACGGCGTTCAATTTTGCCGCGACGTGGATCGCGCTCGCGCACTGCATTCCCACGTACATGCTCGCGTCGGCGCTCGTCGGAGTCGGGATGAGCGCGATTGGCGCGGCGGCAACGGTGCTGCTCGGCAACGCGTTGCTCGTCGTGCCCCTCTTGCTGAACGCTCACGCCGGAGCGCGCTACGGCATCCCGTTCGCGGTGCAGGTGCGGGCGGCGTACGGCATGCGGGGCGCGCACGTGGCTACGCTGATACGCGCGTTGGTCGCGTGCGGGTGGTTCGGCATTCAGACGTGGATCGGCGGCCACGCGGTGCACGTGTTCTTGTGCGTGACTGCGCCGGGCTGGGCGGAGCTCGCGCAAGGCGAGTGGATCGCGTTCGCGGCTTTTTGGGTGCTGAACGTCGCGGTCGCGCTGCGTGATCTTTCTTGGTTGCGACATGTGGAGAACTTCGCCGCACCCTTCGTGCTGGTTATGACGTGCGCCCTGCTCTTGTGGGCGTTCGACGCGGTCGGATCCTGGTCGGTGCTCGTGGGATCGCTGCAGCGCGGGAACTCGCTCGGCGACGTCGTGCCGGCGGTGACGGCGACGATTGGCTTTTGGGCGACGGTCGCGGTGAGCGCCGCGGACATCTCGCGCTACGCGGCTTCGCAACGGGAGCAGATCGTCGGTCAGGGCTTGGCGCTGCCCTGGGCGATGGGTTTCTATGCGTCGCTCGCCGCGTTCGTGACGCAGGCGACGGTGCTCGTCTACGGCGATGCGCTGTGGGATCCGGTGCGGCTCGTCGCGAAGTTTCGTTCGCCCGTGGTCATTGGCATCTGCGCGCTGACCGTGGTGCTGACGACCTTGTCGGTGAACATCGCCGCGAACGTGGTCTCGCCGGCGCGGGCGTTTGCGAACGCGTGGCCCAAGCGCTTGTCGTTTCGAGTCGGGGCGTTGGTGACCGCGCTCGCCGGCGTGTGTGTGGCACCGTGGCGTTTGCTCGAGGAGCCCGGGCGCTTCCTCTTCGTTTGGCTGCTCGGCACTTCTGGGCCTCTCGGCGCCGTCGCCGGCGTGATGATCGTCGACTATTGGATCGTGCGGCGCCGGCACCTGGCGCTCGGCGCCCTCTATGATCCCGATGGCGAGTACGCCGGCGTGCGCAAGTCGGCGCTCGCGGCGACGGCGATCGGTTGCTTCGTCGCGGTCATCGGGGCGTTCGTGCCTGTGCTGAAGCCCCTGTACGACATCGCGTTCTTCTCCGGCCTCGGCGCGAGCGCCATCGCTCATTGGGCCTTCGCGAACGCACGGCCGCGGCGGGGCTGAACCGGAGAACGGCGGGGGTGAACGGCAGAACGGCGGGCAGAACGGCGGGTGTCTGACACCGGCTTGACTCCTGGCGACGCTCGCGTGAGCAACGGCCGAGGAGAATCCATGTCGCAAGCGCTTGTCGTGAAGCCGGAAGTGACGGTCGGCGCCCTGCCGGCTTCGGAGAAGATCTACATCCCGGCGGCGCGCGATGCGTCGGTGCGTGTGCCGATGCGGCGCATCCAGCAGTCACCAACGACCGCCGGCATTCCTGCAGGTCATGATCCGCGGCCGAATCCTCCGATCGTGGTCTACGACACGAGCGGACCATACACCGACGTTCGTGCGACAATCGACATTCAACGAGGCCTCGACGGTGTGCGTGCGTCCTGGATTGAGCATCGTGGGGACAGCGAACGCCTCGGCGAAGTGACGAGCGATTTCGGGCGCCGCCGACTCAACGACCCGTCGCTGCAGTCGATTCGTTTCCCGAGGACGACGCCGCCACGCAAAGCCGCTCACGGTAAGAACGTCACCCAGCTACACTACGCGCGTCGCGGGATCGTCACGCCCGAGATGGAGTTCGTCGCCGTCCGGGAGAACGCCCGTTTGAGCGCGGCGTCGGGTGCGGCGGGTGTGGCGGCGGGTGTGGCGGCGGGTGTGGTGTCAGACACACGCCGCCACGCCGGGCACGGCTGGGGGGCGACAATCCCCAACGAAATCACGCCTGAATTCGTGCGCGACGAAGTGGCGAGGGGTCGCGCCATCATCCCCGCCAACATCAATCATCCCGAGATTGAGCCGATGATCATCGGTCGAAATTTTCTCGTAAAGATCAACGCGAACATCGGAAACTCGGCCGTCACGTCGTCGATCGGCGAAGAAGTCGACAAGATGGTCTGGGCCATTCGCTGGGGCGCCGACACCGTCATGGACCTCTCGACTGGCGCGAATATCCACGAGACACGCGAGTGGATCATCAGAAACAGCCCGGTGCCCATCGGAACCGTGCCGATCTACCAGGCGCTCGAGAAGGTGCACGGCAAAGCCGAGGCGCTGACATGGGAGATCTTCCGAGACACGTTGATCGAGCAAGCCGAGCAAGGGGTCGACTACTTCACCATCCATGCCGGCGTGCTTCGCGCCCATGTCCCGCTGACAGAACGCCGGGTTACCGGCATCGTCTCGCGCGGCGGATCGATCATGGCGCGCTGGTGTCTGGCACACCGCACCGAGAACTTCCTCTTCACGCACTTCGAGGAGATCTGCGAGATCATGAAAGCGTATGACGTGAGCTTCAGCCTCGGCGACGGGCTGCGGCCGGGCAGCATCGCCGACGCGAACGACGCCGCCCAGTTTGCGGAGTTGGAGACCCTCGGCGAGTTGACCAAGATCGCGTGGCGCCACGACGTTCAGGTGATGATTGAAGGCCCCGGACACGTGCCGATGCAACTCATCCGCGAAAACATGACGAAGCAACTGGAGCACTGCGGCGAGGCGCCGTTCTATACCCTCGGGCCGCTCGTCACCGACATCGCCCCCGGCTACGATCACATCACGAGCGGCATCGGAGCTGCGATGATCGGCTGGTTCGGCACGGCGATGCTTTGCTACGTGACGCCCAAAGAGCACCTCGGTCTTCCTGACCGCAATGACGTAAAGGACGGCGTCATCACGTACAAGATTGCCGCCCACGCGGCCGATCTCGCCAAGGGGCACCCGGCGGCGCAGGCACGCGACAATGCGTTGTCGCGTGCGCGATTCGAGTTTCGCTGGGAGGACCAGTTTGCGCTCGGCCTCGATCCTGAGAAGGCGCGCGCCTTCCACGACGAAACCTTGCCCGCCGACGGCGCGAAGACCGCGCACTTTTGCTCGATGTGCGGACCAAAGTTCTGCTCGATGCACCTGACTCAGCAAATCCGCGAAGCGGGTGTCTGACACCGGGCGTCGGATCCGTAGGATTTTGAGGTAGTAACGCGCGCAAAAAATGCACAAAATGTTTGTGCAAGCGCTTGAACGGCCTACACTTCTTTCTGGATGGACGTTCGCTGCGACAAATGCAGCTCAGAATACGAGCTCGATGATACGCGCGTCACACCTCAAGGCGTGAGCGTCAAATGCACATCTTGCGGCCACGTTTTTCGCGTGAGCAAGGCGGCCCCAGCCACCCGGCAACCCACGACTGGCGATTGGATGATTCGCCAAGCGAGCGGCCAGGTCTTCAAGTTCAAGGAGTTGACGACGTTGCAGCGCTGGATCGTCGAACGCCGGGTGACACGCGACGACGAAATTTCGAAGACCGGCGACACGTGGAAGCGGCTCGGTGACATCCTCGAGCTGGCGAGTTTTTTTCAGGTCGCCGAGCAGGCTGCGATCGTTCCGCAGACGCAGCAACAGCAGCAGCACGGCAGCGCGCCCCCGATAGAAATTGCTGTGCCGCGCATCGAGCCTGTCGAAGACGCACGTCCGCGAAAATCACCCGTCGTTTTGGTCACTGTCGCCTCGATTGCGGCCGTTGCGGTGATTGCTGCGGTGTTCCTCTTGCGCCAACAGATCGCTTCCGCGCTGCGCCCGTCGTCTTCACCGCCGCCACCAACCGCGACGAACGCATTGGCGGACAAGCACATCGCCGCCGGGTACCGCGAGCTGCACCGTGACACGCCACAAGGGTTCCTCGCTTCGGAACAAGAATTCGAGAAGGCGCTCGCTCTCCAGGCTGCCAATCCGCGCGCTCTCTCCGGTGCGACCCTGGCGCTGTGCGATTGGGCCGAGCAAGCACGAGAGGAGAGTCAGGAGATCGACGCCAACATCAAGGCCGCCGCTGCCGGAAAGGCTCGTTATTCTCCGGCGGAGATCGCCACGATGGCGACGGAGCTCGGAAAGAAGCAAGGCGACGCAGCCGCGAAGACGGAGCGCGCGTTTTCCTACATGAAACGGACGCTGGAGCTCGACGGCGGTGAACGCGAGGGCCTGCGTGCCGCGGCCCGATACTATGCTTTGACGAATGCGCAGGAAGCATTTCGCAGCATCACGGACAAAGCGAACGCGATCCTCGCCGATGATCCCGAGTACAACTATGCCGTCGGAAGCCTGAAGCGCTTGGACGACGCCGCGTTAGAGAGCGCTTTGGCTGCGTTTCAGAAGGCGCTCGATCGCGAGCCCGATCACGTCGGTGCCAGGTACCGGCTGGCGGAGCTGCTCGTCAAACATGGGGACAAGACGCGGGCCGCGACTCAGATCGAGGAAGTTCTCAAGCGGTCTCCTGATCACGCCCGGGCGCTGGCGCTGAAACGATCGCTCGAAGGGCCGAAGGTGGAGCCGCCCAAAGAAGAAGCGAAGGCGGTGCCAGAGACCTTCGAGCAATTGCTGTCAAAGGCGAACAGAGCGCGGCATGCCGAGCGAGTGAAGTTGGCGATGGAACTCTATGGGCGCGCGCTGGAGTTGAAGCCCGACAACGCGGAAGCGCTGACGGGGTTAGGTCTTTGTTACATCGACAACGATCACCCTTCGAACGCGATCGCCCAGTTTCAAAAGGCGCTTGCGGCGAACAGTCGCTACAGTGACGCGCACATGGGCATGGCGGAGGCGTTTCGCAACCTTGGTCAGAAGCGAGACGCGGTGAAACACTACCAACGTTATCTCGACCTCGCTCCCGACGGGAATGAGGCGAACGTCGCTCGCGAGGCGCTCAAGCAGCTAGGTCAGGAGTAGCACGGCGTCGAAGCTTCGCGGCGTAGAAGCCGTCCATCACGTCCATGTGCGGCGCCGTGGTCAACCAAGTATCGACGCCGAAGTCTTTGTTTTCTCGGACGAAGGCCTCGATGACCTCTGTTCCTTCAGCCGCAAGAAAGCTGCAGACGGCGTAGATCAAGCATCCACCGGGACGCACGAGGCGCGCGCTTCCAGCAAGAATCGAGCTTTGAAGTGCGCTCATTCGGCCGACGTCGTCGGGCTTTAGCGACCAACGCAGGTCCGGATGACGGCGCAACGTGCCTGACCCTGTGCACGGAGCATCAAGCAAGACGGTGTTGAATGATTCGGCCGGGAACGGCGGCGCTTCCATCGACGCGTGCATGACGGTGCCAGACACTTTCGCCGAAGACAACGTAGCGCGTAACAGCCGGACGCGATTCTCGTGGACGTCGACCGAGGTGAGTGCCTCGTGCCCCATTGACCATAAAGCGAGGGTCTTGCCGCCGGGTGCTGCGCAGCCATCCAACGTCGGCCCCTTTTCGTCGCGGGCGAGCTCACAGACGAGCTGTGCCGCTTCGTCTTGAGCGATGAAGTCAGATCCGAACCCGGGGAGGCTCGTCAGCTCACCCGCTCGCTCGATCCCGACGCCGACGGTCGAGAAGCGACAAGGGCTTGCGTTGATTCCTTTGCTCTTCAGGGTTTCCACGAGAGTCTTTTGCGCGATCCGGTTCTCGAGCACGCGGAGCATGGGGTGCGCTGGTTTTGCTAGCGCAAGCAGAACGTCTGACACCGTCGATGAAGGACCGAGCAGTGTTCGGTGTGGATCCTGTTCCTTCGAAAGTGCGTCGAAGGTCAGCTGAAGCTCGTCAGCGATCCATTGCGGCACCGACGCGTAGACCGCGAGCCCCTGGAAATCGTCAGGAGCCGATCGCGCTGGGGCACTGGCCACCTTTCTGAGCACGGCGTTGACGAGCCCCGCAGCAAACCGTCGTTTGCTCTTGGCGAGATCGACCGTCGTCGAAACGGCGGCGTGCGCAGGGATTCGATCCAACCCGACAAGCTGGTACGCGCCGATGCGCAAGACATCGCGCACGATGGGATCGAGCTTCTCGAGACCTCCGCGAACGTGCGGTGCCAGACACGCGTCGAGCCAGAGTCTACGTCGGAGGACACCAGTCGCGATCTCGACGGCGAGGCCTTTGTCCTCCGGCGACATGTCGCTGCGCGCGAGAGCTGCAGGCAGAACGCGATCGAGGAATGCACCGTCTTGTTCGACCCGCAACAATGCTTCGAGAGCCACTCGTCGTGGTTCGCTCACGACAAGTCGAGTGGCCGATCCGCCGGACTTTCGAGGTCTTGGTTCGCTATCACGGCTTTTCGTTTTCGGGCGATCTGCGGGTGCCATACACTGTCGTGCTTAACAGTCATCGCGCAGAACGTACTAGTGCCGATCCGCCGCCGTTCCGGCGCTGTGCACATTGCGAGGATTGACAACGACTTGAGCGGAGTGCGGATCGCTCGACTTGCCAAACTTCCGAACCCGGATGGAGTTTCACGAAAGCAACCATCACTTCATGCGGCACTATCGTGCGTGCTCGCGAGAATGGCTTCGGGGTATTCGCGTCGAGTTTCCGGCGGGCTCATTTCCTCCGCCGCTGGCGCTCGGGTTGACGGCTGGAGGGTAAGGATCAGCGCTTCTTTTGGAACAGGACATACCGTGCGCGCCCGAGCGGTGTCGATTGCATCTTGAGCGCCTGCATCGCGAGATCGTAGCACTCGTTCGCAACCTCCTTGCTGCGGGCGACGACCTCGCGCAGCTCGTTGTGCACGCGGCAGTAAGCGTTCCCTTGCGCTTGCTCGAGGTGCTTCGAGTCTTCGCAGGCGTCGAGCAGCGTCGCGAGCTCGTCGCGGCCGTGCGCGATGTCAGGAGGAAACACCTCAGAGACGAGCGCAGCGACCTTCGCTTCGATCCCTTCGACCGCGTCCGGGGCGCGCCCAATGGCTTTGACGAACGCGTAATATTCGCGCCGGAGCTTGCCGCGGATGGTGCGGTGATGATCGCGCGCTTCGCAGTACATACGCGTCAGCGCCTCATAGCTCGCTCGCGCGTTGTCCAACTGACGCAAGTGCTCGTCGCACGTGGCCACGCGATCGGCTTGCCAGCGTGCGTATCCGACCTTGCTCAGGGCAGCCCGCGCCTCGAGCAGCAACCGTTCGCAAACTACACATTCTCGACTCAGGCATCTCATTTCTCGTTGTCCTCCGTTGATTCTGGGTTGACTGTATTTTCCCGGAAGACCCGACGGTTGGTCGTCGAAGACGCGAGTGTCCCAAAACCGGACACTGCGCGATCGCGCGCTTGTCTTGTTTGAGGAAAATCGAAGGTTCGAGAAACGGACGCGGAATTCAGCGTACGAAAACGCCGACGGCGTAGCCCGATTCAGGGCGTTTCACCTTCGCCTGCAGATGAAAAGGGCCCGTGACGTACGGACAATGATAGATCACCGCGATCGGCTCTTTCGACTTTCGATCCGCGCGCCGTTTGCCGTTCGGATCCCAGAGGTAGAGCGCCATACGCTTTGCCGAAGGACCGCCAACGCCGACAAACGCATAGCACTTGCCCGCTTCCAGCGACTGCACCCAGTCGGATCGTTTCCCGAAACCACGGAGCGTCGCGCCCGCTGATGAAAAGCCTCGCGCGAGCACCTTGGCTGCGTCGTTTACTTGGCGATCCACGTCCGCTGCGGACGGGGTTGGTCCGGGCGAGATAAACGCCTTCGCGGGACCAGACGCTCCGGTGGCGCCCGTCGTCGTCGACTGAGTGCGGGTGTCTGACACCGGGGGATCGGCAGCGCCGACTTTCGGTTGTTCCGGACGCAGATCCTCGTCGTCGTCGACTTCGGTCGGCTGGCCCTCAAGTGCGGCGATCGCCTTTTCGATGTCGGCGGATACTCGCGCCGGACACGTTTGCTTGGCCTCCTGAGCGAGCTCTTTGAGGCCGCCCGCCGTACTCTGAGCGCTCGCCAGATCTTTGGCCTCTTTGGCGAGCTCGAGCTGCATGCGCGCGGCTTTCACCTGCGTCTTCAACGCATCTGCGCAAGCCTTCGGGCCCGACTGAATGCCTTCCTGGGCCGATCGCATGTGGGCGATGGCGTTTTCGAGTGGGTCTGTTGGCGCAGCAGCAGCGAGCGCAATCGTCGTAGCGAGAAGGAGTTTCATTGCGTCAATATGGCATGAGATGCCGTCGTAGAAAACTCGCGCCGACCGTTGCACAATTTCGACGCAGCGATACACTGAGAGCCGATCCCTCTGTGCGGCTCGACAGGCAATGAGCAACGAACCCCGGACAGAGTGCGAACACGGGTCGCGAACCTCGTCGTGGTGTGCACGCCCACCGCTTCGCTTGCGAAGCGAGCAAAGCCGATTCGTCGGCCGCGCGTTGTGCTGGGAAGCCTGAAACGACGATACCAGCCTCCCACCTTAGCCCACTAGCTAGGGGTTCGGCTTTCGGCCATCGGCCGGCGTGGAGTGGATCGCTTTTGCCTCCGACGATCGCTACGCGAGCGGCTTGTTGCCGTTTCGCCGTAGCCAATGATCTGCGATGACGATCGCGACCATCGCTTCCGCCATCGGAATGAAGCGTGGCAGCAAGCACGGGTCGTGACGGCCTTTCGTGCGAATCTTGGCCGGTCGACCCTTCTTGTCTACGGTGTCTTGCGCTCTCGGCAAGCTGCTCGTCGGTTTCACTGCGGCCCGCAGCACGATCGGCATGCCAGTCGTAAGACCGCCGAGCATACCACCGTGACGATTTGTCTTCGTTCGAACCTTCCCTCCGCGGCTGACGAAGGTGTCGTTGTTCTCGCTGCCTCGCATCGACGCGGCACGGAAGCCGGCGCCATATTCGACGCCGAGCACGGCGGGCAGTGAAAAGAGTGCCTTCGCCAGGTCTGCCTTGAGCTTGTCGAACACCGGCTCGCCGAGCCCGAGCGGCGTGTTTGTCACCGCGATCTCGGCAACCCCGCCGATCGAATCCTGTTCTTTTCGAACACGCTCGATCAGCGCGAGCATGCGCGCGGCAGCCGTTGGGTCGGGGCAGCGAACGAGGTTCGGCTGACGGTTGGGCAGGGTTTCTACCTGTCGTTCAATGACTTTGGCCGGATCGAGGTCGCCTGCGTGCACGTCGCCGACCTGCACGACGTAGGCGACGACACGGGTGTCACACACCCGTCGCAGAAGCTTCTTGGCGACGGCGCCGGCAGCGACTCTCACTACCGTCTCGCGCGCGCTGGAGCGTCCGCCGCCGCGATGATCGCGAAATCCGTACTTGGCATCGTAACTGAAGTCAGCGTGGCCGGGACGGTAGAGATCCTTGATGTCATCATAGTCGCGGCTGCGCTGATCCGCGTTGCGAATGATGATAGCGACAGGCGCGCCCGTGGTGACTCCTTCGAAGACACCGCTCAAGATCTCGGGCACGTCGCTCTCGTCTCGCTGCGTGACGATATGACTCTGTCCGGGGCGCCGCCGCCGCAGATCATGCGCAAGGTCTTCTGGGTCGAGCTCGAGACCAGCGGGAAGGCCGTCGATGATCACCACGTTTGCCGGCCCGTGACTCTCACCAGCCGTCGTGATGCGGAGCGCGTGTCCGAACGAATTTCCAGACATCACGCGACTGTACTCGGATTTCGCCGTGCTCGCGAATTCGAGGATGCTGCTCCCCTTCTTTTGCTGCGTTCGTTCGCGGCGGGCACAATCGGAAACATGGGACACACGATGCGCTACGACGATCGATGGCATGCGCGCGCTGGCTGACGTGTTGAATGAGAAGGCGCCGAGCTGACGGTGCCGCGGAGCTGACGGCGAGGTGGCGGTGTCAGACACTCGTCGCGGAGGCCTGTTGATTTGGCCGACGACAAGGACCAGAATCTCCGACCATGATCACGCGCGCTATCTTCCTGTTCATCTTGGTGTTCTCACTTCCTGCCGTCGCGTTGGCGCAATTCGAAGGCACCCTCGAGATCGCGATGACGCACAAGCACGGCAGCGGCACGATGAAGCTGCTTCTTTCGAAGGCGGGCGTGCGCAGCGAGACTCGCATCGCCGGCCAGGGCGCACAAATCGGAATGGTGTTTCTGCATCTCTTCAAAGATCGAGACGTCGCCTATCGTATCGACGACGCCCAGAAGTCGTACACCGAGATCGACCTCAAGGCGGCGAACGAGGCGCGGGCGAAGAACGATGGGACGAGCTATCAGGCCAAGAAGGTCGGCGTGGAAACCGTGCGCGGTTACTCATGCGTGCACGCGCTCGTGACAGACGCCGATGGCAACACGACGGATTATTGGGCGAGCAAAGAGATCGCGAGCTTTCAAAGTATCGCCAAGATGATGGGGCCAAACGCTCCAGCGAACGAAGGTATGGCAGGTGCGCTGCGGTCGGTCGGGGCCGACGGATTCCCGGTGAAGGTCGTGCATCATTCCAAGAATTCAGACGTCAGCGACACGACGATGGAGCTCGTCAAGGTCGACAAGAAGGCGCCGCCGGCGAGTGCGTTCCGTCTGCCTGAGGGCTACCGCAAGATCGAGTTGAAGGCAGGGGGCCACGATGCGACGCATGGACCTCCGGGTACCCAGCTCCCGCCGGCGATGAAGAAGCAGCTGGAGGAAAGCTTCAAGAACATGACGCCCGAGGAGCGAGAAGCCGCGAAGCAGGTGCTTCGACAGCAGGGGATCACCATCGAGTGATCGAGTGACGGGTGAGTGACACCAGCCGAGGGCGAGACCAGTACTAAAGCGGGACGACCAGCCGTTCGCGTGCGACGATAGCGCCTGCGAACGCTTTCTTTGCCGCGCGATCGATCTTGGCCATCGCCTTGTCGTCGTTGAGTGGATCGTGATGGTAAAGAAATAGTTTCTTCACCTTCGCCGCCTTCGCGATGCGTACGGCTTCTTCCCAGGTCGAGTGTCCCCAGCCCTTCTTCGTCGAGTAGCTCGAGTTCGAGTACATCGCGTCGTAGACGAGCGCGCTCGCACCCGCGCAAAAGTCGATGAGCCCGCGATCGCCCTGGCCGTCATGCTCGTGGTCAGAGGCATACACGACGCTCGCTTTACCGGCCTGTGCCCGGTAGCAGATCGCAGCGTTCGGGTGGTTGAGTCGACCGACCGTCACCTTGATGCCGCCAACCGCGAAAGCGTCTCCGGGCTTCACGTCGAAGAAATTCAGCTTCGATGGCAACGTCGAAAATTCCACAGGAAAGCTCGGGGCCGTGAACTGTCGCATGAGCGCATCGCGCGGACCGCCGCCTTCTTTGCTCTCACCGAAAATATTGAGCACCGTGTCCGGTTTGAAGATCGGCGTGAAAAACGGGAGTCCGAGCAGGTGGTCCCAGTGGTAGTGGCTGAGGAGGACGGTGAGCTCGAGGTTGGACGCCTGTCCAAGCGACTGACCCAGCTCACGCAGACCCGTGCCGGCGTCGAAGATCACACGGTCGGGTCCGTAGCGAAACTCGACGCACGCCGTGTTACCGCCGAACTTGCTCGTCATGGTTCCTGGCGTTGGGATCGATCCACGCACGCCCCAGAAGTGCAATGTCGGCCGCGCTGAACGCAGCGGCTGCTTCGTCCCCATAGGTTGTCGAGAGTATGCCCAAGATCTTAGCCGGTCCAAATAAATGGCGGCCGTGCGCTTTTTTTTGCTGTCTTTGCCCGCGAATTCTGGCACGACCGCGAGCTTTGGAGGCACGCATGGGCGCGCTGCGACTCATTGTCCTCGTTGGACTTTTCGTCTCCGCTTGCGGCGTCACAAAGCCACCGGAGCGCGACGTTCCTGAAAGTCCGAAGTTGCCGGCCCAGGCGTCGGTGTCAGACACTTCACCCGGCGCTCCAAGCGGCGCGTCGTCTGAGGGCGAGGCGTCCGACAGCGCCCCTGTGACCGAAACCGATGACGGCGGCGACGATGTCGACACCGAGACGCCCAGCACGAACGCAGGATCCACTACGGGCGGCTGCGACACGCGCACGGCGACGGCGGCCTCCGCGTGCACGGCTGCGTTTCAGCCCGACAGCGGCACTGAAACCTTTGATCGTCCGACGACCCGCTTCTTCACCGTTCTGCAAGGCAGCGCAAATCATCGCGGCATCGACACCATCGTCAACCCTGGCGACGAGCAAATCTTGATCGGCAAGTTCGCTTACGGCCCCTTCGACGCGGATCTCGTGCACGAAAAAGTCGAAGTCTGGATCGAGCGCCAATGCGGGGCGTGGTCGAAGATCGGCACGACCTGGACGAGCGACGACGGCGACTATCCGACGACGAACGGAGTGTCTGACACCGGCGGCCGGGTGTTCTTCCGCGTTCCTGTCGCCGCGGCGCTTCCTGCCGGCGATTTTCGCGTGAAGATGCTGGTGAAGGGCGACCACAGCGAGGCGAATTTTTGGCTGCACGTTTGGCCGAAAGGCACGCGCGCGGTCGTTAGTGACATTGACGGGACGATGACCACGCAAGAGACAGATGGGGCGTGGTCGTGGCTCGACGCGAACTCGCCGCTCGCGCAGACGGGCGCGCCGGAGCTGATGCAGGCCTATTTCGCGAAAGGGTATCGGATCATCAACCTCACCGCGCGACCGGAGCGACTGACGAACGGCACGCGCCAGTGGTTCTTGGATAACGGCTTCCCGCGTGGAACGTTTCACCTGGCGCAGAGCAACATCGGCGAGCTTGGCAGCGCGGCCTATGAATACAAGCGAGCGTATCTCGATGAGCTCGTCAACGACAAAGGCGTCCTCTTCGACGCCGCGATCGGCAACAAGGACACTGATCTCAACGCCTATCTCGACGCCGGGATCGACCCTGCCCGGATCACGTTGATCGAAGGCGAATACGACGGTGATCTCATGGGCGCCACCCGGGTCGCCGATTACTTGGCGGCGGCGCAAAACGTGGGCTGTCTGGCGCCGATTCGGCCCTGAACTGCCGTCGGATACAGCGACCGGTGTCAGACACCCGTCACCAGAGCACGTCCTGATCTTCGCAGACACCGAGCGCATCGTCGATCGCGAGGTCGAGGACCCGGCCCGAGTAAGTGCCTATCGGCTGATGGAACTTGGCGTGAATGACGCCGAGGTCGGTCGCGTCCTCATGCATCGCCACCGGCGCAAATTTGAGATCGACACGATGGCAAGCTGTGCGTACGCGCCAGTGGTCCATCGGATTCGCCGGTCGATCGATGATGCCCTCGCCGAGCGACGTTACTTCGCCGTCGACGAGCGCGACGCATTCGCATGCTCCCATGTAGCCTTGCACGAGGTTCAGGCCGAAGTCGTGTCCGGCCACGGCGGCCGACACGTTCGCCCATCGCCACAGCGTGTGACGGGGCAGATAGCCGTCCGTGAAATCGCTGCCGCCGAAAGCGTTCTGCATGTCGAAGCGGCGCCCAGCGGCCTCGATATTGCCGCGGACGTGGTACGCGAGACCCTTCTCGGTAGCGCTGGTCGCAGCGGTCGGCAGCGTGTTCGCTGCGACGATGGGTTCTCCACTGGGTGCGAGCACTAGTGAAAAGCGGAGTCCTCGCGCGGAACCCTTGAGCGAGAACGCGCCGGACGCCTCGCGGGTAAAGCGCAGCCCGAGCGTTGGACTGCGAAAACGCGCGCCGCTCGGACCGCTCGCCGAGCGCTCGACGCGACACCACGGACCGCCAGGTAACAGCGACTGACGGTGGATCAACATGCGGCGAGCGGGACGATCGACGAGGTAGACGAATCCTTTGCAGAGATAACCGAGATCCACGATCGAGCAGCCGAGAAAGGTCGCTGAATCAGCGACCGAAAAGTAGTACCAGCGCTTGTGATGGAGCGCGCGCCAAAGACGATCGCGGACGTGCGCGTGTCTGACACCAGCGAGCGGTCCGAGCGTCGTCGAAGGGAGGTCGACCGTCGTCAGATCCAGAACGGTCGGCGTGCGGTTGGTGATCATCAGGGACAGGTAAGCGGCGTTTGCGTGGGATTCAAGTTCACGACGCTCGGGCCGAGGCCGAAGAAGGACGACGGGCTCGAGACAATGATGACGTCGTGAGTGCCGAGCCCCCCGCAATGAAGCGTCCCGTTGGCAAAAGGGTTGTAGATGATGACGTCGCGAGGGGCGCTCGGGATGGGCGGCGGTGGGTTGTCGTCGCCGCTCAC
Source organism: Deltaproteobacteria bacterium (assembly GCA_020848545.1). Classification (GTDB taxonomy): domain Bacteria; phylum Myxococcota; class JADLHZ01; order JADLHZ01; family JADLHZ01; genus JADLHZ01. The sequence continues at coordinate 191,891 of JADLHZ010000012.1, read as the reverse complement.
GTCTGGGGGCGCGTTCAGCCAGCGGTTGTTCTCTGCGTTCAAGACCGGCGGCACGAAGACGAGCGCCGTCGTGACGAAGCACAGATTCGCGCGATTGTTTCCCCCTGGCGTCGTCGGGCACTCGCGGAAGCGATTGTTACCGCCGACGCACGTTGCGCCGGTGCATGCACCTAGCTGCGTGTTTACGATCTGCGTCTCGATTCCGTTGGCTGTGTTCGACATGAACAAGTTGTTTTCGACGATGGCCGCCTGCGTCCCCTGGTCGACGAGGAGCCCATCGAACTGGTTGTTCGTGAGCCGACTCCCGCGCAGCGTCAACTGCCCGCCCTGTGTGTGCACGCCGTTGCCAGTCGCGCACGCCGCAGGCGCCGCGGGTGGTGGCGACGTGCGTCCGCGCGTTCCTTGAAATGTCGACGCGTCGACGATGGCGATCGCTTGCGCCGAGATCAAGTCGAGACCGTTGCCGCCGAAGCAATTGGTGCCAGACGCTGTCTGCTGGCCGTTCGCCTCGACGACTGCGCCGTTCATCGTCAGACTGGCGTCTTGGACGACAACCCCATGGCCGCGATTATTGGCGAAGCGACCGCCCGTGACGACCACGGGGCTCACGCCTTGGGTGGCGGTCAGCCAAAGGCCGAATCCTTCGCGGCGATTCAGATCGGTGCCGAAGCCTTGTGGGGTACCGGCGCTCGTCTCGACACGGACGTCGGTGAAAGTGTGTGGCACCGCGCTGTTCGGCGCCCGTGTCACGATGACCCCGCCGGTGCCGCAGCCGGCCATCCAAACCGAGCTCAAGGTGGTGGCGCCACCGGTGCCAGACACTTGCACGCAGCGCTTGGTGTTCGCGGTGATCGGACCCGCCGGCCAGTTGATGCGGAGATTCGTCAGCGCGGGTGTGGCGGCGTCGACAACCCTAATGACGTCATCGTCGTAGCCGGTGAAGCCGTCGATGTTGCGCACGGACGGCTGCGCGGAATCGGCGATGACGATGGCGGAGCCGAGCGAGCCACCGAGCGTCAGCGCGTTCCCGGCCGCGGGACCGATGACGGGGCTGGCCGCGCCGCCAACGAAGATCGGTTCGAGATCTTGGCGCTGTTCGCTACCGCCGCGGCCGCACGCGTTCGCGACACTCGACTCGCACCCGACGACGCCGCTATCGACGCCGCTCGTGGCGTTGGCGCCGCTCCCGAACGCAATCGCGCGGCCGTGGAGATTCTTGATGTTCAAGCCGTGTACTTGCACGCCGGCTTGTCTGACGGTGATCGCGCAGGAGACCGCGGGTCCCGAGCCTCGTTGCACCGGACAGGTCGTCGCCGAGTCTGTTCTCGCGATGATTGCAGCGCCGGCAGCGCACGTGGGGTCACGTTGCAGCGTCGTGTTGGCCGGCAGATCGAGAGGGAATGTTTCACCGAGCTCATAACGGCCGGGGCGCACGTTGATGATCGTTCCACCGCGGATCGCGAGCGCGCGTGTGATCGTGCGCAGCGGGCAGGCGGCGGAGCCGTTGCCGATGGTGTCGCTTCCGATGGTTCCATCGACGTACGTATCGGGGCCCGGTGCCGGACACCCGCACAGGCGCGCTGCCGTACAGACCTGAACGGCGACAGCATTTTGCGCGCTGACACACTGGCTCGTCGGGTTGTAACCGTAGTTCGCGGCGCTGCAGTCGGCGTTGTCGCAGCAGTCGCCGCCCGCCGTGCAAACGTATGTGCAGCACGCGCCGGCACAGTCGGCCGCAACTTGCGCGTCGGTTTCGTGGCAATTCCCGCTCTGGCACTGACAGTTCTGCCCGGGGCCGGGACACACGCCAACGCCGCCGGAAGCGACGCACACGCGTCCAGAGCCACAGTCGCTGTCGAGCGCGCAGTTGCGGCAGCTATGCGTGGCGACATCGCAGACCGGAGCGGCAAGCGTGCAGTCCGAGGCGCCGCAACAGGTCCCGGCAAAGCAAAGCCCGCCGCAACAAAGCTGCCCGCCGCCGCAAGAGTGCGTCGCGTCGCACGCTACACACGCGCGCGAAGGAACGTCGCAAACCTCTGTCCCCAAAGCGCCGGTCGGGGTGCCGCAGGTGCCTGGTGTCAGACACTCGACACAACGATTCGTCGCCGGGTCGCACGCATTCGAAGCGCAGTCAGCGCCGGCGCAGCACTCGGCGTCGAGCACGCGCGGTGGACCGCCTGGTGTCACACACCCGCCGCCGCAGCAGGTCTTGCCTGTGGCACACGGCGCGGTCGTCGGATCGCAGCTTCCGCAGGCGCGGCTCGCGAAGCTGCACGCGCGTTGCTTTGGGTTTGAGCCGCCGTCGCAGGCGAGGTTGTTCGTCACGCTCGGGCAACACTCGGTGCCTGCGATGCACATGGGGCCGGCGGTCGGGGCGTCGCAACAAGACTGTGAAGTACGGCAGTCGCTGCCGCCCACGGTGCAGGTGCCACACACGTGATTGACGCACGCGAGTGCCGTGTTCGCGCAGTCGTCGCTCGCGCAGCAGTTGCCAGCGACGCACGCGCCTCCGCAACAAACGTCGCCGATGGCGCAAGGGTGCGTCGCATCGCAAGCGGTGCAAGCCCCGTCGCTACAGACCTGTCCATTCGAGCAATCTGATTGGCTGCAACACGTCGCGCCCTTCAAGCATACGCCGCCGCAACAGAGGCCGCTCCCTTGGCAAACGAGGCCTTCGCCGGTGCAGGCGCCGAGCGTGCATCGGTTGGCGACGCAGACGGTGCCAGACACGTTGCCCGCGCAGTCTGCGTTATTGCAGCACGCCCCGACCGCGCACGTGTTCGTCGACGACGCGTTGCCGCCGGTGCCGGGCGCGCAGCAGACTTCGCCGGTGTCGCATGTTGCGGTGGATCCGCTGGCGCGAGCGCACGGGACACAGACGCGTTCGACTTCGTCGCAGACGAGGGCCACGCCCATCACGGCGTTGCAGTCGCTGTTCTGGCAGCATCGTCCGCAGACGGAGTCGCCGTTCGGGACAGGGCAGCACTTGTCCGCGGGCCCGCTGCAGTCAGGATCGCCGGTGCAGGTCGTCACCGGAAGTGTTGCCGGTCCGGCGACGGTCGGGTCGGGAATATCTGGCTCCGGTAACACGTCCGGTGCGGGCAATGGGACGATGTCGGACGTGTCGCTGAGCAGAGGCGGCAGGCAGCCAGTGCACCGCACGCAGAGCGCCACCGCGACGACAGCGGCAACGCGCAGCACAACAAGGGCTCGGCCGAACGACATATCTGAAAGTATCGCAAAGACAGCACGATAGCGCCAAATTAGCCGCGAAACTCCGAAGACGTGTGTCTGACACCAGCGTCCGCCACCAGCGTGCGATGCCGCGACCGTCCGAAGACGGGCGTCCGAAGACGGGTGTCTGGCACCAGCCCCGCTGGCACCAGCACCGCCGGATGCCAGCACCGCCGCCGCCAGCGCCTGCCGTGGTCTCTGGCGCGGCCCCTGGCGCTCGCGACCAATTTTCTCTACATCTTCAGGCAGACCAAGGAGGCACGGTGCCAGACACCCGCATCGACGTCCCGACGGGGCGCGGTATTCCCATCGTTCTCTCGGCGGCGAGCGGCACCGGCAAGACGACTCTCGGGCAAAGGCTGATCAAGCGGTTCCCGCAGATCAAGCTGAGCGTCTCGTACACCACGCGCGCGCCTCGCTCGGGTGAAGTGAACGGCATCGACTATTACTTCGTCTCGACGAGCCAATTCGAAGACATGGTCCATACGAACGCCTTCATCGAGTGGGCGCAGGTGCACGGCAATATGTACGGCACCGCGTACAGCGAGGTGAGCCGCCGCCTGCAGTCAGGCGAAGACGTGCTCCTCGACATCGACGTCCAAGGCGGCAAGAGCATCCGCGACCGCCTTCCGGATTCGCTCCTTGTGTTCCTCTTGCCGCCGTCCCTGAACGAGCTCAGGCGTCGCTTGTCGAGCCGCGGCACCGAATCGCCCGAGCAGGTGCAACTCCGCTTGCTCAACGCTCGCCGCGAGATCGAAGCGGCGTCGATCTACGATTATCTCATCGTCAACGACGACCTCGACAAAGCGAGCGATGCCCTCGCCGCCGTCGTCCACGTCGAGCGCATTCGCCGGATGGACAAGGCCGCCGTGCTCAAGGCGATCCTCACCGCTGACAACACCTCGGGTTCCCGCTAAACGCGCCGGCCATGACCGTTCGCGTTCGCATCGCGCCTTCTCCGACTGGCGATCCCCACGTCGGCACCGCTTATATCGGTCTCTTCAACTACGCCTTCGCGAAGAAGCACGGCGGCAAGTTCATCCTACGCATCGAGGACACCGATCAAACGCGCTCGACCAAAGAGAGCGAGCAGATGATCTACCACTCGCTGAAGTGGGTAGGGCTCGAGTGGGACGAGGGTCCGGACAAAGGCGGCCCGCATGGCCCGTATCGGCAGTCCGAGCGTTTGCATCACTACAAGGACGCCGCGCACACGCTGATCGAGCGCGGCGAAGCGTACCGCTGCTTCTGCACCGCTGAGCGCCTCGACGAGCTGCGCACGAAGCAGCGCGCCGCCGGCGGCCGTCTCGGCTACGATCGTCACTGCCGCGGGCTCGACAACACGCAAGCACGCGCGAGCGAGCCGCACGTCATTCGTTTGAAGTTGCCGACCGAAGGCAAGATCGTCGTGCAAGACAAGCTGCGAGGCGCGATCGAGTTCGACGCGGCCGAGATCGACGATCAGGTACTGCTGAAGACCGACGGCTTTCCGACCTATCACCTCGCCAACGTCGTCGACGATCACATGATGCAAATCACGCACGTGATTCGTGCCGAAGAATGGATCACGTCGACGCCGAAGCACGTGCAGCTCTACAAGTCGTTCGGCTGGCAGGCGCCCGAGTTCATTCACATGCCGCTGCTGCGAAACGCCGACAAGTCGAAGATCAGCAAGCGCAAGAACCCGGTGTCGCTCAACTACTACGAGCGCGCCGGGTTTCTCCCCGAGGCGATGCTCAACTATCTGGCGCTCATGGGTTGGACGCTGCCGGATCAACGCGAGAAGTTCCCGATCAAGGACATGATCGAGCACTTCAGCTTCGATCGCATCAGCCTCGGGGGTCCGGTCTTCGATCTCGCGAAGCTCACGTGGTTGAACGGCCTCTATCTGCGCGAGCTCGACGATGATCGCTACCTCGGCGTGCTGCGCGGGCACGTGCTCTCCGACGCCTACTTGAAGCGCGTGATCCCCTTGGTGAAGGAGCGCATCGACAAGCTCGAAGACTTCGCGAGCTACGCCGGGTTCTTCTTCAGCGGCAAAGTGGAGCACAAGGTCGAAGAGCTCGTGGCGAAGGGCAAGACTCCCGCTGAGACGAAGAAGACCTTCGAGCTCCTCGGCGAAGAGTTCGACACGATCGTGCGTTGGGAAGCGAAGCTCCTCGATGAACGTCTCCGCGCGTTCTGTGAGAAGAACGCGCTGAAGCCGAAGGAGCTGTTCATGCCGGTGCGCGTGGCGGTCACCGGCCGCTCGGCAACGCCCGGGCTCTTCGAGACGATGGAAGTGCTCGGAAAAGAAGTGTGCAGAACGCGCCTGCGTGACGCCATCGCGGTGCTCGCAGTGGTGAAGCCCGGATGAGCTTCGGCGAAGCCTTGCGATCGGAGCTGTCGCAGGCTCGCCGGGCGGTGACGCGCACCTTTCTTCGCTCGTTCGTCGTGGTCGGCGCGGCGCTCGGCTTGTGGTTCAACGTGCTCTTGTTGAAAGACGGCGTGAAGTCGCCGCTCGACGCCATCGTTGGAGTGCTCGTCGCCCTCGGATTTGCCGCGACATACGCCGCGTCGATCGCGCTGGCGGCGGCGGCGGTGTCGCTCGGCTGGCACTTGTTCGGTGCGGCGTTGATTGTGCCCTTCTTGCTGACGCCGGTGTTGTTGTTTCTCGTCTTCTGGCTCGGCGGCGGCTTCGTCCGCGACTTGGCCGGCGAGCTGCTCCACGCGCTCCAAGCTTCGGCGCAAGCAGCGGTCGACGGCAGTGCCTTCGATGCACTGCGTGTGGCGCACGCGGGCGGACCGGCCGCGCTGATCATTTTGCTCATCGTGCTGCCGTTCGTGATCGTGAAGGTGCTTCCCGTGCTGCTCGGGCCGGCGGTGCTACTGTGCCTCTTGAAGCTCGTCGCGTGCCTCGCGTTCTTGTTCCTCGTTGCCGTGGTGCTGACCGTCGCGGTCTCGTTTCCGGCGCTAGGGTGGTCGCTCGTTCGTCGCGTGCGCGCGCGCCAGCGGGCCTGAGATGGACGAAGGCTGCTTCGCGCATCCCGCGAAGGCGAAGGCGTCGAACTGCTTCGACTGCATGCGGCCGATCTGTGTCGTGTGCTTGAAGCTGCACGGCTCGCACGACTACTGCCCAGAATGCTCAGCGACGATAGGCAGAAAGGTGCTACGTCGCCGGGTCGTTCTCGGCGTCCTCGCCGCGAGCGTGTGTCTGACACTCGTCCTCGGCTACGCGCTCTACGGCAACCCGTTTCGCTACGGCGCCGAGACGTTCGCGGTGCTCGATCTCGCCGCCGAAGTGAAGAAGGAACCGTGTGATCGGGCCAAAGTGCTCGCGCTCGCGGAGACCTACTTGCGCGTCATGGCGCCGCGCGAGTGTCTGGCACTCACCGATCAATACCTCGCGGCCTGCGGCGATTGGCCGCGGCTGCGCTGGCCGCGCTTCACGGCGCCGGCGCTATGACCTTGTCGCAACGTTGAAACGATCTGCCGCCGCTGCCTATAACGCTCTCACCCTGAGGAGGCCCGCTGCATGCACGCTCGAAGATCCGTCTCGTGGCTCGCCCTCCTCGTTCTCGCCGTCGTGTGTCTGACACCAGCCGCTGCGCACGCGGGCCGACGCGCGTTTCTCTTCACGTGGGACACTGAGGCGCTCAACAAAGGCGACGTCGAGATCGAACAGTGGCTGTGGGGCCGCATCCTCACCGAAAACGGGCCGGGCGCTGGCTGGATTTGGTTCTCGCCGATCTACGGGCTCACCGATCACATCGAGATCGCGTTCCCGTGGGAGGTCGTCGTCAGCCCCGCAGGCACCCGCCTCGCCGACTTCACTGCCGAGATGCGTATCCGCGCCTATGACGTCAACGACGAAGAGCGCCTCGTTCGCAACCTGATTCGCATCGCGTACCAGCAGAACTTCAGCCACCCCGACAACGCCCAAATGATGCAGTTTACGCCGTGGGTTCAGCTGAACGTCGTCACGTCGATCGGCGACATCAAGGGATCACACGGTTCACTCGACGTCGGCGGGCTTCTGGCGCTGCACTTCGTCGGCACGATGGCGTTTCGGCAGACGGTGGGGCTCGCCTACACGCACAAGATCGCCGACGAGTGGCGGCTGACCGCGGAGTACTATCACGAGCTCAACTTCGGCGGCGCGCCGTCGACCGTGCGCCCGGTGACTGGCGAGAACGTCTACAACTTCTTTGCCGGGCCCTCGGTCGGCTTCAGCCGCGGCCGCGTGTGGGCCACGGTCGGCGCCTTGCTTGGGCTCACCCCGGCGTCGCCGCGCATCATGCCGAGATTATTGTTTGCGATCGCCATCTGATGCGGCGACAAGTCAGTACATGATCCGCGGCACGCTCTCGTCCCTCGTCGTGTGTCTGACACCGCTCGTCGTGTGTCTGACACCGGCGCGTGCAGCCGAGAAGAACGGCGCGGTCAACGGCATCGTCAAAGTGAGGGGCGTGACGACGGCGGAGGCGGCGCCGGTTGTCCTGTATCTCACGGGGTTCACCGAGGAGCCGGACAAGGCGAGCGCGCGGATCACGCAGCGAGACAAGAAGTTCGTGCCGGACGTCATGCCGATTACGGTCGGTCAGACCGTCGACTTCGCCAACGAGGATACGATTTGGCACAACGTGTTTTCGATTTCGAAGGCACGTGCGTTCGATCTCGGAATGACGAAGAAGCCGGACACGAAGGCGATCACCTTCACGAAGACCGGCGTCATCGACGTGTACTGCAACATCCACCCCGAGATGGTCGGTACCGTGCTCGTGCTGCCGAACCGGGCGTTCGCGATCGCCGACAAAGACGGCCGCTATCGCATCCAGAACGTGCCGCCCGGCGACTATAAGATGTTCGCGTGGAGCAAGCGGTCGGACGTTCAGTCGAAGCCGGTCACCGTCACTGCCGGCGAGCCGCTCAAGGTCGATTGGGAAGTCGTGCAGGACAAGGTGCCAGACAAGCACAAAGATAAGTACGGCAAAGACTACAAGGGCGGCGCCAAGTACTGAGCCCGAGGAGCGCGCGTTGGCCGAACGGAAGAAGGGCCTGTCGTTTCGGGTCAAGCTTGATCTCGCGTTCTTGCTCCTGAGTCTCACGCTCGTGGGCGGCGCCGTGATGGCGGCGCAGTACTCGGCGACGCTCGCCGCGCGCGAGAAGATCGATCGCGACTTCGCCCGCACCGCGGGTCAGCTCGAGCGCTCGATCACCTCGCGACTCACCGGCTTCGACGACGTTGCCGCGGCGGCGTTGAGCGACGCGCTCTTTCGCTCGTACCTCGGCAACACGATTCAGCGCGACGCGGACATGGGGCTCGACGATCCGCAGAGCGACAACGGCTTGGACGCTGCGGAGGGCGACGACAACCCGATCGTCAAAGCGCACGGCGTGTTCTTCAGCGCCGAGACGCCGCTGTTTCAAGAACGTTATCCCGTCGTTGCGATCGTCAACGCGGAAGGCACGCTGATCTTCTCGAAGGGCGATCGCGCGCGTTACGGCGGCTCGGTCAAGAACGTTCCCTTAGTGGCGCGCACCCTGAAAGAGCACAAAGCGGCGGAGATTTGGCCGGCCAAGGACACGTCGCTCACGCAGCTCGGCCTGATTCCGGCGGGCGGGGACGACGAGCTCTACCTCGTCATGGGCCGCGAGATCGCGACCGCAAAGGGGGTCGTCGGTGTCGTTTTCGTGGGCGAAGCGCTGAGCCAAGGCCTCTTGCCCGAGCTCGAAGCGTTGTCGAACGCCGACGTCGTTTTGCGCACCGGCGACGCGTTTCTCGCGCGCGTGGGTGACGACCCGGTGCGCACCGCGCTGCTCATCGAAGCGGCGAAGGGGCGGACGCAGGCGAAAGCGATGCAGGATCACAAGCTCTACGGCGAGTCGTACCTCGGCGTCGCGGCGACGATCCCTGGGCTCGTCGCGGGACGTTCGATCGGCGAAGCGTACCTCTTGCGTTCGCTCGAGAGCGAGCTCGGCCCGTTCAACCAACGCTTGCGCACGGCGCTGCTCATCGTGGCGCTCGCGGCGCTGATCCTGAGCCTCATTGTCGGCTCACAAATGTCGGGCCGACTGACCCACCCTTTGTCTTCTCTCGACAAGGCGGTACGTCAGGTGCGGACGGGCGACCTCTCGGTGAAGGTGCCAGTCACTTCACGCGATGAGATCGGCGAGCTCGCGAACTCGTTCAACGAGATGACCGAGGGTCTGAAGCAGCGCGATCAGATCAAAGCGACGTTCAAGAGGTATCTGGCACCGGCCGTCGTCGAGGAGATGCTGAAGAACCCGGAGAAGCTGCAGCTCGGCGGCGAAGATCGCGAGCTCAGCATCTTGTTCAGCGACCTCGTCGGCTTCACGAGCTTGAGCGAAGGACGCAAGGCGAGCGAGCTCGTGGCGTTGCTCAACGAGTACTTCGATGAAGTGGGCCAAGCCATCGTTCGGCGCGGCGGCACGCTCGACAAGTTCGCCGGCGACAGCGTGATGTGCTTCTTCGGCGCGCCCATCGTGCAGGAGGATCATCGGGCTCGCGCGTTGCTCTCAGCGATCGAGCATCTACGCGTGGTCGACGACGTGCAAAAGCGTTGGGCTGCGCTAGGCCGGCCGGTCATCAACTGCCGCATCGGCGTCAACAGCGGCCACGTCGTCGTGGGGAACATCGGTTCTCGCGACGGCCAGGATTACACCGTCATCGGCGACGCCGTGAACCTGGCGTCGCGGCTCGAGGGCGCCAACAAAGAGTATGGCACCCGCCTGATGGTGAGCGAGGACTCGCTTGTCGGCGTTGAGCAATTGGTCCACGTCCGCGAGCTCGACTCGTTGCGCGTGAAGGGCAAGGCGATCCCGGTCCGGGTGTTCGAGGTGCTCGGGGAGCGCGGTCAGGTGTCAGACACTTCACTCAAGGTCGCCGCGATGTTCGCTGAAGGCCTCGCCATCTACCGCGCGCAGAAGTTCGCCGACGCGAAAAAGATCTTCGACGGGTGTCTGACACTCGACCCGAATGACGGACCGGCAAAGACCTTCGCCGCACGCTGTGTCGAGTTCCAAAGCGACCCTCCGGAAGCGAACTGGGACGGCGTGTTCAAGATGACGACCAAATGAGCGGTGTCAGACACCCGACATCCTCCCGGCATCCTAAGCCCGCGCTGCGCATAGTGATTTCGTAAGTGCCGTGCGACAGCGGTCACGCGCGGCGGCGTTTGCGCGTTGTCGTACGGCGGCCTTTAGTCGAGCGCCGAAGCTAAAGGCGGAGGAAGCCATGGCTCTGCCCCCCGTCGCGAGATTCACGGTCGCCGCTTCGCAGCGTTCGCACCTTGCCAACCAGCAGTATGCGCCAGTGCCGCCCCCGCTTCGGCAGCGTCGATCCCCGCCACCCGCGCAGCAAGCGCCGCCGGCTGCCCAGGTCCCACAGAAGCCGATCGACGAAGAACTGCGCGATCTCGGTGCCGGCCGCATGATGCTCGGCGTCGTCGACGCCACGGACGGCTACGATAATCTTCGCAGCGGCCGCCACGTCGTCGGCGCGGCGCAGGTCATCACCGGCGCCGCCGAAGCTCTGCTCGCGTACCCACAGATGATCGCGAACCTGATGCAGCTCGGCGCGATGAAGCTCTGGGACGAAGCAGCCGAGCTCGTCAACGACGACAGCCTGGCGATGAACGCCCTCGGTGTTGGCCTCGGCGTCCTCGCTTTGATCGCGCGCCTTCTGACGATGATGCTCGCGTTCCTCGCCGCGATCCCGGCAAGCGTCGGCACCTTCGCAGGCGACGTCGTTCACCTCGCGCTTCCCGACGACGTTCGCGACAAGCACGAAGCCGAGCGACGCTACTTCGTCGAAGACGCGGCGGCGCGGCCTGCGTAGAACGCGTCGCGCCACGCCGTAAACGATCCGGCCTCGATCGCCGTGCGCATCTGCCTCATCAAGTCCAAGTAGTGCGTCAGGTTGTGCAGCGTCGCGAAGCGATGGAACGACAACTCCTCGGCGATGAACAGGTGTCGCAAGTACGCGCGCGAGTAGGTCCGGCACGTGGAGCAGCGGCAGCTCGGATCGATCGGCCCCTCGTCGTCGGTGTACGCCTGGTTCTTGATCACGATCTTCCCGCCGTTCACGAACAGCGTGCCGTTGCGGGCGTTGCGCGTCGGCATCACGCAATCGAACATGTCGACGCCCGCGTGCACGCCTTCCACGAGGTCCTCGGGTGTTCCGACGCCCATCAAGTAGCGCGGCCGATCCGCCGGCATCATCGGCGCCACGTGCCGCAGCGTGCGCAAGAAGTCTTCCTTCGTCTCGCCGACGGCGAGGCCGCCGATCGCCAGCCCCTCGAACGGGAGCGCGCTCAACGCAGCGAGGTGTTTCTGACGCAGCTCGAGATCGAGCCCGCCTTGAAAGATCCCAAACAACGCGCCTCCCGCGTCGGTGCGTGCGCCAAGGCAGCGCTCCGCCCAGCGCGTCGTTCGGTCCATCGATTGCGCTTGGTACTCGCGCGGGGCGGTCGACGGCGGACACTCGTCGAGCACCATCATGATGTCGCTGCCGATCGCTTCCTGCATGGCGATCGAGGTCTCCGGCGTGAGCGTGTGGCGCGATCCATCGATGTGCGAGCGAAAGAACGCGCCTTCTTCGGTCAGCTTCTCGAGCAGCGGTTTGCGATCAGCGGTTCCCTGCCCGAGCGAGAACACCTGAAAACCGCCGCTATCCGTCAGGATGTTCCGATCCCAGCGCATGAACTTGTGCAGCCCGCCGAGCCTCTGCATGCGCTCGGGCCCCGGGCGCAGATACAAATGATAGGTGTTGCCGAGGATGATCTGCGCGTCGAGCTCGTGCGCGACGTCCTCCGAGCTCAGCGCCTTCACCGATCCTTGTGTGCCGACCGGCATGAACACCGGCGTCTCCACTGGTCCGTGGCGGAGCATCATGCGGCCGCGGCGAGCGTGCGATCCTGTGGCCGTGTGCGAGACCGTGAACGACAGCCGCTGCATGCGTTCAGCCGATGCCGCGCGCGCGCAACAACGTCGCCGGCGATTGGCGCAAGAGCTGGATCAACGACGGCAGCGCCGCGAACGGGAGCGCACACAACGCCGGGACGATGATCGAGAGGAAGTCGGCGAGTGGATAGTAGAACTGCACGTCGAACCACGCGCGCGCCATCTCGTAGCGCAAGTACGACGCGAGGAGCATTGCGAGCGGGATCGACATCGCCGTCGCCAGGATCGCTTCGGCGGCCACTTCGACGAGGATCATCCGTACGATGCTGGCGTCTGAGTAGCCGAAGCTGCGCAGCGTCGCGTATTCGTGTTCGCGCTCGAGCAATGCCATCGATACGCCGGTGAGCATGAACAAGACGGCAAGGGCGAGCGAGATCGCCATCGCGCCCCGGATGATCGCCCAGATGACCTGCATGTACTCGTGCACGACGTCTTCCATTTCAACCTTGAGCGAGACATAAGTGACCATCTCGTGGGCAAAGAGCGCTTTTTTTACTTCGCGCGGCGGCTTGCCTTCGATCACCGCCTGGAAGCCCGTGATCTCTGTGTCGAGCGCGAGCAGGCGGCGGGCGATCGCCATCGGAACGTAGCCGACGCCGATCGTCATGTCGGAGGTGAGCCCGACCACCTTCACGCGCACGCTGCGGCTCCCGTTCTTGAGCTCGACTTCCTCGCCGAGAACGTACGGCGCGGTGTGGTTGAAGTTCTTGTTCAGCACGATCGCAAGGTCGTCTTTGCTCTTGAACATTGCGCCTTCGGCGAACGGGAAGCCGCGCAGATTGTCTTCGGGGTCGACGCCGACCAAGCGGTGATCGACGCAGAGCTCGCCGCGGCAAATCGCCCCGAAGCCGCTGACGAAAGGGTGCGCCGATTTGACGCCGGCGGTGCCGTACATCACCTCGGCGTCGGCGGGTTTCAGCGGCACTTTGAACGAGACGACAGCGTCCCATTTTTCGGCCGCGAAGCCGTCGACCGCGAACTGCTGCCAGGCGCGCTCGCTCAGCTTGAAGGCGAGACTCAGCGCCATCGCGAACGCAATCAGGCTCGCGACGCTCAGCGTGAGGCGAGGACGGCGCAGGAGATTGCGCAGGCCGAAGCGCGTGACAGTCGAGCGCGTCGTTCGCGTGATGAGCGCGTCGATCGCGGCGAAGCGTCGCGTGAAGCCAGCGGCGATGTTCGGGCGCATCGCAGCGGCGGGTGACAAGCGAGTCACGCGCAACGCCGGACCAATCGTCGCGACGAGAGTACACGCGATACCGAACAGCGCGCCTTCGAGCACCGGCGTCGCGACGAAACGCGGCAAGACCGGCGGCAAGCCCACGGCGCCAGCGTAAGCGTTCCCGAGGAAATCGCCGAAGAAGGGCGCCATCGCCGTGCCGAGCAACGCCGCGGCCGATGCGTACGCGAACGCGGCAACGACGTAGCTCGCAATGATGGTCGATGCGCTGTGGCCAATCGCGAGGAGCGCCGCGATCTCACGTTGCTGCTCGGACATCAGCCGGCTCAGCGAGAGCAAGAGCACGAGGAAGGTCACCAGCGCGAAGATGCCGCTGAGCACTGGGATGAAGATGCTGAACGCTTTGAGATCCTCGTCGAGGAAGCGATGCGAGTACGCCTCGTCGCGCGCGACGACCGTGGTCAGCACCAGCGGGTCGCTCGCGTCGACCACGCGCTGCTTCTGTGCCGTGGTCGCACCGACGCCGGAAAAACGCAGGACAGCCGAGTTGTACATCGGACTGCCGAAGGTCTCGGCGAGCTTGCTCAACGGCCGGAACAGCACGACGAGCGAACCCTTCGATGGGATCAGCACTTCGGGATTCGCGGTGGGGAGCAGAAACTCGGCGGTGCGGGCAATGCCGACAATCGTCACTTCGTGCGGGTTCAAATAGGGATCGAGCGTGAGCTTGTCGCCCACCTTGAACCCGTGGATGCGCGCGGCGGAGTTTTCGATCAGCACCTTGTCCGTTTCGTCGGACCTCAGGGCGCGGCCGTCGAGGATCTCGAGCTTGTTTACCGTGAGCGGGTACGCGGGATCGTAGAACACGTCGAGGCTCATCACCGGCTTCTGTCCGGCGAGCTCGATGGTGCTCGGCGCGAGGAAGCGCATCGTCGCGGCGGTGGCGCCCACGGACTCGAAGCCACGGCCGCCGTCGAGCGATTCGTTCATCCACTTCGGGAGCTCGTCGCTTTCGCTGGCGGCGAAGCCCACATGAAGATCGGCAAGCTCCAGGGCGTTCTCATAATAGTCGCGCGTGTGGAAGACGCTCGCTTGCGCGAGGAAGCCGCCCGCATAGACGGCGATCCCCGCAGCGAGGACGGCGAACACGAGCCAAGCCCGCAAGCCCATGCGGCGGAAGTCACGCAGCGCTTTCTTGACGAGCAGCGCGCTCACGACGGCTCGCTCACGCCGTTCTTGATGCGGACAACGCGGTCGGCATGCGGGAACAGCTCGGGGTTGTGGGTGACGACGATCGCCGTCGAGCCGCACTCTTTACGCAGGCGATCGATCAACTCGACGACGATGCGCCCGCTCTCGGCGTCGAGGTTGCCGGTCGGCTCATCGCAAAGGAGAAGCGCCGGCTTGCGGACGAGGGCGCGGGCGATGGCGACGCGTTGCTGCTCGCCGCCCGAGAGCTCGCCGGGGAACTTGCCGAGGTGCTCGACGAGCCCCACCGCGCGCAGCATCTCCACGGCGCGTTCCCGGCGCTCGCCCTTTTTGAGACCGGCGTGCTCGAGCGCGACCTCGACATTTTCGAGCGAGGTCAGCGTGGGCATCAGATTGTAAAATTGGAAGATGAATCCCGTGCGGCTCTGACGAAAGGTGACGAGCTCGCGAGACGGTAACGCGTGCAGCGAGAGCCCGTCGACGATCACCTCGCCGTTGGACGGACGATCGAGGCCGCCGATGATGTTCAGAAGGGTCGTCTTGCCGGAGCCCGACGCGCCGAGGATCACGTGCAACGCGCCTTTCTCGAGCATGAGGTTGATGCCGCGCAGGACCGCCTGCTTGCGGGCGCCGTCGCCGTAGTCGCGACTCACGCCGTTCAACCAGGCAGCATGCAGCGTTGGATCATGGGCCGGGAGCGCTTCCGTGCGGACGAGTGCGACCGTCATAGGCGGGGGAAGCTAGTCCGCGCGGGGCGGCTTAGCCAGCGATATTTTGCGCTCACGATGCGGCAAATAGCGCGCTCCGCTGCGGTTTGAACGTCGGCGGCGGCAACGGCTTCGCTGGCGCCTTCGTCCCGACATATTGCCAGAGCCCTGGTGCTGCCAGAGCCCTGGTGCCAGACACCCGCAGGCCGCCCGTCCGCAGGTCACCCGCAGGCCGACGACGACCACGGGGTCAGCCGAGGGCGGTGGCGACGCGCGCGTTGAAGTTCCGCACCGCCAGGACCTCGCCGGCCTCGTGGGGCGCGCGGCAGAGGGTGCGGATGGCGGCTTTGATGGTCGCTCGGTCGCCGCTGAGCATGGTGGCGACCGCCTTGTCCCAGCTGCTCGCCGTCGGTTGCGGAGCCACGCCACCAGCCAGGGGATTCGGGCTGTCGCCAGTCGCGAGCGGAGTGGGTCGGGCCTCGAGGCCGTCGCCCGGGATCGCTGGCGGAACGACGGGCGGGGGTGCAGTCGGCTTCGGGTGGGTGTCAGACACACGCTCCGAGCCTTCGTGGCGCACCGGAGGCACGCCCGGCGGCGGTTTGCCCGTATGATCGACGGCCATGCGTCAACGGTACCCGCCACCCGCCGTTCTGGCGAAAAATCTCGCTCGCAACGACAAATGTTTGCGTCCAAACGAAAAGGGACCGGGAGCGTTTTACTCGGCGTCGGCGGGGATGTCGGAGTCGACGCCGATGGCCTCGGTGAAGACCTTGATCTCGTAGGTGTCGCCGATCGTCCTCTTATACGTTCCGGCGAGGCACACCTCGGCGACCGGCACGCCGTCGACGGTGTCGCGATCGGTGAACAGGAACCAGCCGTCACCCTCGAAGCCGACCTCGGCCGAGACCTGCGGCACGTTTTCGTAGACGGCCTCGCCGAAGAGCTTGCGCTTCACGGTGATGTAGTCCTCGCGCCCGTCCATCGGGCCGTGCTCGAGCGTGAAGCAGTCGCGTGTCGAGATCTGCGCGCACGTGCGCAGCGTCTCGCCGTAGTTGCCGCGGCAGATCGAGTCCTTGAAGCGCAGCCGGAAATTGTCGGCGAACTTCACGTAGCGCTCGTCGGCCATGGCGATGCAGCACGCGTTGCCGACGCAGCACGTCTTGCCAGCGCCGCAGTTCACGCTCTGGCCCGGCGGCGGCTGCCGCGTCGCCGCGACCTCGGTCTCCGGAAACGGGTACGCGCAGAAGTTCAACGACTGGGCATAGAAGCACGAGCACGCGTTCGACGGCTCGGCGGCGCTGTCGATCACGCAGTTGCCCGGCGTGAACGTGCGGCCGCGGCCTTGTCCGGCGGTGATCGCGCAAACGGCGCCGAGCGACTTACGGCCTTTGGCGACGGTGATGCGATCCGCCCACGCCTGCACCGGCTCGAGCTTGTCGCGGAACTTGTAGCAAGTCTCGCCGCCCTCCAGGTTCAAGCCGATGAACTGCGCGTGACCCTTTTGCTGATCGTATGAGTAGCTGCAGTCCGACTCGTCGCTGAGGATCACGATCATGAGCAATGCACCCGGGCGCACGAAGCCGGAGTTCGGTTTTCCCGCAGCGGTGAGCTCGGGGTCGACCGCGCGTGCTGCGGCCTTCAACCCTTGCTCGTAGCCCGAGCCGCCGGTGCCGACGGCGCTGACCACTTGGCGAAAGCGATCGGCGAGCGCGACGTTGTCCGCGTAGTCGACGCGGCGGATGATCGGATCGTTTCCGTCCGGCGAGAGCAAGCGCCCGCACTTTCCGTCCCATTGATTGCCGGCGGGCGGCACGTCCGTACACTCGTTCAGGTCGGTGGTCGTCACCGCGATCTGAAATTTGTTCGGCGACTTCGCGAGCACGTCGATGTACGCCGAAATGTTTCGCTGCAGGTTCTCTTGGTGCTGCTTCATCGAGCCCGACGAATCGACGACGAAGAGCACGTCGGTCTCGCTCGGCCGATCCACCGTGAGCTCGATGTGCTCGAGCTTGTAGGTCGACTTCGGCTGAAATTCGAAGACGTAGCGACGGCAGGCGTACGCCGACGACACGAGCAGCAGCGCAGCGGCGTAGGGCCAGCCACGCGGAAACCATTTGCGGAGCATCGCGACCAGTTTAGCCAAGGGTCCCCACGCTGTCGAAATTTACTGTCCTACATCCCGGACGACAGGATGAATGGATATTCCACTGGCACCGGCGCGCCAGAAAATCGCGGGAAGCGCCAGCTCTTCACCGCTTGCACCACGCACGCGCCGAAGTCGGTGCCACGAAACTTCGCCGACTTGATGTCCACGTCTTGCACCATGCCGCTCGGCGCGATGGTGAACTCTAGCTCGAGCCGTCCGCTCAGCGTGCCGCCGCGTTTCAGCTCGCGCTCGAGGCAGAACTTCACGGCGCGCTGATTGCTCTCGACGACCTTCGCGATCGCTTCGCCGGTGATGCCGTCCGGCAAGTCTTGCTCGGCGGTCTTGAACTTCGGCGCCTCCACGCGGACCGCGCTCTTCTCGTGGTCGCCGTAAACGTCAGCCAGGAGCTTCTGCTCGGCGCTGTCCGGCTTCGACGGCGCGTCACCCGGCTCGGGCTTGCGATCGTGGCGTGGCTCGGCGGGCGCTTTGGGCTCTTCCTTCTTCTTGCCGAGGAGCCCTTCGCGCAGGCGCGCCTTCTCCTCTTCGCTCAGCTGATCCTGATCGGCAGGCGCCGAGGGTTGGGACGCCGCCTGATGCGGATTGTCGATCGCGAGCGCGTTGTATGCCACGCCCATGCCAGGAAGCGCCAGCACACCGAGAAGGTCGAGCACGATGAGCAAGACGATCGCGAGCACGATCGCCACGGCCGCCGCGATCATGATACGCCGGCGTTTGCGCGCCGCGACGAGCCCTGAGGCCGCTAGAAACTGCGCCGTGTTCTCGCGTTGCGGCGCGATCGGCTCCTCGCCCTCGAGCTGCGCCGCGAGGCCGATGTCCTCGTCGGGCTCTCCCTGCGGCGCGCTGATCACGTGCGAGTCGGAGACTTGCTCAGCGGTCGGCTCCGGGGGTCCGAGATCGTCCTCGACGGAGCGCGCACCCGCCTCGACTGTCGCCGGCGTTCCGCGCGGACCGAACACCGCATCGAAGTCCGACGGATCGCCTTTTGCGGCTTTGGTGGGCGGCGCGCTTGCTGGCGCAGAAGCACGCGCACTGGCCGGCACGGCGTCGGCAAACTCGGGGAGACTTTGCACCCGCTGCCATTCGCCCAGGCCCTCGCGCCACATATATGATCGCGCGTGCAGCTCGCCGCTCGCGATCTTGGCGCGCACGTCAGCAGCCGTGAGCGGGCCGTATTGCACGCCCGAGATCAGCGCGAGCCACTCGGCGCGATCGGCAGGAGCGGGCGGCGCGCTCGGGGTTGGCGCCTTCATCACCGGCTTGGCCTTGTTTGGCTCCAAGCGGTCCGCGGCTGCTTTTTGCCGCATGCCTTCGAGCTCGGTGAGGTTGGCGATGCGCGTCGATTCTCGCGGCTCGTCCTCGTCGCCGCCGCCGAACGCGCTCTCGCTCGCGGAGTCGTCGAGGCGCACGGCCGGCCGATCTTCGATGCGCGACACCGGCGCGATCTTTGCGGTTCGCGGCGCCTCTGTTGTTTTCGCCTCTGGCCGTGGCGTCTTCGCCGGCGCCACCTGCGTCACCGTCTTCGCCTCCGCTTCGATCGCTTTTGGCGGCCCGCGCACGACGATCTCGCCGCCGCACTTCTGGCACTTCAAGCGGACGACCTTGCCTTCTACGCGCTCGTCCGGGATCGCATACTTGGCGTTGCAGCTTTGGCAGGTGAACCGCAAAGGGCGCTCAGCGTTTCTTCGCCGGCCGCTTTGGCGAAGCGTCCGAGGTCGCCGGCGGCGTTTGCGGCGGCGGCGCGACCGGCTCGGCTTGCGGCGGCGCGATCATCTTGAACGACTTGTAGACGTCGAGCGCGTCGCGGGCGGCGTAGGTGTAGCCCGGCTCCTGCACCTCGAAGTGGATGATGAAGCCGTCGCCGCCGTCGACGACGTACGCGTTCTCGATGATCTGCGGGTAGCCCTTGTTGCCTTGGTAGTCGTAGCGGCCGATGAGCGTGGCGCATTGGCGGCCGGCGATCTTCGCGCTGCCTTGCTTCAAGATCGTGAAGTTGGCGAGCTTCGACAAGAAGCGATCGCGGGTGGTCAGCATCAGCTGCGACGACGACGCGCCAGGGGTCACGCTCAGGCGCTTGAAGATCAGCTTCACCGCGTAGCCGCTCGATTGACCGTTGAAGATCAGCGTGTCGGGATCGGTGCCTTCCTGCTGCTCGAAGCCGCCCGGGATCTTCACGCGGAAGCGACCGGTTGGCGACAGGAAGCCCTGGCTCGCGCCGTTGCCCTCGTTGAGCTCGCTCTGTACGAACTGATCGAGCAAGGGATCTTGGCCCTGAGCGAAGACCGCGGGGGTGAACAAGCTCAGGGCGCCGAAGACGAAAACGCTAGCTTTCATGGCTCTTTTGCGGCGGGTTTTTGCTGGTCGCCGCCACCAGGGACTCTACCATTTCGCCGCCCAACTTAAATATTTTCGCCTTCGCTCACGGGGCTGCGGCCGGCCACACGTCGGCGGCGGCGATCGTCTGCGCGCGCCCGGCCTCGTCCTCGACGCGCAGCTCGAACGCGTCGTTCAGCCCGAGCACGCGGCCGCGAAGCTCGCCAGCGGCCGTCTTCACCGAGGCGATCTCGCCGACGAACGCGAGGCGCGCCCGCGTTTCGGCCAAGGTATGCAGCGCGCCGAGCCGCAGGTGCTCGTCCGCGCGCCGTTCGAGCTGGAGCAGCAGCTCCGCGAGCCAGGCGCCCGCGTCCTCGCGCGGCAGCGGCGCGGCGCGACCCGCGAGCGTCGGATCGTGTGCGACGGGATCGAAGCCGAGGTTCACGCCGACGCCTACGATCACGGCGGGGTGCGGCTGCAGCTCGAGCGTGCACAAGATCCCCGCGACCTTGCGCGCACCGCCGCTCGCCTCGACGATCAACACGTCGTTCGGCCACTTGAGCTTCGCGCCGGGGCCGATGCGCGCGGTGATCACGTCATGCAGCGCGAGCCCGGCAACGAACGACCACTGAAAGGCGCTGCCCGCGTCGACGCCATCGCGCAGGATCACCGACGCGCAAAGGCTGCCGTCGCCTGAGAGCCAGGTGCGGCCCATACGCCCGCGGCCGGCGGTCTGCACCCGCGCCCAAACGAGCGCGCCGTGCGCCGCGCCCTTGGTCGCGTAGTCGGCGGCGGTGGTTTGGGTCGACTCCAATGTATCGAAGAACCAACATTCGCGGCCGAGGTGCCTGGTACGCAGCGCCTGGAGGAGGGCGGCCTTCACGGCGCGATCGCGATTTTCATCGACAGATCGGCGGCCGGCGCCGAGTGCGTCAGCGCGCCCATCGACACGAAGTCGAGGCCGAAGCCCTTGATGCGCGAAAGGCGTTCGATCGTCATGTTGCCCGACGCTTCGGTCTGCGCACGCCCGGCAACCTTGGCGATCGCGGCCTGGAGCGTCGCGTCATCCATGTTGTCGAGCAGGAGCATGTGCGCGCCGGCGGCGATCGCCTCGTCGATTTGGTCGACGCGCTGGATCTCGCACTCGATCTTCAACAAGTGGTGTGCGTGCGCTTTGGCCAGCCGGATCGCCTCGCCGCAGGAGCCGCCGGCTGCCGCGATGTGATTGTCCTTGATCAGCACGCCGTCGCCCAAGTGGTGGCGATGGTTGGTGCCGCCGCCGTGTTTAACCGCGCGCTTCTCGAGCCAGCGCAGGCCTGGCGTCGTCTTACGCGTGTCGAGCACCCGCGTTTTGCCGGGCGAAAGCGCGCTCTGGGCGGCGTGCGTCATCGTCGCGATCCCAGACAGGCGCATCAGCAAATTCAGCGCGAGCCGCTCGCCTTTGAGCAAAGTCGCGAAAGAACCGCTCACTTCGCCCACGATTGTCCCGCTCTCGACGACCGTTCCGTCGTTCGACAAGAGCCGTACTTGCACCGTTCTCGGCGCGAGGACGTCGAAGACCCGAGCGACCAAGTCGAGGCCGCTGAGGCAAAGCTTTGATTTCGCTTTAATCATGGCTTTGCCGTTTAGCGATCTTGGCACGATGGCATCGGTCGTGACGTCCCCCGGACCAATGTCCTCGCTTAGGTTGCGGGTAATGAACGCGTCCAGCTCACAATCCAGCATATTTCGTCACGACCACCGCAACGACCAAAAAACAAGAGCCGATAACGATCGCGGGGGGTAATCTCCCTGAGGAGGCGTTGGATGAGTCGTATTGCCCTGCTGTTGTCGTTGTTTTGCATGGGCATGACCATCGGTTGCGCCTCCCAAGCGGGACCTTCGCCCTTCAATCGCGGCTACATTGCGTCGTTGAAGACCATGCAGCCGAACCTGGTGAGCCCGCCCGTCGAGCCCATTCGCGACGGCGGCCGGGCCTCGGATTACCTCGCGCTCGGCCTCACCTTCTACAATGGCAATCAGAAGCTCGAAGCCGTTGAGGCGTTCAACAAAGCGCTCGCGACCGGCGACCTGAATAACCAGGGCCGCGCGCTCGCCTACTGGCACTTGTTCCTGAGCTACCGCGATGAAAACGCGTCGAGCCACGGCGCCGATGCGCTTTCGAGCTTCGTCACCGTCGCGAGCTTGTTGATGCAGCAAGCGCAAGACGGCGTCGACGGCGAAGATCTCTTGGAGCACGTCAAAGTGTTCATCGAGCGCTTCGACCTCCGCGATCGCCTTTTGCTCGCCGAAGTGACGCTCGAGGCCATTTGGGCGCACAAAGACAGCCAATACGGCCGCACACCGACCCGCCCGGTGCTCCTGCCTGGCGCCCGCGCGCAGCGTCTGTTCCTGCACGTGTTCAAGCCATGCGCCGCCGCGACGCAAGAGAGCGCGAACGTGCGCTTCAGCCGGGCCGCGTACATGATCCACGATCGTTCGGTGGACGAAGCGACGGTCGAGTGCCCGGACGAGAGCTCGGCCAAGAGCTTCTACTTCAGCGCGAAGTAATCTGCGCGAAGTCGCGCTCCTCAATGAATCTTTAGTAGTTCTTCGCGATGAGCACGCGCTTCTCCGCGGCCTTCCCAGTCAGAATACACGGCCCGGGATCCGCTTGCGCGTCGAGCGGCATGCACCGCACCGTCGCTTGGATCTCCTTCAGCTTCGCCGCGAGCGCCGCGTCGCCGGCCCAGCGCGCGTAAACGAACTTGTTCTGATCCAACGCCTTCACGAGATCGTCCCAGCTGTCGGCCTTCACCGAGTTCGCGTCGCGAAACGCCTTCGCCTTGGCGAGCAGCTCGTTCTGATACGCCTCGAGCAAGCCCGGGATCTGCTTCGCCACGTCGGCCATCGGCACGAAGGTCTTCGGCCCGCCGTCGCGGCGCTTCAACGCGACCGATGATTTCTCGAGATCCTTCGGACCGATCTCCATGCGGTAAGGAACGCCGCGGCGCTCCCAGTGGTAGTACTTCTGGCCGGGCGACATGCCGTCGCGCCGATCGATCTCGACGTCCAACGGCTCATCGGAATAGCGGAGCGCGCGCAGCTCCGCGGCGATCTTCTCCGCAGCCGCCAGCGTCTTCGTGCGCTCGTCGTCGTTCTTGAAGATCGGCACGATGACCACGTGAATCGGCGCGAGCTTCGGCGGCAACACGAGGCCGTTGTCGTCCGAGTGGGTCATAATCAGGCCGCCGATCAAGCGCGTCGACACACCCCAGCTCGTCTGCCAAACGAACTCCTCTTTGCCTTCCTTGCTCTGGAACTTCACGCCGAACGCCTTGCCGAAGTTCTGCCCGAGATCGTGCGAGGTGCCGGCTTGCAGCGCCTTTCCGTCCTGCATCATCGCCTCGATCGTGAAGGTGGACAAAGCGCCGGCGAAGCGCTCCCAGTCGGTCTTTCGGCCTTTGACGACCGGCATCGCCATCACGGTCTCGGCGAAGTCGCCGTAGACGTCGAGCATGCGCATCACTTCTTCGATGCACTCTTCGTGCGTCGCGTGCGCGGTGTGGCCTTCCTGCCAGAGAAACTCGCCAGTGCGCAGGAACATGCGCGTGCGGAGCTCCCAGCGCATCACGTTCGCCCACTGGTTAATGAGCAGCGGCAGATCGCGGTACGACTGAATCCACTGCGCGAAAAAGTGGCCGATGATCGTCTCGGACGTCGGCCGAATCACGTACGGCTCGTCGAGCTCTTTGCCACCCGCGTGCGTGACGACCGCGAGCTCAGGCGCGAAGCCTTCGACGTGCTCGGCCTCCTTCTTGATGAAGCTCATCGGCACGAGCAGCGGAAAGTAAGCATTCTTGTGGCCCGTGGCCTTGAAGCGGCGATCGAGATCCTTCTGGATCTTCTCCCAGATCGCGTAGCCGTGCGGCTTGATGACCATGCAGCCTTTGACCACCTCGGCCGGCTGCGCGAGGTCGCCCTCTTTGATGACGTCTTGGTACCATTGCGCGTAGTCCTGCGCGCGGGGCGTGATCTTTCCTGCTTCCATGGGCGCGAGCGTCTAGCCCACGATCAGTAGCGGAACAAGAACACGCGGTTTTCGGCCGCGTCGGTGACGAGCAGATCGCAGCCGTCGTCGCCGTTGCAGGCGTACCAAGTCGCGCTGGAATATCCTGTTGCTTGGCGCTGTTGAGCCGGCAAACGAGTTAGGGTAGCCGCCCTACCCGGAGTCTGAATATGTCACGTGAAATCCAAGCCCTGAGCGAGCTCGTTCAGCGCGAAAGCGTGTTCGTCGACAAGCTGACGAACGAAGTCTCGCGCGTCATCGTCGGCCAGCGCGGCATGATCGAGCGCATCATCATCGGCATCTTGTCCGGCGGCCACGTGCTGTTGGAGGGCGTGCCCGGCCTCGCCAAGACGACGGCGATCAAAGCGGTGTCGGACGCGCTGGCGCTGTCGTTTGCGCGCCTGCAATTCACGCCGGATCTGCTCCCCGCGGATTTGATAGGCACGACGATCTACAGCATGCAGCGCGGCGACTTCACGGTGAAGAAGGGGCCGATCTTTGCGAACATCGTCCTCGCCGACGAGATCAACCGTGCGCCAGCCAAGGTGCAGTCCGCGCTGCTCGAAGCGATGCAAGAACGCCGCGTGACCATCGGCGACACGACCTTCAAGTTGCCCGAGCCGTTCCTGGTCTTGGCCACGCAGAACCCGATCGAGCAAGAGGGCACCTACCCCTTGCCCGAAGCGCAGCTCGATCGCTTCATGCTGAAGGTCGTCGTCTCGTACCCGACGATGGCCGAAGAGCGCGAAATTCTCGAGCGCATGACCGGCGTCGAGCAAGCGTCGATCAACCGCATCATCACGCCTGAAGACATCGTCAACGCGCGCCTCGTCGTGAAGCAGATCTACATGGACGAGAAGGTGAAGGACTACATCCTGAACCTCGTCCACGCGACGCGCGATCCCGAGCGCTTCCGCATCAAGGACCTGAAGCGGCTGATTCAGTACGGCGCCTCACCGCGCGCGACCTTGTCGTTGACGCTCGCAGCCAAAGCGCACGCGTTCCTCCGCCACCGCGGCTTCGTCACGCCGGAAGACGTCAAGAACGTGGGCCTCGACGTCATGCGCCACCGTGTGCTGCTCACCTACGAAGCCGAGGCCGAAGAGATCACCGCCGAGAACATCGTGCAGCGCGTGTTCGACAGCGTCGAGATTCCCTAATGTTGTCTCGCGAAGTTCTGGCGAAGGTGCGCCGCATCGAGATCGGCACCCGCAAGAAGGTCGGGTCGCTCTTCGCCGGCAACTACACCTCGATCTTCCGCGGCCAAGGCATGACCTTCGCCGAGGTGCGGCCGTATCAGCCGGGCGACGACGTGCGCCGCATCGACTGGAACGTCTCGGCGCGCTCGCGTGACATTTATATCAAGCAGTACACCGAGGAGCGCGAGCTCACGATTTGCCTGGTCGTCGACGTCAGCGCGTCGCAGCGCTTCGGATCGCAGAAGAGCGAAAAGCTGCAGCTCGCGGCGGAGCTGGCGGCGCTCTTTGCTTTCGCGGCGATTAAGCACAACGACCGCGTGGCGTTGATCGCGTTCTCCGACCGCATCGAGCACTTCGTGCCGCCCAAGAAAGGCCGCTCGCACGTCTTACGCTTGATCAGCGACATCATCGCGGTGAAGCCCGCGGGGGTCGGCACGAGCTGGCAGTCCGCGCTGGCGATGGCGGAGAGTGTGCTGAAGCGTAAGAGCGTCGTCATCTTCATCTCGGACTTCGTCGGCATGCCAGACGTGGCGAAGCTGCGCGTGTTCAGCAAGCGCCACGACGTCATCCCGGTGTGGCTGACGGACCCGATGGAGAAAGAGCTACCGAACGTCGGCTTCATGTGGGTGAAAGACCCCGAGACCGGCGAGCAGCGGATGATCGACACGGCCTCTGATCGCGTGCGCTCGGCGTACCGCGAGCGCGTGCGGCTCGAGCACCGGCAAGTGGCACAGACCTTCCAAAAGGCCGGCGTCACGCCCGTCGAGATCGTCAACGGCACCGACTACACGAAGGCGCTCCTCGGCTACTTCCGCATGCGGAGTCGCCGGTGAGCCTCCTTCGAAACGTCCGAAAAGGGACCGGGAGCGTTTTCGTTTTTTGCTACTGCGTTGTCGCGGCAGCAGATCCGGTCACCACGCCGACGATCACCGCGACGCTCGACCGCAAGGAGGCGTACGTCGGCGACGTCGTGCTCCTGCGCATCACGGTGAAGCACGCCGAGGCCGACGCGTTCGAGTTCCCGGCCGAGCTCGCCTTGGGCGCCGTCGAGGTCGTCGACAAGGTGTCGTCGCAAAAGAACGAAGCGCCGATGCTCACCGAAGAGCTCGTGTTTAAGATCGCGAGCTACGAAGTCGGCGCGCACGACGTGCCGGCGATCGATCTGCGCGTCGGCGGCGCGGCGTTCTCCACGCCGGCGCTCGCGCTCACGGTGAAGAGCGTCATCGACGAGGAGCAGGCGGAGCAAGAGGCGAAGAAGCCAGCGAACGTGCAGACGCCGCCCAAAGAGCCCGACGCGCGCAAGCCCGATGGCGAGCCGTTCGCGATCTACGAGCGCGTGTACTGGCCGTTCTACGTGCTCGGCGGCGCGCTGGCTGTAGCGGCGGCGTACTTGCTCGCCAAGCGTCTGCGCCGCCGCGGCACCGTCGAGCAGATCGTGGCGCAAGCGCAGATCCCGCCGCACAAGGCCGCGCTCATGCTCTTGCGCCTCCTGCGCGACAAGCAGCTGCTGAAGCAGGGCCGCTACCGCGAGTACTACTTCGAGGCGACCGAGATCATGCGCGGCTACTTGGCGCAGCGCTATGCGATCAACGCGCTCGACCTGACGACCGCAGAGCTCATGGAGAAGCTCGCCGTGCTCTCGGCGCCGGGCCTCGATCGGCAGAACCTGCGCGACTGGCTCGAGCACGCCGACTTCGTGAAGTTCGCGAAGTTCGAGCCGCCGATGGAGAAGGCGGCGACCATGCTCGACTTCTTCGAGCAGCAAGTGTGGGCGACGCGGCCGCCGGAGCCCAAAGCGGTGGAGGCGGCGTGAGCGCTCTGTCTACCGTGCTCATCTTGCTGCAAGGCGTGGTCGCCAGCGCGTTCTTCGTGTGGGCGCAGGGCACCGGGCGCAACTTCGGCTTTCACACGCCGTGGCTCTTGCTGCTGCTCTTGCCGGTGCTCGCGTACGTCGCGCTCGAGATCGCCGGCCGGCGCACCCCAATGTTGTCTTTTTCATACACCGGCTTCGCCGGCGGCCTGCCGCAGAGCCTGCCTGAGGCGCTGCGCCCGGCGGTGCTCTTCTCGGCCGGCCTCGGCCTCGCCTTCGTGATCATGGCCGCGGCGCGCCCGCAGTCCGAGGACGCCGCCGGCAACGACTACTCGGAGGGCATCGACATCATCTTCGCGCTCGACATCTCGGGCTCGATGGAGGCCGCCGACTTCAAGCCGAACAACCGCATGTTCGTCGCCAAAGAGGTGCTCGCCGAGGTGATCCAAGAGCGGAAGTCGGATCGCATCGGGCTCGTCGTCTTCGCCGGCGAAGCGTACACGCAGGTGCCGCTGACGCTCGACTACAACGTCATCGTCAACTTGCTGCAGGACGTCCGCACCGGCGTCATTCAGGACGGCACCGCGATCGGCGACGCGCTCGGCACGGCGGTCAATCGGCTGCGCGAGCAGACCTCGAAGACGCGCGTCATCATCTTGCTGACGGACGGCGACAACAACGCCGGCTCGCTGCCGCCGCTGGAAGCCGCCACGATTGCGCAGGAGCTCGGCATTCAGATCTACACGATCTTGATCGGCAAGGACGGCCCCGTGCCCTTTCCCGCTGGGCGCGACATCTTCGGCAAGATCGCCTACCGCGACGTCAATGTGCCGATTAACCCGGCGCTGCTCGAAGAGATCGCGAAGAAGACGAACGCTTTGTACTTTCGCGCGGAGGATCGCGATGCGCTCAGACGCACCTTGAGGAGCGCGCTCGATCACCAAGAGAAGACGCGCTTCGAAGAGGCCGGCACGGCGCCGCGCCGCGAGCTGTTCATTCCGTTCTTGCTCTTCGGCCTCGCGCTCGTGCTCTTGGAGCGCGTGCTGCGCTGGACGCGCTTCGCGGAGGCGTTCGAATGAAGTTCGGCGATCCGCGCATGCTCTGGCTGCTCGTGCTCGTGCCGGTGTTGCTCGCGGCGACGCTCGTCTACGAGCGGGTGCGGCGGCGGCGGTGGGAGCGGGCGAGCGATGCGCGGATGCTCCCGGCGCACGAGCGCGAGCTGTCGCGGCCGAAGCGGATCACGCGCACCGTGACCTGGCTCGCCGGCGTGGCGCTCTGCGTGCTCGCGTTGGCGCGGCCGCAGTACGGGGCGTCGACGGTGAAGCAGACGCGCCGCGGGCTCGATCTCGTCATCGCCATCGACACCTCGAAGAGCATGCTCGCCAAAGATCTGCAGCCGGATCGCTTGAGCCGCAGCAAGCTCGAGCTGTCGGCGCTCTTGGATCAGCTGCGCGGCGATCGCGTGGCGTTCATCGCGTTCGCGGGCCAAGCGTTCATCCAGTGTCCGCTGACCAGCGACTACTCGGCGGCGAAGGTGTTCTTGCGCGCGCTCGACACGAAGACCATCCCGCGCGGCGGCACGGCGATCGCCGAGGCGTTGAAGGCGGCCGACGGGCTGCTCGATGAAGCGCGCACCCGCGGCGGCGCCAAGAGCCAGGTCGTCGTCGTCATCACCGACGGCGAAGATCACGAGGGCGACGCCATCGCGCAGGCCAAAGCATTGCGCGAAAAGGGCGTGGCGGTGTTCACCATCGGCGTCGGCTCGGCGGCGGGCGAGCCGATCCCGATGTACAGCGAGCGCGGCGACTTCTTGGGTTACATGAAGGACGCGAGCGGCAACACGGTGCTCACGCGCTTGAACGAGGCGATCTTGAAGGACATCGCGCAGGCCGGCGGCGGCCGCTACGTGGCGTCGAGCGGCGGTAGCACCGGTGTCGAGCAGCTCGTCGGCGACCTCGCCGGCTTCGAGCGCGAAGAGAAAGAGGCGAAGTTCAAGGTCGTCTACGCCGATCGCTTCCAGTGGGTGCTCGTGCCGGGCGCGCTGCTCTTGTTGTTCGCGGCGTTGTTGTCGAGCAAGCGCCGGCGCGCTGGCCTCGCGCTCTTCGTCATGCTCGCGCTGCCGCAGACGGCGTTTGCGGCGATGCCCTGGCCCACGCTGCAGAACTCCGACGTCAAGGAGGGCAACGCGCTCCTCGGGGACGGTAAGCACGACGAAGCGCTCACCGCGTACGAGCGCGCGAAGCAGGAGCTCTCGCACCGCGCCGAGCTCTGGCTCAACCAAGGCATGGCCCACTTGAAGAAGGGCAGCCCAAAGGACGCCGAGCCTTTGCTCGAACGCGCGTTGCTCTCGGAAGACAAGCAGCTCCGGGCGCGCGCGCATTTTCTGCTCGGCAACGCGGCGTTCGACGGCAAGGACTTTTCAAAGGCCATCCAGAGCTACAAGAAGTCGCTGAAGGAAGTGCCTGGGGCCAAAGACGTCCAGTACAACCTCGAGCTCGCGCAGCGCATGCTGAAGAAGCAAGAAGAGGAGCAGAAGAAGCAGGACGAGCAGCAGAAGAAGGATCAGAAGGAGCAGGATCAAAAGGACGAGAAGAAGGACGAGCAGAAAGATCAAAAGGACGAGCCGAAAGATCAGAAGGACAAGCAGGACCAAAAAGACCAGAAGCAGCCGCAGCAAGAGCGCAGCCAGCAAGAGAAGCAGAGCGAGCAGGAGAAGAGCCGAATGCAGCTCCTCGACGCCCTGCAGGCCGAAGAGAAGCCGATGCGCTTCGATCTCTTCAAAGCGCAGCAGCAAAAGCGTAAAGAGCGCAAAGTGGAGAAGGATTGGTGAGAGCGGGCGCTCTTCTGTGCTTGTCGGTCCTCGGCGTGGCGCACTCCGCACACGCCGCCGGCAAGGTCACGATCCGCGCCGAGGTCTCGCAGACTCAGATCACGATGAACGATCAGGTGCAGCTCGAAGTGACCGTCGTCGCCGACGGCACGAGCAGCGATCCCGCCTACACACCGCCCGAGCTCGACAACCTCGAGATCGTTCGCCGCGGCACCCAGCGCGGCCAGTCATTTCAGATGAACTTCGGCAGCGCGCCACGCGTGCAGCTGTCGACGACCTACACCTACCTCTTGCAGCCGAAGAAGCCCGGCCGGGCGAAGATCGGGCCGGCGAGCGCGCGCGTCGGGAGCGATCTCGTAGCGAGCGAAGCCATCGTGCTCGAAGTCAGCGGCAAAGCGGCGCCGAACCTGCCGGTCGCGCCGACCGGGCCGCCCACGGCGAACATCCCGGCGCCGCAGGGCAAGAGCGATCCCGTCATGCTGCGCGTCGTGCCGGATCGCTTCGAAGCGTTCGTCGGCGAAGAGGTCGTGCTCAGCGTGTTCCTGCTCGCGCGCGTCGATCTCTCGGACGTGTCCAGCCTGTCGCAACCGCAGTTGGAAGGCGTGCTGCTCGAGCGCGACGATCGCCCGCGGCAGAACTTGCAGCCGAAGATCCAACGCTTCAACGGCGAGGAGTACCAAGTCTTCGAGATCGCCCGCTACGCGCTCTTTGCGCTGCGCGAAGGCAAGACCAGCGTCGGCAGCTTCACGACCGAAGCGCAGGCGGGCGGTCTCTTCTTTTCGCAAGGCCGCTCGTACCGGGTGACGAGCCCGCCGATCGAGATCGCGGTGAAGCCGCTGCCCGTCGACAAGCGGCCGCCCGGCTTCTCGCCGATGAACGTGGGTCAGTTGGAAGCGCAGTATCAGCTGATCGGCGCTGACAGAGCGACGGTCGGCAAGCCGCTCACCTTGCGCGTCACCGTCAGCGGCATCGGCAACGTGTCGAAGCTGAGCCTGCCGGCGCCGCGGCTCTCGGCGAAATTCAAGGCCTACGATCCAGAGACGAAGAGTGAGCAGCGCTTCGATCAGGGGACCCTGGCCGGGCGCATTCAACGCGACTACCTCTTCGTTCCAAACGAGCCGGGCGAGCATTTGATTCCACCGCTCGTCTTTCACTGGTTCGATCCGAAGATCGGCGCCTACCGCGAGCAGGCGAGCCAAGCGTTTTCGATCCACGTCGGGGGTGAGGCGGTGGGCCAGGCGCCGGACACGAGCACGCCCGCGCTGCGTCCGAGCGGAGACGGCCGCGCGTTGCATCCGATTCGCTTCGCGTCGCTCTTGCGAGACGATCGGCCGCGGCCCCCTCACGTGTGGATCGTGTGGCTCGGCAGCGGCACGAGCGGCCTCGCGGCGCTCGCGATCGTGGCGGTGCGCCTGCGCCGCCGCGTGAAGACGAAAGAGGAGATCGCGCGCGAGGCCAAGGGCAACGCGATTCGGGGGATCAAGCGCGCTCGCACGGAGAGCGACGATCCGAAGATCGTCTACGCCGAGCTCACCCGGCTCACGCGCACCTACTTGAGCGAACGCTTCTCGATCTCGACCGGCGTCGGCCGCGACGCGCTGCGATCGGCGCTCGTCAAAGAAGGCGTGGCCGACGAGCTCATCGACAGCCTGCTCACCGAGCTCGACAACTGCGACTTCGCCCGCTTCGCGCCGGGCGGGCACTTGGCGAAGGAAGCCGAGCAAGCCGCCGGCCGCTTGGAGCAAGTGATCACGGCGATCGATCGGCCGCGGAGCGACGCATGATCTTGCTCTTCTGCCTGGCGTTCGCCGCGGATCCCGCGATCACGACGCAGAGCTCCTTGTTCGACGAAGGCGTGCAGGCTGCGCTCGAAGGCCGCACCGAGGCAGCGCAAGCGGCGTGGCTGCGCATCAAGCGGAGCGGGCTCGCGAACGCCGACGTCGAGTACAACCTGGGCACGAGCTACGCCGAGTCGAACGAGCTCGGCCTCGCAATCTTGCATCTGAAGCGCGCGAGCTTGCTGCGCCCGAGCAAGGACGCGTCCGGCAACTTGCACGTGGTCAGAGAGCGCGTGCTCGAAGCGAACCCCGGCCACACGCGTGAGCTCTCGCTGCTCGGTGACGTGGCCGACCAGCTCGTGCGCATCCCCTTCGTCGAGCTCTTCGGCGTGGCGCTCATCGTGTGCAGCCTGCTCGTCGGCTTACAATATGCGTTCTTGCGCCGGCGGCCGCGGGCCGTGGCGCTCGGCATTGCGGTCAGCGCCGCCCTCGGCATCTCTGCAGGCGTAGGCGCGCTCATCGAAGTCGTGTATCACGATTGGAAACCGTCGGCGGTCGTGCTGAAGCGGACGGCGGCAAAGAGCGGACCGGACGAGCGCTTCAAGACGGTGATGGAGCTCGGCGCCGGCGAAGAAGTGCGGCTCACCGGCAAAGAGGCGGCGCTCGGGTTCGTCGCCGTCGAGTTGGCGAGCGGTGAGACCGCCTTCGTGAGTGAGCAGAGCGTCGTGAAAGTAAAGGATTGGCGATGAAGACGATGACTTGGCGCGGCCTCTGTGTCGCGCTCGTTTGCGTGGGGTGTGCGACGGCGGCGATGCGCAAAGGCGACGCGCCCCAGGACTACTACGAAGCCGGCATGGAGGACTTGAAGAAGGAGCTCTGGGTCGAAGCGGCCACCGAGTTTGCCACCCTGAAGGCGAAGTTTCCGTACTCGAAGTTCGCCGCCCTCGCCGAGCTGCGCCTCGCCGACATCAAGCACGGCAGCGAGAAGTACCTGGAAGCGATCGACGCTTACCGGCTGTTCATCCAGTACCACCCGACGCACGATGAGGTGCCGCACGCGACCTTCATGGAGGCGATGTCGCACTTCAAAGAGATCCCGGACGACTTCTTCTTCCTGCCGCCGGCGCACGAGAAGGACCAAGCGGAGGTCGAGAAGGCCGCGCGCGCGTTCAAGGAGTACGTCGAGCGTTTTCCGGAAGGCGCCAAGGCCGAGGAGGCCAAGCAGCGCCTCGCCGATTGCTACATGCGCCTCGCGCAGCACGATCTCTACGTCGCGCGCTTCTACAAACGCTCGAACAAGTGGCGGGGCGCAGCGGCGCGCTACGAGAACCTGCGCACGTACATGACCGGCACTTCGCTCGAGCCGGCAGTGCTGCTTGAGCTCGGCGAAACCTATGTCAAACTGAAGGACAACGAGAAGGTGCGCGCCGTCTACGCACGCTTGCTCGAAGCGCATCCGCAATCGGCAGAAGCGAAGGAAGCCGCTGGAGTTTTGGCGACGTTGAAAGACCCGCCCGCGCCGGCGTCGACGCCAGCGTCGGGCGCCGTGGAGAAGTAGTGGATCAGGGGAGCCCGCCATGATGGACGAAGCGCTGCGCCAGGATTTGTCGCTCGGTCGTGAGTATTACCTGCGCGGCGATCACGCCAAAGCGAAGGAGTACTTGGAGAGCGTCGCCGAGCGCGCACAGACCTTCGCCGACGTGTTCAATATGCTCGGCATCATCTATCACGGCCTCGGGCAGTTCTCGAAGGCGCAGCGGGCGTTCGAGCAGGCGTTGAAGGTGAACCCGGCGTACAGCGAGGCCGCGCTCAACTTGAGCGTGCTCTACAACGACCTCGGCAAGTACGAAGAGGCGCGGGCGATCTACAACCATGCGCTGCGCATCACGAAGCAGAAGGCGCAGGAGCTGGATCCGTTCATCGCCGGTAAGCTCGCGAACATGCACTCGGCGACCGGCGACGCGTACTTGAGCGCTGGCCTCTACAACGAGGCGATCGACGAGTAT
Organism: Deltaproteobacteria bacterium; assembly: GCA_020848545.1. GTDB lineage: Bacteria > Myxococcota > JADLHZ01 > JADLHZ01 > JADLHZ01 > JADLHZ01. The sequence continues at coordinate 158,452 of JADLHZ010000012.1, read as the reverse complement.
CGCAAGGCTTTGAAACTGCGCAGTGGCTTCGTGGACATCCGCTTGAAGCTCGCGAATGCCCTGCGTGACGCCGGCCAGCTCGACGCTGCCGTCACCGAGTACCAGCACGCGCTGCGCGACAAGCCCGAGTACACACCGGCCCGGCTCGCGCTCGGCCTCGCCTACTACGCGCAGGGTAAAGCCGACATTGCCCGCCAAGAGTGGCAAGATGTTCTGAGACGTGACCCCAAGAACGAACGCGCACGGATCTATCTCAACATGGCGCAACCCTAAGGTGCCTGCGTGAGCGGTGAATTCGCGCTGAAGTTCATCTCCGGCAAGTACCAGGGCGGCGAGTTTCCGCTGCCAGACAAGGGTGAGGTCGTCATCGGCCGCGCCAGCGACGTCGGCATGGTGCTCGTCGAAGACATGGTGTCACGCAAGCATGCGCGCCTCATCGTCGACGGCACCCGCCTCGGCATCATCGATCTCGGCTCGACCAACGGCACCTTCGTCAACGGCGAGAAGGTGCAGAAGATCGAGCTGAAGATCGGCGATCGCGTGCTCGTCGGCACCAACATCTTGAAGGTCGTGGCGCTCGGCGAGGTGTCGGCGCAAGCGGCCGGGCTCAATCCGAACGAGCTCAGAGCCATGCTCGAAGACCTGGCGGAGGCGCGCGGCGGCGACACGACGATGAGCGGCGAGCTCAACGAGGTGCCGTTTCCTGATCTCTTGCAGTTGTTCGCGTCGAGCAAGAAGTCCGGCATGTTGGAGATCACCGGCGCGCACGAAGGCCGCGTTTTTTTGAAAGAAGGCCAAGTCGTCTTCGCCGAGATCGGCACGACGAAGATGGCGCCGCTGAAGGCCTTCGGCCGCATGGTGCAGTGGCAGACCGGCAACTTCGAGCTGAAGGCGCTCGGCGACACCAAGTTTCAGTCGACGATCACCGAGAGCACCGAGTCCATCCTGCTGGAAGCGCTGCGCCAGTTCGACGAGATCTCACGGATCCTGCCGTCGCTGCCGCAGCCGAGCGCGCGCCTCGGGCCGGCGCGGCCGATGAAGACGAAGCTGCGCGATCTTTCGCCCGAACAGCTCGACGCGTTCGAGCTCTTCATCGGGCTGCCGACCTATCAAGCCGCCCTCGATACCTTTGCCGGTAGTGACTTTCAGGTCATGCATAAGCTGAAGGAGCTGCTCGACAAGGGCGTGATCGCCGTCGAGCGCTGAAGGGCGATACGGGCCCGTCTGCTGCGTTGCTCGGTCGCTGCGCTGCTCGGCGTCGCATACCGCTCAGTCGCCGCAAGGCTAGAAGTACGCCTGCGCTGCTCGCTCGGTCGCGCCTTGCATACGAACCCGTCTCGCGATTCAGCGGAGATTTCATTCTCACGAGGACTGCTTGCGCGCGGCCGGCTGCTGCTGCGCGATCGACAGCGCCCCGTCGGCCGAGTCTTCGCTCAAGCTGATCTGGCCCGCCATGGTCGCGAGATCCGGGTAGCGGCTGTTGATCTCGACGAGCGCTGCGACCATGTCGACGTGCACGTCCTTCAAGGCGCCGTCCTTCTGCTTCTTGATGAACGTTGCCGTCTGCGGTGTGCCGATCGTCCCGAGGCGTGCGAGCGCGTCGCGCTTCACCGTCGGGTCAGCATGGAACAAGAGGACGCGCGACGAGCACTCGGCCTCGTCTTTCTCCGGTAGATCGACGCGCGCCCTGCACGCTCGTGTCGCCGCCGCGGTCTCATCGGCGTTTTTGTGATCGCGCAGCAGGATGCGCAGGCAACGCGCCACCGTCATCATATCGCTGCACGTCTGCACGTTGTCGAGCAGCGTCGCGCGCGGATCCGATCGCGCGTCGACGATCGCCCGCGCGGCGGCCGCGATCTTGCGCACAGCGTCGGCGATCTCGCTCGGCGGCAGATCGCGCTCGATGCTCACCGCGCTCTTGTCGCAGCGGAACTGGTGCAAGCCTGCGAGCGTGATGAACGCGGCGCGCGCACGGCTGTCGAGGCCGGCGCACAGCGCTTCCGGGGCGCCGCTCACGCGGACGAGGCGGTCGAAGTCGTGATCGCCGAAGTGAAAGTCTTTGCCGGGGATGGCGCCAGAGCGGACGCGCTGCTCCGGCTCGTTGACGAGCGTGATGCTGGGATCGATCCTCGCCGAGCTCGCGCGCAGCGTCATGTCGAAGGGGAATACCCCCTGATCCCGGGCCTTGATGCGGCGAATGTCGATCGAGATGTCGCCGATGGTGCCGGAGAACGCCGGTTCCTCGCGTGACGGATTGACGCGCTCGATGCGCAGCGTCGAGGCGATCGAGGCGTACGCGTCGATCTTCGCGCGGCGCTTTCCGGCCTGCACGCTGTGCGCGACGACAGCGGCGAAGACGAAGAGCCAAACGCCGTAGAAGAGGACGTACATCATCGGCAGGGGCACCAAGCGGCGAGCGAGGCGCGCAACGCACTGTGGTATGCTGCCTTCGCTTTGACGATGCTCGCTTCGTGCTTGGCTGCGTCGGCGTCGCTCGCGCCGAGGCAGATGCTGTTGGCGTGCATGTCGTAGCTCGGCGAAGGGGGTCGCGTGCCGTCGTGGTAGCAGCGATCGGCCGGGATCTTGTAGACCGCCGCGTCGTACGCCTGGTTCGCGCGCGCGTTGTCGCTGCCGAGCGTCGGGGCGAACGCCGGCGAAACGGTCTTCGCGTTGGCTTTGCGTGCTTCGGCAACATAGTGCTCGATCGCTGTGTCGAGCTGCGCGTCGCTCGTGTGTGGTTTGTGATCCTTCGCTTCGGCGCAGATGCACGCGGCCCAGCTCTTTGGCGAGCAGAGCGTCGCGATGTCTCTTGCCTGTTTTGCCTCGCAGCGCAGGCGTTGGCACATTTCGGGAATACCGCCAGCGCACGCGGCCGCGGTGATCTCCGGCGTGTCGCCGTGTTTCGTGAGCTCGCCGCAGGAAGAGCGGCTGCCGCCAGAGCACGCAGCCAGCAGCGCGCCGAATTCGAACTTCGAGCCCTTCACCAAGGCCGATATCTTCGAACAGTAGTCTGCGGAGCGACAGGCCTCGACGACCCACGGACCACCGATCTCGACGAGCTTGGCGACGGCGTCTTTCTCACCGATCGCGCGAAGGTACATGGCAGCGTCCACGCAGGGCATGCCGTCCTTTGTGCTGCATCTTCCGGCGAGCGTCTTCGCGGCGATGCGCAGCACGCTCTTATCCGCGGGCAGCAACAGGTTCTCGCGAAGGGCTTGACCGTACTCTTGCAAGACGAGGTCCCAACACTTCCGATTGTCGTCCGCCTTCTGCGTTTGAAACCACGTCGTGCAGGTCGTCGGCGCGTTGGCGAGGCGGACGGCGATCGGTCGATCTCGATCCGCGATGTCGCACGCTATCGTTTGCCCGGCGCTGCACAGTTGCTCCAAGTACGTCATCCACTCGCGATCGGGCGGACCCACGAGATCGAGCCCGCGCGCGATCTTGCGCGCGCCGGCGCACGCTCCGAGGTTGTCGTACGTCACGCCTCTGGTGATCTTGTCGCATTGCGCATTCAGCAGCGGATACGCCTGTCGCTGAAGCCGCGGGTCATTCGCGGCGTCGTAGAGAACGTTCATGCACTTGTCCTGCTCGACGCAGTCCTTGACGACCTCAGGCTTGAGCGACTGCGCGCTCGCGCTCGCGGCGAAGAACAGAACGACAATCCCCCCGAGCGCTTTCACCGCGCCACCTTCGCTGCCCCCGGAGCCAGCGCCGCAGCGAACTTCCGCACGATGTCCCCCGCCGGCTCGATCGCTTCGATCCCGTGCACGCTTTTTCCGGCCTGCCAGTAGTCTTGGTACGACATGCCCTTCAGCGACGAGCGGCGCAGCTTGATCATCGATTGAATCGAGTACGCCATGCGCACCCAGTGCTTCGTGCGATTGTTCCGGAGCAGCATCCGCGCGATGAGCCCCGCCTCGGTGCCGACCTGATCGATGTACGGCGTGCGAATCACGCTCACCGGCACGCCGGTGATCCGCTTCGTCAGCACGATGTCGCGCTCTTCGGCTTTGACGATCGCGTCCTTGTACGTCTGATGCGCGCGGCACTCGGGCGTAGCGATGAAGCGCGTACCGAGCTGCACCGCGGCGTAGCCCAGGTCGAGCATCGCGCGAAATTCCTCGGGCGCGCCCACGCCGCCGGCCGCGATCAAAGGAACCCCGAGGCCGGACAGATCGGCAAAGAGCTGCTCGGCGCCGAGCCCGCCCGCGTGGCCGCCGGCGCGGTTGTTGACGGCGATGAGGCCGTCGACGCCGCCTTCCAACGCCTTCTCTGCCCACTTTCGCGTGGTGACGTCGTGGTACACGAGAGCGCCAGAAGCATGCGCGCGCTCGCAGACCCAGCGCGGATTGCCGAGCGAGGTGACGAAGAAGCGCACGCCCTCTTCGAGCGACACGTCGAGCCACTTCTTCATGCGGTCCTCGTAAATCTTGCTCGACTTCTCGACGATGATGTTCATGCCGATCGGCTTCTTGGTCAGCCGCTTGATGAGCTGCAGCCCGCCGCGAAAGTCGTGGCGGTGCACGAAGACCATCGATAAGGGCTGCACGATGCCGATGCCGCCGGCTTCGCTGACTGCGGCGACGAGCTCGGGGTTGCTGCACGGATACATGGCCCCGCAGATGAGCGGGACTTCGATGCCGACCTGTTCGGTGAACGATTTCATGCCGCGAGCGCTAGCACAATCAGGCGAACAAACGCTCGCGCCAGTTGTCGGGAGTGAGTGCCGCCGCTTCTCGCGAGAACGCCGCGAGCGCGAGCTGGTACGCCGTATCCAAGCGCAGCTCGCTCATTGAGAACTGCGGATGCCACATCACCATCGAACGCGCGGCGAGCGTATGAATGTCGGCTTGCTCTTTGTGCTCGGCGAGCTTCTTCCACGTGCCGGCGAAGGTGAGCAGCCCGCCCGGGATCGCGCCGATCGCGGTCGTGTTCATTGCCGGATAGCAAACGCGCACCGTTCTGGCGCCGTGCTTCTCGCGGATGGCGATCATGCTCTTTCTCTGAAGCTTCTTTGCGCTCGCCAGCGGGCCCATGCCGTACACCGGATTGTCCGGCTCGAAGTCGTAGTCGGCGAACGCCACGACGCTGCGGCCGCGCGTGAGCAACCCGGCCGCCGCGAGCGCGTCGGTCCACAGCTCGGTCGACGTGCCCATCAAGCGGTGCGTCTTGTCGATGTCTTGCTGCGACGCGACGTCGACGTCGACGAGGCCGATGCCGCGCACCTGTGCCATGTCGGCGATCTGCCGCACCGGATCGTAGGCGACGTCGAGATCGAGCACTTGAATCGGGCCGTGCTCGGCGAAGCGCTTCGGCGCGCCGGCGGCGATGCCGTTCCACAGGTGCACTGTCTCGTAGCCTGCGCGCAGCGCGGTGATCACGCTCTCGACCACCTTCGGATCCGTGGCGTCGGCGTTCATGAAGCTCGCCTGCAGGTGCTCCGTCGCCGCCAGCGCGCGAATGGCCTTCACGTGCTGGGCGCCGATCTGCAGCCTCTCGCTGTCGTAGTGCACGCAGAACACGTTCGCGCGCTCGCCGAACAGGAGCTGCACGGCCATCGCGCGCCCGAGCCCTTGCGAGCCGCCGAGGATGAGGACGCACTCGTTGGCCCCGAGGGCCGCATGCTGTTTGTTCGTCCGCGCCACGTCCGCGCGCAGATCTTCCGCGGCGACGGCGGGCCCCTGCTCGGCGATGTTCTGGGCGATCGCGCGGCGGTCGATGCCACCGAGCGGCAGCTTCTTGAGTGGCAGGAAGCCCATCATTTGCTGACGATGTTGAATTCGACGCGGCGGTTCAGCGCGCGGCCCTTGGCTGTCGAGTTCGACGCGATCGGCTTCGACGGGCCGTAGCCCACCGCTTCCATGCGTTCGCCGTCGACGCCTTCTTTGGTCATGATGTGCTCGCGCACGGACTTGGCGCGCGCGTCCGAGAGCTTCATGTTGTTCTTCTCGCTGCCAACGTTGTCCGTGTGGCCTTCGATGCGGACCTTCATCGCCGGGTTCGAGCGCAAGACGCTGGCGACTTGGCTCAGGAGCTCGAAGCTGTCCTTCAAGATCTTCGCCTTGCCGGTCGCGAAGTGCACTTGCTGGCGGATCTCGATGCGATCGTCTTTGACGACGACGAGCGTCTTCTTCGGGCAGCCTTGCAGCGTCGGATCGCCCGGCACGTCGGGGCACTGATCGATGTCGTCGGTGACGCCGTCGCCGTCGCGATCGGTCAGCGGGCAGCCCTTGTTCGACGCCGGGCCGGGATCGTTCGGACAGCCGTCGTCCGGATCGAGCACGCCGTCGCCGTCGGTGTCCTTAATTGGGCAGCCCTGGTTCGTCTGTGGGCCAGGATCGGCGGGGCACTGATCGACGTCGTCGGTGAGGCCGTCGCCGTCGGTGTCTTTGATCGGGCAGCCGAAGTTCGACGCCGGGCCGGCTTCGGTCGGGCACTTGTCGTCAGGATCGAGGACGCCGTCGTTGTCCGAGTCTTTGAGCGGGCAGCCTTTGTTCGCGGTCGGCCCGGGCTCGAGCGGGCACTGATCTTCGTCGTCGAAGAGGCCGTCGCCGTCGGAGTCTTTTCGGGTGATCGAGGGCGTCGGCGTCTCTTTGATGAGCACGCGCTTCTCGCCGCACTGATCCGGATCGGTGACGGCCAGGGCTTTCTTGATCGCTTCGCGCGCGGTGTCGGCGTGGTACTCGGCGCGGTGCCAGTCGCCCTCTGAGAGCTCGGTCTCCAAAAATTCCACGTTCGCCTCGGCGATCGCGAGCTCTTTGGGCGCGCAGCGAATCGCGCCGGCGTCGCGCGCGCGGGCGATGTCTTTGCGGATCGTCTGGCCGTCTTGCTCGAGCGTGGCGCCGCTGGTGCACGCCTGGAGCAACGCGAAGGACGCGGCGACGGCGAGGTGCGCGTGCTGGAAACTTCGCATCAGTGGGCCTGCGGTTGCGGCGGCGGTGCCTGCGGTGACGGTGACTCAGCGGGCGGCGGCGTGGGCGCAGGCTCGGCCGGGATCGGCGTGATCGTCGGCGGCGGCGCAGGTTCTGGCGCACGGGCCGGTGCTGGCGCGACCGGTGGCGGAGAAGGCGAAGGCCGCGGCTGATCGTGATCGCGCGCCTTCTCGAGCGCCTTCTCGCTCCAGCTGATCGACATCAGCGCGAGCTTGTCCGCGCTTTCGTACTCGGCGTAGCCGTACTCCTCGCGCGCCTTGTGCAAGCACTCGCGCGCGTGTGTGATCTCGTAGATCGCGTACTTGTCGGCCTCGGCCCGTTCGGCGCTCGACAGCGCAGAGCCGGCGCGCACGATCCGGCCCGTCGCGGCGAAGGCGCAGGCTTGCGCGACAAACACGCACACGAGCCCGGCGATGAGAGCACAACGCATCCCGTCGAGTATCGATTCTCGCTGGTGCTCGGTCAAGAATTCGTGTCCGAGCGGCCGCCGCGCGAAAAGCAGCACGCCACGTGACACTTGCGCACGGAAGCAGGTGGCGGCCCGAAGCGCCGGTTGCTACCGACACGGCCATGAAAAGGCTCGTCCTACTCGTCGCGCTCCTTGCTCCGGCCTGCGTCACCGGCCCTACGAACGATACGGAGGTCGCGAGCTACGCGGCGAGCGTGCCGATGCAGGGCTATGTCTTTGCCGGAAACGCCCCGGTGGACATCCAAGTGCTCAACCAAGCGACCGGCCTGTGGGAGACGATCGCCACAGCGTACTCCGATGCCTCGCCATCGGTGCCCGCGAACACCATCGGCCAGAATCAAGATCTCTATTATTGGTACGCGAACATCGCGCTCGCGGCGCCGACGAGCCCGGCCACGCTGTGTCGGTGGAGCCCGACCTGCGTCATTCAACAAGACAAGTTCGGATCTTACGTCGCGCGCCTGCGTGCAGTGTACGCAGGGCAACCGATCATCACCTTCGAAGAAAACTGGGGCGACTGCTTGTCGACCGAGCTCGCCGCCGGCCGCGATCTCACGAACGCCGCGCTCAACTGCAAGAGCCACGAAGGGACCGAAGTGCGGCTGCGCGACGTCTACGAATGGACGCGCGTGCACGCGACAGCGACGACCGGCGCGCCAGCGATCGCCGCGGTCGCAGAAGATTCGTATTGGCTCTACGCGGCGTCGGTGAGCGCTGCCGGCACGATCAATATTTCGCGCAGCTGCACGCCCGGCGTGTGGGAAGCGATGGCGCCGCCGGCGGGCCCTCCTGACGTCATCAACGGTGCCGCGGGTGTGGCCCTCGTCGCGCAAAGCTCCTGGCTCTACTTGCTCGTCGTCGGCGCCGACGGTGATCTGTACGTGAGCTTGCGTAACGTGGGTGCGTGGGGCGCGTTTCAACGGCTGACGACAGGCGCGCAGATCGCGGGACGGCTGAGCGCGACGTTGACGCAAGGCGCGGCGACGGAGATTCACGTCCTCTACCGAACGCTCGCGCCGCGCACGCTGCAACGGGCGATGGTGTATCGGCGCTTTCGCTATTTCGCGTTGACGTCGACGCTCGAGCTCGCCGACGCGGCGGACGGCAGCATCGGCAGCGACGGCGTGTCGCAGATCGCGATCGCGTTGAAGAAGATCGATCGCCTGAGCGTGCTGACAGCGTCGGCGGCGCAAGGCTGGCAGCCGCTCATCGCGGGCGAGCGCGCGGTGTCGCCCGAAGACGTGTCGCGCCCGGTGTTCTTTCGCGGCGAGGTTCACGTGGCGCACGCCGAGCGCGGCGCGATCGATCCGTTCTACGGCACGCAGCCGAGCGAAGTGCGCGATCTTCGCTTGATCGGCGGCGGCGTGCAGTCGTCGATCATCGCGAGCTACCTGCCGAGCAAAGCGCGCGCCCCGCAGCTCGATCTCGCCGTCTATCGCGCGAAGCTCGTCGCCGCGTGGATCGATGGCTCGCCGGGGCTCCACACGGCGCGCCTCGACGACGTCGATCCGACGAAGCCGTGGGTTGGCCACACGACGGTGGGCAAGAGCGCGCTCGCCGAGCGGCCGGCGCTCCTGGCGTTCAGGGCGCGGCCGATGGGCGCATACAACACGACTGCGTGGACCACGCCGGCCTACGGCAACGATCTCTACGCGGCGACGGTGCGCTTCGATCGCGCGTTGCTCTTTGCGAATGCGTCGCGTGCGATGATGCGCCGAGAGATCGACCGGCAGTTCGAACTCTACGACTACGGGCTCAGCGACGGCTGTCCCGCGCAACCACAAGCGAACGCGCCGGTGCTCGTGCGCGACCTGTGGAGCGACGATCGCGCGCTCGTCACCGAGCTCGGCTACAGCTTGTGGATGTTGCCGAACTGGCTGGTCGACGGTCTCTATCAACGCGTGGCGCGCGACTGGTGTGACACCAGCAGGTTCATGCAGCAAGGACGCATCCGCCAGCCATGCAACCGCGCGCGCATGCCGGTCATGTTCAAGCCGACGGGCGGCGCCTACGTCTGCCAAGACGGCAACTATGTGAACCGCAGCTCGGACTACCTGCAAATCTTCGAAGAGCTCGGCCACCAAATGTCCGAGGCGCTCGGGATCAGTCTCTATCCGCTGCAACAGCAGGTGACGATCAGCGGCATCCCGCTCGCGACCTTGCGCGCGGGCCACAACCTCTTCTTCGAGCGCGTGCTCCAGTGCTCCGCCGCGAACGCGGCCGGCGTGCGTTGTCCTGGATTTGCCGGCATCGCGGGGAACTACGACAACAACTCGCGCGATCACAGCTTCATCTACGTCGTCTATATGTACATCAAGGACCCGGTGGCTCTGCGCGGCTTCGTCGCCGAGGACTTGGGCACCGGCGACGACCTGCTGCAGCGCAAGTACAACTGGGTAAAGGACAACATCTTCCGCGGCGTCGAGCTATGAGCGCGGCGGCAGCGGGACCAAGCGCGAGGTTCGCCGCTGATAGTCGGCGTACGCCGGATACTTCTGCAGCGTGATCGACTCGGTGAATCTGGTCGATCCCTGAAAGAGCAGCGTGAGCAGCACAGGGCCGGCGATGACCGGATGCAGCCACGCGCCGCTCGCCGCCACCGCGAACGCGTAGATGCACCACCACATCGCCATCTCGCAGAAGAAGTTCGGATGGCGGCTGTAACGAAAGAGCCCTTCGCTGAGAAAACCGCTGGCTTCGCCGCGGGCTTTCCTCGCGTGAAAGCGCCACTGCTGCTGGTCTGCCAGCGTCTCGCCGCCGAGGAACACGAGGAACGCCGCCGCTGCGCCGAGGTCGACAGCGTTCAGCGGCGTTGCTTGGCGATCGAAGGCCACCGCCGCCGGCGCCGCGATCAACAAGAGAAGAAAGTGCTGATAGGCGGAGATGAAGCCGAAATTGAACAACTGAAACACCCAGGGCCGCATGCGCGCGCGCAGGATCGGCCAGCGATAATCCTCGCCGCCTCTGCGATACCCGCCCTTGCGCCAGAAGTTGTAGGTGAGCCGCGCGCCCCACAGGATGGACAGCGCGAGCATCAGATTCAATCTGGCGTTCGCGAAGCCGGCCTCGGCCGCGAAGATGCCGATGTAGACCTCCGGCATCAGCGACCAGAGGCGATCGACCTGCGAGTTGTTCTTGGTGATGACGCTCGCCAACCACGAGCCGAAGGCGACCGCGGCGCAGACGCAAAAGACGTGAAGGAACGGCCCGTTGACTCCCACTACCGTCACAAATATGTGAACGCCGGCCGGCAGTCCATCTTTCGAGAACGCCGGTCGAGGCTGCAAATCAATGAGTATGTCCATCAAGCCCGAGACTGAGAAGGCCATCGCGGCGCTCGCGACGCGCTATCCGCAAAAACGCGCGGCGCTGATCCCGGCCCTAATCATGGTGCAGAACGAAATCGGCTCGCTGCCAGACGCGATCCAAGCGCGCGTGGCCCAGCTGCTCGATCTGCCGGCGCCGCAGGTCAAAGAGGTGGTCACCTTCTATCCGATGCTGCGCGAGCACGCGATCGGCAAGTGCCACATCGAGGTGTGCCGCACGCTGTCCTGCGCGATGCGCGGCAGCCGAACGATCGTGAAGAAGCTCGAAGACGAATTGCACGTGCATGCGGGCGAGACGACCAAAGACGGCCTGTTCACCGTCGGCACCGTCGAGTGCCTCGCGAGCTGCGGCAGCGCGCCGGCCATGCTGGTCAACGGCAACTACGTCGAGAACGTCGACTGGAAGATCGTCGAAGGGATCTTGGCGAAGGTGCGCAAAGGGGAGAAACCCCTATGACGACCGAAGCGCGCCTCAAGGAATTGCTCGAGTGCGAAAAGCCGCTGTCGAAGCGCTGGCGCCAGCCGAACGCGCACAAGCTCGACGCGTACTTGGCGGACGGTGGCTACAAAGGCCTGGAGATCGCCAAGACCAAGAAGCCGGAAGAGATCATCGACGCGATGAAGCAGGCGAACACCCGCGGCCGCGGCGGCGCTGGTTTTCCCACCGGCATGAAGTGGGGCTTCCTGCCGCCGAACCGCACCGAGACCTATCTCGTCATCAACGCCGATGAGAGCGAGCCCGGCACCTTCAAAGATCGCTACATCATGGAGCGCGATCCGCACTTGCTGCTCGAGGGCATCGCGATCGCGTCGTACGCGATCAAGGCCCAGGTCTGCTACGTCTTCATCCGCGGTGAGTTCGGCCTCGCGATGCAGCGCATGAACTTCGCGATCGAAGAGGCCAAAGCAAAGGGGCTCTTCAAGGACATTCAAGGTGTGGAGCTCCAGGTCTACACGCACCCGGGTGCCGGCGCGTACATCTGCGGTGAAGAGACGGCGTTGTTGGAGTCGCTCGAAGGCAAGCGCGGCTATCCGCGCCTGAAGCCGCCGTTTCCTGCGGTGAAGGGCGCGTTCCAGAAGCCGACGATCGTCAACAACGTCGAGACGATCATCCTGGCGCCGCTCGTCATGACGAAGGGCGTCGAGTGGTTCACGAAGTACGGCATCGAGAAGTGCGGCGGCACCAAGCTCTACTGCGTCTCGGGCGCGGTGAAGAAGCCGGGCACCTATGAATTGCCCCACCACGTGACGCTGCGCGAGCTCGTGTTCGACATCTGCGGCGGCATGCTCCCGGGCCGCCAGCTGAAGGGCATCGTGCCTGGCGGCTCATCCGTGCCGATCCTGGTGCCGAGGCCGGCGCCGCAATTGTTGCCGCCGTTGAAAGAGGGCGAGACGCGCGATCCCAAAACGAAGATCCCAGAAGAGATCGACGTGCGCTTGGACTTCGAGTCCTTGCGCAAGGTGAATTCGTTCCTAGGCTCGTGCGGCATCATCGTCATCGACGACAAGACGTGCATCGTGCGCGCGCTCTTGAACCTGATTCAGTTCTATCACCACGAGTCGTGCGGCCAATGTACGCCGTGCCGCGAAGGCACAGGGTGGCTCGAGCGCATGTTGCTTCGCGTCGAGCGCGGCGACGGCACGCCGAACGACCTCGAGACGATTTACTCGGCCGGCAAGAACATCATGGGCAACACGATCTGCGCGCTCGGTGACGCGGCGGCGATGCCGACGATGAGCTACTTCGAAAAGTTCAAGGACGAGTTCGTGGCGCACGTGCGCGATCACAAGTGTCCATATCCGGCCGAGGAAGAGATCCTGCCGAGCGGGTGGGTGCTCTAACATGGATGTCTTTGTCTTCTACGCCGCGGCTGCCATCACCTTGCTCGGCGCTTCCATGGTGCTCGTGTTGGCGAACCCGTTGCGCGCAGCGATGGCGCTGATCCTCTCGCTCGGCGCCTTGTCCGTCATCTACGTCTTGTTGCACGCGCAGTTCGTCGCCGTCATGCAGCTCTTGGTCTACGCCGGCGCGATCATCGTGCTCTTCGTGTTCGTCATCATGCTGCTGAACCTCGAAGATCCGAAGACGCGGCGGAGCTGGCCGTGGGTCGCTGGCGTCTTCACGATCATCGGCGGGCTCTCGTATGGCCTCGCGCGCGGCCTGATGGTCGACGACAACCAGTTCATCACCTCCGGCCCGCCGCACGTGAACGCGCTGTCGAAGGACTACGGCACCGTCGAGCAAGTCGGCCGCGAGATCATGACCACCTTCGTGCTGCCGTTCGAAATGCTCAGCGTGCTCTTGCTCGTCGCCGTCGTCGGCGCGGTCGTCATTTCCAAGAAGAGGTTGTGAGCGATGGTTCCGATCGGAGTGCCGGTTGAACATGTGATCGCCTTGGCCGTGGCGCTCTTCGTCATCGGCGTCCTCGGCGTGCTGCTGCGCAAGAGCGTCATCGTGATGCTGATGTCGGTCGAGCTGATGCTGAACGCGGCGAACCTGCTCTTCGTCGTCTTCGCCGAGCGCTGGGGCGTGGCGCGCGGGCAGACCATCTCGTTTTTCGTCATGGCGGTCGCCGCGGCAGAAGCGGCGGTCGGGCTCGCGATCTTGATCGGCGTCTTCCGCACGCACAACACGACCGACGTCGACGAGCTGCGCGACCTTCTGGAGCAATCGTAAATGCAACTGAACGAATGGCTCCCGTGGCTGCTCTTGCTCCCGCTCGCCGGCAGCTTCTTCAACGGCGTGCTCGGGGCGCGCCTGCCGAAGGGCTTGGTGTTCTTCGTGGCGTGCATGCCGATCATCGTGGGCGCCGGCATCTCGGCGACGATGGCGTACACCATCTTCACGGCGCCTGAGGTCGACAAGGCCGCGATCCGCATCGTCTACGACTTCGGCACCTGGATCTCGGCGGGCAACCTCGAGGTCTCCGGGCGCATCGCCGTCGATCAGCTTTCGGCGATCATGATCTGCGTGATCACCGGCATCGGCTCGCTGATTCATCTGTATTCGACCGAGTACATGGGCGACGATCCGTCGGTCCATCGCTACTTCTCGTACTTGAACCTCTTCGTCTTCTCGATGCTGCTCTTGGTGCTCGGCGACAACATGGTGCTCATGTTCGTCGGCTGGGAGGGCGTCGGCCTCTGCTCGTATCTGCTCATCGGCTTCTGGTTCAGCGACGACGCCAACGCTAGCGCCGGCAAGAAGGCGTTCATCGTCAACCGCGTTGGCGACTTCGGCGTCATCATCGGCACGCTCACCTTGTTCTTCGCGCTCGGCACGATGGACTTCGCGACGATGCCGGGGAAGCTGCAGGCGCTCGGCGCCGCCGGCGGCACGGTCGCGTTGATCGCGGCGCTGTTTCTCTTCCTCGGCGCCACCGGCAAGAGCGCGCAGATCCCGCTCTTCATCTGGCTCCCGGACGCGATGGCCGGCCCCACGCCCGTCTCGGCGTTGATCCACGCGGCGACCATGGTGACCGCCGGCATCTATATGATCTGCCGCTTGAGCTGGCTGTACACGGCGGCGCCGGCGGCGTTGGCGGTCGTCGCGATCGTCGGCGCGCTGACCGCGTTGTTCGCGGCGACGATGGGCCTGATGCAGACCGACATCAAGAAGGTGCTCGCGTACTCGACGGTGTCGCAGCTCGGCTTCATGTTCTTGGGCGTCGGTGTCGGTGCGTTCTCGGCTGGCTTCTTCCATGTCTTCACCCACGCGTTCTTCAAGGCGTGCTTGTTCTTGGGCTCGGGCGCCGTCATCTACGCGCTCCACCACGAGCAAGACATCCGCAAGATGGGCGGCTTGTGGAAGAAGCTGCCGATCACCACCTGGACCTTCGTCGTCAGCACCTTCGCGATCATGGGCTTTCCGGGCTTCTCGGGCTTCTTCTCGAAGGACGAGATCATGTGGCAGGCGTTTCAATCGGGGCTCGACGGCGGCAAGCTCGCGGCGTTTCCCGGCTTGAACTACCTGCTCTTCGCGCTCGCGCTGGCGGCGGCCACGCTCACGTCCTTCTACATGTGGCGCGTGACGCTCTTGACCTTCTTCAGCGGCAAGTACCGCGGCGATCAGCACACCTTTGAGCACGCCAAAGAAATGCCGCTGATGTCGCTCGCGTTGATCGTGCTCGGCTTGGGCGCGTTGCTCACCGGCTTTCTGAACGTGCCGCACATCTTGGGCGGCCATCTGATGCTCGCGCAGCTCCTCTCGCCGGTCGTCGGCGCGTTGCCAGAAGCGCACGGCGATCACCACGCGCTCGAGATCGGCCTGATGGCGGCGACGCTCGTCTGCTCGCTCGGATCGATGGTGCTCGCCATCCGCTTGTTCGGCATCAAGCAGGAGCCGACGCAGAAGCAGATGACGTTGCTGCAGACGCTGCCCGGCCGCGGCTTCGTCAAAGTGCTCTACAACAAGTGGTACGTCGACGAGGCGTACGAGAAGGTCATCGTCAAGCCGATCGAGCGCACCTCGTACGTCTTCTTCTACAAGCTGGTCGATCAGTTCCTCATCGACAAAGTGATGATCGGGATCTTCGCGGTACCAGCGAAGTACGGTGGCTACCTCGTCCGTTGGATTCAGAACGGCAGCCTGCAGCGCTACGCGACGGTGTTCGCGTTTGGCGCCGCCGCCATCGTCGTATGGGTGGTGTTGAGATGAGCGCGCACTTGCTCTCGCTGATCACGTTTCTGCCGCTCGTCGGCGCCGTCTTGCTCATGGCGTTCCCGCGCGGCAAGGCGCCGGGCGCGCGCGGCTTCGCGCTCTTCGTCAGCGGCGCTGCCTTCGTCGCGTCGCTGGTTCTCTGGCAGCGCTTCGAGCCGTCGAGCTCGGCGCTGCAGTTCGTCGAGCGGGTGCCGTGGATCGAGTCGATCGGCGCGCAGTACTTGCTCGGCGTCGACGGCATCTCGTTGTTCCTCGTCGTGCTGACGACCTTTCTCACGCCTTTGGTCATCGTGTCGTCGTACTCGGCGATCGAAGACAAAGTGCGCGAGTACTTGATCTGCATCCTCGTGCTCGAGTCGGCGATGCTCGGCGCGCTCGTAGCGCAGGACCTCCTGCTCTTCTACGTGTTCTGGGAAGCGATGCTGATCCCGATGTACTTCTTGATCGGCGTCTTCGGCGGCAAGAACAAGATCGAAGCGACGATCAAGTTCTTCCTCTACACGATGGCGGGCAGCGTGCTGATGCTGGTCGCGATCTTGTGGCTCTACTTCAAGGCTGGCCCGGTCGGCGCGCCGCGCACCTTCGAGCTGGCCGTCCTCACCAAGCACACCATCGGCCTCGCGGCGCAGCGCTGGATGTTCCTCGCCTTCGCGTTGTCGTTTGCGATCAAAGTGCCGATGTTCCCGGTGCACACCTGGTTGCCGCTCGCGCACGTCGAAGCGCCGACCGGCGGCTCGGTGATCCTCGCCGGCGTGCTCTTGAAGATGGGCACCTACGGCTTCCTGCGCTTCGCCATGCCGCTGTTCCCGTTGGCCGCGCGCGAGATGCTGCCGTGGATCGGCGTCATCGCGGTCATCGGCATCGTCTACGGCGCGCTCGTGTCGATGGTGCAAAAGGACATCAAGAAGGTCGTCGCCTATTCGTCGGTGAGCCACTTGGGCTTCGTGATGCTCGGCATCGCGGCGATGAGCACCGCGGGCGTGACCGGCGCCGTCTATCAAATGCTGAACCACGGCATCTCGACCGGCGCGCTCTTCCTCCTCGTCGGCGTCATCTATGAACGGCGGCACACCCGAGAGATCGACGCGTTCGGCGGCCTCGCCAAGGTCGCGCCCATGTACGCGTCGGTGTTTCTGATCATCACGCTGTCGTCGATCGGGCTGCCCGGGCTCAACGGCTTCGTCGGCGAGTTCATGATCCTCGCCGGCACCTTCGGCTCGAGCGCGCTCGGCAGCGTGCGGCCCTTCTACGGTTGGGGCCCGGCGCTCGTCACGGTCGGCGCGCTCGGTGTCATCTTCGCCGCGGTGTACTTGCTCTGGCCGTATCAGCGCATGTTCTTCGGGCCGGTGCGGCACGCCGAGAACCTGCACGTGAAGGACTTGAACAGCCGCGAGATCTTGATGTTCGCGCCCTTCGTGGTGCTCGTCGTCGTCATGGGCGTGATGCCGCGCTTGTTCCTCACGTCGATCGAGCCGAGCGTGCAGAAGATCGTCAACGACTTCAACGCGGCCGCGCCGGCGGTGCCGATGCCGGGCACGGCGCCCGAGCCGTTTCGCCGGCAGCCCGCGCTGCTGCAACGATTGCAGCGCCTGAACCAAGAGAACCAGATCAACCCGAACGGGCCGAAGCCTGCCGATCCTGGGCAGCCGACGCTCGTGCCGCAGTAGAGGGGACGCATGAACATCAGTGACGCGCTCGCGGGAATGCCGCAGATTTTGCCGATGATCGCGGTCATCGTCGGCGGCCTCGTGACGATGCTGATGGCCGTCGCGCGCTCGCACAAAGATCCGGAGCATGGGCAGCTCACCGCCGGGCCGTTCGTCGCGGTCGCGCTCGTGTCCTTGGTGTTCGCGCTCTTCTTGCTCACGCAGATCGAGCCACAAGCCAAGGCGGTGTGGGGCGGCACGCTGGCAATCGATCGGCTCTCGCTCGTCGGCCAAGGGTTGATCGTGGTCATCGCCGCGCTCGCCATCAGCATGGGCGCCGCGTCGATCACCACGCAGGGCATCGTGCGCGGCGAATACTTCGCGCTCTCGCTCTTTTGCGTCTCCGGCATGATGCTGATGGTCGCGGCGACCGAGCTGCTCACGTTTTTCGTCGGCCTCGAGATCATGTCGCTCGCGGTGTACGTGCTCGTCGGCTTCCGGCGATCGGACAGGCGCAGCCAAGAAGCGGCGTTGAAGTACTTCCTGTCCGGCGCCTTCGCGTCGGCGTTTTTCCTCTTCGGTGCGGCGATGGTGTTCGGCGCCACAGGCACGACGGCGTACGCCGGCATCTCCACCTCGGCGCAGAAGCTGCTCTCGGGCACGGCGTTTCCGATGCAGACGTTGTTACTCGTCGGCGCCACGCTCTGCGTCGTCGGCTTCGCGTTCAAGATCGCGGCTGTGCCGTTTCACATGTGGGCGCCGGACGCTTATCAAGGCGCGCCGACGATGGTCACGGGCTTCATGGCGGTGACCGTGAAGGCGGCCGCGTTCATGGCGTTTCTTCGCTTCGTGCTGCTCGCGCTCGGTGACGGATCGACGCGGCACGTGCCGTGGATCGTCGACGTGCTCTCGCTCCTCGCGATCGTGACGATGACGCTCGGGAATCTGAGCGCCGTCTTGCAACGCAACGTCAAGCGCATGCTCGCCTACTCGTCGATCGCGCACGCGGGCTACTTGCTCGTCGGCATGGTCGGCGCGTTGGAGCGCGGCGAGCCGGCGGTGCAGGGGCTCGTGTTCTACCTCTTCGTCTACGGGCTCGCGACGCTCGGCGCGTTCGGCGTGCTCATCGCTTTGGAGCGCAAGAACGGCCGCCACGACGAGATGCTCATCAATCGCTTCGCCGGCGTGGGCTTCCAGCATCCGGCGCTCGGCGTGGCGTTCGCGGTGTTCATGTTCGCGCTCTCCGGAATTCCGCCGACTGCGGGCTTCACCGGCAAGGTGCTGCTCTTTGGGCCCGCGCTCGACGCCGGGCACATCGGGCTCGTCATCGTCGCGGTTTTGAACTCCGTGGTCTCGGTCTACTATTACCTGAGCATCGTCGTTTACATGTTCATGAAGAACCCGCCGCCGCGCCAGAGCACGGAGCCGCGCGTGTTCTCGCCGTGGCTCACCGGCGCGCTCGTGGTGACGACCTTTGGCGTCCTCATCGTCGGCATGATGCCGCAGCGCTGGATCGACATGTTCGCGAAGCTCGTTTGAGATCCCGGGACGAAAAAGGTCCCTGGGACTAAAAAAATGGAGTCGCCTCTAGCCTCCCCCTATACTTCCAAGCCGATTGCCAAATCCTATGGAAGTCCACTGCCCTAACTGCGCGACGAAGCTCGCGATCAGCGTCCTCGATGGCCCTCCGGCGAGCTGCGGCGGCTGTGCCAAGTCGGTGTATTTTCCACACCAAGGGTTGTTCCCGCCGATCGTCCCGCTGACCTTTCCGTCGCAGGCGTCGCCGCCCGTCGAGCTCGTGCCGTTCTTCCATGTCGTTGCGAGCGAGATGGCGGTGGAGCTGAAGAACTTGGAGCCGGGTCCGACCATTCCGAACCGCGTGATGAACGAGGCCGCGGCCGCGGCAGCGCTGGCGCCGGAGCCGCAAACCGCGATCGCCCGCTTGGATGAGCTCCACGCGCAATCGGCCGCCGGCGCCGCGCAAGTGTCTGGCACCGAGCCGCCGATCGTCGAGCCGCCGGTGTCTGCCACCGAGCCACCGATTCAGCCGCAGGCGCCGCAGATCGACATCGCGCCTCCCAACGCGCAGCCAGGCGACAACGGCACGGCGCCGATGCAAGCGCCGATGCAAGTGTCTGGCACCGCGTCGGGCTCGGGACCCACGCCGAACGTGCCGATCCCCGCGATCCCGGGGCTGCCAGCCGCGACGGTGATGCCGGCGGCGGAGGCGCAAGTGGCTGTCGCGACAACGGCCGCGGTGCCGCCACCGGTCGCGGCGGCGCCTCCAGCTGCCGTTGGTGCTGGTGAAGAGAATCTCGAGCTTCTGAGCCTCGCCGGCGGATCATTCGCCGCCGCGCTGACGCCACCGCCGATGCCCGGCAAGGCACCGGGTGCAGCGTCGGCGTCGCCCTCGCTCCAGTCGATGAGCACGCTCGGGCCGGCGCCGTGGGACACGGTGGCGCCGCCGCCGCTCGGCAAAGACGGAAAAGACGATCAATGGTCGGTGAGTGATGGTCCGCCGCCGCTCGCGAGCAAGGGCAACGGCTCCGGCCCGCCGCCGGTGCCGAAGAAGAACGAGATGGACGCGTTCGCGCAGGCGCTCGGATTGCCGTCGATCCCGCAAAACGACAGGCCGGAGAAAGCGCCGCCGCCGGCCGTGATCGTCCCGGTCGAGAGCGCGACCGCCGCCGTCGCCGAAGCCGAGAAGGCCGCCGACGCCGCCGCCGAAAAGAGCTACAAGAAGAAGCTGCTGATCTTCGGCGGCATCGGCATCATCGCTTGCGTCGCCATCGCCGTGATCATCGCCGGCGCCGCGACCAAGGATCTGCCAAAGGATCCACCGCCGGCAACGGCAACCGGCGGCCTGCAAGCGAGCGGCGCCACGGGCGTGTCTGGCGACAGTGCAGTGTCTGGCACCAACGCGGCGACGGGCGCGCAAGCGGCGAGCGGCAAGCCCGACGACAAGAAGGTCGATCCGCAGAAGCGCGCGACGGCGCTCGAGCACTACGCCAAGGGCAACAAGCTGTACCTGCAGAAGAAGTACGGCGACGCGCTGGCCGAATACAAGAAGGCGCTCGACGCCGACGCCGCCTTCGCGCTCGCGTACCGTGGGCTCGGCGTCACCTACGCGTCGCAGAACAAACGCGAGAAAGCGATCGAGTCATACAAGGCGTATTTGCGCATGGCCCCGGACGCCAAGGACGCGAACTTGGTCAAGGCGATCATTCAGAAGGCCGAAAGCGAAAAATGAACGACGACTCCCACTTGGCCAGATCGTACCGTGCCGGGACCGTGCTCTTTCGCGAGAACGATCCCGGCAGCCGCATGTACGTCGTGAAAAGCGGACGCGTGCGCGTGTGGCGAACGCTCGGCGAGACCGAGATCGTCTTGGCGCACATCGGCGTCGGCGAGTTCTTCGGCGAGATGGCGCTGCTCGAAGGCCTGCCGCGCTCGGCGACCGCGACGATCGCCGAGGACTGCGAGCTCGTCGAGATCGACAAAGAGACCTTTGAAGCGATGCTGCGCAGCAACTCCGAGATCGCCGTCCGGATGATGCGCAAGCTCTGCCAACGCCTGCGTGAGGCCGATCGCCGCTTGCAGAACGCGCTCGTCGAGCACGGGCTCGGCCGCGTCATCGAAGCGATGCGCTCGCTGCTCGCGTCCGGCGAGCCGATCAAGAGCGGCGGCTGGGTGCGCTTGCCGACGACGCAGAATCAAGTCGACATCTACGCGCGCGCGGGCATCCCGGTCGTGCAGCGCGCCGACGTGGAGCAGCGGCTCGAGCGGGCGAAGATCCTCAGGCGCTACGACGGCGACGTGTTCATCGCCGACGAGAAGACGCTCGACGCCTTCTCCGACTATTTGCACCTGCACCAAATTTATCACCCTTTGATCAGCCGAGAATTCGCCGACGTGCAGAATTTGCCGCAAGATGACGTGCGACGGTTGGTCAAACGCATGTTGATCGAAAAGATGGCGACGGAGCAGGGCATCGTCGCCGACCCGGTGAGCGACAGAGTCACCGAGCAATACGATCGATACGTGCGTTTGCAGGAGCGCTTCGGCGAGCTCTAGGTTTCCTAGGGCGCGTCGGGCGAGGAGCGCACTTTGGCGATTCGGGTCACATGCACGCAGTGCAGCGCGGCATACAAGATCGACGAAACGAAGATCCCGGCGACCGGCGGTGCGGTGAAGTGCCAGGCATGCGGCACCCGCTTCGCCGTGATGCCGACGGGAAACGCGCCGCCCGCCCCAGCGGCCCCTGCGCCGGAGCCGCCGCCCGATCCCACGCCGGTGACCCCATCGGCCGCGATGGCGAAGAGCGACAGCGGCGCGATCCCCTTGCCTGGGGCCGCACCCGCGAAGGTGCCACAGACCATCCACGACGAGGTCACGCAGCCGGCGATCCGCAAGGTGTTCGGCGAGACGGTCCACGATGAAGTGACGAAGCCCGGTGTCGCTCGTCCGGCGCCCGGCGCGATTCCGCTCCCCGGCGGGGTGCATGACGAGGTGACGCGACCCGTGACGGTGCCGCCGCCGCGACCTGCGCCAACCGGCAACACGAACCCGGCGATCCCGCTGCCGGCAGCGCCGAGCACGAACCCCGCCATCCCGCTGCCGGCGGCGCCGCCGCCACGACCGCCGTCGACCGGCAACACGAACCCGGCGATCCCGCTGCCCGCGGCGCCGCCGCCGCGCGCGCCCCCGCCGCTGACGCCAGCGAGCGACCAGACGCAGCCGATGTCCGTCGTGAAGTCGGTGTCAGACACTGTCGACCCGCTCGGCACTACGAACCCCGCGATTCCGCTCCCTGGCGCGAGCCCCGCCAGCGGTCCGCTCGTCGTCGATGAATCAGACGATTTGTTCAGCGGCGACAAGACGATGATCTCGCCGGCGCCCGTCCACATGTCGCCGCCGAAGATCGTCCCGCCGCCGCCTCCGGCGCCGCCCGCGGTCATCGAAACGCCAGAGGAAGCCGAGCCGATCGAAGAGGCCGACGAGATCCTCGACGAGCGCACGGCCGTGGCGGCGGCGCCGATCTCGCCACCGCCGCCTGAGCCCACGCCCGCTGCACCACCGTCCCTCGCGAGCAAGCTCAACTTCGACGACCTCCCCTCGGCCGACGAAGCTGAGACGATGGTCGCGAAGGATCCGATGACGCCACCGGACGATCTCCCTGGCCTCGTCGAGCCCGCGGCCGGATCGACAGCATCCGGATCGACAGTGTCTGACACCCGCGATACGGACGACGCGCCCCCGCAATTTGGCGGCATCACGCTCGGCGCTGCGGTCGAAGACCTTCCGGCGCCGGCGTCGCCCGATGACGCGACCTCGATCGGACCGACGCCGACGGTGTCCGCCGCTGACTTCCAAAGCGACGCGACGAGCGCAGGGTCGGAGCCCCTCGCGATGCCCGACGGGCTCGAGCCGCCACCTGGCAGCCCCGGCGCGTCCGACCCCATCGACGCTCCGCCGGAGCCGCTCGACATCCCCGAGCCGCTCGATACGCAGGCGCTCCTCGGCGGTTCGAGCAGCGGCGCCGCGAAGGCTGACGCCGACGATGAGCTGCCGACGCCGCTCGAGCTCGAAGGCGAAGCGTCCTCCGGCCCGCCCCAGAGCAAGCAAGAAGCCGCGACGCAGATCGCGACCGCCAAAGATCGCCAGCGGATGGCGAAGCAGAGCCAGGGCGAGGAAGCGGCCGAGGAACGCTCGACGGCGCGCGCCAAGCAACGCACACGCGTCGCGCTCGGGTTGGTGCTCGTCCTCGCCATCACGCTCGGCGGAACGGCAGCGTCGTACTTCATCACCGGCGAGCTTCCGTGGGTGCTCCTGAACCCGCCTGCGCCCCAGAACCCGCAGACGCCGCCGCCGGTGCAGCTGCCGCCGGTGCCGCCGGCGCCCGACTTCGCCGCGATCGAAGGCAAGGATCTCGACGCCTACACGAAGGCGCTCGCGGTGCTCGACGAGCGTTCGAAGGCCCGCCAAGCGCGCAACGAGCCGGCCGAGACGAAGGACGACAACGCGCTGCGCGTGCGCTTGTTGTGGCAAGGCGCGGTGCTGCTCGGATCGCGCGCGCTCGCCGAGAAGCTTCTGGCGCTGCCGCCGAAGGAGGGCAGCGATCTGCACCCGCACGAAGAGCGCGCCAACGCGGCGATCGCGTTCTTGAAGGGTGACAGCGCCGCGATGCAGGCGCAGCTCGACAAGCTCTTCGCGCGCGACAAGGGCGATCGCGACGCGCACTTGCTCGCTGGGTATGCGGCGCTCGCGAAGGGGGACACGGCGCTCGCCGGCAAGCACTTCGACGAAGTCGTCAAGGTGGACGACGTCAACAAGACCGGCCCGAAGAGTATCGACGCTTACCTCGGCCACTCGGAGATCGCGCGGCGCACGGGGGATCGCGATTCAGCCGCGTCGTACGTCGAGAAAGCCGAAGAAGCGCAGCCGCAGACCCTGCGGGTGATCCTCGCCCGCGCCGAGCTCAACGCCGAGGATCCGGCGACGCGCGGCGAGGCGAAGAAGAGCGCGGGCGAGATGATGAAGTCGCTCGACAAGCTCGGGGAGCGCGATCGAGCGAAGGCCCGCGAGCTCTTCGCCGAGATCGCCGGCGCGAGCGGCCGCTCGAACGTCGCGATCGAGCAGCTCGAAAAGGCATGGCAAGACGTGCCGTCCCTGCGCCTTGGCCGCTCGCTCACCTGGGCGCTCATCGGCAAAGGCGACGACGAGGCGGCCATGAAGGTGCTCGCCGCGACGAAGAGGCTTGACGATGGCTCGTACAAAGAGTCGCTTTTCCTCGCCGAGATGCAGGTGCTCTCGAAGAAGGGCGCGATCCCAGAAGCGCAACAAGCGATCGCGGCGGCGAAGGCAGCCGGCGTCGAGAAGCGCGCGACGCTCTACGCCGACGGCGCGCTCTTCGAAGCGCAAAAGAAGGTGCCGGCGGCGCTCAAGCTCTACGCGGCCGCGATCAAGGCGGACAAGACCTTCGCGCTGCCGATGCTCGCGAGCATCCGCTTGGCCAAGCAGCCGCCGAAGGTGAAGCTCCTGCGCTACGCGTTGACGGCAAAGCTCACCTCCGAATCGCGGGCGTTCGTCGCCCACGCCGACGCGCTCTTCGAGGCCGGCAACTTCGCGGAAGCGGCGGAGCGCTACCGCCTCGGCGTCGAGGATGATCCGTGGGTCATCGACCTCGGCAAGGTCGCGACGCGCTGGGCCGACGCGCTGACGAAGAGCGGCAAGACCGCCGAAGGTGCCCGTCTGGCGATCGAGAACACCGCGGTCGATGCGAAGAACTTGGACACGCTCGTCACCTATATCGACACGGCCAAGAAGGCCGGCGCGCTCGACGAGGCGCAGCGCTTGATCAACCTTGGCCTCGACGAGCACCCGAAAGACAAGCGCCTGCGCCGCGCCGAAGCGGAGGTGCTCATCGCCAAGGACAACGGCGATCGCGCGCGTAGCGTGTTGCAGCAGCTGATCAAGGAAGACGAGAACGACGTCGACGCGCTCGAGCTGATGGCGCGCAGTTATTATCCGAAGGAACCAGATCTCGTGAAGCTGCACATCAAGCGCGCGATCGATCTGAAGCCCGCCGAGTCCCGCTACCACTTCCTGCTCGGCCAGGCTTACTTGGAGAAGGTCAAGCTCGACGAAGCGCACGACGCCTTCGAGCGCGCCAAGGAGAACGATCAGAAGGCCGGCGTGAAGAACGCCGACGTCTTCGTGATGCTGGCGAAGGTGGCCGAGCAGCAGGGCAGGAAGAAGGAGGCCGCGGACGCGATCAAAGAAGCGCTGGCGATGGATCCTTCACGCAAGGCCCTGGTGCTCGAGCTCGGCCAGCACTTGGAAGATCTGAACCAGATGGCCGAGGCGCTCGATCTCTACTCCGCCGCATTCAAGAAGGAGCCGACGAACGGAACGCTCGCGGTGCGCATGGGCCGCATCTATCAGCAAAACGGCAGCCGGCCGAACGCGATCAAGTTCTTCCGCATGGCGTTGAAGATCAACCCGAACGACGCGTCGGCGCACTACCGGCTCGGGTACTTGTTCAAGGACGCCGGGCAGAACAAGGAAGCGATCAAGGAGTTTCAGACGTACTTGAAGCTCAGCCCCAACGCGACCGATAAGGGCGAGATCGAAGACGAGATCAAAGATTTGAAGTAGCGCAAATAGCGTATCGCCGAAAAACTTACTTCTTCTTCCCCGGCTTCTTCGCAGCGCCCGTCGCCGCGGTCGGCCCTGTAGGACCCGTCGCTGCAGCCGCCGCAGCCGCTGCTTCCGCCGCCTTCTTCTCCGTGATCGCCTTCAGCTTCGCGAGCCCTTGATCGAAGTCCTTGCCGACGGCGTCGTCCATGCTCATGAACAACGACATCGCCTTCATCATGAAGTTCTGATCACCGTCGAGCGCCCAAGTCATCGTCGTCCCGGTGCCCGCCGGCTTCAGCGTCATGGTCACGGTGTTCGTCGCCGCAAACGGCTTGATGAACTCGAGCTTCTCGGTGACCTTCTGGTTGGCGACGCTCTCGGTGATCGCCTGACGCCCTTCGCCGACCTCGTCGTTGCCTGCCCAATGATAGGTGGCGCCGACAAGCGCTGTACATGACGACCTCGATCGTCCTAGTTGGCAGCGTCATGTTGGACCTCAAAGCGCTCCTCGCCAGCCCCGAATCCGTCGAGTCGAAGCTCCAGCTCCGTGGCAAGCTGCCCGAGCAATTTTCGGAGATCGTCACGCTCGCGAAGTCGCGCCGCGAGCACAACGTGAGCCTCGACAAGCTGCGCCAAGATCAAGCGCAGGCGCAGGCGCAGATGAAGACGCTCGCGCAGAACAAGGACAAAGACGGCATCGAGAAGGCACGCGCGACGATGCGCGAAGCCGGCGACGAGGTGAAGGCGATCGAAAGCGAAGTGAAGCAGGTCGAGGAGCGCATCGACGCGCTCCTCATGCACGTGCCGAACGTGCCTCACGAGAGCGTTCCCGTCGGCGACGAGTCGAAGAACCGCGTCGAGCGCGAGCACGGTAAGCCGCCGGTGTTCTCGTTCGAGCCCTTGGATCACCACGCGCTCGGCGAGAAGCTCGGCATCTTGGACTTCGAGCGCGGCACGAAGCTCGCCCAGGCCCGCTTCACGCTCTTGCGCAAAGGCGCGGCGCGGCTCGAGCGCGGCCTCATCAGCTTCATGCTCGATCTGCACACGAGCAAGGGCTACGAGGAGGTGCTGCCGCCCTTTCTCGTCAACCGCGCGACCATGACCGGCACTGGGCAGCTGCCGAAGTTCGAAGACGACGCGTTCGAGCTGCAGGATCCCGAGCTCTTCTTGATTCCGACGGCGGAAGTGCCGGTGACCAACATCTACGCCGGCGAGATCCTCGACGAGGCCGAGCTGACGAAGAAGTTCTGCGCGTACTCGCCGTGCTTCAGGAAAGAGGCCGGCTCTTACGGCCGCGACACGCGCGGGCTCATCCGCCAGCACCAGTTCGAGAAGGTCGAGCTCGTGAAGCTCACGCGGCCGGAGGACTCGTTCAAAGAGCTCGAAGGCATGGTGAACGACGCCGAAGACGTGCTGAAGCTCCTCGAGCTTCCGTACCGCGTCGTCAGCCTCGCCACGGGCGACATCAGCTTCGCGTCCGCGAAGACCTACGATCTCGAAGTGTGGCTGCCGTCGCAGAAGATGTACCGCGAGATCTCGAGCTGCTCGAACTGCACGGACTTCCAAGCCCGGCGCGCGCAGATCCGTTTCCGCCGCGGCGCGGGGGCGAAGCCGGAGCTCGTGCACACTCTGAACGGCTCCGGGCTCGCCGTCGGTCGCACGCTCATCGCGATCATGGAGAACTACCAGCAGGTCGACGGCAGCATCATCGTGCCGGCAGCGCTGCGTCCTTATGTCGGCGGGCTCTCGCGCATCACTTAGTCCCGGCCGCTAGCGCCTTTGTCCGATGCGCTTCGCCGGCACGCCGCCGACGATGTCGCCGGGCAGCACGTCACGCGTGACAACGGCGCCCATCGCCACGACGGCGCCGTCACCGATCGTCACGCCGTCGGTGATGCCGGCGTTCGCGCCGATCCACACGTCACGGCCGATGTGCACGCCGCGCGACGACACGCCTTGGGTGCGGATCATCTCGGCGGCGGCGAGCCCGTGGTCGAACGCATAGATCGCGGCGCCGGTGGCGATGCGCGTGCCTTCGCCGACGGTGACGCCGCGCGATCCGCCGTCGATGCTGACGCGTGCGTTCAGGCTTACGTCGGCGCCGAGGGTCACCGGCCCGTGCACGAACACATCGGCGGCGATGCTCACGCGGTCGCCGATGACGATGCCGCGGCCCGGTTCGCCGAAGAGCCGCGCTTCGGGCGCGATGAAGCAGCCCTCGCCGATCGTAATCGTCTCGAGCGCGCGCAGACGATCTTGGATTTCTTGCTGCCACGGCTCGGCCCACGTCTTGTGCTTGTCCTTCAGCGTGAACCACAGCCAAGGCATCCACGACAGGCGCTGCTGGTGTTGTGCGATGAAGTCGGCATCGGTAGGCATGTGCCGGGTCTAGTGCACCCTGGGGGTCGATTGCACCCGCTGCCTGTGCGAAATTCGCGAATGATCCCAGGCGAGGCCGTTGGCACGCAGGTTGAATTTCTAGGCGAGCGGAGGCCAACCATGAATGCTCCCAGGAAGCTCCGCGCGCTCGTCGTCGATGACTCGGAAGTGAGCCGCCGCGTCCTCTCCGCGCTCCTGCACACGAGCGAAGTCGAAGTCGTGGCCGAGGCCGTGACCGGCGAGGAGGCGCTGCGCCTCTACGGCCTCTACAAGCCGGACTTCGTGCTGCTCGACGTCGTGCTGCCCGGCATCGACGGCGTCACGACCGCGCGCTTCTTGCGGCACCAAGATCAAGAGGCGCGCATCTTGATGTGCTCCGGCACGTTGAACCGCTACAAGGTCGAGGAGTGCCGCTCGATCGGCGTCGACGACTTTCTGATCAAGCCGTACAACCGCACGAGCTTCAAAGCCTTCCTCTCCTCAGTCGTGCGCCGGCATGCGTTGCCACAAAAGGTCGCCTGAGCTTAGACACGACGCATGCGCATCGCGCTCCTCCTCTTGCTCATCGCGAGCCCCGCACAGGCCGGCAGCTTCAAAGACGAACAAATGAAGATCGCACGCGTGCGCGGCGCGCAGAAGAACGTCGATCAGAAATTGCGCGATCGCTTCAAGGAGCGCGGACTCTCGTATCCGCCGGCAGCGATCTTCCTCCGTGTGTTCAAGCGCGACAAGGCGCTCGAGGTCTGGGTGCGGAAGGACGGCGCGTACGCGCTCTACGAGAGCTACCCCATCTGCGCGTCCTCGGGCGATCTCGGGCCGAAGTATGAACAAGGCGACGGCCAGGTGCCGGAGGGCCTCTACACGATCGATCACTTCAACCCGACGAGCAACTACCATCTCTCCTTGCGGGTCGCGTATCCGAACGCCGCCGACGTCGCTCGCACGGCGGCGCGCGCCAAGGCGGCTGGTGAGAAAGCGCCGCAGATGGGCGGCGACATCTACATCCATGGGAGCTGCGTGACGATCGGCTGCATGCCGCTCACGGATCCGCTCGCCGAAGAAGTCTACTGGCTGGCGCTGCTCGCGAAGGATCAGGGGCAAAAACAGATCCCGATCCACATCTTCCCGACCAAGCTCACCGACGCCGGGCTCTCCGATCTCGGGACGCGCCGCGCGCCGGAGGCGACGATGGCGCTGTGGAAGCAGCTGCAGCCGTTTTACGCGGCGTTCGAAGCGACGCACAAGCTGCCGGCGTTTCGCATCGACAAGAGCGGCGCCTACGTGCTCCGAAACTGATAGCTGAGCGCGGTCCTACTTCGGCTCGTCCTGCTCGACGATCAAGAACTCGACGCGCCGGTTCTGCGCCTTGCCGCGCGGCGTGGTGTTCGACGCGATCGGGCGCGTCTCGCCGTAGCCCTTGGCGATCAATCGTTCCGGCGCGATGCGGCCCTTCTCGGTGAGGTACTTCTTCACGCTCTCCGCGCGCGCTTGCGAGAGGCGCATGTTGTAGTCGTCGGCGCCGACGCTGTCGGTGTGGCCTTCGATGCGCAGCGTCTTCACCTCGGGATGCGCGCGCAGCTGTTGCGACACTTGATCCAAGATGGTGAACGACTCCGGCTTGATGACGGCGCTCGCCGTCTCGAAGTTGATCTTCTCCAAGATGTTGATCTTCTGCTTCGACACGAACACCGTGACGCCCTGGCCTTCGTCGGGGCAGCCGTCGTCGTCGTTGTTGCCGTTGATGTTCTCCGGCTCGTCCGGGCACTTGTCGTCGGTGTCGGAGACGCCGTCGTGATCGCGATCCTTCGGCGGCGGCGCGTCTTTGGGCGGCGGTGGCGGCGGCGGCTCAGGGCACGCTTCGTCGTCGGCCGGCTTCTCGTCGGGCTCGTCGTTCTCGTCGGCGTCGTAGACGACCAGCGGCTTGCACTTCTTCGGGCGCTTGTCGGGGCAGCCGTCTTCGTCCTTGTAGCCGTTTCGCGTCTCGCGTCGGTCCGGGCACTTGTCGACGATGTCTGGGATGCCGTCACGATCGCGATCCGCTTCGGGGCAGCCGTCCCAGTCGTCGATGCCGTTCATCGTCTCGGCCTGATCCGGGCAGCTGTCCTTGCGATCGACGATGCCGTCGCCGTCTCTGTCCATCTCGCGCGGCGCCCAGGCGAGGCCGAGCATCGCGCGCATGTCCGGGCTCCCGTAGCCGGCGATGAGACCGCCACCGACCGACGCCGTCATGTAGAAGTTGTCGAAGAGGCCCACGCGCAGCGACGCGAGCCACTCGACGACGTTCTCGCCTTCGCGCGCAAACGGCCGGACCGCGGAGGTGAGCCCCCACAGCTCGGCCGCGATCTCGTAAGACGTCGGGCCGGCGCGCCACGGCAAGAGCAAGCGCAGCATCACGTTGTAGGCGAGCTGGCTCGCGACCATGCTGCCCGCGACCTCACGGCCGACACGCAAGCGGGCGCCGAAGTTCAGCGCGACCTCTACGATCGAGAAGCGTCGCGAGACGACGAGGCGTGGATAAGCGCCGACCGTCGTGCTGCCGAGGTACGCTTTGCCGCCCGAGGTCGGCAGTGAAAAGTCGACGGCGATGCCCAGGTTCAGAAAGTGCCGGTATTGATCGAGGAAGGTGGCTTTCACCGACAGCTTCAAATCGCCCACGCCCGCGCCCGGCGCCGGCGCGATGCCGCGCAGGTCGACCGGCGTGAACAAGAGCTCGACCGGCAAGCCGCCGCCGATCGAGAGCCACGGCAACACCGCCACGTGGCCCATCACGTACATGTAGAGCGTGTGGCTCACGGCGAGCGAGACGCTGTTGTTCGGATAGCGCCAGACCAGCGGGTTCAGGGCGTAGTGCACCGTGAGCTGCGCACTGTAGCCCCACTGCTCGTAGCGCTGCGCCGTGTCGGTGACGACGCCGGCGTCGGCGAAGGGCGTCGGCTCCAGGAGGTCGAGCTCGACGCCTTCGAAGGTCTGCGCCTGCGCGTGGGACGCCGTGGCGAAGAGCGTGAGGCAGAGCAGCGCCACGCGGGCGACGTGCGTCACTTCTTCCCTCGCCGCGCGCGCGCGCAGTCGTTCAAGTACTCGGCGATGTCGCTCAGGCCGAGCACGAGCTGCGCCGCGCCGAGCCGGTGCGCCGCGTTCGGCATGCCGTAGACGAGAGAGCTCTCGCGATCCTGCGCGACCGTGCGCGCCCCGGTTTGGCTCATCGCGAGCAAGCCCTGCGCGCCGTCCTCGCCCATGCCGGTCAGCAGTGCGCCGATCGCCGAAGCGCCGAAGTGCTTCGCCACCGACTCGAGCAAGCGGTTGACGGACGGCACCTCGGCCTCGTCCGGCTTCGCTGCCGTCAAGCGCAGGCGCTCCTCGCTCGCGAGCGTGATGTGCTGGCCGTCGGGCGCGAAGTACATCGTGCCAGGCACGAGCGTCTCGTCGTCCTCACCGAGCTTGACGCGCAGGCTGCCGAGGGTGTCGAGCCAGCGCACGAGATCGCGCGAGAAGCCGGTGGTCATGTGCTGCGCGACGATCACCGGCAGCGGAAAGTCTCGCGACCACTTGCGCAAGAGGAACTCGATCGCCGCGGGGCCGCCGGTCGATGCGCCGATGGCGACGAGGCGCGCAGGGAACTGCAGCGCTTTGACCGGCTCTTTGGGCTGCTTCGAAGCGAGGTTCGCGCCGAGCCCGCGCGGGCTCCCGAGCGGCGGCGCGTGCGCGAATTTCGCCGCCGGCTTGTCGAGGATGCAGAGGTCTTGGAGCATCTGCAGCAAGCGCTGCGTCGTCGTCTCGTCGCTCGGGTTCGTCGTGTAGACCTGCATCGCGCCATGTTGGTGTGCGCGATCGAGGCCGAGATCGTAGGCGCGGTTGCCGGAGCCATAGACCAAGATGCGCGTGGGGCTGTGCGCCATGATGTTCTGGAGGATCGCGAAGCGATCGTGCGCGCACAGGCTGACGTTACAGATGACGGCGTCGGGCCTGAGCACATGGCAGAGCCGCGTGGCTTGCTCGCCGTCGTCGGTCGTCGCGACGACACGCAGCACCGAGAGCTTTCGGCACGCCGTGAGGAGACGCTCGCGGATCTCCTGATTGTTTTCGACGACGAGGACGCGCCACATTCCCAACTGAGGACATTACAATAGCTGGCGGATCACCTCTAAGATTTTGCCCTTCTCGTACTCTTTTTTCACGATGTAGGCGTCCGCCCCCACCTCGATGCCGCGCGCCTTGTCTGCCTCGGATCCGAGCGAAGTCACCAAGATCACCGGCAGGTTGCGAAAGCGCGCGTCGTTGCGCACCCGCGCCGTGAGGTCGAAGCCGTCGAGGCGCGGCATCTGTACGTCCGTGACGAGCACCTGGACCGCCTCTTGCTGCAGGAGCTGAAACGCTTCTTCGCCGTCCTTGGCGGTGATCACGCGAAAGCCGGCCATCTCGAGCAGCGACTTTTGCAGCGTGCGCGTGGTGATCGTGTCGTCGGCGACGAGCACCGTCGAGCGCTCGCCCTCGGCGTGCAGCTCGGGTGATTTGATCGACTCACCAAACGCCGTGCGCACGAGATCGTTCGGGTTCAAGAGCACGACCACGCTGCCGTCGCCGAGGATCGTCGCGCCGGCCACGTTCTTCACCCGCACGAGCGGCTTGCCGAGGGCCTTCGTCACGATCTCTTGCTCTTCGAGCACGGCGTCGACCGCGAACGCGACGCGCTTCTCGACGGCGCCGACGACGACGGCCGAGAACATGCCCTGCGCATCGGTGGCGAGGCCTTTTTGTGGGATGTTCAGCACCTCGGCGAGCGCGACGAAGGGGACCAGGCGGCCGTCCAGGCGAATGTTCGACTTGCCGCGCACCATCGCGAGGTCGCTCGGCGAGAAGCGAAGGATGCGCTCGACCGAGTTCAACGGCAGGGCATAGGTCTCCGAGCGCAAGCTCACGAGCAAGCCTTGGGCGGTGGCGAGCGTGAGCGGCACCGAGATCGAAAACATCGTGGATTTGCCGAGCTCGCTCGCCAGCTCGATGACGCCGCCGAGCCGGCCGATGTTCTGCTTGACGACGTCGAGGCCGACCCCGCGCCCCGAGATGTCGGTCACCGCCGCCGCCGTCGAGAAGCCTGGCGCGAACACCAAGCGCCGCGCGTCTTCGTCGCTCATCTGATCGGCTTCGTCTTGGGCGATGATGCCCTTCGCCGCGGCGGCGCGGCGCAAGAGCTTGGGATCGATGCCACGGCCGTCGTCCTTGATCACGATGAACAAGCGATTGCCGCGTTGCTCGGTGCGCAGCTCGATCGTCCCGGTCTCGGACTTGTTCGCCTTCGCGCGATCGGCGGGCATCTCGACGCCGTGATCGACGCAGTTGCGCAGGATGTGCACCAAGGGATCTTTGATCTCTTCGATGATGCGCTTGTCGACCTCGATGTCGCTCCCCGAGACCTCCAGGGCCACCTTCTTCTCGAGCCGCTTCGAGAGATCGCGCACCATGCGATGGAAGGGCTCGAACACGCTGCCGATCGGCATGAGCCGCAGGCCCTTCAGATCTTCCTGCAGGTTCTGGTTCATCAGCTGCATCTGCTGCGAGTCGTTCACCAGATTGCGCGTGATGAAGTTGAGGCGATTGCCCACGTTCTTCAGCTGCTCGCCCGATTGCTTGATGTAATGGAGAACGGCGAGCTCTTCAGTCGTCTTCCAGTCCTTGCTCATGCGCCGGACGCCGTCTTTGCTGCGATCGAGATCGCGCAGCGCCGCCTGCACTTGCTCGCTCAAGAGCCGCACTTCGCTCAGCCGCTGATCGACGCGGATCTTCGCCAGCAGGATCTCTTCGGCTTGACGCATGAACGAGTCGAGCTTCTGCATCGATACGCGGATCGTGCGCTCGAAGGTGGTGGCGATGGGCTTGGGCGCCGCTGCCGCCTTTTCTTCCTCGGGTTCTTTTTCGGGCTCGGGTTTGCTGACTTCGGGCGCGGGCGTCTCCGGCCCCGCGGTCTTCGGCGTCTTCTTTGCCGTGCGCGCCTTCGCCGGCGGTGCCTCCACGACCGGAGGCGGCTCGGGCTTTCCGGGCGGCGCCTGGCCACCGCGCAGTGGGGCCTCGATGCGTGCGACGAGATCTTTGATCTCTTCTTCCGGCGTCTTTTCGTCGGTGCGGGCGCGCGCGAGCATCGCCGTCAACGCGTCGAGCGTCTGCAGCACGGTGTCGACGATGTCCGGCGTCAGCGCGAGCTCTTTCTTGTGGCACGCGTTGAACAGGTCTTCGGCGGCGTGGGCGACGCGCTCCATGTCGGAGAGCCCGAGCGTGCCAGCGGAGCCCTTCAGTGAGTGCGCCTCACGGAAGATCTCCTCGATCAACGCCGACGAGGCCTCTTCGCTCGGCCCCTTTTCCAGCTCCAGCAAATTGCGCGTGATGTGCTCGATGTGCTCCTGCGCCTCGACGGAGAATACCTCGAGCAGCTTCAGCAGGATCTCGCGCGGGATCTCGCTCAGGGGGCCCTCACATCTCGTACGGGCTGACGATCCGCCCGAGCTTGTCGGAGAGCGATTTCAGGTCTTGCAGTGCACGCTCGATCTGCTTCGTGCCGGACACGGCTTCGCTCGTCGAGTGCTTGATGTTGGTCATCGCCGCCGAGATCTGCTCGATGCCGACCGACTGCTGATTGGCGAGCGCGGCGATCTGCTTGGCGGCGAGCGACGACTCCTTGATGACCTCGGCCAAACGGCGGATGTTCTCGCCCGACGAGTTCGCGAGCTCGACGCTGGTCTCGGCCTTGCGCGAACCCTCTTCGGTCACCGCCACGGCGGCGCGGGTGGCGCGCTGAATGTCGCTCAAGATGGTGCGCACTTGCGCCGTCGCTTGCTTCGACTGCTCGGCGAGGTTGCGCATTTCGACGGCGACGACGGCGAAGCCTTTGCCTTGCTCGCCCGCCTTCGCGGCTTCGATCGACGCGTTCAGGGCGAGCAAGTTCGACTGCTCGGCGAGGTCGTTCACCGTCGTGATGATCTCGCCGATCTGCTGCGTGCGCTCGCTGAGCTCGATGATGTTCTCGGCGATCGCCTCGACCTGGCCGCGCAATTCCTCGATGCCGGCGATCGACTCCTCGACCGCCTTCTGGCCGACGACCGAGATCTCTTCGGAGCGCTGCGCGATGTCGATGACGGAGTTCGCCTTCTCGGCGGTCTGCGCGGCGGTCTGGTTGATCTCTTTGACGGTGGCGCCGGTCTGGCTGATCGACGCGGCTTGCTCCGAGGCGCCGGCCGACTGCTGTGTCGCCGCCGAGAGGATCTCGTTCGTCGAGCTCTCGATGTTCTCGGACGCGTCGCGCATCTGCGAGATCATGCCGCGGATGCTCTTCAGCATGTCGTTGAAGGCGAGGCCGAGCTGTCCGACTTCGTCCGCCGACGCGGCGCTCACCTCCTGGCGCAAGTCCCCGGACGCGATCTGCGCCGCCGCCTGCGCCATCTTCTCGATCGGCGTGAGCGCGTAGCGCACGAAGAACACGACGCCGACGAGCGCGCTCGCGAAGATGAAGAGGACGATGAGCAAGCTGCTCCAGGTGCTCTTACGGATCTCCTGCTCGGTGCTCTTCAGGTAGAAGCCGACCTGCACGTGGCCTTGCTGGACCGTCTTTTGATCCTTCTTCGACTCGGCGCGGTCGTCCTCTGGCGCGAGGCCGGGGATATCGTTCGCGCTCGGCGTGTAGAACATCGGCACGGCGACTTCTTTGATCTGCCCGAGCACGCCGCCGTCGTAGGTGCGGCCGCGCATCTCGGAAACATTCTTGTACGAGAGCTTCTGCGCGTCGAACACCGCGCGCATGGTCATCGGCCCCAAGAAGTCCGGCGCGGTCGCCTCGTCCTGCTTCTTCGTGCCTTCGGGAGCGTTCGCACCGGCGAGCACCGTCGCGTCGTTCTTGGCGTTGACGAAGTAGACGTAGGCGACGTCTTCCTGAGCGAGCATCGCCGTCGTGATGTCGCGCAGCGTGCTGAGGTCGCCGGTGTAGAGCGCGAACTCGCCGTTCTTCGCGAGGTTCGTCGTCAACGCCATCGCGCGCTTTTCGATCTCGCGCTCCAAAATGTTGCGGGTCGAGCGCGTGGTGACGACGCCGAGGACAGTGCCCATCACGAGCAGCGCCAAGCCGGTCACGCCGGCGATCTTCAGCCTCAGGCTCAGCTTCGCAGCGGTCCGGTTTCGGTCTTGCATCTCAGTAGATTTTCCCGCGCCGGCCGAGCAAATCGCCCGGCAGCTTGATCCGCATCTTCTCTGCGATCTGCTCGTTCAGCTCGAGGCGTCCGTCCGGATAACTGACCGGGATGCTATCGGCTTTCGTGCCCGAGACGATCTTTTCCAGCATTTGCGCCGCCTTGTCGCCGGCGTCGCCGAAGTCCGGCGACAGCCCGAGGAGGGCGCCGGCCTTCACGAGCTCGCTCGAGAACACGAGCAGTGGGATGCCCTTCTCGAGCGTGTTCTGCAGGATGAACTTGTACGAGTTACGCGACACGACCGTCGAGTCAGGGATCAGCCAAAACGCGTCGATCTGATCGATCATCTCGCGCAACAGGTTCGGCACGTCTTGCTCGCCGGCGGCCTTCTTGCTGACGAGCGTGATGCCTTCCTTCTCGGCGGCTTTGACGCCCTCGTCGACGTAGTCCTGGCTCTTCTGCGGGTTGTAGATGACGCCGACGCGCTTCACCGAGCCGGCGAGCGCCCGAAAGAGCGCAAAGTGCTTCTTCGGATGCACGCTCATCGCCACACCGGTCACGTTCGCGCCCTTCAAGCCGATGCCTTCCGGGTTCGGCACGACCGCGTAGACGAGCGGCACGTTCGGAAACGACGTGCGCGCGATCTTCGCCGCCGCCGGGCCGATCGCGAAGATCGCCGCGGGATTGACCGCGCCGACCTCGGCCGCGATCGCCGACTCGCCGACGGCGTCGAGGTTGAACTCCTTCACCTCGGCCTTGCCCGCGAAGCGCGCTTTGAAGCCGTCGAGCGTCTGGTTGTACTGGCTCACGTCCTTCGACTTGATGACGGCGACGGTCGCCGCGCGCGCCGGTACGGCCGCGAGCGTGATGCCGGCGAGGACGAGCCAGGATGCCAGCGCGCGCGCCATCATCAGTTCTCGTCGTCCACGTTGACGCGCGCGTCCTCTACGATCGCTTCGCAGTCGAGCAAGGAGATGAGATCGGCGCTGAGCCCGCGCACGAAGCGATCCGAGTAGCGCGTGGCAGGAAGCTTTTGCAGTGCGTCGCGCTGAAACTGCATAGTGCCCAGGATCTCCTCTGAGAGTAGACCGAGGCGCGCGTCACCGCTGCCGATGAGGATCGCGCGCTTCAAATCGACGATGCCTTCGCTTTTGTCGCCGAACAAGCGTCGCAGATCCAGTAATGTGACGATGTTGCCGCGGACGTTGGTGATGCCGGCGATGAAGTCCGGCACGCAAGGCACGTGGACGATCTGCGAGAGGGTGACGATCTCTTGGATGTCCTTCACCTCGACGGCGAAACGCTGGTCGCCGACTTGGAAGACGATGACCAGCATGCGATCGGCGTAGGTGAGCTCGAGCGCCGTCTTCGATTCGCGAGCGAGCAGGAGCGCACGCTCGGCGAGGATCTCGGCTTCGCGCTCTTGGTTGAGCTGCGTCGTGGCCTCGAGCACCTTCTCGATCGTGTCGAGGCGCCCATAGATGCGTTCCCAGTCGATCCGGCTCTTGTTCATCAGCGAGGCTGCCTCAACCGAGGAACGACTTGACCAGCTTCAACAGCTCGGCGGAGTTGATCGGCTTGTTCAGGAAGCCATCGGCGCCGACGCGGCGGCCTTCGGCGCGTGACGCTTCGTCCCGGAGCGAGGTGAGGAGCAGCACTGGCACCGACTTCAGGTTGGGGTCGCTCTTCAGCGCCTCGCAGAACTGAAAGCCATCCATGATCGGCATTTTGATGTCGCTGATGATGAGGTCGGGCTTGGTCTTCGCCGCGAGCTTCAGGCCTTCGTCACCGTTTGGCGCCTGCAGATACTCGTAGTCGTTGCCGAGCAAGTAGACCTTGATCACCTCGGGGATGGTCCTGGTGTCTTCGACGATCAGAATTTTCTTACCCATGGTGTCTACTTTCCTTGCTCCGGATCATTTGCTGCGCGTGTTTTCGATGTCTCTCAAGTATTTCGTCGACACCTTCTTCAACCAACCTGCCGCGATGTCATCGACACCGGGCAAGGTCGCATCATCGGCGACATTTTCGAGCAGCGAGAGCACATTCTTCAAGTACCGGGCCGACTCGACGGAATTCTTCAGCTCTCTCAGCGCCACTGCCAACCCAAAATGACCCAGAACGAAGTGCCGGTCCAGGAAGACGCACTTCTTCAAATGGGTGACCGCGTGCTCGGTGAGGCCGCGCTCGCTCGCGATGATCGACGCCAGGTGATGCACACGCACGTCGAGCGGGCTCATGCGAATCGCTTTCTCGATGTGCAGCTCAGCCGATTCGAAGTGCGCCCGGTCGGCGTCGATGAGCGCGAGCAGGAAGTGGCCTTCGCCGACCCGCGCATCGAGCTCGACGGCACGGCGCGCGTGCTGCTTGGCGCGCTCGATGTGACCGTCCTTCCAGGCGGATTGGGCGAGCTGGATGAACGCCATCGGGTCGTTGTCCGTCGCGGTGTCCTTCTTCCGCGGCAGAAAGCCGAGCTTTGGGAGGGCCTTCGGCGCCGTCGTCTGCACCGGCGTCTTCGAGTGCAGGCTCTTCGGCGGTGCCGGCTTCACGGCAGGCGCCGGCGCTTCGTCGAGCACCTCTTTCTTGCGCCGATAGATCATGGTGCCGCCGGTGAAGCGGGACTCGAACTTGCGAAAGAGCGTCTCGTTTGGCTCGACCGGCCCGACCATCAGCGAGCCGCCCTCGACGAGCGACGAGAATAGGCGATCGATCACGTGGGCCGCGCTCTTCTCGTTGAAGTAGATGAGGACGTTCCGGCAGAACACAAAGTCCATCGCCGTCGTTTGCGTGAGCAGCGACGGGTAGCAGTCGTCGCCGAGGTTCAGGTACTCGATGCGCACCACCTTCTTGAGCTGCGGATGCACCGAGAGGATCTTGCTGTTGTCCTTGTGCGGGATGAAGTGCCGCTGGATGATGTCGTCCGGCACTCCCCGAAACGACCACGCGCTGTAGTCGCCAGACGCCGCCCGCGCGAGCGAGTCGCGGTTGATGTCGGTCGCCAGGATCTGGATGTGCCACTGGTCGAAGTCGGGCAAGAGATCGCGCAGCAGGATCGCCAGCGAATACGCTTCCTCGCCACTCGAACACCCGGCGCTCCATAGGCGCAAGTACAGATCCTTCGCTCGGCGGCGCTCGTGGATGAGGTCCGGCAAGATCTCGTTCTGCAAGACGAGGAACTGCTCGGGATAGCGGAGAAAGTACGTCTCGCCGATGGTCACGTTCCGCGCGAGCGTGTCGAAGAGGCGCTTGGCGTGCTCTCCTGACGTCGTCAACTCCGCGAGCAGCCGCGCCGCCGAGTCCACGCCGGTCGCATCCATCGTCATGCGGATGCCGTGCGCGAGATCGCTCATGTTGCTCTGCGTGAAGTGCAGGCCGGACTGCGACAAGAGGAAGCCCGCGTACTGCGTGAGCAGGTGGCGATCGAGCTCGACATGCGGCTTCTGCGCACGCAGAGGAGCGCCTTGGGTGTGCGGCGTCGTGTCGAGGATGCGGTTCACCCTTGGCCCCACTCGTCGCGCTCGCGCAACGCCGAGTCGAGCGCGCGGCGATCCTCGAAGCGGAGCAGTTGGTTCACGTCGATGAGCGAGATGTGCGCGCCCATGTGCTTGATGAAGCCGAGGATGAACGGCGGCAGCGTGCGGTGCGCTTTTTGCTCGGCCGACACGTCGACGAGCTCGCGGCTCAAGAAGCTCTGCACGCCGAGCACTTGTTCGACGATGATCGCGATGCGCTGGCCCGCGCAGGTGACGACGACGAGCGAGGCGTTCAACGACGACTCGACGGCGGCGTCGGCGAAGATCGTGCCAGGGTTCAGGATCGGCAGCATCAGGCCGCGGCAGTTGATCACGCCCTGGATGTCCGGCGGCGCCTTGGGCAGCGGCGAGTACTTCACCATGCGCAGCACCTCGGCGACGTCCGACAGGAAGACGGCGTAGCTCTTCTCCTTGATGACGAAGCTCAAGACGTCGAAGGTGCTCGTGTCGGTCTTGTCGGCGGTCGTCGTGAGCTCGCGACGCAGCTCGGCAAGGCTCGACTCGAGCGCGTTGATTCGGTCGAGGATCTCGCGCTTCGCCCCCGTGCTTTTGGTGGTCGGTTCTTGGGCCATGTGACCTCTATTAAATGTACCCTGGTCCGCAAGGTATGCACGGATGTGTGATCGGGCACACGCTCGACGAGACGCGTTGACTCTCGGAGTACCCGACCTTACACCCAGTGCATGAACGACCTCGGCGCCATCGTGCTCGCTGCCGGCAAAGGAACGCGGATGCGTTCGCCGCGCTCGAAGCTCCTGCACCCGCTGCTCGGCGAATATCTGGTCTACTATCCGCTGCGCGCGTTGTATGACGCTGGCGTTCGCCGCTTGGTCATCGTCGTCGGCCACGGCGCGGATGAAGTGCGCGCCGCGATCGCGGGCATGGCGTTTCTCTCCGACGCGAAGATCGACTTCGTCGTGCAGGAGCCCCAGCGCGGGACGGGTCACGCGGTGCAGGTCGCACTCGACGGAATCAGTGCGCTCGAAGGGGTGAAGGCGCCGCCTCGGGAGTGGGTGATCGCCTGCGGCGACAGCCCGCACCTGGACGACAAGGCGATCGCGCGGCTCATCGAAGCGAGGCGCGGGGCGAAGGTGGTGGTCCTCGCCGCGCGCGTGGCCGACCCGACGGGCTACGGGCGCATGATCGAAGAGAGCGGCCGCTTGGAGCGCATTGTCGAGCACAAAGACGCGAACGAGCGTGAGCGCGCGGTGAACGTGGTGAACGCCGGCGCGTACGCGGTCGAGCACGCGTTCCTCTCCGCGGCGGTCAAAGCGCTCCAGCCGAAGAACGCGCAGAACGAGCTCTACTTGACCGACATCGTTCCAGCGGCGCCGGCGGCCGAGCGCAAGCTCTGTGTGGCCGACGCGCCCGAGTGCGTGCTCGGCGTCAACTCACAGCACGAGCTCATGCGATCGACGGCGCTCGTGCAGGCGGCGATCGTGCGGCGCTGGCACGAGGGCGGTGTGACGATCGAAGCGGAGGACGTGACGATCGGGCCGCGCGTGACGATCGACCCCGGTGCGTTCATCCAGCGCGGCGTCACCTTGCTCGGCGCGACGCACGTCTCGGCGGCGGCGGTGATCGAGCACCACGCGCACCTGGACAACGTGCGCGTCGCAGAGGGTGCCCGCGTGCGTGCGTTCACCTACGCCGAAGACTCCGAGATCGGCCCGCGCGCGCAGGTGGGGCCGGTGAGCCGCTTGCGCTCGGGCTCCGTGCTCGAAGAGGGGGCCGAGGTCGGCAACTTCTGCGAGGTGAAGAAGACGCGCGTGAAGGCGAAGGCGAAGGCGCACCACGTCTCCTACCTGGGCGACGCCGAGATCGGCTCCGGCACGAACATCGGCGCGGGCACCATCATCTGCAACTACAACGGCTTCACGAAGCCGTTCTCGCGCATCGGCGCCGACGTCTTCATCGGCTCGAACTCCACGCTGGTCGCGCCCGTGAACATCGAGGATCGTGCGTACGTCGCGGCGGGCAGCGTGATCACCGAGCCCGTGCCGAGCGACGCCCTCGCCCTCGGCCGCGCGCGGCAGACGAACAAGGACGGCTACGCCAAGGAGCTGAAAGAGCGCTTGAAGAAGGACAAGAAGTGAGCGCCGCCGAAGGGGAGCGGCAGCGTTACGAGCGGTACAAGCGCGCGATCGCCGGCGAGCCGATGCCGTGCGCGCTCGTCGATCTCGACGCGGTCGACGAGAACGTGCGGCGTATGCTCGCGGTCGTCGAAGGGTTGAAAGCGACCGTGCGCGTTGCGAGCAAGTCGATCCGCTGCGCACCCTTGTTGAAGTACATCCTCGGCCGTTCGGAGCGCATGAAGGGCCTCATGTGCTACTCGGCGCGCGAGGCGGCGTGGCTCAGCGAGCTCGGCTTCGACGACCAGCTCGTCGCGTACCCGAGCGTACAGCGCGCGGATCTCGCGGCGGTTTGCGCGCATCCGGATCGCATCTCGATCGCGGTCGACTGCGAAGTGCACGTGCGCGCGTTGGCTGACGCGGCGGCGCGCGCGGGCGTCGTCGCCAAGGCGGTCATCGACTTCGATCCTTCGCTGCGCTTGAGCGGCGGCCGCGTGCATCTCGGCGTGCGCCGGAGCCCGCTCCACACCGTCGACGAGATCATGCGCGTCGTCGATCGGATCGCCGCTGAGAAGTCGCTCGTGCTTCACGGTGTGATGGCGTACGAAGCGCACGTCGCCGGCTTGCCCGACAAGAACCCGTTCGCGCCGCTGATGAACGCGCCGTATCGGGCGTTCAAGGCGCTCGCGCGGCGGCAGATGA
Source organism: Deltaproteobacteria bacterium (assembly GCA_020848545.1). Lineage (GTDB taxonomy): Bacteria > Myxococcota > JADLHZ01 > JADLHZ01 > JADLHZ01 > JADLHZ01. The sequence continues at coordinate 116,423 of JADLHZ010000012.1, read as the reverse complement.
AGCAGCTGCGCAGCGATGTGTTCGAAGCGTTGTCGCGGCGCGGGCTCGGCGGCTTGCTCTACAACGGCGCCGGCACCGCCTCGGCCGACGTGGCGAGGACTGAGCCTTGGCTCACCGAGGTGACCATCGGCTCAGGCTTCGTCGCGAGCCACTTGTTCGATTATTATGAGAACCTATCGTTAGTGCCGGCGGCCTACTACGCGCTGCAAGTGACGCGCGTGCCGGCGCCGGGCTTCGTCACCGCGGCCGGCGGCGGCTACGTTGCGTCGGGCGGCGCGGGGCGCGAGAAGCTACCGTTGCCTGCGCTGCCGCCCGGTCTTTCGTTGCTTCCGGACGAAGGCGCCGGCGAAGTGCAAACGCCGCTGCGGGTGCCGCGCGACGTGTCCCTGACACCAGGAGATCCGGTGTTCTTCCGCCACAGCAAGGCCGGCGAGCTCGCCGAGCACTTTTCGGAGTACCTGTTCGTGCGCGGCGAGCATGTGTTGGAGCGCGTTCGCACCTACCGCGGCGACGGCTACGTGTTCTGATTCGAAAGCTCGCTGCGCTCCTTTCTCGTCATCGCTGTCGCTTTGCTCCAGCTGCTGTTTTACCCCAACCCGCTCGCTGCGCTCGCTCCTGGCCCGGCGCTTCATTAGAGAACAGGGGGCCCTGTGGGCGCATGCGCGCCGGGGATCTTCGAACGTCGGCGCCAGCGCCTCGCTCGCTGCGCGAGCATTCTGCGCGAAAAGGGCGCGAAAAGGGACCGGGGAGCATCGGGTTCCCCGGTCCCTTTTCGTGGGCCGTTTTCGTCGGATCCGGCCGGTGTGCGCTTTCTCACGTGCGGCTTTGGGCGCGGCGGCTAGGCTTAGGACATGAGGTTTTGCGCCGTCTTTGCCTTGGCGACAGTCGCTTGCGCAGGAAACACCGGGACGCCGAACGCGGATCCGAACGGCCCGCACGCGGCGAACGAAAAGGTCATCGCGCACGGCGGCACTTTGCAACTCGACGCTTGGCCACAGAACGGGGTCGAAGTGCGTGGCGACAAGGTCTACGTGTGGGTGTTCCTCGAGGGCAACGAAGGCACCGGTGACGCGCTCGCCGAACAAGCCAAAACGCAGGCGAGCGAGCTCCTCCGCGTCTTCGTCGACACCGCTGCGCAGCAACTCGACTTGCAGCTTCAGGCGCTCGGCCAAGAGCCCGCGACGACGACCGAGTCCGACGCGCTCCGCGGCCAGGTCGCAACAACCCTTGCGCTCGGCGACGGCGAGCGCGCGTGGCAGAACCTCATGCGCGAAGATCAGCCGCTTTGCCGCGTGTTCATGCGCTTCACCCTCGGCGCGAACAGATTGGCCGGCGCGATCGAAGCGAGCCTCGGCTCCCGCCCGCACAAGGCCGACGTGGCGAAGAAGGTGCTCGCGTCGTTCGATCCGGATGTTCGGTAATGGTCCCAGGGACCTTTTCGCTTGGTCGGTAAATCCGCTCTACTTGCTATGCGATGAAAAGGTCCCAGGGACCATTATCTCCAAGATGCGATTCCCAAAAGTCTGCGCCTTGTGCTCGCCCATGCCAGGCACGCGCAACAACGCGTCGTAGCTCGTGGGGCGATGGCGGGCGAGGGCGTCTAGCGTCTTGTTGCTCCAAATCATGAACGGCGGCCGCTGCTCCTCGCGCGCGATCTCGGTGCGGAGCGTGCGCAGCTTGTCGACGAGTGCGTTGTCTAGCGGCCCTCCTCCCTGAGACTTCACCGGCTTCTTCGACTTGGCTGATTGCGCGCGCGGCGCCACGACGACGAGCTCGGTCAGGGACGAGGGCGCGCGCAGCACCGCCAAGCCTTGTTCGCTCAAAGACAGCGTCGGGTACTCGCCGGCTTCGGTCTCGAGCAAGCCGGTGGCTTCGGCGGCGCCGATCGCATCGAAGACCACGCTCTTATCGGTGCCGGACAGCGCGCCGAACTCGCTCAACCGGTGCAGCCCGCGTTGGCGGAGCTCGTCGTTGTCATCGCCGAGCAGGATCTGCACGAGCCGCGCGCGGCCGTAGCGTCCATCGGTGCGATCGACCAGGCGCAGGATCGCGAGCACCCGATCGCGTTCGCGTGCATCGATGGCGCGCGCCGGCCGCTCCACGCAGTTGTCGCAGCCATCGCACCGCGACTTGCCTCGCGCGTCCTCGTCGCCGAAGTACGAGAGGATCTCGAAGCGGCGGCAGCGGTGAGAATAAGCGTACGCTTGAATGCGCGTGAGCTTCTGCGTCTCGAGCGCCGCGCGCTTCATCGGGCCGTCGGCGTCGAAGGGCGGCGCTCCTTCAGGGGGCCGCGTGGCTTCGAGGCCGCGCGTCGACTCGACGACGAGCCCGGCGCTGACCAGCTGGCGCACCGCGGCTTCGAGCTGCATCGTGTTCTTCGCTTGCACGCGCGCTTCGAGCGTCTGCAGATCGCTGCCGAGCGCAGGCTCGTCGCGCAGCGTCTTCCATAGCGTGCGCATCAGCGCGGCCGGCGGATGGCTCGACTCGATGAAGTACTCTTGCAGTCGAATGTCGCTGCCGTTGAAGAGCAGGGTGCAGCGCGCGGGCTCGCCGTCGCGGCCGCCGCGGCCCGCTTCTTGGTAGTACGCCTCCAAGCTGCGCGGCAGGTCGGCGTGGATCACCAGGCGCACGTCGCGCTTGTCGACGCCCATGCCGAACGCGTTCGTCGCCACGAGCACGTCGTACCCGTCGGCCATGAAGCGGTCTTGCACTTCCTTGCGCGTCTCGTCGGCGAGGCCGGCATGGTAGACGCCGGTCTTCAGCCCTTCGCTCTTCAGCTCTTCGGCGAGCGCTTCGGCGTTCTTGCGGGTGCCGGCGTAGACGATGCAGCTGCCGCCGGCCTCGTTCTCGCGCTTGAGGGCGGCGATGCGCAGGCCCTTCTGCTTCTTGGCGATCGACTCGACGGCGAAGAACAAGTTCGGCCGATCGAAGCCGCGCACGAACACCTTGGCGTCCTTCAGCCCGAGCGCGCGCTCGATGTCTCCACGCACTTCCGGCGTGGCGGTGGCGGTCAAGGCGACGCGTCGCTCCGGCTTCAGCTCCGTCAACATCGCTTCCAAGCGCAGATAGTCCGGGCGAAAATCGTGACCCCACTGCGACACACAGTGCGCTTCGTCGATCGCGAAGAGGGCGATCTTCGTGCGCTGTAGGACCTCGATGAAGCGCTGCGATCGAAAGCGCTCGGGCGCCACGTAGACGAGCTTCGCTTCACCGCGCGCGATCTGCTCGATGCGATTTCTGCGCTCGCTCTCGTCGCTCTGGCTCGTGACGTCGATCGCCGGCACACCGACGGCACGCATCGAGTCGACTTGGTCCTTCATCAGCGAGATCAGCGGCGAGACGACGATCGTGATGCCATCGAGAAGCATGGCCGGCAGCTGATAGCAGAGCGACTTTCCGGCGCCGGTCGGCATCACCGCGAGCGTGTCGTGCCCGGCGATCACCGACTCGATCACTTCGCGCTGGGACGACCGCAGCGCGGTCAGCCCGAATTGCTTCAGCGCCATCGTGATCGCGTCGCCCGCCGCGGTGTCAGTCACTGTTGCGCCTATGCTCGTTTGCATGGCGCGTGTAAAGATCGACGCCGGCGATTGCAGCGGGTCGGCGCCCATGAAAGCATTCGCGCGCGCATGATCAAGCGGACAACTGGCTCAACGGCGAGCGTCGATCGGCATCTGCGCCGCGAGATCTTGTCCGGGCGTTTGCGCCCGGGCGATCGGGTGCCGACGGAGCGTGAGCTCGCGACGGCGCTCGGCGTGAGTCGCGCGAGCGTGCACCACGCGATCGCCGCGCTCGCGACCCAAGGGCTTCTGGCGCCGCGCCGCCGCACTGGCACCATCGTCAATGATCTGCGCGAGCACGGAAGCCTCGACGTCTTGCGCGACGTCTTCGCGGTGACGCGTCCGAAAGAGGCAACGGCGCTCGTCGCGGGCGTGCTCGAGCTGCGCCGGCTGCTCGGCGGAGAAGCGGTCGCGATCGCGTGTGCGCGCCGCACCGAGGGGGATCTCGCAGCGTTCGCTGCCGCCGTCGAGAAGCTGCGTCGCGCGTCGGATCGCCGCGCGATCGTCGGCGCCGAGGCGGCGCTGTTTGCGTGCATCACGACGGCCACGCACAACCTCGCCTTCGCGCTGACGGTGAGCTCGCTGCGGCGCTTTTGGATCGCACACGCGGAGCTCGAGAAGAGCTCACCGTTCTCACACGCGGAGCTCGTCGCGCACTACGAGAAGCTCTTCGGATTGTTGGTCGCACGCCGTTCCGAGGCGGCGAAGAAGCACACGCTCGCACAGCTCACGATCGCCGACCGGCACGTCCTCGCGTCGCTCTGACCGGCCCAAGCCCTTGTCGTCTCAGAATACGTCGCGCAGCGCCCGCACCTTCGTGAAGGTATCGAGGTCGCTGGTGCCAGACACTGCACGGACGATGTCTTCGTCGTCCCAGCGCAACATCGGGTTCAGCCGCTTCTCCGTCCCGAAGGTCCCTGGCACCGACGGCTCGCCGAGCTCGCGCCGCGTCCGCACCTCGGCTTCGTAGTCGGAGATCGCGGCATCGTTCGGGGTCAGCGTGCGGGTGAAGGCGAGGTTCTTCAACGCGTACTCGTGGCCGCAATAGAGCTGCGTCTCGTCCGGCAACGCGCGCAGCTTGCCGAGGCTCGCGAGCATCTCGGCCGGTGTCCCCTCGAACAAGCGCCCGCAGCCGCCGATGAACAAAGTGTCTCCGGAAAACAGCGCGTTACCCACGCGATATGCGACGGCGCCGAGCGTATGCCCGGGGACGTCGATGACCTCAGCGCTCACGCCTCCCGCCGTGACCGACCCCTTGGCGACGTGTGTCTGACACCGGATGCGTTCGCGCTCGCGATCGTAGGCGCTGCCGACGACGGGCAGTGGGCCGTAGACGTCGAGCAAGTGTCTGACACCGTCGGTGTGATCGCCGTGGTGGTGGGTGCACCAGATCGCGATGGGAGTGACTTGTCGCCGCTGGCAAAACGCGACGACCGGGTCGCCTTCGGACGGGTCGACGATGATGACGCCGCCCCGCGCCTCGATGGCATAGATATAGTTGTCGGCGAGGGCGGGGATGACGGTGACCATCGACGCTAATCTAACCCCGATTGATGCAACGCAGGTGGTCAATGCGTGTTTGACTAGGTGCAATCAGGGTGCTATGCCGCGCGCGCGATTGGGCCCCGAAAACGCGACTGAGGTGCTGGGGCTTGCTACTTCGTGTGCGCTCTGCTTTGTGCCGGGCGCATGCGTGGTGACCCGAAATTGTGGGCGATCGCGGGAAGATTTTCGGCGCTGGGCCTGGAGATGGGCCTGTCGCTGGCGATCGGATTCTTCATGGGTAGGTACGCGGATGCGAAGCTCGGAACAAAGCCATACCTCACCATCGCCGGCTTCGTCTTCGGCATCGTCGCGGCGTTTCTCGCCGTCTATCGCGTCGGCCGAAGCGTTCAAAAGAAGCTCGACCAAGACGCCGCCAAAGAGCGCGCGGAGCGTGGGGATCCTCCTGCAGCGTGAGCACGCCTACGCCGCCATCGATGTCGACCATGAGCGCCGGTCGTCGCGTCGAAGCGCTGGTTTGGGCGGTGGCGGGCGTGACGATCATCGTCGCCGTGATCTTCTTGCCTACGAAGACGGCGCGCGCCGCGACCATCGGGGCGCTCTTTTGCGGAGCGAACTTCTCACTCGGCCGGTGGGCGCTCACCCGGATGCTCCTCCTCCGCGGCCCGGCGCAGCGCGCGTTCGGCCTGCTCTACGCGTCCAAGCTCAGCTTTCTCTTCGCGGCGCTCGGCGTGTTGACGTTCGCGTTGCGCCTCGACGTACTCGGACTGGTGATCGGTTTTTCGGCGTTGCCGTTGTCGATGTATCTCTTGCTCATCGCGATGCTGATCTGGCGCCGGCGCGCCGCGCGATCGGCGAATAAGGACCGCTAGAACATGCCGCACGGAATGAGCTGGTTTCACTTTCTGCCTGGGTTCGACAACCTGCAGGAATACATCCGCCAAGCCGGCGGCCGTTCGTGGATCCAGCACTCGCTCGTCGGCATTCAGCACGTGATCGCCGCGGGCCTCGTGCTCGTCGTCTTGCTGCTCTTGTCGATGAGCGCGCGCCGCCAGCTCGCCGCGGCCAAGGACGGCGGCGTGGTACCTTCGCCGCGCTTTTCGGCGCTGAACTTCGTCGAGCTCATCTCACAAGCGCTCTACGGCCAGCTACAAACGCTGTGCGGCGCCGATGCCCGCCGCTTCTTCCCAGTCATCGGCTCGCTCGCGCTCTTCATCTTCTTCTCGAACGTGCTCGGCCTGATCCCGGGCTTCTCGCCGCCGACCGACAACCTGAACACGACCTTCGCCTGCGGCCTCTTCGTGTTCATCTATTACAACTATCACGGCCTGCGCGTGAACGGCCTCGGCCACATCTCGCACATGGCGAACCCGGTCGGCGAGTGGTGGGGCTGGTTCTTGGCGCCGCTCATGTTCCCGATCGAGCTCATCTCGCACCTCGCGCGCCCGTTGTCGTTGTCGTTGCGCTTGCTCGGCAACATGGTCGGCGATCACGCGGTGCTCGGCGCCTTTGTCGGGATCTTTCCCTTCCTCATCCCGCTGCCGTTCTTCGTGCTCGGCTTCGTGGTTTGTATCGTGCAGACGGTCGTCTTCTGTCTGTTGTCGATGGTGTATCTTTCGCTCGCCGTGGCTCATTCTGATCACGGTGACGAACATGGTCATGGCGACGCCAAGGCTCACGCCTAGGCTTTCTAACTGGAGAAGGACAATGTTGAAGAAAGTGTTCTCGGGTTTGGCTGCGGTTGTTCTCACCTTGGTTCCGGTGGTGGCGTTCGCCGCTGACGAAGCCGCGGCCTCGGGCGGCGCGTTCGAGAAGGCGCTGCTCGGCATCGGTGCGGCGCTGGCGATCGGCATCGCGGCGGCGGGCGGCGCCCTCGGCCAAGGTCGCGCGGCGGCGGCGACGCTCGAAGGCATCGCGCGCAATCCGGGCGCGGCCGACAAGCTCTTCACGCCGATGCTGCTCGGCCTCGCGCTCATCGAGTCGCTCGTCATCTACGCGCTGCTCATCGCGCTCCGCCTCGCCGGCTTCTTCTAAACTGTTACGATCGAAGGGCATGCACATGAACGCGCTCAGCACAGATGTGGGTAAGCTGCTCGACACCATCGTCGAAGCGGCAGGGGAGAAGGCCTGCGAATCGCTGCGCGAGCCGCTCGCCGAAATTCGCCAACGCCTCGCACAGATCGAGCGCCGCCTCGCGATCCTCGAGAACGTCGAGCGATCGGGCCGTGAAGACGATCCGCTCGCGCGCTCGGCGCAGAAGATCTGCGAGCAGTGCGATCGCAAGGCGGTGGCGCGAGGCCTCTGCTCGGCGCACTACCAGCAGTGGCGCTACCGTCAGAAGAAGGCGAAGGTCCGCGGCATCCTCGGCGGGCGGACGCCACTCGTCGACTTGCCGGCAGCGGCCAAGGCCATGCTCGACGACGACGTCGCGTCGCACGAGCTCAACTCTTAGATCTCTCGGCTCGGAATCCCATACGCGCATCGGCTTGCAACCCCTCCGCGAGAGAGTATTTTGCGGGCATGCTCGTCGCCGTCGCGTTTCTCCTAGTCGCTGCGCCGTCCCCCCTCGGGGCGATGAAGATCCCAGACGACAACCCACAGGCGCCCGAGAAGATCGCGCTCGGCGAGCAGCTCTGGTTCGACAAGCGCCTGAGCGTCGACGGCACCCGCGCGTGTTACTCGTGTCATCAGAACGAAGACGGCCTCGGCGGGCATGACCCCTTGGCGATCGGCCCCGGCGAGAAGAAGCTCACGCGCCACAGCCCGGTGATGTGGAACGTCGGCTTCTTGCCGCGCTGGTACTGGGACGGCCGCGCGACCACGCTCGAAGGCCAAACGAAGGCGGCGTGGGGCGGCAGCAACATGGGCGTCGGCAACGACAACCTCGAGGCGAAGGCCAAGACGATCGAAGCGATCGAGGGCTACAAGACGCAGTTCGCCAAAGTCTTTCCGGATGGCGTCACCGCGGCGAACGTGGTGAAGGCGCTCGTGGCGTACGAGCGCACGCTCGTCTGCGACAACACGGCGTACGATCGCTTCGTCGCCGGCGAGAAGAAGGCGCTCTCGAAGCAAGCGCAGAGCGGGCTCGCGCTGTTCACCGGCAAAGCGGGGTGCACGGGCTGCCATCCGGCGCCGTTCTTCTCTGCGGCGTACGAGGCGCCCGAGGGCATGTATTACAACGCCGGCGTCGGCACCGACGTCACGCCGGAAGACAAAGTCGACGTCGGCCGCATGAGCGTAACGAAGAAAGAGTCAGACTGGGCCGCGTTCAAGGTGCCGAGCTTGCGCAATGTGGCGAAGAGCGCGCCGTACTTTCACGATGGATCCGTCGCGAAGCTCGAAGACGCCGTGCGCTTCATGGCGGCGGGCGGGCGGAAGAACAAGAACGTGAGCGAGCTGCTCGTCGACAAGAAGCTGAGCGCCGCCGAGGTGAAAGATCTCGTCGCGTTCCTGAAGTCGCTCGATTGCCCGGGGGTCCTGAAAGCACCGAAGCTTCCTTAGAAGAAAGTCCGATCTCGGCCAATCTGCATCGTTGCTCTGTCGGCTTCGCCTTTGTCGGGCCCCCCTCACTCGCAGCGCTCGTTCGTCACCCTGAGGGTGAGTTCGCTGCATCTGGACCAAGCTCCAACTTTCTTCGACGCATGTGAAGGGTTCCTTGTTACGCTAGTCTTCTTTGACGTCCCACACGCTGCCGCTCGGCGTGTCTTTGACGTCGACCCCGAGAGCCGCGAGCTTCGCCCGGACCGCGTCGGCGTCGGCGAAGCGCTTCTCAGTCCGCGCCGACTTGCGTTCCTCGAGCAACGCATCGACGGCGGCCGTGTCGATCTTCTTCGCCGCGATCAAGCGCACGCGTCGATCCGCTACGCGCTTGACGGGATCGCCCTGGAAGAGCCCGAGGATCGCGCCGCCTCGGCGTAGCTCCGCCGCGATTCTTGCCGCTGTGCGTACGCTTTGATCGCGCGGCTTCGGCGGCTTGTCGCAGAGCTCGTTCGCGAAGGACAGCAGCGCGCTCGTGCTGCTCAGCGCCGCCGCCGTGTTGAAGTCGTCGTCCATCGCCTCGGTGAACTCGCTCGACGCTTTGGCGAGGAGCTCGGGCTTCAAAACCGGCCCTTCGCTCGCCGGCATGCTCGCGGCGAGCGCGTCGCACTTCATCAGCGTGCGGTACACGTAGAACAAGCGCTTCTCGGCCTCGTCGATGCCGACGAACTTCACGGCGCGGCGAGCTTCCTCTTTGGTGAAGGCGCACGCGTCGTGGCGCAGGCTCTCCGCGATCTGTCGCGTCACGAGCGCGCCGCACTTCGGGCAGTGGTACGCGAGGTCGAAGCTCACCTGGCTCCGGTAGTGCGCGGTCAGAAAGAACATGCGCATCGCCTCGGCGTCGACGTCCTTCAGCACTTCTCGGATGGTGAAGAAGTTGCCGAGCGACTTCGACATCTTCGTGTCGTCGATGTTGAGCATGCCCGAGTGCATCCAGTACTTGGCGAACGGCACGTGCGACGCCGCTTCGCTCTGGGCGATCTCGTTCTCGTGGTGCGGAAAGATGAGATCGCGGCCGCCCGCGTGGATGTCGAGCGACTCGCCCAGGTGCCGAAACGCCATCGCCGAGCACTCGATGTGCCAGCCCGGCCGGCCTTTGCCCCACGGGCTGTCCCAGCTCGGCTCGCCCGGCTTGGCGCTCTTCCACAGCGCGAAGTCCATCGGGTTCTTCTTGCGCTCGTCGACGTCGACGCGCGCGCCGGCCTCGAGATCTTCCACGTTGCGCTTCGACAGCTTCAAGTACCCCGGGAAGGTGTCGACCGCGAAGTAGACGTCGCGCTCGACGACATAGGCGTTCTTGCCGGCGACGAGCTTCTCGATGAGCGCGATGATCTCCGGCATCGTGCCAGACACCTTCGGCTCGATCGTCGCGCGCAGGATGCCGAGCGCGTCCATGTCCGTGTAGAACTCGTCGATGTAGCGCTTCGACACTTCCAGCGCGTGCACGCCGTCCTTGTTCGCGCGGTTGATGATCTTGTCGTCGACGTCGGTGAAGTTGCGCACGTAAGTCACGTCGAAGCCGCTCGCGCGCAGGTGGCGCAGGACCACGTCGAAGGTGACGTAGGTGCGCGCGTGGCCCAAGTGGCAGAGGTCGTAAACGGTGACGCCACACACGTAGTAGCGCACGCGCCCGGGCTCGAGCGGGACGAAGGTTTCTTTCTGACCGGTGAGCGTGTTGAAGAGGCGGAGGCTCATTGTGGATGAGCCCTTAGCAAATCTACGGCTGGCGAGCGACCGCGACGACGGGCGCGCGCTCGACCGCTTCGAGGCAGAAGTCGAGGGTGCGCTCGACGGCGCCGGCGAGCAGCTTGGCGAACTGACGGCCGCCGTCACGCGGCGCCACGGCGACGGCGTTTTGGTACTCGGCGCGATCGTCGCCCGTGAGCAGCGCCGGCGGCAGGCCACGCTGCATGAGCACGAGGTTCGTGAGCAGGCGGGCGAGGCGCGCGTTCATCTCGGAGAACGGCTGCGCGAAGAGCACGCGCAGCTGCAGCTCGGTCGCTTGACGGATCGGATGTTGGTGCGAAGAGCTCTGCAGCCACGAGAAGGTCTCGGCCATCGCCTGCTCGAGCTCATCGCAGGGCGTGGCCTTTCCCGGCTCGAAGACGCGCAGGTCGTCGGTGCGGTAGCGCGCGGCCGCCTTGTCGTTGATGCCGCGCAGGAGCAACGCGTGCGCGCCGAGCACCTCGGCCTCGCCGATTTCGCGCGGATCCTTCGGCACGAAGCGATCGACGAAGCGAATCGCGCGATAGAAGTTGTACGCTTCGCGCAAGACGCGCGCGCGGCAGTTCGGCTCGTTCTTGCTCTCGACCATCCGGCGCACGTCCATGCGCGCGAGGGGCGTGCCGCTGATTGCCATCTCGTGGAAGGTCCACTCGGCGTCGAGCTTGTGCTTCAGGGCGGTGAAAGCTTCGCGACGTTCATGACCGCAGCGCCGCAGGGCATCGGTCTTCGTTTCTAGCGTTTCGAACATCTGCACTAGGCGATTAAAGAGATCGCAGCGCTGCTGTCAAACTTTTGGACGCGCCGCACGCAGGCGGCGATAGGCGCGTAGCCACAGCGCCACGTTGACGACGGGCAGCAGCAAGACGACCGCGAGGAAGATCACCGCCTGCTTGCCGCCGTCCGGTTTGGCGCCGACCTGCAACATGAACGCCCGCTCGGGAATGCGCATGAGCAAGCGTTCTTCGAGGAAGGCGAGCAAGCGATCGTACTCGTGGGCGCGCGTGAGATCGATGAGGCGCCCGTCGAGCTTCACTTCTTCGAACGCTTCGATGTTGCCCTTGGCGAGCTCGGTCGGCACCTCGATGAACACCGGCGTTCCGAGCAGGTGATAGTAGCGATAGTTCCGCTGCCAGCTGAGCCCGCGGATCCACTTCACTTGTGCGGCGCGCGCCTCGGTGATGCCGCTCAGGCGCACGTATTGATCGTGGGGGAGGGCGTTCGGATCTTTCTCGTCGACGCGGCCGAGGTCCACGAGTGGCGCGTTCTTGAAGTGGTAGATGATCGTCTCGTGCAGGCCCCAGACGTAGTAGCCGAGCACGGCGCAGACGAGCGCGATGAGGCCGGCGTGCAGGTACAGGCGCCGCTCCTTGCGCTTCAGGTGCGCGAGGCTCATCTCGCCGCGGCCGACGTCAGCGGTGGCCACGTCCTCGGCGAAGTAGTCGAACTCGCTCATCGACTTCGGCTTCGGCGCGCTCGGCTCGTCTTTGTCCGTCTCGTCCGTCGTCACGGCCGCGCACGATAGCAGACTCGGAAAAAACGAAAAGCCCGCGACAGCAATCACGCTATCGCGGGCCCTTCAGTTTGACGGCCCCAGCGCGATCGAATCGGCTGGGACGTGGTTGCGATTACTGCTGGAAGATGCGGCGGAACTCGTCCTCGACGGCTTCCTCGTTCATCTTCTTCGCGAGCGAGAGCTCCTTGATGAGCAAGTTGCGCGCGGTGTCGAGCATCTTGCGCTCACCGAAGCTCAAGTCCTTCTCCATCTTGAGCAGGTAGAGATCGCGCAGGACCTCGGCCACTTCGAACACGGAGCCGGTCTTAATCTTCTCCATGTACTCGCGGTAGCGGCGGTTCCACGTGGTCGTGTCGACGCTGATCTCTTTCTCGCGCAGGATGTCGAACACTTCGTCCGCTTCCTCGCTCGAGATGATCTCGCGCAGGCCCACCTGCTGCGCCTGGAGCATCGGCACCATGATGCGCATGCCGTTGTCGAGGATTTTCAAGATGTAGAACGTCTGGGCCGACCCGCCGATTTCCCGTTTTTCGATGGCAGTGACTTCGCCGACACCGTGAGCAGGGTAAACAGCCTTGTCTCCGACTTTGAAAACTTGCGTTTGCGTCTCCAAAACCTGACTCCTCGCGAGAATTGTTCAAGACTTCGGTCTGCAACGCCTTCGATCGCGCTCCGTCGCCGGAGTGAGGTCGAACTGCTGCGGACCACCCAAAAGTGCGCGGACTCTAACACAATTTACATATTTGTCAATCGGCGAACTTGACTCTGACTTTTGCACTTTGATATAGCGCGCGCCTTTTTTGACCCGGTTTTCCTCGCGTGATGTGTCGGCGAATTAGGGATTTTCCTTGTAGTTTTGAGGAGGTAGCTCGCGCGGGTCGGCGCTTTGACGCCCTGGGTCACGAGGCTTGTTTTCGGTCGGAATTATATTCTCGGTCGGGGCCCTGGGGGCAGGCGCCGTTGCTGTCCTTTGGGTAGGCGTAGGAGCGGCGTCTGTAGGTGCGACGGCGCCAGCGACCGGCGCGGTCACGGCGAACTTGCCGGTCGTATCCTGGCCCGAACGGACGGAGATGGTCGCGGCGTCCACCGAAAAGACCTCGCCGTTCTTCTGCGTGCAAACGAAGCGCGGGGCGTAGCTGCCAGCTTCGAGCGACAGGCTCTCGCCGGCGGCTGTCTCACCGACGACCGCGCCGCCGCGCAGGTAACGCACGCGGCAACCGGAGACTTCGGGCCCAAGCTCCGCCTGAAGCCGCGCCCGGCCGATCTCCCACCGCATGTCGAGCGGAATGACGCGCGCACTTTTGCCGTAGGTGTCGGTCGGCAGGCGCTTCGTCGTGCTGGTCTCGCCTGCGCGTAAGGTGACCTCGAGATCGCGGCGGCCGCCCGGGAAACGCATGGTGAGCCCGCACGGCGAGCGGCCGAGCGGGTCGCGGCTCGATCCTTCGGCGAAGGCCACGCCCTCGCAGCTGACGCCTTCTGGCAGCGGCGCGCCGTTCATCGTGATGGCGACGCGCACTTCCGCGCGCTCGCCGTTGTCGGCGTCGCCGGCCACGAACATCGGCAGCGGCTTGTCGGCGTTGGTGGCGGTCTTCTCTTCGGTGGGGGCGGTCGGGGCGCTCGTCACCGGCGGGCGGCGTTTCCTTCTACAGTCGCTGGTGGCGAGGACGAGCGTGGAGAGGACGAGCGCAGAGCAAAGCCGCCGCATGACGTTCAGGCGACGGCCGTGTCTTCGTCTTGGAGCAAGGTGAGGGCGACGTCCACGGCCTTCACCGTGCGCTCGCGGATTTTTTCGTTGCGCGCCGACTCTTGCTTGAGCGATTCGACCATCGCTTCGAGATCGGCCATGCGCTTCTTCGACGAGGTGAGGTCGCCGTCGCGTTGGGTGAGCAGATCCTGGCTCTGGTTTCTGATCTCGATGAGCTGGCTGCGCAGGTTCTCGATCTCTCCCTGCGCGCGCGTCTGCACGTCTTTGACTTGCTGGCGCAGCGACGCCGCCTCTTGCACCGCTTTTTGCGTCGTCTCTTCGTAGCGCTGCTTCAACGCTTGCGCTTCGGTCTTCATCTTCTCGTTGGCTTCTTGGAGCTGCGCACGCAAGGCGGCTGATTCTTCGCGCGACTTCGTGCGCAGCTGATTCATCTCGGCGCGCAGCTTGTCGACTTCTTGCGCCGCGGTGGCTGCCTTGGTCTTCGCCTCCTGCAGCTTCGCTTCCATGTTGCGGCGCTCGTCGTCGCTCAACGGCTTGCCAGCAGGCGCGGTCGCCGCCGGTTTTGCCGCAGCCACGGGTGCCGCCGCGGGCGCAGGTTTCGGTGCGGGTGCGGGTGCGGGCGCCGGCGCGGGCTTCGCAGCCACGGGCGCCGGCTTCGGCGCCGGCTTCTCGGGCATCACCGGCATCTCCATGAGCCGCGTGGCGCCGTCGCCATCGCCGTCGTCCTCACCGGCGATCGCAAAGCCCTCGAGCGCGTCCATCGGATCTTGCTCTTTGCTCTCGGCACCGACGAGCGCGCCGGGATCGAACGCTTCTTCCTTCGCGCCCGGCGGAAGATCGTCGAGCACGATGTCTTCTTCACCGCCGCCTTGCAGATCGTGCGGCTGTAAGTCGCCCGAGATCTGCGGGGCCCCGCCGGACGGCGCCAGCTCGGTGAGCACCGACTGCAGCTCCTGCGGCTTGAACGGCTTGATCAAGTACGCTTCGGCGCGCGTCTTCAGCTTCTTGTGCTGCTCGAAGGTCTCGTTCGTCGCTTCGCGCGAAGTGATGACGAGCGGAATGTCTTTGAGCTGCTCGTCCTTCTTCAGCTTGTTGCAGATGGAGTAGCCGCTCATCTTGCCGAGCTCGACGCACAAGACGATGGCGCTCGGGCGCTCGGCAGCGGCGCGATCGAGCCCTTCTTTGCCGTCGGGGGTCCAGGTGACGCCGTAGCCCCAGCCTTGGATCGCCTGCACCAAGGGCTGCGCGAACTCTTTTTCGGCGTCGATCAGTAAAACATTCGCCATGACCGCCAAAGTCTAGAGCCGCTTCCACGCGGTTTCAAAGTTTTCCACCAGCTTTCGACGCTCTATTCGGCGGCCGAGACCAAGTCCAAGAGCTCGGCCTCCGGCAGATTGCCGACCATGGAATAGACGGCATCCTTCGCCTGCCAGACCGCCGCGTGCAGCTCGCCCACCTGATCGACGAAGACGGTGTAGTGGCCGGCCGGCACCGCGCGGGGCATGCGCACGCGCTCGTTGTTCGCCGGATAGACGACGAGCGAGACCGGCTGCATCTCGGGGCCGACCACGTAGCGCACGATGACGCCGCGTTGGCCGCGAAAGTCGAGGACGCGAGCGCCCGTGAGCCGCACATACGGATGCTGCACGATCGGCAGCTTCACCCGCGGCACGTGCTGATCGACGAAGCGCTGCGCCTCCGCCACGTCGTTCGTCTTGACGTCGAGCGGCAGCGCTTCCCGGTGCGTCTCGGCGACGAGCTGCAAGGTGGGCGAGAAGCCCGACTGCGTCGTCCACGTGAGCGCGACCAAGACGGCGAAGGTGCCGCTCGCGAGCAAGAAGCGCCCGCGCGGCAGGCGCGGGCTCGCGTCGGCCATCTGGGTGATGCGCGCTTGCAAGGCGTCCGGCACCCGCTCGGCAGCGCTCGAGCGAATCTTGTTTCTGAACACTTGGCGAAAGCGGCTCTCGCCTTCGACGAAGCCGCGGCAACGGTCGCAGGTGTCCAAGTGGCGAAGGTACGGCGCGGCGTCGCTCTCTTGCAGCTCGCCATCCAAGTACATCGGCCAGAAGGGCATCAGCTCCTTGCAGCTGAGCACCACGGGATCACTCATCGCACGCCACCCTTCGCGCGCTTGATCGCGACGACGTTGCTCTTCGTGTTCTCAGTGTCGGCATGGTTCGATTTGATGATACCTTGCTCGACCGCATAGTCGAAGAGCGCTTGCTTCAGCTTCTGGCGGCCGCGAAAGAGCCGGCTCATGACGGTGCCGACCGGGCAGCCGGCGATCTCGGCGATTTCCTTGTATGACATTTCATACACATCGGCGAACATCACGACGGTCCGATATTCTTCGGGCAGCGCTTCGAGCGCGGTCAAGACTTCGGCCGAGACCAAGCGACTCAAGTAGTCCTCTTCCGGATGCGCCAACGCGTAGAGCGCGTCGTCCGAAACGATCGCGTCTTGCAGCGAATGCTTCTCGATGTCGGCGAGCAGCTCTTTTTCGCGCGTGCGGCGGCGATAGCGGTTGATGAAGGTGTTGTAGAGGATGCGAAAGAGCCACGCGCGCAGGTTCGTTCCCGGCTCGTAGCGCTCTTCGAAGCGGAAGGCGCGCGCGTAGGTGTCTTGCACGAGGTCTTCGGCGTCGCGGGCGTTCTTCGTCAGCCGCAGCGCCGCGCCGTAGAGGACGTCGATGTGGGACGCCGCCTCACGTCGGAGCTCTTGTTCTTGGCGCTTTTTCTCGGAGTTGAAGAGCTTGTCGAACATTGCTTCACCCAGTGTAGTCGATCTGACCTGGGTGAGAAACGGGGAGACGGGGGTGTTTATTCCAAAGGTAGCGGGCGGGCTTAGGTGACCGAGACTTACAATTCACAAGCCGAGTAGCCGCCAATGACGCCGCCGCCGCAAGCGCTGGTCTTATCCGGCGCGACCATCGGCGGGGTGATCTTATTGACGGCGGTGCACTTGTACGTCTTGTCCTGGCAGGTTTGACCCGGCGTGTACGGAATGCCGAGGTCGAACGGGTTGCCGATGAAGTACATCGCTTGGCTGCAGCGGTCGCGGCAAACGCCGTGGCCGGTGAGCGCGTCGCTCAAGCGGTAGTCGCACACTTTCGCCGAGACGTAGTTCGAATCAGCGGCGACCTTCGCGACGCAGCCGGGCTCGCAGTCTTCGTCACCGGTGCAGCTCGGCAGGACGACCGCGCTCGGGGCGACGCACTGGTGCGTGCCGTTCAAGTCGCAGACGAGGCCGTTCGTGCAGTCGCTGGTCGCCTTGCAACCCGGGGCGCAGGCGCGCGGCGTGCCCGGCACTTGCGAGAGCGGGCAATAGAAGCTGAGCGGGCACTCTTCGTCTTTGGTGCACGCCTTGGTCGTCACGCTGACGCACTTGCTGTTCTCGCAGTACTCGTCGGCCTTGCAGACACTGGCGGCGTTTTGTGGCGTGCAGGTGATGACCGCGGGCTTCGCTTGGCACTTGTTCGCCACGCAGTCGCACTTGTCGGTCTTGCAGGCGGTGACCTTGTTGCAGTCGGCGGCGACGCGGCACGAACCGGCGGTGCTCGTCTGCGCGACGCAGGCGGTCTGCACGCAAACGTAGTCGGCCGGGCAGTGATCGGCGCCGGCGCCACTTCCGCAGCGCGGCGTCTTGCAGGTGCCGGCGTCCGTGCAGATCTTGCCTGGATCGCAGTCGACGTCTTCTTCGCACTCGGCCTTCGGCTTCGTGCCGCAGTAGTTCTTCGTCGTCTTGTCGATGCAGACCTTGCCGTCTTTGCAGTCTTTGTCTTCCGAGCACGTCGGCGCGCAGACCTTGTCGTCGGTGTTGCACACTTCGCCGGCGCAGTCTTTGTCTTCCGTGCAAGCTTGGCCGGTGACGGGCGCGCTTTGCGTCTTCTCGTCTTTGTTTGTCTGACTCGGCGCAACCGCCGCGCCACAGGAGAGCATGAATGCAAGACAACAAGCCGAAAGCGCCGAGGTGTAGAGCTTTTCCATACGGGGCGTGGATCTGCTGATTAAGCGAGAAAATGTCAACGTGTTTCGTAAGCGCTTTGAGACATCATGATGATCACTGACTGTCTGGTCCGGTTTACCGAGGGCCGAGACCTTGACCGCGGCCCGACCCTCGCCTAGGCCGTCATCGCCCGCGGGGCCGCCGAAAGTTTTTTTGCAGCGCAGTGGAATACTCGGGATTTCTCGGCAGTTTTCGCGTGTGCCAGGGTCAGCTCGTTGGGCCTTCGGCGGCAAGACAAACATCGTTCGGTTTTCGGCTCGGTCGCAAGCGGCCAGCCTTGGAGGGTCCATGATTGAAGTCAGAGAGCTCACGAAGCGCTACCGCGACCTGGTCGCCGTCGATCGCGTCTCCTTCAACGTCACGAAGGGCGAGATCGTCGGCTTCCTCGGCCTCAACGGCGCCGGCAAGTCGACGACGATGAAGGTCGTCACCGGCTACATCCCGGCGACGACCGGCACCGCCAAGGTCGCCGGCTTCGACGTCTTCGAAGAGCCGATGGAGGTGAAGCGCCGCATCGGTTACTTGCCGGAGATCGTGCCGATCTATCCGGATCTCACCGTCACCGAATACTTGGACTTCGTCGCCAGCATCAAAGGCGTCGCCAAGAAAGCGAAGAAGGGCGAGATTGAGCGCGTGCTCGAGAAAGCGCAGCTGAAGGACGTGCGCGAGCGCCTCACCGGCAACCTGTCGAAGGGCTTTCAGCAACGCTGCGGCATTGCCCAGGCGCTGCTCGGCAATCCGCCGGTGCTGATCCTCGACGAGCCGACGAGCGGCCTCGATCCGCAGCAGCAGCGCAACGTGCGCGAGCTCATTCAAGCGCTCGCCGCCGAGCACACGATCATGCTCTCGACGCACAACCTCGCGGAGGTCGAGCAGATCTGCAAGCGCGCGATCATCATCCACCGCGGCAAGCTCGCCGCCGACGATCTCGTGCAGAACCTGATCAGCCGCTACAAGACGCCCGAGCGCACGCCGAATTTCTACGAAGTGTTCGACACGATGCTCAACGATCTCGATCGCCAAGCGACGCCGGCTGCCAACACTGCCGTGCGCGCGGCCTGAGGAACACCATGGGAAACACACTGGCCATCGCCAAGAAAGAGCTCCGCATCTACTTCACGACCGCCACGTCGTACGTCTTGCTCACGGCGTTTGCGGCGATCACCGCCTACTTCTTCGTCGTGCTCGTCGGCGCGTACGCGGCGCAGACGACCCAGTTCATGGGCATGCAAGCGCAGCAGATGCTCGAGCGCATGAACTTCAACGACCAAGTCATCCTGCCGCTCTTCTTCAACATCTACGTCTTCTTCTTGATCCTCTTGCCGATGGTGACGATGCGCCTCATCGCCGAGGAGAAGCGCACGAAGACGATGCAGCTGTTGATGACGACGCCGGTGCGGCCGATCGAGATCGTGCTCGGCAAGTACATCGCGGCATCGACGCTGATCTTCGTGATGCTCGCGATCACCATGGTCTACCCGCTGATCCTGCAGATCTACGGCGCGTCGACCGGTGACGCGGCGCCGATCGACTGGGCGACGGTGCTCTGCGGCTACCTCGGCATGTTTTTGCTCGGCGCCGCGGTGATCGCGTTCGGCCTCTTCGCGTCGAGCGTGACCGACTCGCAGATCGTCGCCGTGCTCGTGTCGTTCGCGGTGCTGATCCTGTTCTGGATGATCGGCTGGGCTGGCTACGGGCAGCAGGGCTTCGTCGCGGATCTCACTGCCAACCTGTCGCTCATCAATCACTTGGAGAGCTTCACGCGCGGGATCTTGAAGGTGTCGGATCTCGTTTACTACGTGAGCGTCATCGCCTTGGGGCTCTTTCTCACGCATCGGGCTGTCGAAGCCGAGCGGTGGAATTAGGAGATTACGATGCTACTCGGACAAGTCCTCGGAGGCGTCGGCCTCGTGCTCGTGCTGTCGACGCCGTTGACCTTCATGTTCGCCGGCTTCGGTTGGCTCTTCTTCGCCAAGCTCATGCTCGGCGCGGCGTTCATTGCCTATTATCTGATCTCGAACCGCGGCCGCGCCAAGAACACGCTCGGCAACCGCTCGACCGCGCTTTGGCTGATCACCGCGACGACGACGCTCCTCTTCATCTTCGCGCTCTTCGCGGTGAACTTCATCGCGTTCAAGAACCAAAAAGAGTTCGACATGACGCGCGACGGCCTCTACACGCTCGCCGATCAGACGGTGAAGACGCTGAAGGGCCTGAACGAGACGGTCACGGTCTACGCGTTCTACCGGAGCGACGAGCCGCAGTTTCGCGCCGCCAAAGAGACGCTCGACCGCTACGCCTCGTTCACCGAGAAGCTGAAGGTCGAGTTCGTCGATCCGGTGTCGAAGCCGGAGCTCGCCGAGAAGTACCAGATCCGCGAGAACGGCTCGCGCGTCGTCTTCACCTCGAAGATGTACGAAGGGCGGCCAAAGGATCTCAGCGAGCAGGAGCTGACGAACGCGCTCATCAAGTCGACGTCCTCGGCGCTGAAGAAGATCTACTTCCTGAAGGGCCACGGCGAGCTCGACATCGACGATGAGTCGAGGAAGGGCGCCAAGGCCGCGGCCGAGCTCTTGCGCAACGAAGGCTACACCGTCGAGACCTTCGAGCTCTCGGGCGGCGCGGCGGCGGGGCAGACGATCGATCTCGGCGCGGCGAACGCAGCGCACACACAGGTGAAGATCCCGGACGACGCACAGGTCGTCATCATCTTGGCGCCGAAGACGCCGCTGGCCGATCCCGAGGTCCAAGCGCTCTCGGCTTGGATCGAAAAGGGCGGCAAGGTGTTCGCCGCGGCGCACGCCGGCCGCGTCACTGGCGTCGAGAAGCTGGCGGCGCTCTGGCACTTGGAGGTGCGCGGCGATCTCATCGTCGATCCGTCGTCGCAGCTGAAGGGCCTGTCGCCGGCGGTGGTGCTCGCCCACTCGTACGAGCAGCACCCGATCACCCAAGACTTCCGCGTGCCGGTGGCCATGCCGTTCACGCGCTCGCTCTCGGTGAAGGACGCTCTGCCGGGCGCGATCGCCGGCGCCACCGCGAAGCTCATCGCGCAGTCCGGAAAAGACAGCTGGGGCGAGACCGAGTTCGCGAACGGCCAAGCGCGCTTCGACGACGGCAAGGATCAGAAGGGTCCGCTCGGCATCATCGGCGTCAGCACGAAGAAGCCGCAAGCCGCGGACAAGCTGAGCGACGAAGGCCGCTTGGTCGTGTCGGGCTCGGCCGAGTTCATCGACGCGAGCTCGTTCGCGCTCGCCGGCAACGCCGACTTCTTCGTCAACAGCATCAACTACCTCGCCGAAGAGGAGGGCAAGATCTCGATCCGCCCGAAGCAGCGCGGCGCCACGCGCATCGCGCTCACCGAGACGCAGGGTGAGGTCATCAAGTTCTTCAGCCTCGATCTCTTGCCGGTCGCGATCTTGGCGATCGGCGTCGCTGTGCGCGGTGTGCGCCGGAGGAAGTGATGAAGAGCATTCAACGCAGGCTCGTCACGCTCGGCGCGAGCGTCGTCGCCGTCGGCGCCGTCGCGACCTACGCCTACTTCGGCACCTACAAAGGCAAGCAGGCCGAAGAAGAGCAGAAAGAGAAAGACGAGAAGGTCGTCGCGTTCGCGATGCCCGACATCAAGGAAGTGCGCGTCACCGCCAAGGGTCAGTCGTTCGAGATGATCGGCGACGGCGAGGGCGATCGCAAATGGCGGCTGACGAAGCCGGTCGCCACGCCCGCCGAGAAGTCGACGGTCGAGGGCTTGATCACGCACTTCGTCGACATGAAGCGCAAGCGCGCGCTCGAGGCGAAGAGCGAGGACGTCGCCGGCTTCGGCCTGAACCCGCCGCTCGCGACGGTGGCGTTCAAGGGCACCGACGGCAAAGAGCAGGTCTTCCTCATCGGCAAGAAGAACAGCTTCGACGACAGCGTGTACCTGATGAAGGAAGGCAGCGACAAAGTGCTGATGGTGCCGAGCGGCATCACTTACCAGACCGATCGCGATCTCTTCGCGTGGCGCGAGAAGCGGATCTCGATCTTCGAAGAGAAGGACGTGCGCAAGATCGACGTGGCGGTCAAAGGCGCGGCGGCTTACGGCCTAGAGAAGAAGGGCGACGATTGGATGCTGACGGCGCCCATCGCGACGAAGGCGGACAAGGCACAAGTGACCACGTTGATGTCCTCGCTCCGCTACCTGCGTGCCAAGGGGATTGCCCTCGAGACCTACGACAGCAAGGACGCGGCGAAGTACGGCTTGCAAAAACCCGAGCTCGTCGTCACGCTCGCGCTCGGCGACGCGATGGCCAAGACACAGATCGCCTTTGGGTCGGCGAAGGGGGCGGGCAGCGCGGAGCAGTACTACGCCCTCGTCGACGGTCAGCCGGCGCTCTACGAGCTCTCCGAGCAGCTGTTGAAGAAGTTCGACCTGAAGACGGCTGACCTTCGCGACAAGACCGTGCTCGCGTTCGACTCGGCACAGGTGAAGAAGCTGAAGCTCGCCGAGACCGGCAAGGACTTCGTGCTCGCGGAGAAGAAGAAGAAGGAAGACGGCAGCGAGAGCTGGGAGATCGTCGCCCCCGAGCAGAAGCCGGCCGAGGGCAGCAAGATCTCGAACCTGCTCTACAAGCTGAGCAACCTGAAGGCCAAAGCGATCACCTCGGACAAGGTGACGCCGGAGCTGAAGAAGCAGCACGGGCTCGACCCGGTGACGAAGCAGATCACGCTCTACAAGGCCGACGGCGGCGAGGCCGGCATCCTGGTCATCGGCACGACGACGGGCGACACGACCGCGGTCTTCACGCAAGGCGGGACGCGCATCGACGCCGTCGACAAGGGCCAGCTCGCCGACATCAGCTTCGACGTCAAAGACTACGTGAAGCCGGAGCCGACCGCCGCCGCCACCGGGTCGACCGGGGCGGCGACGCCGCATTAAGCCAACGGGCGACGAGGCCTGCACCCATCCGGTGAGGCGCACGCGATACTGCGCACCATCGACCACCCCGCTGCCATCATCGCCTGACGAATAGATCGAAATTCGACATGCCTGCGCGCTATTTCTCAACGTCGAGTGTGACGACAAAGGAGTTGGCGACCGCACTTGGATCCCATGGTCGCGCGTAACCAAGCGTGATCGTGTGTTTGCCCACGGGCACATGGTCGCTCGTCGACCAAACGAACTCTTGCATGCCGCCGCCGCCGGTGGTTGCCGGCGTTCCCGGGACATATTTCCCTGTTGGTAGCCCAATTGAATTGTCCGCGCTTAGCACGCTCCACTGGTAGCCCGTCGTGGGATTGCTCCCGAGCGTGATTCTTACGTCGGTGCCCTGCTTCACGATGATCGTCTTGCCGTAGTCCTTTTCAGTGATCGCCACTTCCTGTTGAGTATTGGCGATCATTTGCTGCAACACCGTGCGTGCGCCAGACGTCAGTTTGATCTTGCCATCGCTCGGCAACCGAGCCTCATTGCTCAGAAGCTTGAGAACCATGGCCTTGTAGCTCGGGTCTGTCTTGAGCGCGGACTCATACGGAGCGAATCGCTCGCGTGCCTCCCTTTTGGTGACTAGGCCGTCCTTTGTGGCGAGGCGAAATGCGACGGTGTGCGGTGAGGCCGTAGATGGTTTCAGTGTAGACATGTGTGTCTCCTATTGAGGAGAGGATCGGGCGCTGACGCTGCGGGTTGCGAGGCGCGCACGGCGTTTGGCGTCGCAAGACATTTGGCGTGATACCGCGCGGGCCGCGCGGCGTTTCGCCGCAAGACTCGTGGACGTACGCGCTCAGGTTGCGTGGACGCGCAGAGCAGCATGAAACACGAACCGCCCCCGGTTCAACACGCGTTGTCGCCGATGTGCCAATACCGACGATTGAGCGCGTCGAACAGGCGCTGGCCCACGACGATGCCTGCGATCGTCGCCAACGCGATAAAATGTCCAGAGCCTAGTTGCACGAGCGCCGTGCCAGGACAGGTGCCGCTCACCCCCCAACCGACCCCAAAAACGCAGGCACCGACGACAGTCCCGCGTCGCACGGGCTTGCGGCTGAAACTCACGGTTGCGGCGACCCGACTCCTGCGCAACCACGCCAGCCCCAGAGCTGTGAGCGATGTCGTGACGATCGCCGTGCCAAAGAGCCTGAACTCTTCGAAAGCGAACATGCGCTGCATGCTGTCGTAGTCGGCGGCGCCGTTGTTCACCAGAACGAACCCGAACAACAAACCAAGAGTGAGATGCAGAAGCGCTGCCATGCTCAAGCCCCGATGCGCAAAACGCAAAGCCGTGCAACTGCCACACCCACCGACCAAAAAACCAAAGTCGCGAGCAAGCTGCCGCGCTCTCCGCAGGCAACCCCCGTGATTCCGTGACCGCTCGTGCAGCCGCCAGCCAAACGCGTTCCGAAGCCAATGCAGACGCCACTCACAGCCAGCGCCAAGACCGCTGTCGTCGGGGTGGCGAAACGCTCGCCAAAGAGCTGTCCCAGCTTCAGCGGGTCGACCGCATCAGCGCGCAGCAGCGCTGCGAGTGCGGCACCACCTATGATGCCGAGCAAGAACAAGGGCGCGCTCCGCGTTGGGCTTCGGCGAACCGCATCAAGCCCTGTCGGTGCCGGCGCGGCAAGAGGCTCGGGGTGGCCAAATTCCGCTTGCGTCTCTGCCTCGAGCGCCGCCAAAAGTGCAGCGTCTTCGTCGGGCTGCGGCGCTGGCGAGAACAACTCCGAAATGACGGCCAGCGCTCGTGCGTACAGGCCACTGACGCCAAGCAGCCGCCCCGTGCAGTAGGGATACGCGACGGCAATGGCCGCAACGGCGAACCCGCCCCAATACCAAGGCCAAAAGCCGCTCACGTCTTCTTGCTCGGCAACGATTTGCCGTTCGGAAGCAACGAGTCTGGCACAGGCTCATCGCGTTGCGCTTTCTCGAAACGCTCGCAGCGCGAATAGTCCGCGTCGCAGTAGCGGATTTGCCAGGTCTTGAGCGAGGCCTTCAACGCGAAGAGCGGGAACAGCACGCAGCCATCTTTGTGCGGACAAGACACGCTATGCAGCTTACCCGCCTCCGCGCACCGGGCGCCGTAAAAAGAAGACGCAGGGTTGCAAGTCCTGCGCGCAACGACAGCGACCCTTCGCGGTTCTCCTCACGCAGGCGCTTCCGGGCCCGCTACGTCGCTTGAAGATGCTCGATCAGTATCTTCGTTCCGAGCCCGATGAACGGAGCATTCAGCATCGGAAGCGTGATGCCCACGGCGAGCTCTCGACGGCCTCTCGGTCTTCGGTGAATTGCCGTTGCATCAACGGTTATACTTGTTTATACTTCAGACATGCGCACAAGCAAAGTCATGGCCTTCTCCGTACCTCCTGAATTTGAGCGGGCGATTTTGAAGCATGCGGAAGACGAGCACCGCACAGTGAGCGAATATCTGCGCGAGGCGGTACGGCAATACATGCTGCTTCGGGCCTTCAATGAGACGCAAAAATCGGTCTCGAAGAGACTGAAGAAGAGGGGGCTCGGGCCCAAAGACGTGCGCGCTGTGGTGGCGGACTCGCGCCGGTGAGCCTACGTGTCGTCATCGACACCAACATCACCGTTTCCGCCCTCTTATTCGGTGGTGTGCCACTGAAAGTTGTCGAGGCCGCTTTCTCTCGTCGGTTTGTTTGGGTCATTAGCGAGCCGCTGTTGGTCGAGCTGGATCGAGCCCTTGGCTCGCCAAAATTCGCGCTTTCGGCACGTGAAAAAGCAACGCTCTCAGCCCCGATCTTGGATGTGGTCGAGATCGTGGTGCCAACAACACATCTCGAGGTCATCGAGCGCTGCCCCGCCGACAATCGCGTCCTTGAATGTGCTGTTGACGGCGGTTGCGAACGCATCGTCACAGGCGACCGCCGCGACCTCCTCGGTCTCAAGAGCTATCAGGCCGTTCGCATCGTTACCGCCCGAACGTTCGTTAACGAGCTCGCCTGAGCCGATCCCCGTTCTTCTTGAACCGCGCGATCGGCTCCATGTGAGTGCAGCGGATGACATTCTCGTCGTCAATTCTTCGAGCGGGTGTCAGGAAAACATCGCGCGCAGAACCGAAGTGAGGACCTGCTTCTTCTTTTCCGGCGTATTGGGATCCATCATCACGACCATCGCCGCACCGGCGAAGGTGGCACGCGTCACTACGTCCATCGACCGTCCACCCATGCGGCCGTCGTTGAAGAGCACACCCTGCTCTTTGAACCGCGCATGCTCGTACACGATGTCGCCGTAGCGCGTTTGCAGCGTCGTTTCCTTGAGCCGCTTGTCGACTTTGACGGTGGCGTTTTCGAGGTCGCTGACTTTGAATCCATTGCCGCGAATATTCATGAGGGCGTTATCGCGTGCCGCGATGCGCAATCGCGACAGCGAACTTCGCGGACGCGCCAAACCTCTCTGCTCAAGCGAACTCTTGTTCAAGCGAAAACCCCGCTGTTGTCAGCTCAGCGCAAGGGGAACCCTCGATGAAGGGTCAGCTCGCATTCTGGGTTCGCGAGAGTCGCCGTTCGACCGGACAGCTCGATTGACCCGCATCGGTGGGCGTTTGAGTGGTCACGGCTTGCCACAATGAGCGCAACTTTCCCGGACGATGGTCGATCACGGCTAAATGGCGGCTCCGATCCAGACACGCGGCGTGCACCTCCCGATCGCGGCTGGGATGCCGTGCGAGCGCCCTGCCGCGGCCGCCGCACCTGTGGCCGTGGCGTCGCGCGATCTATCGGCGCCGGAGCGCGCGGGGACCAACTCACCGCTGCCGATGCAGCGCTGGCCAGAGGTCTCGGCGGGGCTCGCGGTCACTGCGAGCGCTGCCGGCGCCCACGCGCTGTTCGGCGCGCGCGTCGCTGCCCTTGCGCAGATTCACTCGGCATCGACCGCGTTGTCGCCGCCAGGAGCGTCAGCCGGGCTCTATCCAGGACACGACGCTCACTTCAACTTCGACTGCTTTTCCAACGAACCAGGCTTGGCTGCGACCTTGGACAAACTCACTCAACGCGGCGGCGCAGCCATCGGCGTGAGCGGCTCGATCTTCGACGTCGCCGCAGCCATCGAGGCCGACTTACTGGTGTCGGTCGACCAAAATCCCGCCGTCCGCGAAGTGACGCTGCTGCTGTCGGCTGTGCTTCTGCTCGTTGACGGCAAGGGCAGCGAGCACGGGTGGGACGCGCCACGGCGTGCACGGGAAGTTCTGCATCGCTTGCTCCCCGCCGCGCTCTGCGACGACCCGCACGCGACGCTCGACGCTGCAGCTGCCCAGCTGATCCTCGACGAGAGTGCGACCGTCGCCAAGGAGCTGACCGAGGCCGGGTTGCTGCCGACCGAGCAGCAGCAAGCGGCGACCGAGCTGCTCACCAGCGTGGCCATGAAGCTGCTCAAGTCACCACAAACGCTGTGGTGTCGGGGGCCGGGCGCGCCCGAGAAGGTCGCGCATCTTTCGCGCTTGGCCCGCGACGGCAGGATCGTCGCCATCACCACCGATCTGGGCGCCGCAGACCTCGGGCCCAAGTTGTCGTCTCTGCTGCGCGAGCGGCGCGCGCAAGCGACCGCTTTCAACCTGTCGAACGCATTCGACTACATCGCCGATGTCAGCGGCGTCTGCCAAACTCTGGCGACGCTACCGCGCAGTGCGGACGCGGTCGTCGTGACCAGCACCACCCACCTCGACTTCAATCTCGAACGCGGAACGCAAAAGGACCAACTGATTCAAAGCTTGGGCAGCTTTCAAGCTCCGGCAGCCAGTCCTGCCGACGCCTGGTTGCAGCCCGGCGGCCTTGGCGCCGAGCTCCATGCGGCAATTTGGCAGGCGCCAAGGCAACGGCGCGCGCTGCTCGGCTACGTCAATCACCGCACCCGCGTCTCCGACCCCGAGACCCTGGAGGTCTTCAAGGACCTCGTTGAACGAGGCCACGAGCGCGCTGGCCGGACGCGGTAGCGCAGACCGCCGAGATCCGTCACCAAGTGCGCGCTGTTTGCCCGGCGCGGCGAGCCGTGGCAGTGGAGGCGCGCAGCACACCGCCTGGGAGCTCATCGATGCGCGCATCGCGATCCAGCCTTCTTCTTTCGTTGTTTGTCGCCTGCACACTTTCGTTGTTTGTCGCCTGCACACCCGTCGCCGTCCCTGGCGACAGCACCAACGGCGCCGGCCCTGCCGGACCGCAGGGCGAACCTGGCGCGCCCGGCGCGACCGGGGTCACAGGCGCGGATGCCGGATCGATCATGGGAACGGCCTCGCTCAGCGGCAAAGTGATCCTCGCTGGCGTGAGCGACGCGTCGGGCGTCGTCGTCACGCTGACCGGCCCGGCGACCCGCGTCGCGTTGAGCGCGGCGGACGGAACCTATTCCTTCGCCGCGCTTCCCGGGGGCTTCTACCAAGTCACCGCCGAGGTCGCCGACTCCCTCGAGCGGCGTCAAGTGACCGCGCTCTCGCTTGCCGATGCCGGCATGGCCACCGCCGCGGACTTGAAGCTCACGATCACCGGCTGGCTGACGGGCCACGTGGTCGAAGCCGGCGGCGGCGACCTCGCCGGCGCGACCGTCGCCCTTCTCGGCACAAACCAGGTGGCCACGACGGATCTTGGCGGTCTCTTTGTCCTGCGCGACATCGTCCTTGGCAACGTCACGGTGTCGGCGAGCCTGCCTGGGCACGTCAGCACCACCGCTGCCGCCACGATCGGGCGGGGCGCTGCCGCGAACGCGATGCTCACGCTCGATCGCGTGCCGGCGACGCTCGGCACGGTGCAAGGTCGCGTCAGCTATTTTGGCCACAACGACTCATCGAGCATCACACTCAGACTCATCGGCGGCGCGAGCGCGTCCGCAGCCACGAACGGCGACTACACCTTGGCCGATGCACCTGGCACCTACGAGCTCGTCGCCGACGCCCCGACCTTTCCCCGCAACAAGCTCGGCACCGTCACGCTCGTCGCGGGCGCCACCATCGACGTCGGCACGCACGACATGAGCCTCTACCGCCGGGTCGCCGACGGCCAGGCACCTATTGGCATCGTCCCGGCGCTGCCACCAGCGGCGCTTCCGGCGCCGCTCGCCCCGAGTCCAACGGTCTCGCCGAGCGGAATTCTCTTTGGCCCACCGGTCGGTGCGCCGGGC
This sequence comes from Deltaproteobacteria bacterium, assembly GCA_020848545.1. Taxonomy (GTDB): domain Bacteria; phylum Myxococcota; class JADLHZ01; order JADLHZ01; family JADLHZ01; genus JADLHZ01. The sequence continues at coordinate 87,783 of JADLHZ010000012.1, read as the reverse complement.
TCCGTCCAGTTCGCGGTCCTCGATCCGCGCAGCGGCGTAGGCCGCGGCTGCGTCGAAGCGCCGCTCAATCCTCTCGGTGCCGAGCACAGCCCGGACGGCGCGTGGGCGCTCGTGAGCGCGGCCGGGGCCTACGCCGTCATCCACACGCGCTCGTGCCAGGTGATCACAACGGGCTTGACCCTTGCGACTCACGGCAGCTGTCACTTTCGCGGCGACAGCAACGCGGTCATTTGCCTGCGCACGACGAACGGCCTGATGAGCTCGCTCGACTTTCGCTCGGGCGCGCTCACGACGATGACCGCGTCGGTGCTGCCGACGAGCGACGTCACCCGAGTCAACAACTGGGATCTCGTCATCGGCCGCAACGGCGCCAACGCTTCGCTCCTCGACTTCGACCCGCTCGGCGAGACGATCCTGAGCGCGGCGGCGGTCTCCGCTCCGCCGTCGCACATGTATGTCCGCCCGCTCGACATCCAGCAGTTTTCATCGACCACCGTCTTGTTTCAGAGCTGCCCGAACTGCGTTGCCAAGATCGTACACCCAGACGGCAGCGTGGTGACGACCGCGCCGCTCACTGGCGTCGCCACGCCTTCAGACGTCACGTCCTTTGGTACGTGGTTTGGCTACAACAACGGCGGCCGCGTCAATCTCGTGCGCGTGAGCGACGGTGCCATCGTCACCGGCGCCCTGGGCAGCGATCGCAACGGCGCTGTGATCAACGACGCCGGCACGCGCATCGCGTTCCTCGCCGCCGGCCCGAACATGTACGTCGATTCGCTGACGCCTGCAGCGACCCTCGTGACGAGCGATGTGCTCGTCGCCGGTATCGGCATTCCGCCGACGCAGATCGTCTGGCTGTCGGACAGCCGTGTCTTCGCTTCCTCAGGGCCGAACGTCTACCTCAAGGTGGCGGGTGCGGCGACGACGAGCGAGGCGGGCACCGTCCTGCTGCCGCTGCCAGCGCCGCTGCCGCCGCCGGCGATGCCGCTGCCGCCAAGCCCGTTCGCGTTCATGCCATCGCCGCACGCTGCCGCTTGGCGCCGCCCAGGCAACGTCATCGCCGTCGTACACCGCGACGCGCCGCTGCGCACGATCACGGTCCCGGCAACGGCGTTCATGGGCCCGGTCTCGCTGGTCGAAACGCCCGATGACACGCGCGTCCTGATCTCAGACCCGGCGCAGTTTCAGACGCTACGGGCGGCCGACGCCGACGCGAGCCTGACCCTCATCCCCGGCTTTGCCATGCACATAGACTTCGTCACGGACCTTGGTGTCCTCGGTGTTGGCCCGGTGCCGTTCAGCCATGCATGGGCGCCCCACGCCTCGCTCGCTCGCTTCGACGTCCGCGAGAACTTCGTGCAGCTGCCGCCTGGGATCGTGCCCGGGCTGAGCGCCACGCAGCACCCGAGCCTCTCGATCTCGACGGCGAGCGGCGGCACCTACGCCGCCGACACCTACAGCGCGTACTTTCCGTAGGCGCCTGGCGGCGCATTGGCCGCACGTGGTGGCGGCGTCGCCGTAGGGTTTGGAATTCAAAATCTCGATGGCGGGTGCGGCTTCGCTCAGGTGGGCATGTACGGTTCGACTGCCACCGCGAACTCGACTATGAATCGCGCACGGGCATGTTCGGTCTCCCCGGGAGCGAGGGCGCGATTTCAAAAGCACCGAGACTCTTCGTTTTAGCGCTTGGCGCCTTCGTTGCGTCCCTGTTGAGCGGCGTCCACGCGTACGCTGGCGTCGGTTGCGGGTCGGATCAGGAGTGCAAGGGCGACAGAATCTGCGTCGCCAACGCTTGCGTCGATCCGCCGAGACCGGCGAGCGCGGATGCGGCGGAGCTCGGCTGCCATAAAGACATGGACTGCAAGGGGATCGGATCTGCGTCGCTCACGCCTGCGTCGCGCCAGACCCGACGAGCGCGACGAGCTCGGCGCCCTTCGTGGAAGAAGAGCCCCTCATGGTGTCCCCCGCAACAACCGATTTTCCGATCACCTTTCATCTCTTCGGCGACGTCGCCGCGGGCTATCAAGATGCTCCGAGGTCGCTCGGCTTTGCGCTCGGACAACTCGACTTCTTCGCTCAAGCCAAGCTCACCGATTCCTTTCGCGCTTTGGTCGAGGTCGTCGCTGAGTTCGGGTCCGACGGCACGACGGTCATCGATCTCGAACGCGTGCAGCTCACCTACCAGTTCGGCGATTGGCTGAGCGTCACGCTCGGTCGCACCCACGCGCCCTTCGGCTACTACAACACGACATTCCACCATGGCGCCTGGCTCGAGACGCAGATTGGCCGACCGCGGCCGGTCGCGTTCGAAGACGCAGGCGGGATCTTACCGGTACATCAAACGGGAATCGAAGCGTTCGGTCGCATCAATTGGTCCGAGTTATCCCTGGGTTATCACCTCGGCGTCGGTAACGGGCGCGGGGTAATCAACGACGACGTTCTCGCGTTTGGCGACCGCGATCTCTTCAAATCGCTCCACGCGCTGCTTTACCTCAAGGCCGATCGACCCGGGCTCCGTCTCGGCGGCGACGTTTACTACGATCGTGCTCCCGCTGCCGATTCGGCCGTCTATCCGCTGCGGGACCGCGTCATCGAAGAGTGGATCATCGGCGCCCACCTCGTGTGGCAGTATGCGGACTTCGAGCTGCTCGGCGAGTACTACCACGTGCGCCATACGCCGGTCGGCGATGCGGCGCCCTCGGTGACGCACGCCTACATGGCGATCGCCTCGTACCAGTGGCGGATGCTGCGGCCTTACGTCGTCCTCGAGGGGGTGCACTTCGACACGAACGTTCCTGACGTCTTCTTCGCGCCCGAAGGGGAGACCCTCGAGAGTCAGCTATCGGGACGCGTGGGTCTGAAGGTCTGGTTCGCAGACATGCTGTGCCTCAAGGCCGAGTACGCACATTCCTTCTTGGCGCCGCGCTCGAACACCGTGCGGCTGCAGGTGGCCTTTGGGCTCTAGCAGGCTGTGGTTGCTCCTCGTCGCGCTCTTCGCTGTGGCTGGCACTGCGCGCGCCGCGTACCCGGGTGCGGCAGGCGTGGTGCTCGTCGTCGACAACAAGAGCCCGATTCAGTCGCTCACGCTCAACGAGGCACGCCAACTCTACTCCGCCGAACGAACCAGAACCGCCTCGGGCGTTGCGGTGCTGCTGACGCTTCGGCCCGCGGGATCTTCGGAGAAGAACGACTGTTTGCGCCTGCTGCTCGGGATGGAGGAAGGCGTTTTCAAGCGGCAGTGGCTCGCGAAGATCTACCAGGGGGAGGTGGCGAGCATGCCGCTCATCTTGACCTCGGACGAGTCGGTGCGTCGCTTCTTGGCCAAGACGCCTACGGCCATCGGCATCCTCCGATCCGATGCGCCCCGAGACAATCTGCGCGTCGTGCTGGCGCTGACCAACGAAAAAGGGAAGTAATCCGATGGTGAAGAAGGTGTTGATCATCGACGACAACCCGCAAGCAGCCGAGGTCGCGCGCCAGGCGCTCACTGCGGCCGGCATGGAAGCCACCGTCAACGCTGGTCCGTTTGGCTCTACGATGACGGCGCTCCGGATCAAGCCGGACCTGATCTTGCTCGACGCCACAATGCCCGGTCTCAGTGGTGAACGGGTCCTCCAGCTCATCAAGCAGGAGCCCGCGCTCCGCGGCGTGATCGTGTTGTTCTATTCCGCGATCCCAGAGGATGAGCTGCGCGAGCTCACCGAAAGGACGGGCGCGAACGGCTTCATCCCGAAGACCGTACGCCCATCCGAGCTGATGAAGCGCGTGGCGGCGGCACTGGCTCAAGCGTGAAGCGCCGGTCCGTTCGCACGACGGTGCTCATCGCCATCACCCTGGTGGGCGGGGTGTCGATCCTGCTGGTCGGCGCTGGAGCTTTTTTCAGCGCCACGGCGCCGCTGCGGGTCGCGATCGAGAGCGAGCTTCGCGGTGCCGCCGGCGTCGTCGCGAACGCGATCGGCGAGTTTCGCAAAGACAAGAACGCGCAGCTCGGCTTCTGGTCGCGGCTCGATATCATGCAAGAGGTCGTCACGGACGACGCCGACGGAAAGATCGCCGTGTTCCTGGCCAGGGCCATCGAGCTCGATACCGGCTTCGTCTGGCTCGCCGTCCACGACGCCCAAGGGAAGCCGGTCGCGCGCAGCTCTCCCGCGGTTCCGGACCAGATGCCGCCCGTGCTCGACGCCTTCTCCAAGGGTCCGCTGTGGGCCTTTTCGTTCGCAAAGGATGGCCGCGGGTTGCTGTTGGCCGTTCCCATCGCGTCTCGTGCAGACCCGAAGAACGTCATCGGCGTCATCTGGGGGCTCCTCCCGGAGCGGACCTTGCGCGGCATGCTCGAGAAGCTGGCGTCGTCGAAGAACGTCGGCGAAGATGCGGCGCTCGTCGACGCGGCGGACCAGGTGCTCGTCAGCGTCGCCGGCGGGGTCCAAACGCTCGATGAGCAGCAGAGCGTGGTGGGTGTCGCCGAGCTCGGCGGGCCGAAACCCGAAGAGCGTTGGCGAGTGCTCGTCCGGCGCCCGGCGTCCACGGTGTTCGCCTCGGTCAGGCAGCTCGAGGTCGTGCTCGCGTTGACGGCCGCCATCGTCGGGGTCATCGTCGTTTTGCTCGGCTTTCTCGTGTCGAAACGAATCACGAGACCGATCTCGGTGCTGAAGCTCGTCGTGGACGACATCCGCCGGACGGATGACCTCAGCCTCGTCGTGCCCATCGGTGGCGACCGCGAGATCGCCGATCTAGGCAGCGCAATGAACGAGCTCGTCGCGCGACTGGCCGTGGCGCGAACCTCGCTACGACGACACACCGAGTCGCTCGAGGAGCAGGTGCGGGAGCGCACCCAAGAGGTGCACCAGAAGAACGCGGCGCTCGAGGCGGAGGCGCGCTACAAGTCGCGGTTCTTCGCGATGATGTCGCATGAGCTGCGCACACCGCTGCAAGGGATCATCGGCTTTGCCGAGCTCACGCTGACATCGGCCGGATCACGGCTCGATGAACAAGGACGGGCGAACCTGCAAAGCTGCATCGACTCGGCCGAGCACCTCGTGACCATCGTCACCAATCTCCTCGATCTCACCAAGGCCGAGGCGGGCGCGATGCGGGTCAAGTCCAGCTGGTTCGAGCTAGCGCCGCTAGCTTCGGAGTGCGTGTCCGTCGCCAACGCCGCGATCGGCAAGGTGAAGACGCTGGCGATCACCGCGGACGTGCCGAGCGACTTGCCGCGCTTGTTCTTGGACCCGCTGCTCGTGCGGCAAATCATCACCAACCTCGTCGGCAACGCGGTGAAGTTCACGAAGCGAGGCTTCGTGCGCGTGTCGGCGCGTAGGCTCGCCGGCGCGCATGTGCGGATCGAAGTCGAGGACAGCGGGCCCGGAATCCCCGCGCACGAGATCCCGCGCATGTTCGAGGAGTTCAGCCAGGCGGATGATGGCGGCACCCGCGAGCACGGTGGAACGGGCCTCGGCCTCGCGATCGTGCGCAAGTTCACGGCGCTGCTCGGCGGCAGGTGCGGCGCCACCTCGGTCGTCGGCGTCGGAAGCACCTTCTGGATCGAGCTGCCGCTTTCGGCGGAAACGACCGAGCGCGACACGAGCGCGTGATCGTAGTTTCTGCTCGATCGAGCTCTCGCGATGAGGGGCACCCATCGTCTGGGCCGAGCGTGGCATACTGCGATTGGGGGGCCGGCTGTGCGTGGACTGCTTATCGTCTGGGTGGCCTGGCTGAGCGGCTGCGTTGGGATTTCTGGTGCTTCGCTCGCGCCCGTACAGCCAGCGCCCCGAGTCGTTGCTGCCGTCTTCTTGCCTGACGGTACTGACGAAGCGAAAGCCGAAGCGCAAGCGCATCTCGACGCGCTCGCAGCGATCATCCGCGACGGCGTCGCCTTCGTGCTCGATCGGGAGGCAGATCGTCTGAAGATCGGTCGCCCGCTGGCGTTCGCAGACGAGCAATCCACGTTCGAACCGTCCAGCGCCAGGGGTATCACGGGCCGCGTCGTGCTCAGCCGGTCGATCGAGGAGGTGGCGGCGCTTGCGAGGCTCTCGGCGGCGCACGTCGAAGGGGAGGCGAGGTCGTCGAACCTCCATAATGCCCAAGTTCGTGCAGAGATGGATGCTTTCCGTGCTGCGATCGACCGCACCGCTCGCGCGGAGGGCAGAGCTGAACCGCTGTTGCGCGGCAGGCTGCGGATCATCAACTACCAAGTCGAACGAGAGGGCGCGCTTGTGCGGGTGGTGGCGGACGTTCACGTGGCGCTTGCGCCGTCGCCGCAGCAGGCGAGGCGTACCGATTCCGCGGCGGTCACTGATGAAGCGTCGAGCAAAGCGGCATTCGCCGCACCCGCTAGCGTCGAAGCGCGTCCGCGGCGAGAGGCGAGGCCCGCCGATCGCGTGTCGCGAACGACGGTGCCCCGTATGGAAGCCGAGGTGCGCGTCGCATTAGGGTTTCAGGCCGCTACTGCTCCAGGCTCACAGGCCCCGGTTCCAGACGCGCCGTTGGCGAGCTCCACGACGAGCTGGTCGCTGGCGAGCCGCAGCGCGATCGTGTGGGGTCTGACAGATCGCTTGAGCTGGAGCGTCGCGACGCTCGCGCTCGCCTGCCGCCTGGATGACAGCGATCGCTACGACTTGGCGCTGTGGGGCGGGCTGCTCGGCTGGGGGTTGTATTTCTCTCAGGGCGGCGGAGTCGGCGCCACGTTTACGCTGGGGCTTGGTCTCGACGCGCGCTACTGGCTTGCCGAGAACGAAAGTGTCTTTGCTCAAGCGGGCGTCTACAGCTACGCTGCTCGCAGCGCGCCGAACGACGTTCTCCCGACTACCTGGTGGGCGACGCCCCTCGTTGGCTACTCCCGGACATTCAAGCGGATCGTCACCCTCAATATCGCATTCAGCGTCGCGTTGAACTTCTTGGTGGAGGCGCGCGCGCCAAGACCGCACGAGATCCGCACGACGCTCGCGGTCGGATCGGTGCACAACTTAGGGCTGCGACCGCAACCCTTGCTCCAGTTCCACGTCCTAGGATGGCTGTCGATTGACACATATTTCGGGGGAGCGTTTACGCCGGAAGCGCGCGTCTGGGCCGTGTCTGCTCTGCAGGGAGCCACGTTTGCATTTTAAAGAGTGTCCGATCGAGTGTCCGATCGAGTGTCCGATCGAGGAGGAACTAGGATCAGCCGGCTAAGTCCCTGTTTTCGCACACCAGCCGAAATTTGATCCATGTTCCTCCTCGATCGGTTCCTTATCGGTTCCTTCGATCGAATTGTCCGATCGAGTAGGAACTAGGATCAGGCGGCTAAGTCCCTGTTTTCGCACACCAGCCGAAATTTGATCCATGTTCCTCCTCGATCGGTTCCTTATCGGTTCCTTCGATCGGTTCCTTCGATCGGTTCCTTTTAGGTGTCCGACCGGTTCCTTCGCCTTGAGCAAATACAGCCGATCAGTCGTTGCGCGGATTCGTCGACGAACAGCGTGAAGGTGCGGCTAGCAGAAGAAAAATGGAACAGCAGCAAGGGCGAGGTCGACGGCATGGGCTCGAGTGCCGCAAGCGTCTCTTCGAATCCAAGGATTTCAATGCCTGCTGCACCCGCGGTTTTCGATCGAATTTCGAAAGTCCCGAGCGCGTCTCGTGCATTCATACGGCCCGGACCTGGGAGCACCTCGTTGAGCTCAGCTCCGCCGAGTGCATCGCGAAGCTCGCGCAGGCAACGCGAAGGATTCCGCGAGCGCGCAACTAGCGTTTTCGCTTCGCTGAATGTCATCATGAGAGCTTCGCGCTCTCCCTCATACCCTGCAAGATGATCTCAAATTCTCCGTAAAGTTCGGGGAGACCACCTCCAGGACCAGGCCACCGCGATGGGCCGTAAGCGTTGCAGGTGGACGGCGTCGATTGGCACGTGGCAGGTGGGCGTAGCTCGTGGCCGGCGCAGGTGGCCGTGGACGGTCGGGCTCGATCGCCCCCGCAAATTCTTTGAAATATCCCTCCCCCTCGTGCGTAGTGCACCCTGACGGTGAACGACGAGGCGAACATCGTGCTGCGCGCGCAGCGGGGCGACGCGCAGGCATTCGCGCGCCTCGTCCAAACTCACGAGCGAGCTGTGATGACGCTCTGTAGACGCTATTTGCGCAGCACCGAGGCTGAGGACGCCGCTCAGGACGCGTTCGTGCGCGCGTATCAGCACTTGGATCGCTTCGATGCGAAGCGCCCGTTTGCGCCGTGGCTCTATCAGATCGCGCGGCGGCAGTGCCTGGACCGCCTGCGGAAGAGGAAGAACGAAGCGCCGGAGAGCGCCGTCGAGCCGGCCGCGCCGCACGTCGATCCGAGCCTGCGCATCGACGCAGAAACGGCGCTGCGCTTGTTGCAGACCTTGGACGAAGGGCCGCGGGAAGCGCTCGCGCTCTTTCATCTGCATGAGCTATCCTACGAAGACATCGCCCAGGCGCTCGAGGTGCCGATGGGGACAGTGATGACCTGGATTCATCGGGGGCGAGCGGCGCTGCGCGGCGCGCTGGAAGCCAAAGGAGCACAGTCATGAGCGAAGAAAAAGTCGACCAAGTGCTTCGCGCGCTCTCGATGACGTCGCCGCGGCCAGGCTTCACGGCGCGCGCGATGCAGGCGATCGCTTTGGCGGAGCAGGCGCGGCGCATGCGGCAGATGATCTGGTCCTTGCTCGGCGCCGGCGCGCTCTCGGCGGCGATGATGACGATCGTGATCGCGAGCGGCGCCTTGCGGCTCGACGAGCTGAAGGCGAGCGCCACCTTGTTCTTGTCGCACGGCGTGCGCATCGCGACGCTCTTGCTCTCGGCAGTGCAGATCGCACCGGTGTTCGCCGCCATTTGCGTGAGCCTCGCCGTCGTGTCGTGCGCGCTGACCACCTTGCTCCTCGAGCGCAGCGTGCGGGCCCGCGCGTGACGATTCGACCGCCGGCTGAAATAGACGCCTCGTTCGCGCGTAGTGCTCGGCGAAGGAGACGGCATATGTGGCAAAAAGCATTCTTCGCGGTGTGGCTCGCGGGCATCGCGTTCGCGGCAGCGTCAGGGAGCACGAAGGATCGGCTGATCGGATCCTTTCCGACGTCGACGCAGCCGATAGACGTCGACATGCACGGCACGGTCGCCGAGGCGTTGCAGACCGTGGCGAAGAAGGCCGGCTGGTCGCTCGTCGTCAGCGCGCCGACGCTGGACCAGAAGATCTCGCTGAAGACGGCGAAGCGGCCGCTCAGTGAGACGCTCGAGCTCGTCCTCGAAGCGGGCGATCTGCAAGCGCGCCTGCAGGGGACGACGCTCGTCGTGAAGCCGTACAAGGGGAAGGACGACGGCGAGGACGAGGACGAAGAAGCGCCGGCGCCACCCGCGATCCCGGGATCTCTGCCCGGCGATGACGAAGATCAAGACGACGATGACGACAAAGACCACGGCGAGCGCGCGGCGTACGGCCAAGATCTCGTCGTCGAGAAGGGCGAGATCGTCGACGACGTGGTCGTCCATGGCGGCGACCTCATCGTGCGCGGCCGCGTGCGTGGCGACGCGGCGGCGATGGGCGGCAACATCAAGGTCGAGGCCGGCGGCGTGATCGAAGGCGACGCGGCGGCGATGGGCGGCGACGTCGACATCGAGAAGGGCGGCATCGTCAAAGGTAACATCTCGAAGATCGGCGGCTCGTTCGGCGGCGTCTTCAAGAACCTGGCGAAGCACTCGGTGCGGGCGCACGAGTCGAAGAGCTCGACGCGCTCGTTCTCGGACGACGACGCGCCGACGTCGCTCATCCTCGTGATCTTGACGATCTTCGCGTCGATCGCGGCGTTCGTCATCAGCGTGATCTTGATCGCGTTCGTGCCGGAGCGCATCGAGCGCGTGACGAGCATGCTCGACACGAAGCCGGCGCAGGCGGCGGCCGGCGGCATCCTCACCGTCGTCGGCTTCTTGCCGTTTTGCGTGCTGCTCGCGGTGAGCGTGGTCGGCATCGCCTTGTTGCCGGTCGCGTTCTTCGCCTTGGTCTTCGTCTACGTCGCCGGCTACACCGCGATCAGCGTGTGGCTCGGGCGCAAGATCCCCATCTTCGTCGGGCGCAAGACCTTGCTCGGCGCGATGGGCGTGGGCCTCGGCGCGCTGACGCTGCTCGCGATCGTGCCGTGGTTCGGTACGCTGCTCTGCTTCTGCATTGCGACGATCGGCGCCGGCGCCGTCGTCATCAGCCGCTTCGGCACCGGCCCGAAGATCACCGAAGCGTCGATCGCGCCGTAGGTCTCGGGGTATGCTGCGGACGTGAAGCCGGCGCATACAGACGTCATCTTGATCGGCTCGGGCATCATGAGCGCCACGCTTGGCGCGATGCTGAAGGAGCTCGATCCGACGCTCGCGATCACGATCTTCGAGCGATTGCCAGCGCTGTCGCAAGAGAGCTCGGACGCGTGGAACAACGCCGGCACCGGCCACGCTGCGCTCTGTGAGCTCAACTACACGCCGCAGAACAAAGACGGCAGCGTCGATATCGGGAAGGCGCTGAAGATCGACGAGCAGTTCGAGCACTCGAAGCAATTTTGGGCCACGCTCGTGGCGGCGGGGCGCCTGCCGGACGCGCGCGCGTTCATCCACAGCGTGCCGCACATGAGCTTCGTGATCGGCGACGCCGACGTCGCGTTCTTGCACGAGCGCTACTCGGAGCTGACCAAGCACCACCTCTTCGACGGCATGGAGCTCACCGACGATCCTGCTCGAATCGCCGAGTGGGCGCCGCTCCTCATGGACGGCCGTCGCGTCGATGCGGCGATGGCCGCGACGCGCTCGCACCTCGGCACCGACGTGAACTTCGGCGCGTTGACCCGCGGACTCTTCTGGTGGCTCACGGCGCAGCCCGGCGTCAGCGTGTGCTTGGAGCACGAGGTGCGCGATCTCGAGCGCTTGCCGGACGGCGAGTGGAGCGTGCAGGTGAAGGATCTCGCGAACGACGAGGCGCGCGAAGTGCGCTCGCCCTTCGTGTTCATCGGCGCCGGCGGCGCGGCGCTCCCGTTGCTCGGCAAGTCCGACGTGGAAGAAGCGAAGGGCTACGGCGGCTTTCCGGTCGGCGGGCAGTGGCTGCGCTGCACGAACGCTCGCGTGATCGCGCGCCACCACGCCAAGGTCTACGGCAAGGCGCCCGTCGGCAGCCCGCCGATGAGCGTACCACACCTGGACGCGCGGATGATCGACGGCGAGCCTGCGCTGCTCTTCGGGCCGTTCGCGTGCGTGACGACGAAGTTTTTGAAGCACGGCTCGTGGCTCGATCTCGCGGCGTCGTTGGAGTTCGACAACGTCATGCCGATGCTGCAGGTCGGTTGGGACAACATGGATCTGACGAAGTACCTCTTGGAGCAGGCGAGCCTGACGCCGGAGGAGCGCATCCAAGCGCTGCGCGTGTTCATGCCGACGGCGAAGCTCGACGACTGGGAGCTCGTGTGGGCCGGCCAGCGCGTGCAGGTGATCAAGCGCGTCGGCGAGCGCGGCGTGCTCGAGTTCGGCACCGAGGTCGTCAGCGCGCGCGACGGATCGCTGGCGGCGGTGCTCGGCGCGTCGCCCGGCGCGAGCACGGCGGTCAGCATCATGTTGGAGCTGGCGCCGCGCTACTTGAACGCGCGCATTGGGCCCGAGAGCGTGCGCTCGCGGCTGCGGCAGCTGGTCCCGACGATCGGGCGCTCGATGGCAAAGGATGCGGCGCTGACCCAGGAAATGCGTGCGTGGACCGACAAGATGCTGCGGCTGAGCTAGGGGGACACCCGTGCCGCCAAGTCGATGACCGAGCCGAACGCTTCCTGCGGGCGCGCACCTGCGTTGGTTACGGCCACCGACGCGCAAAGTGCATGACGCGAAGGATCTGAACCATGCGTCCCGCACGACGGTACGAAACGAAGAACGGCGTTCCACGAATCAGCAGCTCTCGGGTGTCGGGTACCCGACCCCGCCGACCCATCCCCGGAGTTTTCGTCAGCAGCCGCACACCGTCGAGAATGCGGTTCGCTACGTCTGATGCCGCCTTTGGGTTCTCGCTCGCAATGTAAGCGCGCAGGGAAACGAGATCTGCGAGCGCGTCAGCGGTCCAGGCGATCTTCACCTTGGCGGCTCAGTCTCGTGCTTCGTGCCCCACGTCGACACCCACGCCTCAATCTGCTCGTGCTCGATCAAGTGACCGGCGTCAGCTGACTTGATCCCGTCCTGGATCGCCTGAACCTGCCATTCGTTGAGCTCAACGAACGACTCGATCGCATTCATGGTCAGGAACGACTTGCTGCGCTTGGTTGCTTTGGCGAGGCGGTCAAGACGCCGCTTCAATTGCGGAGTCAACCGCACCGTCAGTGTCGTTGATGCCTTCATGTGTACAATGTAACACAATGATGCTTCTGCCTACCACCGTCCCGCCAGGGCTAAACCGCCAGGCACTCAGTTGCTGATGACGTCATTCCGCGTCAGAAACCGACCCGGGGGGAACAACATCGGCACCGGCTCGGCCGTCTCGACGAGCGCCGGCAGATCGCTCACGCGCCCGCGCACCGCGTGAATGTGCAGATGCGGCTCGCTCGTGTTGCCGCTGTTGCCGACGTCGCCGAGCACCGCATCCAACGCGACCTGATCGCCGACCGCCACCTTCAAAGAGCCCGGCTTCAAGTGCGCGAGGAGCACGCTGACGTCCTTGCAGAACAAGACGACGTGGTTCCCCGCGAGGTTCACCGTATCGCCGGTCGGCGGCACCTGATCCGGTAAGTCGCCGCGCGCCGCGATCACTTCGCCGGCACATGGCGCGTGTACGGAACGACCGTAGATCACGTAGCGCGAGAGCTCCGCCGGCAAGATGCCCGCCGCGCGCATCGACAGGGCGCCGAGCTGCACGAGGTCGATGGCGTAGCTCTGCGCCTTCACCTGCTGATGCATGTTCACCGACACGCCTTGCCCACCGTGCACCGGCACGTAGCGCTCGCCGTGCAGCGGGAACGCGAGCTCGACGGCGATACCGTCATACTGCCGGCGCCCCGCGAGCTGCGGGAGGCTCGTGGCAAAGAGCGCGAACAAGCCGACCGCGAGCAAGAGATCGATCCGCTCGCGCCAGGTGACGATGACGAGCGTATCGACCTTGCGCCGCAGCGTGCGCACGCCGCCGATGACGGTCGCGAGCACGATCGCCGCCATCAACACGTAGCGCAGCCAGAAGCCGACCCACGTCCACGCGGCGCCGGCGACCGCCATCTGCAGCACGAAGACGATCGAGAAGAGCGCGCGGAATAGAAAGTGCGCGATGCTCGGCGGCTTGCCGAACACCAGCCACGCGACGAGCAGCAGGGGGAGGGCGACGTGGACGAGGAAGGCGACGGCGATGAGGAAGGTCAGACTAGACTACTTTCTCTTCCGGAAGCTCTTCCATGAACTCTTTGCCGAGGCGGGCGGCGTCGAACTGCTTGCCGACGATGTGGTGGTACGGAACGCCCGAGAAGAAGTGGTGGCTCTTCGTCGGAAAGTCCGTGCCTGGCTCGAACTCTTTCCGTTGCAGCTCGATGTAGCCCTGCTCTTGGTTCTTCGCCATCGATTGCAAGAGCACCGACAGGCCGTGGCCGTTCGCGTGCTGCGCGCCGAGCGTGATGAAGATGAACTTGAAGCCCATCTCGCCGAGCTCGCTGAACTTGATCGGGTTCGGATCGTTGAACCACTTGAACGAGCTCGACCAGTTGAAGGCGAAGTTGGCCTTCGGGAAGCGCTTGCGAATCTCGCCGGCGAAGGTCTCGACCGGGCCGCGATCGCTCGTCGGGAACTCGCACCAGAGCAGGTCCGGCGCGCCGCTGTCCAAGTAGCGCAGGCCGCGCTCGACCGCGAGCTCCATGCCGCGCTTCGACTCCGGGGCGTCGACGGCGGACAACCCGTCCGTGCGGGCGATGATCACGAAGTCTTTGTTGCCGCAGTCGTCAGCGGTGGCGCGCGCCATCTTCAGCTTGCCGACCATTTCGTTCACCGGCACGAGCGCCTTGCCGCCGATGTGGCCGCAGCGCTTCGGCGCCACTTGGTCTTCGATGTGCGCCGCCGCCACGTTCGCGTTCACGTAGAGCTCGGTCGTTCTCTGCACGTTGAAGATGTTGCCGTAGCCCGTGTCCATGTCGACGACGACCGGCGGGATGTCCACGTGCTTTGGCGGCGTGTGTTTTTCGGGATCGCCGGCCGCGAGCGTCAGTTGGAACTTGCGCAAGCCGCTGACTGCGCGGCGGGCGCCGTCGGCGATCTCGACCGACGAATAGATGTCCATGTCGGTCGTGCCGAGATGGCCCATCGCGAACGAGTAGCCCGAGAAGTAAACGGCCTTGAAGCCGTAGTACATGACGAGCTGCGCGCCGGTCGCGTCGTAGACGCCCGGACCGAAGAGGTACGGCTCGGACTTCAAGAGCTGGCGCATGCGCGTCGACGGATGCACGCTGCGGCTCTTCGGCACGAAGTAGCCCTCGGGCAAGAGGGGCGTGCTCATCAAATTGTCGCTCGGGGGATTCTTGGACATCGTTCGGTTCTCCTTAGAAGCGGTCAAATCGGATCGAACACGTTTTCGCGGATCATGTTCTCGGTGATCTCGCGCGCGACCTTGTAACGATTGCGATCGGCGTCGTCTTTCGCAAGCTCGGCCTGCAACTTGCTCAGCTCTTCATCGAAGATCTTCGTGACGAGCTCCGGCGTGTGTACGACTTTCTGACCGGAGTCATCGACAATTGCCACCGTGTCTTTGTGCCGGATGCGCTGGGCGATCATCAGCCGGTAGATCCGGTCGGTCGCGAGATCTTCCATGTAGCCGTCGAGCAGCGACGCGCCCTTGTTGCTCAAGACGCCGTGGCGATAGCGAATCGCGATGCGCACGGCGGCGCGCGTGCCAGCGACCGTCTTCTGGCCCACGCCGGCCGGCGGCGGGCGCAAGTCGGGATAGCGCGGGGCGTTCGGCCGGCGCGCGCTGATTTGGTTCGGTTTTGGGAACTGCGAGACGGCGATCTCGTTCTGGTCCGGGTGTCCGGTCCAGGCGCCGTCCATCAGGCAGCTCGCCTCGTTCTTCTTGTCCTTCTCCAAGACCGCGAGCGCGCGCGTGTTCAGCTCTTGGTTCTGCCGATCCGGAAACAGCGCGGTCATGCCGCCGATCGCGAAGATGCCGCGGCGATGACACACCTCGGGGATCAGATTGCGCAGGTTCTGAAAGAACGCGACGTCGTGCGGGATGGTGTTGCGATCCGGCAGCACCCACGCCGGGTCGTTCAGGTTGAAGTGAATCAGGCTCGCCATGTAGTCCCAGCGGCCGAGGTTCAAGCCGATGATGTGCTCGCGCAACGCGTAGACGAACTCTTCGGTCTGATACGCGAGCGGGTGCGACTCCACGAGCGCCATGACCTTGAAGTAGTCGGCGGGCAGGCCCTTCGCTTTGGCCACCGCTTGCAACATGTCGCGCCAGAGGAACGCCTCTTCGGCCGACTCGCTCTTCGGGATGTAGAACGCGAGCGGATGCTTCAGCCGCGGGTAGTCGACTTGGTACGCGAGCATGCAGAGGTCGAACAACGACGCGCTCGTCACCTCGGACAGCACGCCCGCTTGCGACAAGTGCAGGCCGCGCAGGCGGTTGAAGATCACCGTCTGCGACGGCGCGATGGCGACTTCCTTGTTGCGCTTCTTGTCGAAGTAGCTGAGCTCGCCGGTCACGGCCTTCAGGATGTTCGCATAACCCTTCAGGAGCTCGGGCCAGGCGTTCGCCATCGAGTCTTCGAGGTCGAGCATCACGCCCGGCGCGCCCGAGTTCAGCATCTTCACGACGAGCTCGCCGTCGTCGGCGGGGCCGGTCATTTGATTGCGTTGATCTTGGCACCACTCGGGCAGCGTGATGCGCCAGTCGCCTTCGCTCGCGACCGACGGCGGCGGATACTGCGGCAATTGGCCTTGGTGGGAGAGCGCCAAGGTTTTCGCCCGAATCTTTCGCACGAGCTGTTGGCGCGGCGTGAACGCTTGGTGCAGGGGTGCATAGAACGCGAGAAAACCGGGCGGCAGATCGCGCTCGGCGGCGAAACCCCGTGGCGCGCTGTTCATCTCAAACGTCGTCACCATATCGGCCATCGCTTGGAATGACGCAGCATGTCAAGCCGGGGCTTTGCCATCGTCGATCCACTGTTGGGTGAAGCGCGCGATCTTGTTGTAGGTCTCGATGAGGTTCTCTTTGGTCTTCGTCTCGATCATGCCGCCGAGGCCGAAGATGTTGGCCGTGACGTCCAAGTAGAGCGTGCGCTTGGTGCCGCCGTTCGGCGCTTCGGTGAAGTGGATCTCGCCGCCGATCTTGATCTTGTCGGTGAAGTTCAGCTTGCTCGAGAAGGTCTGGATCCTGCGGTTCCAATCCATCGTCGTCGTCTCTTCGTAGCTGAGCTCGCCGCCTTTCAGGAGCGCCTTCATCGGGCCCGGAAAGTCGCGGTCCGGGATGACGCGCGTGCGCCGGTGCATCAGCGGACCCTCGTCGCGCTTCTCGAGCACCTCGCGCGACTTCAAGCCGGCGATGGGCTTGATCGCGTCATTGAAGGCGTCGTCGAAGAAGAGCTTCGTGTAGCGATCGACGCTGATGTTCTTGAAGGTGTGCGAGATCTCGAACTTCATTCGGCCTCCACTGGCAACACTTTGATCTCGGGCGAGAAGCTCAGGTTCGCAAGGGCGTTCTGCAGCTCCTTATGGGTGGCGACGATGACGATGATGAAGTCGGTGTCGCTCAGGTAGCGCTTGGGCATCTGGCGAATCGCGTCGGGCTTCAGCGCGCCGAGGCGGTCCGGGAAGCTCTGCACCCAATTGTCGCCGTACCCCATGAGCTCGGCGTGCAAGTACTCGCTGACGCGGGCGTCGGGCGTGGCGACGTTGAACGGAAATTGGTTCAAGAGGTACGAGCGGCCAAACTCGAAGAGGGACGCCGGGTAGTCGCCGTTCCAAAACTTCTTGTAGAGCTCGACCATGAGCTCGATGCAGCCGACGGTGTCGCCGGTGGCAGGCGCCGCGACCATCGAGAAGCCGCCGCGGCCGCGCATCTCGCTGATCGCGGCGTAGGCGCCGTACGACCAGCCGCGCACTTCGCGGATCTCGTGCATCAACGGCGCGGTGAAGGTGCCGCCGAACGCCGTCGCCGCCACGTTCATCGCCAGGTGATCGGGGTTCGTGCCCTTCAAGGCCGGGCGCCCCAAGATGATCTGCGTCTGCGTGCGCTCGGGCTTGTCGACGACATACAAGGTGATGCCCGTCGGCTCCGGCGTCGGCGCCATCTCTTTGCTCAAAGACGCGCCGGCCGGGATCGCAGCGAAGTAGCGGTCGAGCAACCCTGACAACGTCGCCACGTCGATGTCGCCCGCGGCCGCGACGATCATGTTGCCGCGCACGAGCCGGCGCGTGTGCTCTTTTCTCAGGTGCTCCGGCGTCAGCGCGGCGAGGGACGCCTTGGTGCCGAGCGGATCGCGGCCGTAGACATGGGCGCCGTACAACGCCCGGCGAAACGCGAGGCGCGAGAGCGTGGAGTCGTCGTCTTTGCGCGTGGTGCGCTCGGCCTCCATCTCGCGCACGAGCTTGTCGAGCTCTTCTTGCGCGAACGCCGGCTCCAACAACGCTTCGGCCAGGAGCGCGAAGGTCTTTTCGAAGTAACGCGAGAGCGACTCGCCGCCCCACGTCTGCGACTCACTGCCGGAGTCGCCGCTCAGCGAGCTGCCGTAGCCCTCGACGAGCTCACTGAAGGCGCGGCGCGCATGCTTCTTCGTGCCGCGCAGGACGAGCTCGCTCGTGACACGGGTGAGGCCCTGCAGCTCGTCGGGGTCTTCGGCGCCGCCCGAGCGCAGCGCGATGCGAAACGAGACCCGCGGCAGCGAGCGATCTTCGGCGACGAGCAGGGTGATGCCGTCCGGGCGATCGACGCGGTCGACGCCTTTCATCTTCGGGGATGCGCTCATCAGAGTCATGCAGCTCCACAGCAACGCCGCGGTCATGCCTGGCGTTCTTCGTTCTCGGGGAGCGCGCAGGCGACCGTGCGCGCGTTCGGGTTCAGATATTTTTCAGCGGCCTTTTGCACGGCGCCCTCGTCGACCTTGCGCAAGCGTTCGAGCACGGTGGACAAGAAGCTCGCGTCGCCGGCCGTGGTCTCGAAGTGGCCGATCTGCTCGGCCTTGCCGTCGGCGTCGAGCAGCACGCGCAAGAACGCCGCTTCGATGCGGTTCTTCGTCTTCTCGACTTCTTTGGCCGCCGGGCCTTCCTTGGCGAGCTTCTGCAGGTGCGCGACGACGATCGCTTCGGCCTGCGCGTGCTCGAGGCCGGGCTTCATGCCGATGTCGATCTGAAAGAGGCCGGGCTCCTTGTAGGGCGTGAGCGAGGCGTGCGCTTCTTGGCAGAGCTCTTTGTCGATGACGAGCTCCGAGTAAATGCGCCCGGTCTCGCCGCCACAGAGGATCTCCGCCGCCACTTGCAACGCCGCGTGATCTTCGTGGCTCTGCGGCGGGCCGTGAAAGACGATGCTCGCCCGCTCGGTGTCGGTCGGCTTCTTGATCGCCGCGCGGCGGATGTCTTTTTGCGGCGGCTCGACGGCGGTCGGCGGCGGCGGCACCGGTTGCCTCTGGATGGCGCCGTAGGCCTTGGCGACGCCCGCTACCATGCGCACGGGGTCGAGATCGCCGACGATGACGACGTTCGCGTTGTTCGGCGCGTAGTACGATCGGTAGAACGCCTCGAACTCTTTGAGCGTCATCGCGTTGAGATCGTCCATATAGCCGATGGTCGGGTGGCCGTAGCTGTGGGCGATGAATGCGGTTTGATACATGAGCTCGTCGAGCGAGCCGTGGATCGAATCGTCGACGCGCAGGCGCCGCTCGTTCTTGACGACCTCGCGCTCGGAGTCGACCATCTCTTGGGTGAGCGCCAGGTTGACCATGCGATCGCTCTCATAGCCGAGCACGGTCTCGAAGTTGTCGCCGAGGGCAGGGAGCGACTCTCTATAATAGGTCCAATCGACCCACGTCGCCGCGTTCGTCTGGGCCCCGCGCTTTTCCATCTCGTGATCGAACTCGCCGAGCGGGTGCGTCTTCGTGCCTTTGAACATCAGGTGCTCGAAGAGGTGCGCGATGCCGGTCTTGCCCTTCGGTTCGTGGCGCGAGCCGACGCTGAACCAGGTTTGGAACGCGAAGATCGGCGCTTGGCTGTCCGGCAGCGTGAGCAAGGTGAGGCCGTTGTCGAGCTTGAAGCGCGCGGCTTTCAATCCGCCCGAGAGCGCGGCGAGCCCGGCGAAGTGGACGGCGTGGCCGCTCGCTTTGGCGGCGTCCTTGGCGACGATCTCGGCGGACTTCTCGTCGAGCGACATAGACCGGCTTGCTTACGCGCGCTTGTGGGGGCGAATCAACGGGCGGCGAAGGCGGCGCGGCTTGCTCTGGCGTTTGCCTTGAGCACGCCCCCTTCGCGTGATAGCGCTCGCCGACTTTCGTGGGACACCATCGCATGATCAGGTCGTTTTTCTGTGCCTTTAGCGCGCTCCTGCTCTCGTCCGCGGCTTTCGCGGCGGAGGAGCCGGCGTCGAAACCCGTCGACTTGAACGCGCCGATCGTTCCAGCGCCGACGCAGTTGCCCGCGGCGACACCAGGATCTGCCGGCGCGCAAGGCTCGGACTTACCGCCGGCCGAATGGAACGCGGAAGACTGGGACGTCCAGAAGCCGCAGCTCAATCTCTTGGAGCTCGACGGCTACTTCCGCTTGCGTCCCGATTTGATCTTCAACGGCCACCTCGCCAACGACGTGCCGGGCATCAACATTCGCCGCACCGACACGACGAGCGCGGGCCGCGATGCGACCGTCGCCGGCGCGAACATGCGCCTGCGCGTCACGCCGACCTTGAACATCACGGAAGACATTCAGCTCGTCGCCACCTTCGACGTGTTCGACAACGTGGTGCTCGGCTCGACAGCGAACTCGGTGAACCGCGGCGGCCCCGTGGTGAACGTGCTCGAAGTCGGGCAAGCGTCGCCGAACGCCGGCTGGAACGCGCTGCGCGACGTGATCCAAGTGCGCCGCGTCTACGCCAAGGTCGCGACCCCGATCGGCGAGCTGCGCTTCGGTCGCCAGCCGAACCGCTGGGGCCTCGGCATGTACGCGAACGAAGGCGACTGCATCGACTGCGATCACGGCGACAACGTGGATCGCATCTCGTTCGTTGGCATGCTCGGCAGCTACTACATCGTGCCGATGATCGACTACATGTCGGAAGGCCCGACGACGCTGTCGAACGCGCAGCCCTACGGCCAAGCGCGCGATCTCGATCAGCTCGACGACGCGACGCAGCTCTCGCTGCAAGTGGCGAAGAAGGACGCCCCCGAAGACGTCAAAGAGATGCTCGAGCGCGGCGAGGTCGTCTTCAACTGGGGCCTGTGGAACATGTTCCGCTTCCAGGCCCGCGAGAATCCGCGCTACTTCATCAACCCGACGACGCCCTTCGATCCAAACAACCCGGACACGGTGATCACGCGGCAGGCGCGCGACTCGTTCGCGTACGTGGTCGACGGTTGGTTGAAGCTGCAGTACAAGAAGTTCTCGTTCGAGCTCGAAGCGCTCTTTCTCTACGCGCACTTCCTCTTGCCCTCGGGCAACGATCCGACGTCGGTGACCTCGGTGATTCCCGACGATCTTTGCAGCGACGCGCGGCCGCCGCCCTGCATGACGCGCAACCGGGCGTATCAATGGGGCGCGGCGCTCGATGCGCGCTACGACATTCTGCCCGAGCTCTACGTGCGCCTGCGCGCCGGCATCGCGAGCGGCGACGACTCACCGGGCTTCGGTATCGGCCAAGACGCGTACAACAAGCGCGGCGACATCCGCGGCATCAACGACACGACGATCAACAACTTCCAATTCAACCGCGACTACCGCGTCGATCTCATCTTGTTCCGGGAATTGCTCGGGACAGTGAGCGGCGCTTGGTACATCAAGCCCGAGGTCAGCTACACCTTCGGCAATGGGCTCGGCGGTCGCTTCGCGCCGATCTACGCGCAAGCGTTGTACGGCTCGTCGACGCCGGGCGGCCGCTCGCCGATCGGCTTCGAGCTCGACTTCGAAGCGTTCTACAATCCGCTGAAGAACAAAGGCTTCGACGCCTCGATCCAGTACGGCCTGTTCCTGCCGCTCGACATGGCGTTGCGCAACCCGACGCCGAACGCGCAGGGCCTGCAAACGCCGGGCTTCGCGCACCGCGTGCTCGGCCGTTTGTCTGTTCAGTTTTGAGTTGGCTTAGCCGGCCAAAACCGCGTCGCGATCAGCGTGACGAGCACGAGCCACGTCACGTTCGCCACGAACAAGTGCACGATCTGCATGTAGCCCGGCGCCTTCAAGGTGACGTTGGCGAAGCCGACGAGGATCTGCGCTTGCACCATGCCGCCGAGCACCTTCGCTGTGTTCTTCGCATACGCGTCGTTCGCGCGGAGGCCAGAGAGGCGGGCGACGAGGAAGATGTAGACGGCGGCGCCGATGGCGATCACCGGGTGCACGATGCGCAGGCGGATGAGAAAGTGCGCGCCTTGCGAGAGGTCGTTCCAGCGTTCGATCGCCGGCTGTGACGCGGCGACGGGGAACAAGGTGTCGCCAAGCGCGGTGACGGCGCCGGTGGCGCTCGTCAGCAGGATCGCGATGACGCCGCCGAAGAGCAGCTTCTTCTCGGGCGCGAGGATTTGGCGCTCGCCGATGGTGAAGGCCGAAAAGTACGTGGCGAGGCCGCCCGCCGCGAGCAAGCCGAGCGTGTTCAGCAAGTGAAACGCGATGACGACCGCGCGGGCGACCGACTCGTCCTTGTCGACGAGGCCGAAGCGCACGAGCCCAGCGCCGACCGCCGCTTCGAGCAGCACGAACACGAGCACCGTGACGGACGCCTTGCGCACGGCGTGGCCCTTGCTGAACGCTTTGTACGCCCACGCGACGAGCACGATCGCGAAGACGAGGCAGAGCCCGCTCGTCGTTCGGTGCGTGTACTCGATGATCGTCTTCAACGCCGGCGCGCGCGGGATGACGTCGCCGTTGCACGTCGGCCAATGCTCGCCGCACCCCGCGCCCGAGCCGGTGATCCGCACCCACGCGCCAAACAGAATGACGGCGAGGTTGTACACGACGACGAAGCCGGCGAAGCGCTGAAATCGCACGCGCCGGCCGCTACCCGAAAAGGGACCGGGGAGAAAAGGGAAAAGGGACCGGGGAGGCGGCCCGAAAAGGGACCGGGGAGGCGCTATTGCGGATCTTCGGGCGCTTCGGCGGACGGGACCGGGTCCTCTTTGACGGTGGCGGCGGTCGCTTCCGGCTTGCGCTTGCCGGAGGGACGGCTGGCGGCGGCGCCGGCGGCCCCTCCTGAACCATGCGGCGACTCGGCGATGATGTTGTGCTTTGGCGCCGTGATGTTCTGGCGGCGGCGGATGCGGGTGATCTTCCGCTGCACGACCTGCGGGTGCGGGTGCGTCTTCAGCGCCTCGAAGAGGAGATCGAGCGCGCGGCCGGCGTCGCCGAGCTCTTGGTGGCAGCTCGCCATCTCGAACTGCACGAGCGGCGCGACGGGGTCGGTCGGAAAATCCTTGAGCACCTTCTCGTAGCCTTGCAGCGCATCCTGCACGCGGCCCATGACGTAGGCCACGTTCGCGATGTTGAAGCGCGCCTTCGGCACGAAGGGCGACGTCGGCCAGCGCGTGACGAGCTCTTGCGACGCGAGCTCGGCTTGCTCGTGGTTCTTCATGCGGAAGTAGAGCTCGGCGAGCTGCAGCTGATACTTCGGCGTGTCTTTGTGATTCGGAAACTTCCGCACGAGCCGCTGATACTCGGTGGCCGCCTGCGGCAGGTTGCCCATGCGGTTCTCGAAGATGTCGGCGATCGTCACCTGCGCTTCGAAGCCCTCTTCGCTCTCGGGATAGTCGGAGACGAGCCGCCCGTAGTCCGAGATCGCCTGCTCGTAGTTGTGCAGGTAGAGCGCGTTGATGCGGCCCAAGCGGTCGAGCACGGTCAAGAGCTCGGGCGACGGCTTCGCTTTACCGCCGTCGCGCTCGTCGAGGCGCTTCAAGGTGCGGCGATACAAGCCCTCGGCGCGCGCGTAGCGTTGCTCGAAGAACTGCTGGTTCGCGGCGTCGATCCCGTTGGCGACGTCGCTCCGACACGCTGACGCGGTGAGCATGCAGATGAGCGCGAGCCGCAAAGCCATCGCCTCAGTTGTCGCAGACTTTCGGACACCCTGCCACTTCATTCGCTCCTTGCGACAACACCCCGGCGCGCCTAAAGTCAGCGGGTGGCAGTGACGCTGCGAAAACTGCTCGCCCTGGAAGGCCAAGCCTACGCGCCTTTCGATCGCTACGTGGTCGACGGCTACCTCGGCGAAGGCTCGACGGCGAAGGTGCTGCTCGCGACCGACACGCGCCTCGGCCGCGAGGTCGCCGTCAAGCTGCGCCTCGGCCAAGAAGACGCCACGCCCGACGAGTCGATGCGCTTTCACCGCGAGGCCAAAGCGCTGGCGCAGGTCGAGCATCCGAACGTGGTGCGCGTCATCGACTACTCGGGCCCCGAGTGCAAGACGCCCTTTCTGATCATCGAGCGCGTGAAGGGCGTCGACTTGCTCTCGCTCGTCACCGGCCGGCCGCTCGACGAGCTCGAGACGTGCGCCGTCGGTTACATGCTCGCGGCAGCGATCGCGGCGATGCACGAGAAGGGCATCATCCACCGCGACATCAAGCCCGAGAACGCGATGCTGTCCGAAGAAGGCCGCGTCGTGCTCATCGACTTCGGCTTCTGCAAAGGGCTGCTCTCGGAAGAAGCGGCGCCGGGCGACACCTTCATCGACAAGCCCACGAAGTGCGTCGGCACGCCGGCGTTCGCGAGCCCCGAACAACTGCGCGGCCTGCGCCTGACGCCGGCGAGCGACATCTTCTCGCTCGGCTCCACGCTCTACTTCTTGTCGACCGAGGTGCTGCCGTTTCCCGGCGAGACCTTGCGCGACTCGATGGTGGCGATCATGAAGTCGCCGCCGTTTCCGCTGACGCAGCTCATCGACTGCTCGCCCGAGTACGAGGCGTTGATCGCGAGCCTGCTCGACAAGGACATCGGCAAGCGCGCGGCGCTCGTCGGTGAAGCGAAGAACACCTTGTTTCGCCTCGGCGCGCGTGCGGGGAAGCCCTTCGAGGATGTGTGTAAAGCGATTGCGAAGGCGCGCGGGTCGAAGCCGCGTGACCTGAAGCCGGTCGAAGGCGAAGGCGGCGACTTCACGCGGATGAAGCGCATGCTGATGGGCTCGGGCGAGCCGCCGCTCGAAGAAGTCACGCACTGGAACGCCCGCCACGCGCCGCCGAAGGACCGGACCGAGATCACGAAGCAGACCGAGGTCCACGACAAGACTGCCGTCACCGCGGTCAGCGCAGACAAGACGACCGTCGCGACGACGCCAGGCGAGCGCAGCGAAGAGACGACC
This sequence comes from Deltaproteobacteria bacterium, assembly GCA_020848545.1. Classification (GTDB taxonomy): domain Bacteria; phylum Myxococcota; class JADLHZ01; order JADLHZ01; family JADLHZ01; genus JADLHZ01. Next base: position 63,351 of record JADLHZ010000012.1, on the reverse strand, counting down.
TTGCGCGGCGGCGAGAAGCTGCAGACGGCGATCAAGAAACTGCGGCGCGAGAAAGGGCCGGCGCGCTGGCCGTACTATCTCGTCGCCGCGCTCGTGCTCAGCTTCGTCTTGACCTGGGCTGGCGTGCGGTTGCTGCGGCCGCGCCCCGTGACGACGATCGCCGAGACGCCGCCGGTGGCGCCGGTGCCGTTGCCGCCGCCAGTGACGGGCGCGCTGCGCGTGGCGGTGAAGCCGTGGGGCAAGGTGACGATCGACGGCGTCGAGCGCGGCGTGACGCCGGAGCTGCGTGTCGTCGTGTTGTCAGCGGGGCCGCACGCGGTGATCGTCGACAACCCGCGCTACGGGCGCATCGAGCGCGTGGTCGACGTGTCGGCGGAAGAGGGCGAGACGCTCGCGGTGTTCGACTTTACGCGCTAGCGACATTCTGGGCGACCGAGGCGCCGTTATTCGCTGAACAACCTCGCCGCGTAGACGTTTCCCGTGGCCGGTTGCCCACCGAAGATCCACACGCGCAGCTTGCTGTCGATCGCCATCGCGCCGCCTTCGAGATCGCCTGCCGCGGGTGTGACCACGAAGTAGCCCTGGCTGCCAAAGGCGTCGTCGACGGTGCCGGAGGGAGTGAGCCGCGTCGCCACCATGCGCTTCGCCGCGAGCGAGTCGACGAGCGTGCCGCAGGCGATCGCGCGGTTCATTGCGTCCGTGATGACCGCGGCCAGGCGGCCTTCGCTCGCGGCGATGCCGGGTACGAAGTGAAGGACGCCGCTCGACGCGAAGGTGCCGTCGAGCACGCCGTCGCTCTTGATGCGCGCGACCAACGCGTGCTCGACCGCCCACGTCGTGCGCGTCGCCGAGCCGACGGCGTACCAAGAGCCGGCCGCAGCCGCCGTGGCGCCGCGCAGAACGTCGGCGCCGTTGGAGCCGCTGGTGGCGAAGGAGACGGCGGCGAAGCTGTTCACCGCGATCGCGGGGGGCGCCAACGTGTCGAAGCGCGAGGCGAGCGCCATCGTGTTCGAGCCGGAGCGGATGCTGCCGCCGAGCGCCACGATCTCGCCGCTCGCGTTCTCGGCGCCGCCGGCGAGCGTCTGATCGTACGAGCCGCCCTCCGTATGCACGGCGTAGACGTCGTGCGCGCCGGCGGAGTCGTAGCCCGGGACCATCGTGCCGGTATCGTCGAACGCGAAGAGCACGGTGCGGATCGATCCTGGCGAGCTGCACGACGCGGCGTTGTCCGTGGCTTTTGCGAGCACGATGACTTGCCCGCCGCGCACGAAGATCGATCCCGCGGAGCACGGCCCGAGCGGCGGTCCGAGCGGGCCCGGCAAGGTGCTGAGGAGGACGGCGCCGTTCGTACCGAAGCTGTCGTCGAGCGCGCCGTTGGCGAGCAAGCGCGCCACGTAGAGGGAACGAAAGCCACCGACGACGTCGGTTTCGCCGAGCACGAGGATGCGGCCGCTGCCGTCGAGGCGCATGGCTTTGGCGAAGAGCGGCCGCTCGCTGGGCGTCGAGATCGCGAGCTGCGCGATGATCTGCGGCGCGCCGGTGACGTTGTAGCGCATGAGCACGGCCACCTCGCGCTCGGTGACGTCGCCCGGCGGCGTGGCGTAGGTCGTCGCCAGCACGAGGACGGCGTCGCCCGCGGTGACGATCGCTTGCACGGGCGCCGCCATGACGTTGCCGATCGTGTCTTGGCGCGCGCCGTTCGTTCCGAAGCTCGTGTCCGGCGAGCCCGGGAGCGGCCGCAGATCGACGCTGACGGTTTCGTCCGGAAGCGCGAGGCCGGCGTGCGTGACGCGGACGCGCAGATCGACTTGTGCCGGCACCTGCGCGCCGCCGGTCGCGAAGTTGAACGGCTGAATCGTCGATCCCGCGGCGAGCGTGGCCGAGGTGGCGCCGGTAAAGTCCGCCGTGGCGCCGATCACCTCGACGGTGGCGACGCCGGAGAAACCGGAGTCGCGCGCGAGTGTGGCGGTGAACGAGAGCGGCGTGCCGCGGACCAAGCGAACGCTCGCCGGCGACACCGTCACGCGCTTGCCGTTGCCGATGGTCATCGTCACCGGCGCGCTCGCGTTCGAAGCGCCGGTCATCGCTGCGGCGATCGTCACGGATGTCGCGGGCGTTGCGGCGACAGCGGCCGTCACGAAGACGAGGCGTGCGAGCGAGGTGCCCGCCGGCAGATCCGGGATCTCCACGCTCACGCCGGCCGGCAGATTGGCCACGCTCAGCGTGACGGCGCCGGCGAGACTCTGCGGCCTGGTGACGGTGACGCTGAGCCCCACGCGATCGCCCGAGAGCAGATCGATTGTCGTTTGCTCCAGCGAGATCGCGAGCGCAGGCGTGTCGTCGATGATCGTGCCGGTGCCGCCGGTCGTGCCGGTGCTGCCCGTGCCGCCGTCGACCGAGCGCGCCTTGTACGGATAGAGCGGAAAGCACGCGCCGGAGCAGGCGACGATGCACAGCGCTCGGAGCAGCATTCTCATGGCGGCGCCCACTTGTCGGCCACGCGGCTCGGCACGAAGGCGATGCCGTCGATCAAGCTCGCGGCGAGGATGCCGTAGAACACGCCGGCGCTCACATGCTGCGCGATGTAGAGGCCGGGATAAGCGGGCGTCGCCGGCAGCGTGCCGTCCGGGCCGAGCGCGCGCGCGTTGATGACGAGGAAGGTGATGTTCGCCGCGGCCGAGAGCACGGTGAGCACCATGAACACCGATCCACCGATGTAGTCTTTCGCGATCAGGTGACCGACGCCGCCGGGAAGGCCGCGCAGATACCACGCGGGCATCGGCTGCAGCGCTTCTGGAGCGGTGATCTCGGTGCTCTCGGTTGGCCGCGCATCCGGCTGCACCTCGATCGGCGCGTCGGGGCTCGGCGGCGTCTCCACCGGCAACTGCCGCGCGCTCGGCTCCACGGGCGGAGGCTTCGCCGGCTTGTCGTTCTCTTTGGGCTTCGGCTTCGGCGGTGTTGGCGGCGTCGGCGCGGGCGTCGCGGCGCGGAGGTTGTTGACGAAAGCTTCGAACCCGGGCGGCAAGTCCGGCGGCGTCTCGGCCTTCTGCTTGATCAGCCAGCGCACTTGCTTCGCCGCGCCTTTTTCGTCGTGCGTGAAGAACTTCGCCTGCGCGAGCATCCAGCGCGCCGAGATGATCGTCGTCGCTGACGCGTTGCCGGGATCTTCCACGAACAGACTCAGCAGCGGCGCCGCTTGCTCGAAGTAGGAAGCGTCGAAGAGCTCCTTGCCGCGCTTATAGGTGTCGATCGGGCTCGACCCGACGAGGCTCATCGACAACATGAAGCACAAGCCACTAAACATATAACAATCTTAACAGACCGGGGCTATAATCGCAGCCGCGAGCGCTCGCAGACGGGCTATCCTCGGAGTAGGAAACGACATGGCGAAAGACGATGATCTCGACGCTTGGGACGACGCGATGGGCGAGGCCGAAGCCCCGAAGATCGGCGCCAATAAAGAGCTGCTGCGTAAAGCGATGGCGTTGAACCCGGCGTTGCGCAACGGCGCCGTCGACAGCACCGTGCTCCTCGATCAGCTGCAGCAAGCGAAAAGCGGCCAGGCGGTGAAGGGCGCGCCCGGGCAAAAGGGTCAAGCGGTCCCGAACGACGCACGCTCGCTCACCGAGGTCGTGCGCGAGCTGAAGCAGGAGCTCGAAGAGAAGAAGAAGGCGATCGCGGCCGAGCGCGCGGCGCTCGATCAACGCGAGCGTGAGCTGCGGCCGGCGCTCTGCGACCGCTTCATCGACGCCGTGCTCGACATCGATCCGAACATGACGAGCCCGAAGACCGCGTACCTTCTGAAGCAAGAGAAGCCCTTTCTCGACAACGTCGGCTTCAACACTCAGAAGCTCGTCGAGCGCGAATCCAAGAAACGCTGAAAAAGGTCCCAGGGACCTATTTTCTGTCCAACTTTTGTACACCCGCAACCGACGCCTCCGTGCAAGTGTACAGAAACTGGTCAAAATAATGGTCCCTGGGACCTTTATTTTCGCAGCTGCTTGAGCACCCGGGCTACGATCGCGCGCGCGCGGCGGCCCCACGGGTCTTGGCCTTGCGGATCGAGCTCGAGCGCGCGCTCCAAAGCCGCCGCCGCGTGCTCGAAGTCCATCAAGTAGACGTAGGCCTCGCCGAGATCGGTCCAGCTCGCGAGATCGGTGGGCCGGCGGCGCAGCGCTTCCAAGTACGCAGGCACCGCGTCTTGATAGCGCTTCTGCTTCGCGCGCGCGGTGGCGATCGCGACCCACGCGTCGGCGTCGTCTTTGTCGAGCGCGACCGCAAGCTCGGCGGCGCCTTCCGCACCTTCGAGCTCGCCGTTCTGGAGGAAGAAGTAGGCGAGGCGCGTGTACTCCTGCGCGTTCTTGCCTTGAAGACCGAGGGTCTTCGCGACCGAGTCCATTCACACTCCCGTTCTAGTGGCCGTCATTTGTAGTTGGCCACGATGCTGTCCGAGACCTGCGCCATCTTCTTCATGATATTCGAAAGCATCTCGAGCGCCTTGGATCTGCGCTCCATCATCTGCTGCATGCGCATGCTCTCGATCGCGCTCATGTCGCCCATGGTGTCGAGCGTGGTCTTGGCGGTCTCGACCGCGGCATTGAGCTCGGAGATCGTACCGCTTTGGTTCAGGCGTAGCGCGTACGACGACACTTTGCCGTCGCCGCTCTTGAGGCCGTCGAGGTATTCCTTCTCCTGCTTGTCCTTCTCCGCCTGCTCGGCGCGCATCTCGTCGGGCGACTTGCCCTTCTTGATCTTGCCGGCCGCGATCAAGGCGTCGAAGTACTCCTGGGTCTCCTCGGTCGGTGTGCCGTAGTAGGACCCGTCCGGGTTGCGCGACATGCTCTGAATCTCGCGATACGCCTTTAGCGCCTTGGCGATTTCCTTCTTCGCTTCGGTCATGCCGCTCGCAATTAGGTCTTCGAGGTCCTTGGCCGAGGGACCTTCCGGATCCGCAGGGACGGCGAAATTGACGGCGCCGGAGCCGAACTCCTTCATCTTGTCGACGAGCTCGCCCCAGCCGCCTTTGCCGGTGCCGCGCTCGCCTTGCAGCGTGGAGCCGCCGAGCATCGTCATCACGGCCCCGATGACCCCGCCGGGCGAGAAGAACTCACTGCGCCCCGAGAAGTTGTTGTAGTCGTTCCACCCCCAGTCGTCGCGGCCGTTCAGACCTTTGCCCTCGCGTTGCGTCCAGAAGTGCGCGCCACCGGGGAAGATCTTCAAGAACTCGCGCCAGTTGCCGACCTCGTGCTCTCCGCCGTTGATGGAGCCGCCGGTTGGGTTGTACTTGCTGGCCATCTTCCGTTGCAGGGCTTCGAGCTCGCCCTGGAGCGACTGGCCCAGCTTCTTCACTTTGTCGGCGATCGCGGCCTTGCCGTAGCCGCCGGCGTTGAAGGCGGCCTTATCTTCCTTCGACATGTTAGAGAGCGCTTTGTCGACCTCGGCGCGCCGCTTGGCGAGCTCGACCTCGCTCAGCTTCGGCGACACGCCGGAGAGGCCGTTCAGCATCTCCATGAGGTAAAACTCGGCAGCCTTGTCGATCACTTGTTGCAGCGTCAGGACCGGGCCGTCCGGGCCCTTTGTCTCGTTCACCGCGCCCAACTTGCCGCGATCGCTCAGGGCGGCCTGTGCCTTCTCGAGGTTGCGAATCGCGGCGTCGACGTAGGCCTTGCCCGTGCCCTTCGGCTCTTCGAGACCGAGCGTCCCGCTCAACCACGCGTCGAAGCTCAGCGGCTTCGGCGGCTTTCCGTCCTTCGGCAGCGCGTTATAGATCTCTTCGAGCCTTTTCGCGACGTCCTGCTCGAGGCCGTACTTGTTGCCCGCCGTTCCACCACCGCCTTGCACCTGCGGCGTCGTGCCGTTCTTGATCCACTCAGGGATCGGCGGCGGCGGCTGCGGCAGCGTCGGGCGCGGTCCCGTGAAGGTGCCGTCCTCGTTGATTTGCCCATCGCCCCACGCGACCTTGCGCCACGTCTTGTACTGGTCGAGCGAGATCGTCGGGTGCACTTTCCCCTGTGACTGCAGGTGGTGGTACTCCTCGGCCATCTGTGCGTTCATTCGCGCTTCGCCCTCGCGCAAGATCGACAGCTTCTCGCGCTGAGCCTTCTTCAAGTTGTTCTGCTTCTGCATCTCCTTCATCTGATCGCGCATGATCGCTTCTTCGACCTTGGCGCTCTCCATCATCACCATCCACACGAGGGTGTCGATGTCGCCGGTCTCAGCGTTGAAGCCGGAGAACGCTTGCACGTGGCTGACCGCGGCTTTGGCGAGCGTGATGACGCCGCTGCTGCCTTGCGGCGCCTTGCCGTCAGCGACTGCGCGCAGCGCTTGCTTGAGCTCGGGCCCTTGCTTGCCGTCTTGCAACATCGCTGCGACTCGCACGCCGACTTCCGAGAGCGAGCGCCCGCCCATCGCCTCCTCGATCGCCGTCACGGTCGCGTCCGGGATCTCCGGCACGTCGCTCGGCGCGTTCGCGGTTTGCGCCTTCTTGATCGCGGGCGTGTAGCTCGACTTCCACACGGCGGCGAGCGCTTCCAAGTGCGGCTTCATCGCTGCCAGCGCGGCCACTTGCTGCGGCGTCGGCTGCGGCGTCTCGAGCAGCGCGCTCTTGTCATGTTTCCAGAACGCCTCGACGATCTTCGCGTACTTCACCCACTGCGCCGGCATCTGCTTGACGGCCGCGGGATCGAGCGTGCGCTCGCCGTCGCTGCTGTCGAGCTTCTTCAAGAGCGCGGTGAGCGTCGCGTCGAGGTTGACAGCCTTCTGGTTCGCGCCCAGGCTCGCGCCGCTGCCGCTGAGCAGCTTCGCCGCGACCTCCGCGAGATCGCGCCACGCTTCTTCGTGGATCAGCGCTTCGGGGATCGCGCGCAGCGGTGCCACGTCGTCGCGGGTCGAAAAATCGCCGGCGAGCGCGCCCGTGGGCTTGCCGAGCTTCGGCAAGAACGCTTCGAAGAGCGCGAGCGCTTCGTTTCTCCCCGCTTCGCTGAGCGTCCCTTCGGCGATGACCCCGCTTTTGGCGAGCGCCTCGATCAGCGCGCGCGCTTGATCGATCGCCTTTGACTTGTTGACGCCGTCGACCTCTTTGTTTCCGCCGCCGATCTTCTTCTCGCGCCGCTCCTCGACGCCCTTTTCGCTCTCGGCCTGCTTCGCCGATTTTGCTTGCACGCGATCGGCGGTGTCGGTCTGCGCCACGCCTTCGCCTTCGGGCGGAAGCGTTTGTCCACCGGGACCTTGCGGGACGGATCGAAGATTGACGCTCATGACAGTGCCCTCACTTCGTGTTCTCGATGATCTGACCGACGGTCTGCGCGATCTTCTTCATCACGTTCGACAGCGTCTCGAACACCTTGGTTCGGCGTTCGAGGTAACGTTGCATCTGCATCTGTTCGAGCGCGGTCTGATCCGACACGGTGTCGAGATCGCCCTTCGCTTTGTCGATCTCCCGATCGAAGAGCTCGAGGCGCAGGCCTCCCGACGCCAGCGGCGCACCGGCGGTTGCGCCGTAACGCTCCGGCGGCTTCGACTGGTTGAGCGCTGCGATCGCCGCTTGCCGCGCTTGCTCCGGCGTTGCGCCGCTGTTGCCGGTCTCTTCGAGCGCCTTCTTGTAGGTGATGCCGACCATGAGCGCTTTGGTCTCGGCCTTGACCATCGGTTTCATGGTGCCCGTGCCTTGGCGCATGCCCTCGCTGGTCTCGCCGCCGCCGGCGTCTTCGGTCGTCTGGCGACCCATGCCGAGCTCCTCACGCGACGGGCCGGTCGGCGATGAGCTCGCCTTTATCGTGGTTCCCCACTTCGCGCCCTTGTCCAAGGTGACGGCGACGCCGACCTTACTCGGATCAAAGGGCTTGGGCGGCGGCGCGCCAGGAATGCCGCTGCTGAGCACCTCGATCGCCTTCTTGCGGTTCGCCTCGGCTTCCTCGGGCGTTCGCGCCTTCTTCAGCTTCATCTTCGTCTCGAGGTACTCGGCGAAGGTGCCCGGGTTCGCGCCTGCGCTCGCCATCCACAGCTCGCGCAGCGCCAGAATCGCCGCTTCCGAGAGGCCGTACTTCATCGCCAAGCCTTCGGTCGTCGACTGATCGAGCTTGGGCCTGAGCGCTTCCGGGATGCTGTTCGGATCTTTCGACCACAACGGCTCGATGATCTTCGCGCTGCCGTCGCGCACGACCCACTTGCCGGTCTCGGTTTGCTCGAGCTTCGGCATCATCACGTCGATCGGGCGCATCGACGCAAACTGCTCGAACGAGCACTCGATCTGCCGCGCTTGGCTCAGCGTCGCGTACTCGTTCTGAAGCTGCTGCTTCGCCTGCGCCTGCACGGTGCGCACAGCCTGCGCATACTCGCGCATCGCTTTTTTCTGCGCGATGCGGTCGTTCATGGTTTTCAGCGCGTCGCGAAGATCTTTTTCCGAGTCGACGCCGAGCTGCAAAAAGATGAGCTGGATGCAGCACTCGATGTCGGCGTTGCTGCTGATCGTTCCCGACGGCAGCGCCCTGAACATCTCGTCGATCGCTTCTTCTTCCTTCGGTCCGACCGCGAGCGGATCGGTCTTCGCCGCGCTCTTCGGCGAGCCGGTCGCTTGGCGCAGCGAGGTGCCGAGTTGCTGCGCCACCTTCTCGAGCACGTCCTTCTTCGGTCCGCACAGCCACTGGCCGACGGGCGTGTCTTCCAGAGGCTTGCCGCCCGGCGCGAGGCCGGACTTCTTCTCGAGCAGCGCAAAGTGCGCGTCGACGATCTTCGACACGACCAGGCGCAGTTCCTTCGGCGTCTCCTGCGGGTTCGGGATCAGCTGCTCGGCGTCGACGACGACGGCCAAGTGCTCCGGCATCTCGCGCACGAAGTCCTTGGCGATGGCGCCCTGCGGTTTTTCGCCGCCGATGAACTTGTCGAAGAGCGCGGCGAACTTCGGCTCCGTGTCGACGCGCGTCCCGGCCGTCGCCGCGCTGCCGCCGGCGCTCATTCCGCTCACCGGCGTCGGCAACGCCGAAAAGGCCGCTTGATAGAGCGCCTCGGCCGCCGCCGCCGCTGCGGCGCTGACCTTTGCGCTCGGGACGAGGGCTTGGGCCTTCAGCTTCTGCTGGGCCAGCGCCGCGTTCGAAACGCCAGGATCTCTATTGATCGTCGTCATCGCAGGCCTCCGGCGCCCACTGTTAAACGCCACATACGTTTAAACAATATAACACGATTCCGGTTAGAATTCGCAGCGAAATCGACTCCGGCCGGAGGATGCCAGAGTTTCTGAGCCTTATCCCGTTCTTAAGCGTGGCCGTGCAGGTGGCCGTGGCCGAAATCGCTAGCTTTCCGGGCTCTCCGAAGGCGCCGCCGGCGGGGTCTCCCCCGAAGCGGCCTCTTCCTGCGCAATCCGCGTCACGCCCGTCACGAACTCGCCCTCTTGCACGTTGATCAGCCGCACGCCCTGGGTGTTGCGCCCGGCCGTCCGGATCTCGCTCACCCGCGTGCGGATCATCGTCCCTTGGTTCGTCGACAGCATCACCTCGTCGATCTCGCTCACGGTCAGCGCGCCGACGACCTCGCCGTTGCGCTCGCTCGTCTTGATCGTGATGATGCCCTTACCGCCGCGCGACTGATCGCGGTACTCGCTGAGCTCGGTGCGCTTGCCATAGCCGTTCGCGCAGACCGTGAGCAGCGTGGGCGCTTCCGGCCGCAGGATCTCGAGCGAGACGACCTCGTCGTTGTCCGACAGCGTGATGCCTTTGACGCCCGTGGCCGTCCGGCCCATCGCGCGCGCGTCTTCTTCGCTGAAGCGAATGGCCATGCCCTGTTTCGTCGCGAGCATGACGTCGCTCTTTCCGTCCGTAATCGCGGCGCCGATGAGTGAGTCGCCTTCGTCGATGCCGGTGGCGATGAGGCCACTCGGGCGCACGTTCGAGTACTGCATGAGGTCCGTGCGCTTCACGGTGCCCAAGCGCGAGCAGAAGAAGAGGTACTTGCCCTCGGTGAACTCGCGCACCGGCAAGAGCGCTTGCACCTTCTCGCCCTGCTCGATTTGCACCAAGTTGACGATCGGCTTGCCGCGCGAGTTGAGCCCGCTTTCTGGGATCTCGTGCACCTTCAGCCAGTAGATCTTGCCCTTGTTCGTGAAGACCAAGATGTAGCTGTGCGTAGACGTGACGAAGATGTTCGCCACGAAGTCTTCTTCCTTCGTCGTGATGCCGCTGCGCCCGCGGCCGCCGCGACCCTGCGTTCGGTACGCGCTCGTCGGCGAACGCTTGATGTAGCCCTCGTGCGTGACGGTGACGACCACGTCTTCTTCGGCGATGAGATCTTCGACCGACAGATCCTTGGCGTCGCCTTCGATCGTCGTCCGCCGATCGTCGCCGTACTCTTCCCGGATCTTCTTCAGCTCTTCGACGATGACGCTCATCAGCTTCTGATCCGAGGCGAGCACCGAGAGCAAGTACGCGATGAGGTCGCGCACTTCTTGGGCCTCAGCGAGGATTTTGTCGCGCTCGAGGCCGACCAAGCGTTGCAGGCGCATCTCGAGGATCGCCGTCACCTGCGCGTCGTTGAGCCGCGTGTGGCCAGCCGCGAGCGACGCTTCGATGTGCGCGTCGGCGACCGCCCTCAAGATGTCGAGCGACTTCGAGTTCTTAAACTTCTCGGCGAGGAGCGCGGCCTTCGCTTCCTCGACGTCTTTGCTGCCGCGGATGATCGTGATGATGCGATCGATGTTGTCGAGCGCCGCGAGCAAGCCGAGGAGCACGTTGAAGCGCTCGCGGGCCTTCCGCAATTCGAAGCGCGAACGCCGCGTCACGACTTCTTTTCGGTGCGCGATGAAGTTCACGACGAGCTCGCGCATGGTGCAGACGCGCGGCTGGCCGTTGACGATGGCCAACAAGATGACGCCGAAGCTCGTGTGCAGCGCGGTGTGCTTGAACAGTTGGTTCAAGACGACTTCCGGCACCGCGTCGCGCTTCAAGTCGATGACGACGCGCATGCCGTCGCGGTCGCTCTCGTCGCGAAGATCACTGATGCCCTCGAGCCGCTTCTCGCGCACGAGGTCGGCCATGGCTTCAATGAGCTTCGCCTTGTTCACCTGGTACGGGATCTCGTCGACGATGATCGCCACGCGATCGTTCTTCGGGTTCGTCTCGAAGTGCGTCTTCGCGCGGATGCTCAAGATGCCGCGGCCGGTCTCGTAGTACTTGAAGATGTCAGCGCGGCCCATGATCGACGCGCCGGTCGGGAAGTCCGGGCCCGGCATCACCTGCAGGATGTCGAGCGTCGTCGCCTTCGGGTTGTCGATGAGCAAGATGCAGGCGTCGATGGCTTCCCGCAGGTTGTGCGGCGGCACGTTCGTCGCCATGCCGACCGCGATGCCGGCCGAGCCGTTCACGATCAGGTTCGGGAATTTCCCGGGCATGACCAGCGGCTCTTGCAGCGAGTCGTCGTAGTTCGGGCCGAAGTCGACCGTCTCTTTGTCGATGTCCGCGAGCAGCTCGCCCGCGAGCTTGTTCATGCGGATTTCGGTGTAACGCATGGCCGCCGCGGCATCGCCGTCGACGGAGCCGAAGTTGCCCTGGCCGTCGACGAGCGTGTAGCGCAGCGAAAAATCCTGCGCCATGCGGACGATCGTCTCGTAGACCGCGCTGTCGCCGTGCGGGTGGTATTTACCGATGACGTCGCCGACGATGCGCGCCGACTTCTTGTATGGCCGGTTGTAGCTGTTCGACAGCTCGTTCATCGCGAAGAGGACGCGGCGATGCACCGGCTTCAGCCCGTCACGCACGTCCGGAAGAGCGCGCCCGACGATCACGCTCATCGCGTAATCGAGGTAGCTCTGGCGCATTTCGTCTTCCATGTTGCGCGGAATCGGCGGCAACTTGTGCGGCGATTTATTGTCTTCCGGCGGCGGGCTCGGGGTGTCCGACATAGGCGGCGTGAACTAGCGATTTTCGCTTCGATTGTCGATGCTTGCATCGCCGAAGGACGGGGCTTGCGCTAGAATTGAAAGGTGAAGTTTTTGCCCGTTTTTTCGACCTCGGCGCTCGCTTTTTCATTCAGGCGAAACCGTCGCGCGACAAGTCCAGTTGTCGTCGCGCGTCCGGTGGGGTTGACGCGGTCGGCTTGCCTCGATCCACGGCGAGAGAGTGCGCGAAGATCCGTGTATGAAAATCACCTCCGTCGCACAACCCGTCGTCACGACCTGCCCACGTTTTCGGCGCTGCAGCGCTCAGCATGTGCGGAGATTTCCCATGTCGAGCGGTGTCGTACGCATGGTTTCGATCGTCGTTTGCCTCGCCAGCGGTGCTTGTGGCACGGGCGTCGCGGGCAAGGACGGGATGCCCGGACCCGCGGGCGCGATGGGTCCGACGGGCGCCGCGGGACCCGCGGGTTCGGCGGGAGCGCCCGGCGCCACTGGACCGACCGGGCCGGCGGGATCGAGCGACACGGGCGCCGACATCCTCGCCAAGATCGCATCAGCGGGCGGGATCGATGCGGCGTTGCTCGGCGGATCGCCGCCGTCGGCGTATTGCCGTGTCGGCCCGCGGTCGGTGGTGATTCCGGTCAACGCCGTTCGCTTGGGCAGCGGCGCCGGCGTGAATGGCTCTGGAGTTCTATTGAACAACGCGGCGAACAATGACTTCTTCCTGAATACCGTCATTCCATCCGACTACGTCGCCGGAACCCAAATCAGCTTGCGGCTCGTCCTCTTCAACAGCTTTACCTGCGCCATCGTGCTGCGCTCGAATGCCGCCGTGCGTTTTCGCCCGGGGATGAACAGCCAAGGCGTTTCGGCACCGACCGACGCCGCGGGAGACGTCCTCGCCTTCGCGGCGCCGCAGACGACGCTGGCGCAGACGTACACCCTCGGCACACCGAGCACGTTTTTGGGCGGTGACGCGTTGTCGATGCAGATCCTTCGCTGGGACTTCGACGCGAACGACACCTGCACCGGGCCGGCGACGCTCGTCGGCATCTCGCTCGAGTACCAGGGCAGTTGATCGGGCGGTCCAATGGGCGCCCCGTCATCGCCGATCTATCGCACGCTCACCGCCAGGTGATGTCTATCACCGCGAAGTCGTCCCCCGCGCCGCCGCCTTCGCTGATGACGACCTTGGGCTCGCGCACGCGAATGGCTTCGCTGATCGCGTCGTTGCCTCCAGCGACCATTTGCCAGAGCTCCGCGGTGGCGCCGGGCATCGTCGCGAAGCGAAACCGCACCGAAGTGGGCGTTTCGGCGACGACGCAGACGTCACCCCAGTTCTTGAACGACGATCGCCAGACGAGCGACGCGCGCCGGATGACGAACGACGGCGACAGGATCTTGATGAAGGCACGATGGACGGTCTTCAGATCGCGGCCGGTCGAGACACGGCCGACGACTCGCATTCGCCCCGGTCCCTGCCGCACAGCCGCTCGAAGCATTCGGCGTAGAGGGCGAGCATGTCGCGCACCGAGACCCAGCTCGCAGCTGGGTGGCGCGTGCGAAAAAGCTCGGCGACATGCGGCGGCAGGGCGCGCTCGAAGGCCGCGATCTCCTCGGGTGAAAACGACGCCCGGATCGCCTCTATGTCGCAATTGAGATTGGCACCCTTGAGGAATGCGTCATCGGGGGCGAGGCCCATGAAGAACGACGTATACAGGAAGCGCGCGCAAAAAAGCAGCTCACTTCTCGTGGCGCCTGTCGAACAACGACGCGATACCGTAGCCCACACCCTTGGCGAGCGAGCCGAGACTCCCGAAGATCAACTTGGCGCCATATTCCGCTCCGGCCCCGATTTGGGCGTTCGCACCAGCGCGATCGAATTGATCGACGTGACGCGCGTCCGGATGAAACAGGCGCGCAAGCGACGCGGCGACCATGAAGGTCCCTGTGAGGCCGTTCGTGAACGCCTCCTTGAAGTGCGCCGAGGCGTTGCTTTGCGCGGACGGGACGCGTTGCGGCGGGTCGGAGACTTTGAGAATCTGTGAGGATGACTGCGGGGTGATCTTCATGAGGAGATCATCGCGCGCCGAACGAACGCGTCCCCGCTCGTTCGTCACGCAGCAACCAGGCTTGCTCATGGGTGACAAGGTGCCGCTGCGCGCCGCGTGAGAGCCCGTGGGGAATCACTCATGCGCGCCGTCGAAGACTACGGCGCGTAAACCACTCTGAGGGAAACGAAGTCCACGGATACCTCGGCGCCGACGGAGCCGGCCGGTCCCTTCGGCTCGACGCGCAGGTGAAAGTAGCGCTGGTCGATCCAGAAGTCATGCAGCGCCGCACAGTCGGCCGTCAGCGTGAACGTCGTCTCGGCCTCGGAAAAGAGCGGCGCGTTCGTAGAACCGATTTCCACCCAGGCTCGGGTGCTCTTCGACCATGCGAGGAGGCGTGCACCTGTGATGGTGCCACCGGCGCCGTTGTCCGCCGAGCCGCCGATGACGGCGCGAAAGAAGAGCTCTTTGGGGCCGTAGTTGCTCTCGGTCGGCGCACAAGTCGGGGGGCCGAGAAAATCGACGTCGGCGCTCGCCCAGTCGAACGTGAAAAGCATCGCTGGCTTGGCGCTCGGAGCATCGGCGAGCGACCACTGATCGGCCGTCGTGAGGCCGGCCGCAAAGCTCGGCACCCAGCCCGTGCATTCGGCGACAGCGCTGTGCTGACCACCACCGAAAGAGACCAGCCGCGAAAAACCCGAATCGTAAACCAGCTTCGCGCTCTCTCGGCGCGGGCTCGACAGCTCAGGCGGCGGTGTGTCTTCGACGATCCAGTCGTTGCCGTCCCAGTAGAACAACGCCTCGCCGTTGCCACTCATTGGATACACCCCGCAGCCACCGAGCAGATAGGTCCGCTGCTTTGCCGCGTGGTACGCCATTCCGTGATAGGCGCGACCCGCGAGTAGCGCGGCACCGCTGCAGCATGCTCCACCGCCACAGCCGGCACCGCAGCGCTGCTCCCAAACGTCGAGCGCAGGGTCCCACTCCCAGACCTCGTCGCTCAGGGTGGCGTCGTCGCGGCTGCCTCCGAACACGACCAAGCGTTGACGTTGTCGATCGTAGGCAATGGCCGCGTGTGCGAGCCCGGAGCTCAGCGGGGCCGGAACGGCGATCGACTGCCATGTTGCCGGCGGCGAGCCGTGAACCCCCCAGCTCCACAAGACACCATCACTCGCGTCACAGATGTGATCGGAGGGCTCGTTGCAGCGTCCGCCGAACAGCGCGACTTGCTTCGTGTCATCCAAGTACGCCAACGCCGCGCCACGCCGCGGCGACGGGCTCGCACAACCTGGCGCGTCGCAGAGCTTGGTCCAGCCGGCAGGGCCGAACGCCCAAGTGTCGCGCTCATGGATGCCAGTCGCAGGGTCGTAGCCACCGAAGTAGAGGAGATAGTGAGCAGGATCGAGCGCCGGGCCCTGATAGTAACTCAGCGCGCCCTCCGCGCGTTCTTTCGGTCCGGGCCCGATGTGCTCACGCCAACCACTGCCGTCGTTCACCCAGGTGTCACCGAGCGCTTCGCTGCCGCCGTAGCCGCCGAATACGACGAGCTGCCCTAAGAACGGATCGTAGCCGAACGCATGCAGGGCGCGCGGCGGCGGCGCGGTCGATAGCGCGTGTTCCCGCCAACGATCATAAATGGGGCCGAGGAATGAGGTGCGCGCCCACTCACCGATCAAGCCATCGAGGCCTCCGAGCACGTTCGCCATCGGAGTATCGACGCCGCTTTGCGGGCACGCCCCGCGACAGTAGAGCGGATCGGGAACGAGCCCCCGCGGCGCGGCGCTCGCAATCGAGTAGGTGGTCGGGTTATCTTCCCGCCGCGGATCGATCGAGCCGCGGCCAGTCTTCAGAACGATGTCACCATACGGCTCGCGCGGGAACGCGACGCCCTGGCCGTTCATCTGATTGCCGGCGCGATCGTAAACGGCGTAGAACACGTGCGCCAAGTGCCCGGGGATCGGCACCGGATTGACGGGTAAGACGCCGTCGCTACCGGCGTCGACGTGCGCCAAAGCGGTCGCGGTGGCGGCGTTGTCGGTGCTGTAGACGACGAGCGTCGCGTCTGGCTCGACGGTGCACGGCAGCTCCAGCGTGTCGACGTCATCGGCCGGCAACCCAGAACCCCAGGGCTTGCGATGCAACACGATCGGCGTGGTGCACGACATGAGGGGGGGATCATCGTCGAAAAACAGCGTGCCGAGCAGCACGCTTGGCGCGACATTGCCAACTCGGTCGGTGAGCGTGACCTGAACGAGCTTGACGACGTTGTAAAGCGTCGCGCCGTGGGCGATCGTGTAGGTGTCGTTGCCGTCGTCGCTGATGGTGGCAGTCACGAGGCTCGACGAGGGCGGCACGAGCAGCGGCTCACTCGTGCGAAACGTGACGAGGCCGGTGCCGCCAACGAGCGAAGAGAGGTGAATTTCCGTTCCGACCGTCGCTCTCGCCGAACCATCCGATCGGCGAAAGAGCGGCATCCCGTCGATGCTCGGTGGCGCGAAGTCGTAAATCGCCGTTCCGGTCTTGCTCGCAAAGTTCCCGGCAGCGTCTGTGACGGTGACAACCAGGCCGTGCGGCGCGCTTGGCTCCGCCAGATCACCAGCGGTCAGCGTGTAGAAGCAAACGTAGTCGAACCCCGCCACCGAACCTGCGGGCCCGTGGCTGCACGCGAGCGAGTCGTCGCCATCGCCGAGCACGATGCTGACGGCAGCGTCTGGCTCCTCCGCCATGAGCCGAAAGCCAATGGACAGCGTGTTGAAGCCCGACTGCGCGCTCACTTGGTTGGTCCCGACCGCGTTGTTGGCGTTCGTCACGGTGAGACCGGTCAGGAAAGACGGGAGGTCATTGTCGACCTCGATGGTGCCGAGCGTCAGCGGGTCGGCTTCATTGCCCACTTCGTCGCGCGCGTGGCGCAAGACGACCTGATAAAACGCGCTCGGGAGCGCCGGCACCAGGCTCGCAACACTGACGTTCGCGCCGATGCGCGCGGCAGACAACGGCGCCTCTACCGCACCGTTCTTCAGCACGACTTCGATCCCCGCGTCACCCGACTCGTCGAGCACGGCAGCGACGGTGAGCAAGTCGCCCGTCCGCACGAGCAGCTTGTTCAACGCGGGAGGGCTGGTGAGCGCCGGCGGCGTGTTGTCTAGGGTCAACAGCGTGGTGGTCGAAAACGTCCGCGCGTTTCCGACCCGATCGACCACGTCAATCGTGAAGCCAAAAGGACCGGCCCCTTGAAACGCGTCGGTCGTGAATTTGTAGCGATAGTCCGGCGCGGCAGCGTTCGGATCGCGCTCGAGCGGCGTGTTCGTCGTGAGGGTTCCGATCGGGTCGCTGCTGAGCGGCTCGGAGACGGAGAAGAGGAGATAACCGTTGGCGCCAGGCGCAAACACGGTCTGAGCCTCTGATCGGACGTTGCTGAACGTGGGTGGCAGGAAGTCGAAGACGCACACCGAATCATAGCGCAGCACATTCCCCGCGCGATCGGCGACGATGAGGCTCGCCGGTTGCGAGCCGCCAACGTCGACAGCGCCCGGCGTATAGTCGCAAGTGTACTCGAATCCGAGCGCATGCGGCGCCTCCGTGCACGCGACGGCCGACCCCCCGATGACGAGCTGCGCGCTCGCGGCTTGCTCTCCGACGACGGCGCGCATCCTCAGCGTGTTGAAACCGGCGACGCGGCTCGCGATCGCCTGGCCCACGTTCGCGTTGGTGTTGGTGAAGGAGACGGGGGCACCGAGGGCGGGCGGATCGTTGTCGATCGTGAGCTCACCGAGCAGTAGGCGCACGGCGTTGTTTCCGGCCGCGTCCTCCACGCCGTCGAGAAACAACTCGTAGGTCCCGCTCGCCCACAGCGCATCCACGGTGTGCGACACCGTGGCCAGCAAGCCGAAGCGAAAGACGTCGACCGAGTACTCGACGCCCGTGCTCTTACTTTTCAGGACCGCGGTCAGTGTGTTCGGGCCGAGCTCGCTGAGGCGTGCTGTGGCGGCGATGCTCGCTCCAGCGCGAAGCTCGGTCCGGCCGAGCGCAACCGCGCCGCTGAGCGATGGCGGGGTCGTGTCGATGAGAAAAGCGCCCTCGATGTGTTTTTCCGCGCCGTTGCCCGCGCCATCCACCACGCGCAGGGTGACAGCCACGTCGCCCTCGGGCATGTCCGACCCGACCGTGAACCTATAGCGAAAGCCGTCGGTGTCGGTGTGCTCGGTGACGACGATTTGCCTCGTGCCGGCCGCGAGAGTGACGAGGGGCGGAGCTGACACTGTCTCGTTGACCGTGAAGGCGAGAGTGCCCTGGGACCCTACGCGCAACGCTGTGCTGCCGATCGCGCGTGCGTCATTGATGACCGGCGGCGTGAAGTCGAGCGCCACGGCACCCAAGATCGCGTCGACGGTCTGCTGACCGTTCGCGCCTATCAGAGTGGCAAGAACCGGAACGACTCCCTCTCCCTCGTCACCGATCGTCGTGTAGGAGAATCGATAGAGTCCCTCAGTTTGCTGGACCAGGCCGAACGGGCGATCGCCGAGTCGCACGCTCGGCGAGACAGACAGTGGCAGCGACGCTGTGAGCTCGACCACGATCGTGGTTCCGACGCCGACGATCTGCGGCGTGATGCTCACCTCGGCAGCGGTGGGGGCGGGTGTTTCGGTCTCTGACAAACGGATGCACCGCGCGAGCGTCGCCTGGCAAATCCAATCCTTCGGGCAATCGTCCGTGCTCGCGCAGCTGATGAGCACCGACGGATCACTCACGGAGAGATATGGCTGGCAGGCAGAGAGCAGCGCAAGGCACGGGAAGAAGCGCATCGTGGGCTTGAATGTAGCCCGCCGTCCGCCGTCTCACCTTGATCTCCGTCACGAAGGCCGCTCCGTCGGCCCGCGCCTGAGATTGGGGCGTGCTGCCGCGCGTCATCTTGGCGCGCTCTACGCCGAGGCGACCGGACGCTTCATTTGACCGCTTCGCGACGGTCGAGCAACGCATAGCCGCGGCGATAGACGCTGGCCTTGAGCGCGTCGCCGAGCCGGTGCTGCGGTAACGGACGCTGCTCGGGCGCCGTCGAATCGAGGGCGAGCTTCCGTTCTGGGTCGACGAAGAGCGCGTAGTTCGTCAGCTGGTAGCGCGCAGGCTCCGCGACGCGCCGGTAGGCGTTGAAGACGAGGTTGTACAAGCGCAAGACGTCGACGCGATCGAGCGGCAGGTGGAACTGCGCCCGCTCCGCGAGGCGGACCACGTGATCCAAGCAGCGCACGCCGAACTCGTGAATGTCGACACCGAGCACGCGCGCCGGCGCCTCCATCTCGAAGATCAGGCCGAGCAGCGGAAGAATGAGCGACAACCGCTCGAACTGCTGGGTGGGTGAGAAGCGCTGCCAGCGGTCGAGCGGCCGCTCGTCGAGGTAGAGCTGCGCGAACGCCGCGTGGCGCGACTCGTCGAGCTGGAAGAGGTGGAGGATGTTCTCCAGGCCTTTGAACTTCTGAAAGGTCTGAAAGAAGGTGGTGGCGACGCCTTCGATCATCACGTTCATCCCGAACAGGCGCTGCGTTCCGTGGGCGCCGAGGACGCCCTCGAGCGCCCAGCGGTCGAAGAGCTTCTGCGGGTAGACGCGATCGATCTTGCGCACGAGCTCGCGCATGACGACGAAGTGCTTGGCTTCTTCGAGCACCTGCATCGACAAGCCGATCTTCGCGCCGGTGCCAGGCAGCTGCGTGAGCAGCGTTGCGCTCACGTACAGCGCGTAGGCCTCACCGTGCAGGATGACGCTGAGCATCTCGGCGAGGGCTTGGCGCTGCGGCCGAGAGTAGTGCTGGCTCATGGCGCGGGCGAAGTCGGCTGAGCCGATCTCACCCTCGACCGCGTCGAGCGCGCTCTCATGCGCGCGGATCGCCCGGCGCGACTGCTCGCCCCGCGCGGCGTCACGAAAGCCGAGGGTCGGCGCCTCGAGCTCGGCCTTCCACAGATTACGCAGCGACTTCTCGTAGTTCGTGTCGAGCAAGCCCTTCATCTCACCGCCGAGGAATTCAGCGCGGGTGTCGTCGTAAGGCAAGCGGCGAGGGAGGTGCCGCTGCGCGCCGCGTGAGAGCCCGTGGGCGATGCGAAGCGATTGGCGCAAATGCTCGTTGGCGAAGCCGCGCGCGGCGAGATCCAGCACCGCTGTCGAGATCTGAGCCAACATCAGCTCTCCTCCTCATGAGGCAGCGATTCATTAGATGCGCATATCCATTATTGACACAGTCGCGCCGGCGCCGCAATCGATCATGCGTCGAGCGCGGTGTCTGTTGGGGTCTTCAACCAGCCACGCCGGACGAGCCAGACGATCGCGCTGCCGGCCGCGAGCCCAATGAAGTAGCCGTTCGGCAACCCGACGACCGCGGCGGCGACGGCGAAGGTCACCCAGAGCGCGCGCCTGTCGCTCGCGACGTCGCTGACGAAGGTCATGAGCAAGACCGACTCGAAGAGGAGCACGACACCGAGCACGGGCAGCGGAAACACGCGCACGACGACGTCGAACCCCGGCGCGAACACGAGGCCGAGCAAGAGATAGAAGGCGCCGTAGATGATCGGTGCGCCGCCGGTGCGCGCGCCAAAGCCGTAAAAGCCGACGAGCCCGCCACAGCCGTGGCACACGGGAACGCCCCCGAACCACGGCGCGATGAGGTTCATGAGGCCGTAGGTCATGCCGATCTTTCGAACGCTCGCCGGTCGTTCGGGGAAGAGATCTCGCGAGCTTTGGCTGGTCGCGATCACCGAGTTGCCGAGCGAGAGCGCGATCTGCGGCAACGCGAGCACGAGCGCGCCGGCGACGAGCTCGTCCCGCGATGGTGTCACGAGCTGCGGCAGCGTCAGCCCCACCAACTGCGAGGTGCCAACGTCGTGCAGCTGAAAGACGAGCGCGTAGAGAGCGCCGAGCATCATGACGACGAGCGGCGCCGGGACGCGCTTCTGCCGACTGAGACCGAGCAGCACGACGACGGCGGCGCCGGCCAGCGCGTAGCCCCTGGCGCCGTCGCGCGAGACGTAGTCTTTGAGCGCGATCGTCGCGAGGCTGATGCCGAGCCCGAGCTGAATGCCGCGCACGACCTCCTTCTTCACGACGCGCGCGAGCCAGTCGAGCGCGCCGCTCGCCGCGAGGATGAGCATCGTGGCGCCGACGACGAGCCCGCCGCCGGCGAGCGTCCCTGGCGACAGCTTGGCCGTCAGCATGATCGCCGCCATCGCCTTCAGCGGCTGCACAGGCATCGGGATGCCATAAAGGAGCCCGCTCGCGATCT
Organism: Deltaproteobacteria bacterium; assembly: GCA_020848545.1. GTDB lineage: Bacteria > Myxococcota > JADLHZ01 > JADLHZ01 > JADLHZ01 > JADLHZ01. Next base: position 42,154 of record JADLHZ010000012.1, on the reverse strand, counting down.
GAAGCGCGCCGAAGACGATGCACACGCTCGCCGCGTCGAGCGGAACGGCTGCGATCATCGCGATCAAGAGCGGCAGGTCGGTCCCGATGTCGCCAAAGGCACCGGCGAGCTCGTGCTTGTCGAAGCGCACCGCCATCAGCGCGCCCCGCACGCCGCAGCGTTGGTCGCGCGCAGATCCCGGATCGTGGGGGCGTCGCCGCACGCTGGACACGTTGGCGATCGCTCGATCCCGATGGTGCGGAAGACTGTCGCCAAGGCGTCGACGACGAGCAGCCTCCCGACCAAGGATTCTTTGGCGCCGACGATCCACTTGATCACCTCGGCCGCCTGCAAGGTGCCGATGATCCCGGGAAGCACGCCGAGGACTCCAACCTCGGCGCAGGCCGGGCTCGCACCCAAAGGCGGCGGCTCGGGGTGCAAGCAGCGATAGCAGGGCCCCCCCGGCGCGCAGAACACCGACACCTGCCCGTCGAAGCGGAACACCGATCCGTAGAAGTTCGGCTTACCGGCCAGGACGCAGGCGTCGTTGACGAGGTAGCGGGTCGTGAAGTTGTCGCAGCCGTCGACGACGAGATCATATTGCGACAGGAGCCGCATCGCGTTCGTCTCGTCGAAGCGCTCGGCGTGCGCGGTGACCTCGACGAGCGGGTTGAGGCGCCGCAGCGCGAGCCGCGCCGACTCGACCTTCTTGAGCCCGACCGTGGTCGTGTCGTGGATGACCTGACGCTGGAGGTTGCTCTCGTCGACGATGTCGTCGTCGACCAGCCCGAGGTGCCCCACACCCGCCGCACAAAGATAGAGCGCCGCCGGGCTTCCGAGCCCACCGAGCCCGATGAGCAGCACGCGCGACGCGCTGAGCGCCCGCTGACCTCGCTCACCGATCTCGTCGATCAGCAGATGGCGATGATACCGCGGCGCAAACACCGGGTCGCCGCCAGCCAGAGACACGACGGGTTGCCCGGCGCGCTTCCACGCATCGAGCCCGCCGGCGAGCGAGTACACCCGCTCGTAGCCGAGCTCTCTCAGGGTGAGCGCTGCGAGCAACGAACGACGTCCGGCCGCGCAGTAAACGACGACGGGCCGCGTCTTGTCCGGCAGGCTTCGATCCGCGTTCAGCTCGAGCAGGCCGCGCGCGATCCACACCGCGTCGGCGATCGCACCAGCGACGACCTCCTCGCGCTCGCGAACATCGAGCCACGCGCCGCCGCCAGCGACGATCGCGCGGGCCTCGTCGATGCCGATCTCGCGGATGCGCTCGCGGGCCGCGCGATCGTCGCCGGCGGGATCTCGTGCGCCGCTGTTCAATGCTTGTCTCCGCGCTGCATCGCGAGCGCATGTGGGATGAGGTGCATCACGGCGTCGAGGCACTCGACAGCGCCGCGCTCGCTTCCTGGCACGATGAGGACGAGGGCGCCGCAAGCGAGCCACGCCCCGCAGCGCGACAAGTACGCCGACGGCTTGCGCGCGGCCGTCGCGCTGCGCATCAGCTCGCCGAAGCCTGGCACCTCAGCGCCGAGCGCGGCGACCGCCTCGGGCGTGACGTCGCGCGGGGAGATGCCGGTCCCACCGGTGATGACCACGCACTGCGCGCGCTCGGCGGCTCGACGAAGCGCGTCCTTGATCGCCGGCAAGTCGTCGCTGACGAGCGCCTTGTCGACGACGCGCGCGCCGGCGCGATCGAGGGCGGCGGCGAGCGCTGGGCCCGACTTGTCCTCATAGACGCCGGCGCTCGCGCGGTCGCTCGCAGTAATGAGCGCGGCGGCGACACCGGCGAGCAGGCGTGGCTGCTCCAGACTGGCGTCGAACGGCGTCTCGTCACGCTTGTCCGGATGGGTGTAGCGGCCGCTCTTTCCCCCTTCCTTGATCTCGAGGCGAGTGCTGACGATCTCGAGCACGGGATCCTCGGCTTTGAGCACGTCATAAAGGTTCAAGAGCGCAACGCTCACCGCGGTCAGCGCCTCCATCTCGACGCCGGTCTTTCCGTCAGCGAGCACCTCGGCGAACACCTCGATCGCGCGCCGCTCGCGAACGGTGCGAAACGCCACGCGCACCCGCTCGATCGCGATAGGATGGCACAGCGGCAAGAGCTCGGAGGTCTTCTTCGTGGCGCTGATGCCCGACACCTCGGCCAGCGCGCGCGGGTCGCCCTTCTTCAGCTCCCCGGCCTCGAACGCCGCGAACGCTCGCTCAGACATGCGGATCTCACCGCGGGCCACGGCGCGACGGCGCGTCACCGCTTTGTTTCCAATATCCGCCATCCGGTACTGCGCGTGGTCTTGCTGGCTCATTTCGCCTCCTGTGAGCGCACGAGCGCGCTCCACTCCTCTGGCGTGTTGACGTTGACCATGCACGGCTCGTTCGCCGCAACCGTCACGGCAGCGAGCGCCTCGATCAACGCGCGAACGCTGCGCCGCGAGCCTCGCGCGAGCGCGCCGACCACGTCCCGGGTCGCCAGCGACGTGCTCACGCAGATCGGCAGCTCGTAGCCCGAGAAGTGGACGACATCGCCCTCCTGCACGAGCAGCCGCTCGAGCTCGACCGCGGTGAGGAGCGGCATGTCGACCGGGATGAACAACACCCGTTCGGCGGCCGGCGCGAGGGCTAAGAGCACTGTGCGAATCGCCTCGAGCGGTCCGCGCTCTGGCTCACCGTCACGGATGACCCGGGCGGTACACCCTGCCGGCAACGAGGCAAGCGCGCCGCTGATCACGATCTCGCCGGTCGTTCTAGTGCGCGCCCGCGTTGCTTCCGCCAGTCGCCAAGCGCGTGCGATGAGCGCCTCGCCGTCGAGGCGTAGCCACCGCTTGTCTTCCCCCATGCGTCGCGAGAGGCCGCCGGCGAGCACCGCGATCGCTTGCCCCGCCACGCGACCCACGGCGCTACTTCTTCTTCTTGGCGGCTGCCTTGTCGAAAGACAGGACGTAGTAGACGAGGCCCCAGCGATCCTCCTCCGGGATCTGCGCAAAGCCGACCATCGCCGTGTTCGGCAAGCCTTCGCTGATGGTCTTGAACACTTGCTCGGGCTTCTTGCCGGCCTTGAACGGCTCAGTGAAATTGCGTGGCTTCGGGTTGAGCGCCTGCCCGGCGGGGCCCATACCATCGCCGGCCGGGCCATGACACACTTCACAGTTCGCCTTGTAGGCCGCCGTCCCTTTCTCGATGAGCTGCGGTGTCGATTTTGGCGGCTTCGGGGCCGGCGCGGCGACGGCGGTGATGCTCACGACGAAAAAACCGAACGCTGCAATGGAAAAGATCTTCAAGACGAACCTCCTTGTTTTGATGTCCTACGGTCACTCTGCTTCTTCGCGTTGAATACATCGATCTCGAGCGCCTGAGCGATGCCTTGCTCGGTGCGAGAATAGACGCCGGCGTCCTTCGCGGGCGCGCGCGCGAGGGCGGTGGCGAGCGCGGCGCCGTCGACCACCACCCGCGCCTCGCCATCGGCGAACGTGATCGCGATCCCGCCTTCGAGCGGCGCCACCGTCACGCGCAACATGAGGTCGAGCCCGAGCAGGGCGTAGCGCTCGCGTAGCTCGCCGGCGGCCTTCAGCGCGCGCGCTTCATCGGCGTCGAGACGCAGGCGCACCGAACGCGAGTCGATTCTGAGATTCATAGCCTCGGCTCCGGCGCGTGATCGTGATCGCTGCCGTCGCTCGAATGCAGGCAGCAACCGTCGAGCCACTCGCTGTCGCCGTCGACGTAGTGCTCTTGCTTCCAGACCGGCAGCCGTCGCTTGATCTGCTCTATGACGTAGCGAGACGCCTCGTACGCTTCCACGCGGTGCGGTGCTGCGACCGCGATCGCGACGCTCGCTTCTCCGACCGCGAGCCGGCCGGTGCGGTGCTCCACCGCGACGCTCACCTCTGCCGGCGTTTCCGCCGCGATCGCCGCCAGCGTGCGTTCCGCGAGCGGGACGAACGCATCGTACGATACGGCGACGACGTCTCGGCCGTCGTTGCGATTGCGCACGACGCCGACGAACAAGATGACGGCGCCGTCCTTGGGTTGCACGACTGCGCGCATCAGGGCCGTCACGTCGATCGGTTCAGCGCTCAGCTTTGCGTGGTGCGCGGCCATCTTCAGCCTCCACACACGGGCGGCAGCACCACGTACGAGACGCCCGAAGAGACGACGCTCGATTCCTTCACGATCGCCTCGGCGGTGGCGAACACGCAACGCGCGAGGAGCGGCTCGTCCGACAGCTCCTCCGCGAGGGCGCTGCGCAAGTCGCGCACCGTGGCGCCATCCTCGAGCTCACACGTCACTTCCGCGCCGTACTTCCTCAGCGGACCGAACATCGAGACACGGACCCTCATGTTCCTCCTCCTTGGCCGAACGAAAAGAGCGGGAACGTCGGCACGCGCTCGCCTGCGTCGTAGCGCTTCTGCCCGTCACACACCGCCCACGTATCGGCGCTCTGCACCGTGGACGTGAGGTGAGACGCCTGCCGCCCCAACACAGCGACGACGCCGGTGCCTAGCTCCACCCGCGCGCGAAGGAAGTGCAAGAGCGGTGCCTTCGTGGCCTGCGTCGCGGCCAACGGCAACATCAGCGGCCGCTCAGGGGCCATACCGAGCAAGCGCCGCAGGACCGGGAACGCGAAGAAGCGCGCGCCGACGACCGCCGACACCGGATTGCCTGGCAAGCCGAGCCATAGCGCCGGCCCAAGCTTGGCCGCGAACACGGGCTTTGCAGGGCGAATCGCGACCTTGTGAAAGAGCGGCCTCGCGCCGAGCGTTTCCGCGAGCGCGGGTACGAAGTCTCGCTCTCCCTCCGACACCGCGCCGACGGTCAGGATGAGATCGGCGTCGAGCCCATGCATCGCGGAGCGCGCCGCCTCCAGGTCGTCCGGCACGCAGTCGACGAGCCGCACGTCGCAGCCGGCGAGCCGCAGCATCGCGACCAGCGTCGGCCCGTTGCAGTCATAGATCGCGCCCGCTCGGCGTGAGGTTCCCGCGCGCAACAGTTCGTTTCCTGTCGTGACAACCACGACCCGAGGTCGCGCGAAGACACGGGCCTCTTTCACTCCGAGCGCCGCCAGCGGCAGGATCACGGCGGGCGAAACGAGCGTGCCTCGTCTCACGACGCTCTCTCCCTCGGCGAAGTCCTCGCCGGCGGCGCGCGCGTCGTTCATCTTGGGGATTGGTGCGGTGATCATGAGACGTGCGCCGTCCTTCGATAGCGTCGCATCTTCGCGGCGAATGACGGCGTCGAGCCCTTTTGGCAATGGCGCGCCAGTCGAAATTTCGTAGGCGGCGTCGCGCCGGTCGATACGCGGCGCGTCACCCGCGTAGAGGCGGCCGGCGATCTCGAACGAGACCGGACGCTCGGCGCTCGCGCCCTTCGTCGCATCCGCAAAGAGCGCGTAGCCGTCCATCGCCGAAGACGGGAAGGGCGGCAGCGCGAACGGCGCAGCGACGTCCTCCGCGAGCACGCGCCCGCTCGAGGCATCGAGCGCCACACGTTCAGTCCCCACGAGCGGCGTCGTCTCACGCGTCAGAATCGCGATCGCGTCTTCGTAGGCGATGAGCCCCATCTCAGCCTCCCATCTGCGCGAGGTTCCTCGCGTTGCCAACGTCGCCTTGGTGGAGACGGTGGCTCGGGGCTTTTTCGACGAGCGCCGCGCGGACGAACGTCGCGATCGCCTCTCTGTCGTCGTCGCGCTGAAGCAAGTGTCGCAGCGACGCGTTCTGGTCACCGAACAGGCACAGCCGAAGCGCCCCGCGGCTCGTCACGCGCAGACGATTGCACGAAACGCAGAAGTCCTTGCTGTAGGGCGCGATGAGGCCGATGGTGCCTGCGCGCTCGGCGTGCGCATAGGTCACCGCCGGCCCGTCCGTCGCCTGGCGCGCGCGGGGCGTGTAACCGAGCGCTTGCAGCCGTCGCTCGATCACCTGAAGCGGCGAGTGCCGGCGCAAGAAGAAGAGCTCGTTGTCGCCAGTGCGCATCAGCTCGATGAAGCGCACGCTCACCGGGGAGTCCTTCGTCCATTCGATGAAGCGCTCGATCTCCGCGTCGTTTTCATCGCGCAGCAAGACGGCGTTCACCTTGACCACGAGCCCTCGCGCGATCGCGCGGTCAATGCCGGCGAGGACGGCGGGGAGGCTGTCGTGCCCGGTGATCGCGCGGTAGCGCTCGGGCGCGAGCGAGTCGACGCTGACGTTCACCTGCGTGACGCCTGCGGCGGCGAGCTCCGGGGCGAGCTCCGTGAGCCGGTAGCCGTTCGTCGACACGGCGATCGTCCGAACGCCGTCGACGGCGCGCACGCGCCTGGCGATCTCCACGATGTCTCGGCGCGTGGTCGGCTCGCCGCCGGTGAGACGCACCTTCTCGATGCCGAGCCGCGCGAAGCCACGGACGAGCCGCGAGATCTCGTCGACGGACAGTGGCGCTTCATGATCGAGGGGACGCACGTAGCCGTTCGGCAAGCAGTACGTACAGCGGAAGTTGCACGCGTCCGTCACGCTGAGGCGCAGGTATTTAAAGCTTCTGCCCTGTCGATCAGCGAGCATGCGGTTGTCCTTCCGAGATCCCTTCAGTTGACGACGGGCAGGCGCGAGCTCGTCGCGCACTCCATTTGCTCGTCCTCGGCGGGGCCCATCGACATCGGCGCGACGACCGGCGCGATCCCGAGCGCGAAGGCCTCCTCGTCGGCGAAGAGCCGCGCCGCCCGCACGACCGGGCCGAGGGTGGGGTGCTCCTTCAACGAGTCCTGCTCGGCGAGCGTTGCCAGCAACGAACCCAAGTGCGCATCGAAGAACTTCCTCCTCGCGTCGAGCACGATGTCGACGCCGTCGTCGTCGCCACGCTCGCGCAGCGCGGCGGTCTTTACCAAGAGCAGCGCGTAGAACTCGAGCTCGACCGCGACGTGGTCGAGCATCTCCGCCTCTTCGCTGCGAAAGGCGAAGCCGAACGCCTGATAAAAGCCGGCGAGATCGGCGAGCTTGTTGCCCTTGCCGAGCGGCAGTCCGTACTCCGTCTCGTGCAAGGACGCCTTCGCCTGTCCGCGATCGAAGAGATCGATGTACTCGCTGCCGAACGCGTCGACGGCGCCTTGGTCGTGGAGTCGGCTCGTCACCGCTGCGAGCGCGCTGAAAGCGCCGGCGCTATCGAGATCGGCCGCGACGGAAAGCTCCGAGAGCAAACGCGCCGTGTCCTTGTTCGGGTAAGAGAGCAGCCGCGAGAGCAACATCAGCCGCACTGCGCGCAGCCGCTCCGCCTCGCGCCGCTCCGGGCTGTTCACGACCAACGGGTTCATCGCTTCGCCTCCTTCGTTGCCTCGATCTGCACGGTCGACCACTGCATGGTGACGGACTTCCTCGAACCGACTTCGCTGCTGCCGCCTTGCCACACGGCGAACGCCGCGAAGGTCTTGCGGCCGACGGGGCACACCGAGCCACCTTCGCGCTTCAGCTCGCGCGTGATGACCAAGGTCCATTCGCCGTTCTGCCACACGCCGCGCGCGTGGCTGCCGCCGCCTTCTTGAACCGAGCTCGTGCTGAACCCTTCGGCGTAGATTTCGTCGACGCCGCTCTTCTCGTAGGCCTGCGGGTTTCCCTCGGCGCGGCCGGGCGAGAACTTCTCGCGCTGTTCGTCGCCGGGCTTCTTCATGTTGCCGTAATCCGAGTACTCCATCGGGTACATGTCGATCATCATGTTCGGGTACAGGTCGCGCATCGTCGGCTTACCGCGCTCGGCGTCGCGTTGATACTGGGCGCGCCAGTGAAAGATGTGCACGGGGTTGCCCTTGGTGCCCATGAAGATCGGCGGCGGCGTCTCGGACTCGTTGATCGGGAACTGAATCGCCAAGGCGTCCGAGGTCTCGCCGAGCTTGCCGGCCTCGCTCTTCTCGGTGTCCTTCCAGCGCAAGCGGAACGCGAGCCAGTGGCCATCATGCACCGCCTGCACGGTCACGAAGGGTGTCATCGTCGTCTTTGGCCGTGGCGCGACCATCGGCTGCGCCATGAGCGACACCTGCTCGCCGGCGACGTTCGCCCAGTAGCTGGCGGTGGGATCGGCTTTGCTGAGATCGGCGGCGATGCTCTTGGCGACGATGTCGCCAGCAAACACCGCGTTCGGGATCAACAGGGCGATCGCGAGAGGGCCAAGTGAGAGAGTATGTTTTTGCACGATCATCCTCCGTCAGATCCAAGCTCAGGGTGTGTTGTTGCGAACGACGCTCAGCTGCTCGTCCCAGGCGCGGCGCTCGATGACGGGCTCGGTCACCGGGACGCTCACGATCTCTTGGCCCTTGTCGTCGAACCCGGTCGCGGTGCTGTCGGCGACCTTGAAGCGGTGCATGATGCGATCGGTGGAGCCGATGAGCGTGAGCAGCCCTGCGGTCTGCGGATCGCTTTGCAGCTTTTGGTAGCGCTCGATGGCGCCGTCGACGAGCGGGCCGAACATCTGGCGCAGATAGGCCCGGTCGGCGTGGATCGGGGGTATATAATAGATGTTCGGCTCGAGCCCGAGCTGGGGGTAGTAGGGCAGGGCGATGCCCTTCTTGTGCACCAGGTAGTCGACCGGGTTGTCCTCGCGCATCGACCACGGCGGGTTGATGAAGCCCATGACGCGGATCTTGCCGATGCAGTTGACGACGCACTGCGGTTGAATGCCCTGCTCGACCGCCGGATAGCAGCCGACGCACTTCTCGCTCGTGCGGGTGTGCGGATTGTACATCGACTTCTTGTACGGGCACGCGCGCACGCACTCGCCGTAGCCCTTGCAGCGCGACTGATCGATGAGCACGATGCCGTCTTCTTCGCGCTTGTAGATCGCCTTGCGCGGACAAGCGGCGAGGCACGCCGGGTAAGTGCAGTGGGCGCACGTGCGCGGCAAGTAGAAGAACCACTTGTCGTGGGGCAGCGACGACATCGAGAAGCCGCCTTCGCCCGCGGGGCCGCCGGCGCAGTCGTCCTCGCCGACGTTCGGATACATCCAGTCGTTGTCCTGCGGCGCGAAGTGCACGGCCTTCTCGGTGGGCTCTGCCGCCTCGAAGATCGTCTTGCCGAGGTACTTGCCGTTCTTCGCCCAGTCTTGGCGCCCGAGCTTCTCGAGGACGTTCAGATCCCAGGCGAGCGGGTAGCTGCCGTAGGGCTTCGTCTCGACGTTGTTCCAGAGCATGTACTCTTGGCCCTTGCCGCTGGTCCACGTCGTCTTACAGGCGAGGGTACACGTCTGACACGCGATGCACTTGTTGAGATCGAAGATGATCGCCCACTGCTTCTTCGGCCGCGCGCCCTCGTACGGGTAGTCCATCTCGCGCTGCAGATGCCAATTCTTCACTTTCGCCATGACCTCTCCTCCTTCGTCGCTCGCGTTAGCCCGCGACGCGGGTGAATTGACCTTTGAGATAGCCCTTCATCACTTCGCTTTCGTTGGCGGGGCGAATGCCGATCTCGACCGGCCGCCAGAGCCCGACGCCGCCGAAGCCGCCCGCCTCCGCCTTGGTGAAGCGCACGAACGCTTCGCGCGGCGCGCCGACCGGGCAATGAATGTCTGGTGCGAAGCCTTTGGCGATGACTTGGCCGAACATGTCCTTGTGGACGAGCGTCTCGGTCATCAGCGTCGGCCGCAGCCACGCGCGCGTCGCGCTCTGATGACTGCCGTAGCGGTACATCGCTTGGTATTGCGTCTCGGCGTTCCTGGCGAGGCCGTCCGCTCGCGTCTCGTGGCCCTTCACGCTGCCCCACGTCGCGCCGTACATGTTGTGCCAGGTGCGCGTCACGTAGCGTGGAGTTCCCGGGTAGTAGCGCACGCGCAACATGAGGCGTGAGAGCCGGTGAGCGTCGGTGCCGGTCTTCCAATCACGGAACGGGCGATCGTCCGGATCGGCGTCGACGTAGACGTAGTCGCCGTCTTGCAGCCCGAGCTCCTTGGCGTCGAGCGGGTTCATGTCGACGTAGCCTTCGGTGACGCTCGGCAGCCGCTTGTCGCGCCGGTAGACGTCGCCAAAGGGGCCGAACAAGACGCCCGTGTAGTCGGTGTCGACCGGCGTCGTGTGCGCGCCGTGGCGATACTTCGGCGTGTGGTAGATGTGCTTATAGCCCTTCGCCGAGAGCGGGTGCTTCGTCTGCAACAGCGCGTCGCCGGTGATGACGACGTTGCGCACCTGCCGCGACTCGCACGAAAGATCATCGCGCTTGAGCCCGTAGTCCTCGGGAGACTTCGGTCGGATCGCCGGGTGCGGCTTCGAGACGATCACGTTCGGCTCGTAGAACGTCGAGTCGATGGGCTCTCGGTGCACGATCATGTTCTCGCCGCTGGCGACGAACTCGGCCTCCGGCCGGTAGAACTCGAGACGACCGGACTTCGTGTGCCACGGCGCCTCGCTCTTCGCCTGCTCGAAGGACGAGATGCGCGGATAGGTCCGATTGTTCATCAGCGCCGGGATGCCCTCCTCGGCCTTCTTGATCAGCGCCTTGGCCGTGTAGCCCTTCAACGCCGGCGAGGCGTCGATGATGCGCTGCAAGTAGGCCTCGACGTTGTTGCTCTCGACGAACGCCCACATGTCCGTGAAGCGCTTGTCTCCGGTGAGCTTCGTCAACGCCTTGGCGACCCCGGCGATGATCTCGATGTCCGCCTTGGTGTCGAACACGCGCGCGATCGGCGTCGTCGGATACATCTGCAAAAACGGGTTCGTGCATGAAGCCGTCATGTCCGGCATCTTGAACTCGGCCCAGCTGTCGCAAGCGAAGACGATGTCCGAGTACTCGCACGAGCCGGTCCACCACCAATCGGCGTAGGCGATGAACTCGAGCTTCGGCAGCGTGTTGTGCACGACGTCGTAGTGCCACTTGATGTTGCCGATGACCGAGTTCGAGTTGTTGAGCCACATCGCTTTCGTCGGCGTCGGCAGGTGCCCCTTGCCGGTGAAGAGCGTGTTGCCGACGCGCAGCGGCCGATCGCCGTAGTTGAAGTAGTGCAGCGACTCGTAGTGCGCGTACTTCTTCACCTTGCTCGACTTCGCCGGGTCGAGCTCGAGGTTGAATGGATCCTCGAGCGCGAACTTCGGCATGCCGGTAAAGAGCGCGGCGCGGTAGTTGCCGGCGTAGCTGCCGACGTTTCCGCCGGGGAAGCCGACGTTCCTGGTCAGCGCGGCGACCAAGAAGATCGCCCGATCCTTCAAGTCCGCGTTGAAGAACTGGTTCGGCCCCATGCCGTTGGCAAAGAGGGTCTTCTCCGGGTTCTTCGCGATCGCCACCGCGAGAGCCTCCGTTGCCTTTGCCGGCGCGCCGGTGATCGCCTCGGTCTGCTTCGGCGTGAAGTTCTCGTTGCAGTACTGCTCGGTCAAGGAGAAGACCGTCCGCACCTCGATCTCTTTGCCGTCCGCGAGCTTCACCTTCTGCTTGGCGCGCAGATCCGGCACGACGCCGCTCTTGTCGAAGGCGTTGCCGAACTGATCGCGCGTGACGACGGCGAGCTTCTTCGCCTTCTGATCCCACATGACGCCGGCGCGGAAGTCCGCGGCGAGCGTGTCGGACGCCAGCTGATCTTTTTGCTGCGTCGCCGGCGGCGCGATCTCACCCTTCTTCAAGAAGCGAATGCTCTCGAGCGCGACCGCCTTGTAGTCGGCCGCGATCTCTTCCGGGCGCAACAGCTCGAGCGTGTCCATGCGCACGAGCAGCGGCAGATCCGTGTTCTTCGCCACCCATTTTTCGTCGTAGAGGCGCTTCGACATGATGACCTGGGCGAGGCCGAGGGCGAACGCCGGATCGGTGCCCGGGCGAATGCAGATGACGTCATCCGACTTCGACGCCGTGGCGCTGTACTCGACCGTGATCGACACGACCCGCGTTCCTTTGAGGCGCGCCTCGGTGAGCCAGTGGCTGTCCGGCATCTTCGTCGTGATCCAGTTCATGCCCCAGACGAGGGCGAGCTTGCTGTTCTCGACGGTGAAGAGATCGAAGTCGTTGGTCTGCGCGCCGGTGACCATCGGGTGACCCGGCGGCAAGTCCGTATGCCAGCTGTAGCTGTCCCAGCCGCGTGCGCCGTGCGCCTTGTCGGGGCCGACGTTGCGCACCTTGGCGTCGAGCAACGCGAGCATGTTGGCAAAACGATAGAGGCCAAAGATGCGGGTGGCGCCGAGGAAGGCCATGCCGCCGCGCATCTTGACGGTCTGGGTCCCGGCGCCTTCCATGGCCTCGATCATCGCCGGATCGTAGCCTTGCGCTTGCAGGAGCTTCTTGCCGCTCTCGCCCGAGTAGCTCTTGGTGATCTCGTCGAGCGCCTTCGCCGACATCGCGTAGGCCTCGTCCCAGCTGACGCGGAGCCACTTGTCGCGACCGCGCTGAAAGTACTTCGGGTCCGGCTTTCCCGTCGTCGCATCGCGAGGGAAGCCCGCATCGACCCAGGCCTTGAAGCCCACGCGCACCATCGGCGCTTTGACGCGACGGTCACCATAGATGCGCCGGACGAGCGCGAGCCCCTTCTGGCAGAGCCGCGGATCCCAGCGGTGCGAGGCCTTGTTGCCGTAGAGATCCTCCGCCTTTCCGTAGCCGAAGGTCGGACCGATCCGAGTGACGACGCCATTCTTGACGTAGGCCTTCAGCAAGCAGTTGTGCGTGTCGTTCGGCGCGCACAAAAAAACGAAGGTCGAGTCGGCCTGGAAGATGTTGCGGTACGCCTTCTCCCAGTCGCGGTTCGGGTACGACGCGAGCGGGTTGTCGATATGGATGGGCGAAAAGAAGCGCATGACCGCGCCCTCGGCGACCGAGCTGCCAGCCATGACGCTGCCTGCGAAGAGACCCTGCAAAAGCCTGCGGCGAACCAGATCCGGCTTGTCGCTACCCATGTTGTCGGTTCCTTTCTTTGCTGCCATTGGCGATCACGGCTCCGCGGCAAGGACGCTGCGCGGAGCGAGGTTCCTCGTTTCGAGCCCGGCGAAGCGCCGCTTGACGGCCTTGTCGACCGCGGCGCCAGCGGCGACGTCGGTGCTCACCGTATCGACGACGTAGCTGAGCACGCCTTCGCTGAAGCCGACGAAGCGCACTGTGATTCCTGGGAGCCGCGCGAGGCTCTGCTCTGCGGCGAGGAGCCCTTCTCGCATGGCTTCGGGGATCGGACCGTACTTCTGCTGCTCGGCGCCCGCCGCGGCGGCGAACAAGACGTCGAGGCAGCGCGCGTCACCGTTGCCGCCGGAGCGATGGCGGCGAAAGAAGACTTCCCCGTCGGTCAATCCGAGCACGAGCCCGTCGATCGCCTCGCGATAGAACGCGCAGAGGGCCTTCGACGCTTCGGAGCACGGCGCGCGCTCGAGCCAACACGAGGCGTCGCCGTCACGATGCTCGCGCTCGCCGCACGCGAGGCCGAGCGCCGGCAGCAAGGACACGAGATCCGGCTGCTCGAGCACGACGCCGTGGTGACGGCCGAAGCTCTTGGCGAGCGCTAGGCTGTGATCGAACACCCGCCGCAGCGTGGCCTCGAGCTCGGTGGGATCCAGCGTCGCCAGCACAGCGGCTTCGCCCGCCCCACCTGATGCCGGTAACGCGGCCACTCTCGCGCGTTGCCAGCGGCGCGCAAGCTCTGGAGTCGATTCTCCGAGCAAAAAGACACTTGGCGCGACAGCAGCCATGGGTTCCGGCGGCTATGCAACCGTCGCGCCACCTCCGCCGCGCGCGAGTTTTTCGCGTGAAGTAGAGGAGCCATGTTTCGGAATCGCCACATTCGACGTGGCGCATGGTCACTGTTTGGTAACTATTGTCGACGACCGTGTCCTGAAGCAACGGCGCATCGCGATCGGGGACTTGGCGCGCTTGCTCTAGCGCGGATTTCGGCTATGCACATCTCGATGCGTTTTCTCGTCACTGCCGGATGCATCTTCGCCACCGCCGCCTGCAGCACGACGTACCACGTGGCGCCGGGAGACGTGGAGCGCATCGCCCGCGGCGCCGAAGTGAAGAACGTGCGCAGCGATGCTGGCGAAGCGATCGATTTTTCCACGTACTCCTTCGTGTACAGAGACAAAGACAGCAAGGCCCCGTTGCGCGTGAAGGGCGTCGAGTCGCTCAACGGCCTCGCCGGCGCCGGCAAGCTCACCGACATGATGTCGCTCGATCTCGAGCCGAGCTTGGCCGATCGCGCGTGGCAGCGGACCTTGCTCGGCGGCGCGGTCGGGCTCGCGGCGGGAGCGGGCGTCGGCTTTGCCGTCAGCAACCGCGTGATCATCGAACGCACCGCGCTCGCCGGCGGCAGCTGTCCGGCCTGCGGACCGGAGCACATCGCCGTTGGCACGGTGGTCAGCGGCGTCATCGGCGCCACGGTCGGGGCGTTGATCGCCTACTTCGGTCGCGCCGGCAGCGTGCGGACTGCGACGGTCGATTTGATCGGCGGGGAGCCTGCGTCGGAGCCGGCGTCCGAGCCTGCATCGGCCCCGGCGTCCGCACCCACGACCGAATAGCCAGATCGATCGGCGTATGCTAGCCGCATGCCCCCCATGGCCATCCCTGCTCAGATCGCAGCCTTGCTCTCGCGCGTCGAGAAGCCAGGCCGGTACGCCGGCGGTGAGCTGAATCAGGTCGTCAAGGCGGACGCCGCGGTGCGGATCGCGCTGTGCTTCCCAGATGTCTACGAGGTCGCCATGAGCCACACTGGCCTGCGCGTCCTCTATCACTGCGTGAACGAAGTGCCGCGCTTCGCCGCCGAGCGCTGCTACGCCCCGTGGCCCGACTGCGAAGTCGCGCTGCGCGAGACGAAGACGCCCTTGTGGACGCTGGAGACGCACCGGCCGCTCAGCGCGTGCGACATCGTGGGCTTCAGCCTGCAGTACGAGCTCTCGTATCCGAACCTCTTGAACATGCTCGATCTCGGCGGCGTCGCCGTGCGTTCGAAGGATCGCGCAGACGACGCGCCGCTGGTGATCGCCGGCGGATCCGGCGCGTTCAACCCGGAGCCGCTCGCGGACTTCGTCGACGCGTTCCTCATCGGCGAAGGCGAAGACGCGATCATCGAGCTCTGCGCGTTGATGGAGCGGCGGAAAACCGAGCAGTGGTCGCGCGAGCGCCTGCTCGACGAAGTCGCGCGCATCAAGGGCATGTACGTGCCGGCGTTGTTCGAGTTCGACTTCGCACATGGCGGCGCCATCAGCGCGATCACCCCGAAGCGCGCGTGGTACCCGCACGCCGAGCACCGGCAAGTGGCCGACCTCGACAAGGCGCCGTTTCCGACGAAGCCGCTCGTGCCGAACGTCGCCATCGTCCACGATCGCGTCGGCATCGAGGTGCAGCGCGGATGCACGAAGGGCTGCCGCTTCTGCCAAGCCGGCATGATCTTCCGGCCCACGCGGCAGCGCAATCCGGAGACGGTGCTGAAGATCGTCGACGAGTCTCTGCAAGCGACCGGGCAGGACGAAGTGTCGTTCTTGTCGCTGTCGATCGGCGACTACGAGCCGCTGCAGCCGCTGCTGCGAAACTTCTTCAACAAGTACGACGCCGAGCGCGTGGGCGTGTCGCTGCCTTCGCTGCGCACCGAGACGCTGACCCAAGACGTGGTCAACGAGATCGCGCGTGGCAAGAAGCACAGCTTCACGCTCGCGCCCGAGGCCGGCAGCGATCGCATGCGCCGCATCATCAACAAGGGCAACACCGAAGAGAACTTGCTGCGCGCCGTCGACACCGCGATCGCCGCGGGTTGGACCGCGCTGAAGTACTACTTCATGATCGGCCTGCCGTATGAGATCCAAGACGACGTCGACGCGATAGCGCACCTCGGGCTCGCATCTCGTGAGCGCGCGCGGCGCAAGGGCGTGAAGCTCGACGTCGCCGTCAGCGTGTCGAGCTTCGTGCCGAAGCCGCACACGCCGTTTCAGTGGGAGCCGCAGATCCCAGAGGAAGAGATCCGCAGGCATCAAGACGCGTTGAAGGAGACCCTGAAGAAAGGCGGCGCGGCCTTCCGCTACCACAACGCCGGCCAGACGCTGGTCGAGGGCGTGATCTCGCGCGGCGATCGCCGGGTGTGCGACGTGATTTACGCCGCGTGGTCGCTCGGCTGCCGCTTGGATGCCTGGGACGAGCACTTCCGCTTGCAGCGCTGGATGCAGGCGTTCGACGCGCTGAAGCCGCACGGCCTCGAGTGGACGTGGTTCCATCGCCGCCGCGAGCTCGGCGAGATCTTGCCATGGGACGCGGTCGACTCCGGCGTCAGCAAGCGCTTCTTGCTGAAGGAGCTCGCGCGCGCGCACAAAGAGGGCGAGGTCGAAGACTGCGCGTGGGGCAAGTGCACGGCGTGCGGCGCGTGCGACTTCAAGACCTTCGAGCCGCTCGTGTATCCGAAGGAGGCGCTCTCCGTCACCGAGCCGCTGCCGCGCGCGCCCCAGCCGACGCAGACGACGACGGTGCGCGTGCGCTTCAGCAAGGACGGGCTCGCGCTCTACTTGTCGCACCTGGAGCTCATGGAAGGGCTGCTGCGGGCATGCCGGCGCGCGCGCTTGGATCTCGTGTACTCGCAGGGCTTCTCGCCGCGGCCGAAGATCAGCTTCTCGCCGGCGCTGCCGTTTCGCATGGCGAGCGAGCACGAGCTGATGGACATCGAGATCGCTGGCGTGGCCGGCGCGGCAGAAGTGCTCGCGATCTTGCGACGCGTGGCGCCGAGCGGCGTGCGCTTTGCCGACGCCGTCGTGCTCGAGAAAAACGCGAAGACGGCGTCGCACGCAATCGACTCGATGACCTTCGTCGCGCGTGGGGTCGACGCTCACTCCGTGGCCGCGGCGTTCGCGCAAGCCGAGACGCTCCCCAGCGAGCGCTTGAAGGAGGGCAAGGGCAAGCGCTTCGATCTCAAGAAGGAAGTGACGGCGGTGGTCGCGGTCGATGCTTCCGCCGTCGCGATCACGATCCCGCAGCGCATCGACGGCACGGTGAAACCCGAGGAAGTCGCGCGCGCGTTGTTCCCGAGCGCCGAAGTGACGTGGGCGAAGACCGCGATCGGCTTCGGAGAGCAGCAGCCGTCGACCGCCGTGCCGTTTCGGACAGGCGCGCCGCGTCAGGGCAAGTGGTCGAAGTTCGCGAAGCCGCGGGAAGCCCCGCGCGACGCTGATTTGCTCGCCAACGCCCCCTTCGCCGAGCGCTGAGCCGTTGCCGTCTCGGCACGGCGGCCGCTCGTCCGAGCTGCCAGCGTTCGACATCCGCGGCGACGCACGTGTGATCGGCGCGCGCGTCGGCTAGACTCCCACATGTGAAGTTGGCTTCTGCGTGCGCGCTGCTCCTCGCCGGCTGCCTCGTCGTTCGGCCGATCGTCCCTAAGCGGCCCTTGGTGATCGTCAATGTTCCGGCAGGCGGTATGTCGCTGCAAACGCATCCGACCGGCTTGGTTCCCATCGAGGCGCAGGTGCGCGGCGTCAGCGACGGCCTCGAAGTCGGGCTCACGCTCTCCGGTGGGGGCAGCGCAACCGATCGCGCGTTTTCAGCCGACAGCGACGCGACGGTCCTGTGGGAGGCGCCGGCGAACGTTCGCGGCGAGGTGGCGATCGGACTCCGTGCCGTAGATTCGCTGCAACGCGAGCTGCTGAACGAAGACCGATCGATCTCCGTCGACACCGTGATCGAGGTCGTGTGTACGCCTGCGTTCGTGCTCGGCGGCGGCAGCGCCACCTGCACCGCGAAGAACGCGGGCACGCCGATCGCGGTCTCGTGGTCGGCCGTGGGTGGCGTCATTTCGTCCGCCGTATCTGCGACGGCGCAGGTGACCTTACCCGCGAGCCCGACGGCGCTCGGCGTCAACGCGAGCGCCGGATCGTACTCTGGCGGGGCGCTCGTCACCGTGCTCGCGGCGCCGGTCCCGCCTATTATCTCGGGTGCCGCGATCGTCACCGCCGGCGACACGAACGTGCGCTACGACTTCACGAACGCCAGCGCGGGTTTGACCTACGCGTGTACAAGCTCCGGCGTCACGATCGTCACGACGGCGAGCGATCACGTGCTCGTCGACATCGGCGCAACGGCCGGCTCGGCGGCGCTCGATTGCACGTCGACGAACGCCGCGGCGACGAGCGCGGCCACGCACTTCACGCTGGCGATCGCGCCGGCGCCGGTGTCGCCGACGATCGCGGCGCCGCTTTTTCTCACGAGCAACACCGGCAACAACCGCCGCGACTTCGTTGCGCCGAACGCGGCGCTCACCTACTCCTGCATGACGAGCGGCGCGCTCACGCTCGATCAGACCGCTGCCGACCACGTGCTGCTCTCGGCCGGCGCGGCGGGGCTCAGCGCGACGCTCTCGTGTCGTGCGACGAACGCCGCCGGTCGCGCCAGCGCGTACACGATGACCTCGTTCACGAACCTGCCGCCGCCGCTCGTGACGATCCACGCGCCGCCGAAGCTGACCAGTGGACACACGGGCGTGAAGATCGCCGTGACGGCACCCGGTCCTTTGCTGTGCAACGTCGGCGCCGGGCTCACGCTGACGGCGACGAATGCGGACCACATCGTGCTGACCGTTGGCGCCGTGGGCCTCGCGCGATCGATCTCGTGCAGCGCTCCGAATCCGGCAGGAGACAGCGACTCTGATTCCGTGACCGTCGACGTCGTCGGCGGGGCGTATGTCGAGCTGTTGGCCGGCGCTTGCAGCACCACGCCCGTCGCGCTGTCTGTCGACGACACGGTCTTCACGGAAGTGCGCTTTCGCGATCCGCGCATGGTCGCGGTCGATCGCTATGGCGACGCGTACGTGACGGACTACGAAGGCAACGCGGTCCGCCGTGTGCGACCGAATGGCGCGACGAACACCGTGGCGGGAGTGCTGAACAACGCAGGCACGACGGACGGCGCGTTCGGCGTCGGCACGATGACGCGCCCGGTGGCCATCGCGTTGCATCAAGCGTCGGGATCGCTGCTCGTGTCCGAAGAGGGATCGTCGTCGTCTTGGCGCGTGCTCCGCCGCTTGAAGCCGAATGGGGTGGGGCAGTTCAGCACCGAGCGCATCCTCGGCAATGGCATGGAAGGTTGTGTCGCGGGCAATGGCACGACGGCGAAGTTCAAGAGCTTCTGGGGCCTGGTCTTCGCCGACGACAACACGTTGTACGCGGCCGATCGCTTCGCGAGCATCGTCATGCGCATCGATCTGTCGCCGGGATGGCCGAGCGCGGCGACGGTCGCACCGAGCGCGATCTCCGCGTCGATCTTCGGAGGCGTTTGCAACATGGGTGGCACGGCCGCGATGGGCCACATGCGCGCCGCCGGAGGCTTGTACTACGACGCCGGCACGACGGTGGCGGTGAGCGTCGATGGCAGTGACCTTCGCCGCGTCACGCCCCCCAACACGATCAGCGAGTATTGCGCTGCGGCGGCGTGCGGCCTCACGTTCCCTCGCGACGTGCTGCGCACCGCCAGCGGGAAGGTGTACGTCGCTGACACCGATGGTGATCGCATCGTCGAGCTCACGAATCCCGTGGCGCCTGTGGTCGTCGCCGGCATGAGCGGCAGTGCCAGTGTGGTCGCCGACGTGGCGATCGCGAGCGCGCGCTTTACCGGCCCGTCCGGCATCGCGATGGATCCGTACGGCGACCTCATCGTCGTCGACCACGATTCGCACTGCGTCCTACGCGTGCGTTTCTAGCTTGGCCACAGCTGCGTCGTCCGCGCGCGCTTGTGATTGCTTCTTCGACGATCGAAACTCGTCTGGCTAAGAACCGCACGCGCGGCTGCCCAACGGTCGCGCTTAACCCCGCGACCGAACGGTAGCATTTCTTGATCGCGGATCACCGAACGGTAACGTCCACGACGAAATCTTAGGCGTTTGGCGCTTGGCGTGTCGCTTGCTCGCGACGGCGGGCGATGCATGAAGCTCACATTGACTGCGACGTCGCGATCATCGGCGCTGGACCCGCGGGCACCGCCCTGGCCACTCACCTTGCGCGCGACAAGAAGCGCGTCGTCATCTTCGAGCGCGAGTCGTTTCCGCGCTTTCGCATTGGCGAGTCGCTGCTGCCCCTCAACCTCGCGCTCTTTCGCGAGCTCGGCGTGGAGGACGAGCTCGAACGGCGCTTCATACGCAAGTACGCGGCGAACTTCTCGAACGATGACGGCACGAAGCAGAGCCGCTTCCCCTTCGCGAACGCGCTGAATAAGGAATTTCCATACTGCTACGAGGTCGAGCGGGCGGAGCTCGATCAGGTGTTGCTCGACAACGCGACGGGGCACGGCGCTGAGGTGCGCATGGGCTACACCGTGCGAGAGGGCATCGAGGAAGGCGGCCGGGTGGTTGGTCTCGTCGCCGTGAAGAACGACGGCAGCGAGCGCGTGACGGTTCGCTGCAAGGTCGTGGCTGATTGCTCCGGGCGGGCGGCCTTCTTCGGGAGCCGGCTCGGCTTGAAGCGCGACGTGCAGCTCGAGACGCGCACCTCGTTCTTCTCGCACTTCGAAAACGTCGCGCGCGATCCAGGCGATCGCGAAGGCGATATTCAGATCGTCGCCTTCGAGCACGGCTGGTTCTGGATGATCCCCTTCAAGGGCAACACGACGAGCGTCGGCATGGTGGTCACTGACAGCTACCTCGCAAAGCGGAAGCAGCTTCAGCTCGGGCGTCCAGAGGAGCGCGGACAGCATGATGAGTCGACCGCGGCAGTCGCCGGCGCCGCTGCGGAGATCAACGACGCGTTCTTGGCGGCGACGATCGCGCAGACGCCCTACGTCCGCGAGCGCTTGAAGCACGCGACGCAGAAGTTCCCAGCCCGCACCATCGCGAACTTCTCGTATGTGATGGACCGCTACGCCACGGACGGCGCCGTCTTCGTCGGCGACGCCGGTGCGTTTCTCGATCCCGTGTTCTCGTCCGGTGTCTTTCTCACAATGAAGTCAGCGCAGCTCGTCGCAGAAGATCTCCGCGACGCCTTCGCCAACAATGACTTCTCCGCCTCGCGCTTCGCACGCTACGAGAAGCGCATCCGCGGCGCGCAGGCGATCTTCCTGAAGTTCATCAAAGGTTGGTACGACCCCGCGTTCGTCGATCTCTTCTTCGCGCCACGCAATTTCTTGGGGCTGAAGACCGCCATCACCTCCGTGCTCGCAGCGGACCTCTTCGATCCCCGCCACCTCTGGCGCCTCAAGCTGCGCATCCGGCTCCTCTTCGCGCTCGCGAATCTCCACCGCCGCACGCTCAGGCGCAGCCACGGCGGCCGTTCGCTCGTGCAAAAGATGGCGGTGTAAGTCATCGCACGCCTTACGCCCAGGGCGACTGGTAAGGCTTGCTACTTCTGCGTCGGCTGCAGCCCCGCGCTCGCGAGCGTCGCCAACAACTCCTGAATATGCTCGAAGCCGCGGGTCTCCAACACCAGCTCGACCTCGGTGTCGGCCAGGCTCAAGCGCTGCGAGACACGCTCGTGATGCACTTCGAGCACGTTCGCGCCGGCCTTCGCCACGCGATCGAGCAGCGCGGCGAGCTGCCCCGGCCGATCCGGCAAGATGACCGAGAGGCGCGTCCGGCGGCCGTCTTTGATCAACGCGCGCTCGATGATCCGCGCGATGAGGTTGACGTTGATGTTGCCGCCGCAGATGCCGACGACGACGCTCTTGCCCTTCAAGCCGAGGTCCCGGTGGATCAACGCCGCCATCGGCGCGGCGCCGGCGCCTTCGGCCACGGTCTTCTCTTTCTCGAGCAGCTGCAGGATCGCGTTGGCGGTCTCTTCTTCGTCCACCGTGACGACGCGGTCGACATACTTCTGCACGTGCTCGAGCGTCAGCGCGCTCACGGTGCGAACGGCGATGCCGTCGGCGATCGTCTGCGCCGCCGGCAAGGTGACGAGCGAGCCCTTCGCCACCGACGCGCGCATGCTATCGATGTTCGCCATGTTGACGCCGATGATCTCGACGCCGGGACGCAGGGCCTTCACCGCCGCGGCGACGCCAGAGATCAGCCCGCCGCCTCCGACCGCCAAGATGATCGCGTCGACGTTCGGCAAGTCCTCCAAGATCTCGAGCCCGATCGTGCCTTGGCCGGCGATGACCAAAGGATCGTCGAACGCATGCACGAAGATTTGCCCGCGCTCTTTTTCGATCTCTTTGGCGCGCAGGAAGGCGTCGTCGTAGTTGGCGCCGTAGAGCACGACCTCGGCGCCGTAGGCCTTCGTCGCCCGCACCTTCACGAGCGGGCTCGGCTCCGGCATCACGATCGTGGCGGGAATGCCGAGGCGGTGCGCGTGATAGGCGACGCCTTGGGCGTGGTTGCCGGCGCTCGCCGCGATCACGCCGCGCGCACGCTCGGACGCGTTCAAGCACGCGAGCTTGTTGCAGGCGCCGCGCTCTTTGAACGAGCCCGTGCGCTGCAGGTTCTCGAGCTTGACGTAGACGTTGCAGCCGAGGTCCGCCGACAGCGGCTCGCTCTTCGGCATCGGCGAGCGCTGCACTTGGCCAGCGATGCGCTCGTTCGCACGTTGGACGTCTTGGAGTGTGACGAGCGGGATCATGGTTTCACCTCGGTCGACGCCGGCGCAGCCTCGCCCTGCACGTCGGTCGCGAGCTCGATGTTTTCTTCCGGCACTTCTTCTTGATCCTCGCTGAAGGTCTTGCGCTCCGTGCGCTCGCTGAGCGTCGAGCTTCGGTCGCCGAACTTCACGTGGATGTCGGCGTTCACCGAGACGCGATCGCCTTCGTCCTTGGCGCTGTAGTTGACGATGGTCAGCGCGCCGTAGAGCTGCGGATCGCCGACTTGCTCGGCGGCCGCGAAGCGCAGGATCGCCTCGCGGAACAGGGCGCGATCGGCGCGATCTTGGGCGACGGCGAGATCGAGGCCCGCCGCTTCGGCTTCGACGTGCGCGATCTTCAAGCCGGAGAGCGCGTCGAGCTCCGCTTGGGTGCGTTGCAGGCGGATGAGCGCCTTTTGCCCCGCGGGCTTGCGCGCCTCGAAGTCCGGGCTGATGCCGGCGCTCGTCTGCTCGCCGACGAGCTTCAACATGGGCTTGCCGCGGCTGCGATCGAGCACGAAGCGCACGTTCGACTTCACGAGCCCCGCGCGGCTCACGGCTCGGGCCTGCGCTACCTTCTTGGCGAGCTCGGGGTTCTTGCTCGCCGAGAGTCCGGTGATCACCAGCTCCTTTTGCGGCTGCGCCGTGCCGAGCGTCGCGCACGCGGTGGCAAACACGCAGAGAACGGCGATCCTTCGAAGCTCTCGCGACATCTGGGACGCGAGCGCTATCGCTGCGACGAATGAATTGCAACGCAAGCGTTCGCGGCTATGCTCCCGCCGAATTCCCAATGAACTCGCAACGCTACAAGAAGATCGTGCAAGCGCTGTTCGGCATGACGCGCATGATCAACTCGGGCCTGCAGCAGCGCGAGCTCCTCGGCAAGCTCGCCGAGCACACCGCCGAGATGATGCAGGCCGACTCGTGCTCGATCTTCCTCTTCGAAGAGGCGACGAGCGTGTTGCTCTCGCACGGATCGCACGGGCTCTCGGCGCAGGAGGAAGCCGGCGCCACCTTTGCCAAAGGCGAGGGCGTGGCCGGGTGGGTGGCGCAGCACGGCGTCGCCGCGATGATCGACGATGTGACCAAAGACGCGCGCTACCTGCACATCCCGTCGCAGAACCTCGAGATCAAGTCGCTCCTCTGCATCCCGATGAGCGTGCGCGCGCAGGTGCTCGGCGTCATGACCGTGACCTCGAAGAAGCCCGCGGCGTTCACCCGCGAAGACGAGGAGCTGCTCTCGTTCATCGGCACGTCGATCGTGCGCGACCTCGAGAACGCGCGCCTCTACAAGCTCGCGATCACCGACGGGCTCACGCGCGTGTTCAATCGCCAGTACCTCCTGCACCGGCTACCCGACGAGGTCGAGCGCGTGAAACGCTACGGCGATCCCCTGTCGATCATCTTGTTCGACGTCGATCACTTCAAGCGGCTGAACGACGCGCACGGCCATCCCGCCGGTGACGCCGTGCTGCGCGAGCTCGCCGACTGCGTGAAGAACGATCTGCGCGAGACCGACGCGCTCGTGCGCTACGGCGGCGAGGAGTTCTTGGCGCTCTTGCCGAAGACCGACCTCGACGGCGCCATGGTGATCGCCGAGCGCGTCCGCGCGGACGTGGCTGCGCAGACCTTTCGCTATCTAGACGTGCAGCTACGCATCACCATCAGCTCGGGCGTGGGGCAGTTCGCCGCCGACGAGAGCGAAGGCGCGTTCGTGAACCGCGTGGACTTGGCGTTGTATCAGGCGAAGACGGCGGGGAGAAATCGGGTCGTCAGGGCGTAGGCGCTCATCGCGCGCGGCTGACTACGGTTTGCACTGGCCCCAGTAGCCGAACTGAGCGCCCGCGACCGAGCGCGCGCAATCGTTCGAGTAGGTCTTACCGTCGCAGCCGCACACCGGATCGTACTGCGCCGTGCAGAAGCCAGCGCCGCTCGCGACGCAGGTGCCGCCGACGTCGGCGATCTGGCACTGCGACTCGGCCTTCGTGTCGTGATTCGTGCGCGGGCCGGGCGCCGGGCCGTAGTCGCACTCCAAGCCGGGCTTGCACTGGATGCTGGCGATGCCGCCGCACGTTTGGCCCACGTCGGCTTGCGGCGGGCCGCACTCGCCGCTGTGTGAGAACGCGACACCGGCGAGCTGGAGCTCACAGACGTTCGGATAGGTCTTGCCGTCGCAGCCGCAGGTCGGCGCGTAGAGGCGCAAGATGCACTCCGTCGGCCTGACGATGCAGGTGCCGCCGCGATCGGCGACGCTGCAGTCGTTCTCGGTGCCGCCGACGTCGCCGTAGAAGCAGTCGAGGCCAGCGGCGCACTGCAGGCTCGCAATGCCTCCGCAGGTTTCACCTTCTTGTTGGCCCTGCGCTTGGCATTGGTAGACACCGTAGCAAGGAGTGGTGATGCAGCGCTTGCCGGTGTCGACGCAGCTTTCGCCGCGCGCGCAGTCGGCGTCGCTCGCACAGTCGTTCCAGCCCGCGTCGAGGTTGCCGCACGAGCCTTCGCAGAAATTCGTGTCGCAGCGCCACTTCCAGCCCCAGCACTTCGGCGCCATCAGGTTCGAGCAGTCGCTCGCGTATTCGCAGTATTGCTCCGGCACGCACTCGCCCGGAACGTCGACCGCCGGATTGCCGCCGATGCACTTCTTCGGCTCCTCGCAGGCCTTGGCGCCACGCGTGCCGCAGAGCGGGCCGTTGAAGTCGCAGTGGTTGAAGCACGGCGTCGTGATGCAGGTGACCTTCTCGCACTTCCAGCCCTTCTCGGTGCCGCAGGTCGCCTTGGTCGTGCAGCCGGTGACGCGTGCCTTGTCGATCGAGAAGCCCCACTTCACCTTCGACTTGTCGCTGACGAAGCGGAAGGAGATCGAGCGCGCCGTCAACGCCTTCGTCCAGAAGCCGTAGGTCGCTTTGCCAGAGTAGCGGGCGATGCGCACGTAGTCTTGGTTGTAGATCTCGACGTAGTCGTAGCCGGCTTCGGTGTCCAAGCGGCTGAAGTGCACGCTGAACTGGCGCACGCCGCTCATGCCGCCGTCGAAGCTGTCGAACGCGATGTCGGCATTGTTCGCGTACGGGTGCTCGGGCGACTCGACCTTCAGCTCGACCGGCTCCCACGACGCGGTGAGCTCGTCGCTCTCTGTCGCGGTCACGTCGTCGGCGTCGAAGGCTTCGACGAGCAAGTCGTCGCCGTTCAACACGGTCTTATTGTCCTGACAAGCCGCCACCAAGAACAGACAGGGCAAGATCTTCGCGTATCGCATACGTGCAACCTCTTTGGCGCACCGCGTTAAGAACTTTGTCCCCCCCTGTCAACCGAAAAAAGGTCCCTGGGACCTATATTCTGACCAGTTTTTGGACACTCGCCGCGACTGTTCAGAAGTTGGACAAAAAATAGGTCCCTGGGACCTTTTTTAAAGCGACTGATCGATCAGGACGGTGGCGGTGGTGTCGCCAACCTTCGTGCCGGGCGCCGCTTTGCCGAAGAGATCGCCGGGGTTCTTGGTCATCGCGTCGCCGTCTTTGTCGATGCGCACAGTGAGATCGACGTCGCCTTCGAAGGGGCCGCCCATCATGACGTCGCGCTCGGTGAGCTCGAAGGCGATCGGGAAGGGCGTGACGCCGAGCTTCTTGACCGCGAGCGGTGGGCCGCCTTGGCCCTTCCGCGCGATGACGTAGATGGTGTCGGCGGCTTCGACCTTCGCTTTCAGATCGCCTTTGACGTCGATCGTCCCTTTGATCACCTTCGGGGCGTCTTTCGGAGCGTCTTTGGAAGTGCAGGCCGAGGCGAGCAACAACGTGCAGAGAACGATTCGCATGCGAGGGCGCCTATCACGACGGGCAGGCGAGGGCCCAGAGCGGCGCGAAGGACAGGCCGAGCGCGATCGCCAGCACACCAGAGGCGCCGGCGAGCGCTTCATATACTGTCGCGTGGCGTGAGAGCGCGCCCTCGGTAGCGTGCGCCGCTGCGTGCTGCACGCCGACGAAGAAGGGCGCGAACGCAAAGAGCGCGACGCTCACCGTGAGCAGCGTAGGCCGGCAGCCGGGCGCCGTGAGCAATACGCCGTTGACGGCGAACGCCGCCACCGCCAACGCCAGGAGTGCGAGCGCGCGGATCACTTCTTCGTCAACTGCGCCGCGACTTCTGCCGCTTTCTTCGCCGCTGCCGCTGCGTCGCCGAGGAAGCGGAAGGGCGCGAGTGGCTTCAAGGCGTCGTCGAGCTCGTAGAGCATGGGGATCCCCGTCGGCACGTTCAGCTCGACGATGCTCTCGTCGCTGATGCCGTCGAGGTACTTGATCAGGGCGCGCAGGCTGTTTCCGTGCGCCGCGATGAGCACGCGCTGGTTCTTCTGCAGCGCAGGCGCGATCTGCTCGTGCCAAAAGGGGAGAAAGCGCGCGATCGTGTCCTTCAGGCTCTCGGCGCGCGGCAGGCCGTCGACGCCGCGGTAGCGCCGGTCTTTTCCCGGCCACATCGGATCGCTCTCGGCGAGCGGCGGCGGCGGGATGTCGAAGCTGCGCCGCCAAGTCTTCACCTGCGCTTCGCCGTGCTTCGCCACGGTCTCGGCTTTGTTCAAGCCTTGCAGCGCGCCGTACATGCGCTCGTTCAGCCGCCACGTCTTGACGACCGGCAACCAGAGCGCGTCGAGCTCTTCGAGCACGAGGTTGCACGTCTTCACCGCGCGCTGCAGCACTGAGGTGAAGGCGACGTCGAATTCGTACTTCTCACTCTTCAGAAAGCGGCCAGCGGCGCGCGCTTCTTCGATGCCGACTTCGCTGAGCGGCACGTCGACCCAGCCGGTGAAGCGGTTCTCTTTGTTCCACTGGCTCTCGCCGTGACGGATGAGGACGAGCGTCTTCTTCATGCGCCGCTCGGCCTACGCTTCCGGGATCTCGCGCGTCAAGTCGGCTTCACGCAACTTGCGATACCAAGTGGGCAGGGGAACTCGCGCGAGCTGGGCCGCGTCTTTGATCACGCCGCCGGCGAGCGACACGTAGGCGCGCAGCACCTTCGCCATCACCGCGGTCATCGCCGTCTTCAAACCTTGGCTGAGATTGGATACACTCCGGGCGCATGACGAAGTCCGAAGCGATGGAGTCGTCCCGGCAGCTCTCGAGCGGGCGCTTTGTCCTTCACCGCCGCCTCGGCGAAGGCGGCTACGGCGTGGTCTACGCCGCGTTCGACAAGGAGCGTGGCATCGACGTGGCGTTGAAGGTGCTCACCCACGTCGACGCGCAAGCCCTCTATCGCTTCAAGCAGGAGTTTCGGGCGCTCGCGGACGTGCGCCACCCGAACCTCATCGCCTTGCACGAGCTCTTCGCCGAAGACGACCTCTGGTTCTTCACGATGGAGCTCGTCTCGGGCGTGCGCTTCTCGGACTACGTGCGCCAGCGCGACCCCGTGGTGTTCAACGAGTCGACCGAGGACCTCCGCAACGCCGACACGATGAAGGTGATGCTCGACTTCGGCGACGACGTGCCGGAAGTGAGCGCCCAGCCGATGGTCGACGAAGGCCGCCTCGACGTCGATCGCCTGCGCCGCACCTTGCCGCAGCTCGTCGAGGGGATCTCGGCGCTGCACCAAGCTGGTACGCTGCACTGCGATCTGAAACCTTCGAACGTGCTCGTGACGCCCGAAGGCCGCGTCGTCGTGCTCGACTTCGGCCTCGTGCGCGAAGCGGCCACCGGCCAAGACGCGACCTCCGCCGAAGGCACGACCGCTGGCACCCCGAGCTTCATGTCGCCGGAGCACGCGCGCGGGCACCGGCTCGCAGAGGCAAGCGATTGGTACAGCGTCGGCGTGATGCTCTTCGAAGCGCTCACCGGGCAGCTCCCGTTCGCCGGCCCTCCGATGTTGGTGCTGACGACGAAGACGCAGACGAAGGCGCCGGCGCCGAGCGAGCTTGTGCCGAATGTGCCCGAGGATCTCGAAGCGCTGTGTACCGACCTTCTGGCGATCGAGCCGAAAGATCGCCCCGGGCGCGATGCCTTGCGCGCGCGGGCGAAGGCGCGCCCCGCCGAAGACGCGCCGCCGCGCATGTTGGTCGGGCGCGAAGCGGAGATAGGTGAGCTCGAGGCGGCGTTTGCGCGTGTGGTCAAAGGCGGGAGCGAACGTGTGTTGCTCCATGGACCGCCGGGCGCCGGCAAGAGCACGCTCCTGCGCACCTTCCTCGATCGGTTGCCCGAAGGCGTCGTGCTCGCGTCGCGCTGCTACGAGCAGGAGTCGATGCCTTACAAGGGGATCGACGGCGTCGTCGACGCGCTGACGCGGCGCTTGCTCAGCATGAGCGAAGAGGAGCAAGCGCGCGTGCTCGGCGCCGACGGCCGCGATGGTTCCTACGGCGCCGACGGCGCGGCGTTGGCGCAGGTGTTCCCGGTGCTGCGCACGGTGACGGCGCTGCACGAGATCGAGCGGCCGACGGCGATCGGCGATCGCGCGGTGCGCGTGCGTGCGGTGGCAGCGCTTCGGCACATCCTCGAGCGGCTCGCCGAGCGCGACCCGATCGTTTTGTGCATCGACGACGCGCACTGGATCGACAAGGACAGCGCCGACGTCTTGGAGCAGATCTTCGGCAAGGCCGCGCCGCCGCGCACGCTGCTCCTCGCGACCAGCCGGCAAAGCGGGAGCCTCGCCGGCGCCCGTGAGATCGCGCTCGGGCTGCTCGCCGAGCGTGCGTGTCGCGACATGGCGGCGCGCATGCTCGGCGTGACGGATCCTCGGGTCGAGCGCATCGCCCGCGAAGGCCGCGGCGATCCGCTGCTCGTCGAGACCTTGTGCCGCGACGTGCGCGAGCGCGGCGAGATCGATCCGGGCGAGGCGACCTTGGAGACAGCTGTGACGCGTCGCTTGGAGCGCCTCGATCCCGAGGTGCGCCGCTTGTTCGAGCTCGTGGCGTGCGCGGGGACGCCGATCGACAGCGGGACGCTCGCCCGCGCCGCCGGCGATGCGCAGAAGTGCAACGTGCATCTGGCGGAGCTGTGCTCGCGGCGGTTGCTCAAGGTGCGGAGCGCCCGCGCCGCGACGATCGTCGAGGCGGCGCACGATCGCCTGCGCGACGTGGTGCTCGCGCGGCTGCCGTCGTACGCGCGGAGGGTGCACCATTCGGCGCTCGCCGAGGTGCTCGAAAGCGTGCGTGGCGTGACCGACGAGCTGCTCGCGGTGCACTGGCAAGCCGCCGGCGACGACGTGCGCGCGGCCGAGCGCTTCGCCCGCGCCGCGCTGATGGCTGAGCGCGTCCTCGCCTTCGACCGGGCAGCGCGGCTATATCGGCAAGCGCTGCAGATGACTCCACGCAGCCGGGCGGCGCCGCTCTACGGGAAGCTCGGTGAGGCGCTAGAGAACGCCGGCCACGAGCGCGATGCGGCGCAAGCGTTCCTCTCAGCGGCGGCGCTGCTCGGGGGAAAAGGCATCGAGGCCGGCGCGCTCGAGAAGCGTGCGCAGCAGGCCCTCGTTCTTGGGCCGTCTCGCGAGGCTACGCCGCCTTGACCACGCGGTTTCTGTCGCCGGTCTTCGCCGCATAGAGCGCGCGATCGAGCGCCCGCAAGAGATCGTGCGCGCTCGGCCAGCGCGGATCACGCTCGACGACGCTCGCGGTGATCGTGCACTTGATGCGCTCTTTGCCGACGGCGATCTCGCGCGCCGCGATCTGCACCTGCAACGCCTTGGCGCGGGTCTCGGCGGCTTGGCCGTCCTGATCCTGCAAGAGGATCACGAGCTCGTCGTCGGCGTAGCGCGCGAGCACGTCGCCCGGCTTGCACGAGTCGTGGCACAGGCGCGTCACCGCCTTGAGCACGGCATCGCCGGCCGCGCGGCCATACTTTTCGTTGAGCGCGCGAAAGTGATCGAGGTCGAGGAGCATGAGCGACACCGGCGCCCCGAGCGTGTCGCTGCGCAAGATCTGCGCCTCGAGCGCGTCGATCAGGTGGCGGCGGTTATAGGCGCCGGTGAGCCGATCGATATTGCGCTCGCGCAGTGCCACCATCATCGCGTTGAACGCGCGCCCGACGCGGCCCAGCTCGTCTTCGCTCGTCACCGAAGCGTGCGCGGAGAAGTCGCCGCTTTCGAGCTGGCGCGCCGCTTGTTCGAGGCTCTTCAGCGGCACGGTCATGCGCCGCGCCAAGAACGCCGCGATCGGCACGCTGGCGGCGAGCGAGAGCGCGAGCGCGAGCAGCAGGGCGAGATCCAAGCGGCCGAGCAAGCGCCCGACCTCGGCCCGGTAAGAGCGCGCGAAGAACGCGCGGCCGAGCGCAGCGCCGTCCGCATCGACGAGCGTCGTGGCGAGCACGAGGTGCGGCTCGCCGCCGAGGTCGACGCTGACGACTTTGTCGGCGGTGAGGCCGGCGATCGCGGCGAGCTCGCGGACGATCGCAGTCGACGCGCCGTTGCTGGCCACGACGCCACCGCCTTCGACCGAGAAGCCGACGTGCGCGCCGGACGATCGCTCGAGCTGCGCCATGAACTCGGTGAGGCCCTCGGCGATGACTACGTAGCCGAGCGTGCGCGCGCCGGATTGCACTGCGCGGGCGAGCAGAAGATACGCGCTCGTCTGCTCGCCGTCGGCGACGAGCCCGTTGCCATGCGCGCCGCCCTTCGGCTCGAAGAGCTGCAGCGCTCGCCCGCGCTCTTTGACGGCGGCGACGATCGGCGTGCGGCTCATGTTATCGCCGAAGCGGGCCGGCGCCGCCTTACTGAACACGCGCTGGCCATCGACGTTCAACACGGCGAAGCCCGGGTAGCGGTTCATCAGCGGCAAGTCGGCGCTCGAGAAGACCTCGTGCGCTTCTTTGATCGACGATCGCTCGGGTGGCGCTTCTTCTTCGAGGCCGGTCTCGTCGGCGCGCGCAGACGCTTCACCGAGCTGGCTGCGAAAGAGCGGATCGCCTAGCGCTGTGGCGAGGGCGTCTTCCAACGCCGCGATCTGCGCCTTCGTCTGCTGTGCGAGGATGGTGCGGGTCTGCTCGAAGTCGTGCTCGATCTTGTCGCGCACGGCGGTCACCGTGGCGTGGCGCACGGCGAAGAGCGCGCTGCCGATGAGCACGAGCGCGAAGCTCACGAGGACGAGCTGGAGCTTGGTGCGAAAGGAGAGGCGCCCCATTGCGCGCGAGTATAGCGCGGGGCGCGAGCGGTGCGATTCTAGAGCTTCGACATCCCTACCGCGCGCGCAGCAGCTCGATCACGCCGTGAGCTGCAGCGTCGCGTTCTCTTCGTCGTTGATGCGCAGGCCGTCGAGCAAGAGCGAATCGAAGCGGCGATCGATCGTGCGGCGCGGCGCCGTCGCCAACGCGGCGGTGCGCAAACGGCCGTGCGTCGCTTTCAGGATGTGACGGAACGCTTCTTCGCCGGTGCGCGCGCCATGGACGGCGTGCACCACCTGACCGTGCTCCATGAAGATCTTCGTGAGCGACGGACCGGCGAGCTCAATGACCACCGAGCGCTTGCTCAAGTGGTACATCTGCAAGACGTCGATGAGCGTGACACAGCAGAGATCGCCCGAGAAGCCGTCGGGCGGATCCAGCGCGCGCTTGATCGCGGCGAGCAGCTCGTCTTCCTTGAACGGCTTCTCGAGCACCGTCATCGCGCCGAGCTCGAACGCGAGCCGCTCTTCTTCCGGGCCGGCCTGCCCGCTCATCAAGAGGCAGCGCGTGGGCAGCGCGTTGTTCTGCACGACCCACAGAAGCTCGGTGCCTTCGCCGATCTCGAGGCGGAGATCCGTCAGCAGCACGTCGACGCGGCTCGCGAGGAGGATCGGCAGCGCTTCGCTCAAGGTCTTCGCCGTCAAGATGCGCATGTTCGTCTTGCTGAGCTGGCGCGTGATCGCACGCAGCGTGAGCTCGTCGTCGTCGACAATCAGGATGGTGTGCGTCGTGTCGTTCATGCGGCCTCCCATGCGTCGTTCGCACCACAGAGGAGCAGCATTCGTACCAAGCGCGAGGCGGGGAATTCTTCAGCGATTCTTGGCGGGAGGGTGGGTGCGGCCGACCCGGGTGGGTGCCGTTAGTCGGCGAGATCGTCGAGGCTGTCGGCGCTGTCGACGGTGTTGGCGTCGTCATTCTCGACCGGCGCCACCGCGTCTTGCTGCTCGTCGGCGCTCACCGGCGTCTCGTCGGCCGCTTCGGCATCGGCCGGATCTTCCGGCAGCGGCGGCTCGTTCGACGCGAGGTTCTGCAAGCGCAGGCGCAGGCGCATGGCCGCGTCCGGGAAGCACTGCGCCAAGAAGCGTTGCTTCGTCGGCGCGGCTTCGGGATCGCCCGTGTCGGTCGTGATCGATTGCGGATAGCGGAACGACGACTTCTGCGTGCACGTGGGGTACGAGCCGGTCGTCGCGTCACGCACGCCGGTGCAGTCCCACACTTCGCGCAGGTAGAGCGCCTCGGTGCCGGTCGCCGGCGAATTCCAGCACTCGCGCACGATGCGGCGCGTGCCGGCCGGAAGATTGCCGTCCTTGATGATCGCGCGGCCCCAACCGCCGACGCCGACGATGCGGCG
Organism: Deltaproteobacteria bacterium; assembly: GCA_020848545.1. GTDB lineage: Bacteria > Myxococcota > JADLHZ01 > JADLHZ01 > JADLHZ01 > JADLHZ01. The sequence continues at coordinate 9,297 of JADLHZ010000012.1, read as the reverse complement.
CAGGCGCGCGGTGACGGTCTCGTTCTCGACGCCGGCGAGATCGCTGAAGTCGCTCACGTTCACGCGGCCGCCGGCGCGGATGAACCCCATCGGCGGGACGACGATGTCGCCGGCCTCGTGTCGGAACAGGCGAAAGCCGCTGAAGTACGCCGAGATCGGCAGCGCGCTCGACGCGGTGTCGGCCTTGAAGTCCTTCAGGCGGAAGACGAGGTGCGCGCCGGCGGGGCGATGCGCGAAGGCGGCGAACACACGGCCTGATTTCGTGATCGCGGCGGCGGTGCCGTCGGCGATCGCTTTGTACGCCGTCAGATCGATGCCGATGAAGCCGGCGCCGCGGCGCGGAGCCAGGCCGGCGCCCTTGCGCTTGATCTTCCCGCCCATGACGGTCGTGTAGGCGGTGTCGGCTTCCTTCTTCGCCTCCATCTTCCAGCCGAAGATGCCGTCTTGCAGCTTCTTCACGGTGAGCCGGTAGTCGAGCCCGTTCTTCGTGATGTCCCAGGTGCGCAGGCCGTCGCCCTTGGTCGTCGGCGGCGTCTTGATCAGCGCGTCGACTTCCGCGAGCACGGCCTTCACGCCGTCGTTCACGCTCTTGACCGCGGCCTTCACATGCCCCGCGATCGACGGCGCCGGGCCGCTGGCGTCGCGCGCCGGTCCGGCGGTCTGTGTGTTGTCTTCATCGAGCGTGAGCGCGCTGACGTCCGGCGCGGCGTCGGCGAGCTCGGCCGTGATGGCGGCGTCGCCCGTGGTGTTGCCGCCGCGGTTTCCGCAGGCAGAGAGGCCAGTGAACAAAGCGGCGATGGCGAGGAAGCGTGCGTACATGTGGGAGCTCCTTTCGAGGTTCGCGTTCACAAACCCGAGCCCGTCGCGAAGGTTTCGGACGGCGGCAATTTTGTTCGCGCGGCATGTGTGATTTACCGCACACAGTGCCACGTGCAACCTTGAGCGTCGCCCTCGGTTTGAGGACGCCGTGATCACGCGAAGTCTGCTCTGCCTCGCGGCGTCGATCCTGTGGGCGCCCTCAGCGTTTTCGGCGAGCTTCGATCTCACGCTCGCGGCGAGCCATCGCATCACCACGCGGGCCGGCGGGCGTTCGCTCACGCTCTTGCTCGACCTCGACCGCAACGCGCGTCTGCCCGCGTATGACACGAGCACCTACCTCGCCGCGCAACCGATGGAGACGTACTACTCGCTCTTCGCCGAAGCCGGCATCGACGCTGCGCTCGCGAGCTGGATCACCGTGCGCCTCGTGCTCAACAGCGGCGAGGTGCGCGAGCAACGGACGTCGCTCGACGGCACCACGCGCCTCGTCCACGTCGTGACGGTGAACGGCCGGCTCGTCCTCGACGAGCTGCCGAAGAACGCGTTCGTCCGCACCGCGCTCATCGATCTGCACGCGCCGGAGACGACGTGGTGGCAGTTGGAGCTCGGCCACAAGCTCTGGCGCCTCGGCAACTCGTTCATCTTCGACGAGTGGGCGCTCGGCGTGCAGCTGTCGTTGGACTTCGAGCTCCTGAACGGCAAGCCGTGGCGGCTCGATCTCTCGTACATCGTGCCGACGCGCGACTTTGCCGACAAGCCGTGGACGAGCCCGCTCGCGACGGTGCGGCTCGAATACAAGCTCTCGCTCTTCGAGAGCGTGTGGCTGTCGTTCAGTTGGTTTCGCGACGGCGCCGGCGAGATCACCGAGACGGTGCGCCAAGCCGCGGTCGAGCGCGTGTTGAACGCCGACTTTCGGCCGCTGCGCGAGCAAGCGACGCTCGCGTGCTACTTGAACACCGACTTTCGCTCGGCGGGAAATCTGTTCTACGCGACGATCGCCGGCAACAAGACGCTCGGGCCCGGCTCGCTGCGCGCGACGCTCGTCTTCGAAGCCGGCCGCGTGCTCATTCAAGGCGCGCCGGTGTTTCGCACGGATTGTACGCGCACGGACCTCGTGGCGTTCACCACCATCGGCGCGGCGTTCGACGTGTCTTATCGCTGGAGTGCGACCGATCGCCTCGCGATCACGCCGTTCATCGTCGCCGAGTCGGGCCAACAGTTCTCGGCGGGCCAGCGCATGTACTCGGCGTATATCGGCGTGCTCCCGTTCATCACGCGCACGAGCTTGTTCTTCGCCGGCGGCTTGGCCGAGACCTTCGGCGCGCGGCGGGTGACCAGCGCAGGCGTCAACGGCCGCGGCGTCGTCGCGCCGGGCGTCGAGGCGATCTACGAGCCGGTGGATCAGCTGCGGCTCCGCGCCGTCGTCTCGCCGCTCTTCAGCTGGGCGCGGGGCATCGAAGCGCCGGTCGGCGGCGGCGGCCAGTTCTACGGCGTTGAGATCGACTCGGTCGTGATTTACGAGCCGGTGAGCGTGCTCGGCTTCGCGGCCGAAGCGGACGTGCTCTTTGGCGGATCGTTTTACCGAACGGGCGAGCCGGTGTGGAAAGTCATCTTCAGCGTGGATCTGAGCAAGACATGGACGCTCTGATCCTCTGGTGCCTCTTCTTCGGCGGCGCTGCGCGCGGGCCGGCGTCTGCGCCCGCGCCCGGGCCTACATCGGCGCCGGCGTCGGCGCCTGCGTCGAAGCCGGTGGTGAAGGTGCCGCCCAAGCCCCCGAAAACGCTAGACGACGAGCTGATCGATGACCCGGATTTTCTGGAGTTTTTGCAGCTCGACACTGAAGCCCCCTGGTTCGTCGAGTGACCGAGGGCACAAAAATGACACCCGCGGCGGAACCTCCTGCCGAGAGCGTGGTTCAAACAAAGGATGCGAGCGATGATCCCGATGTCCTGCTCATGCTGCGATGTAAGCGCGGCGACGACGGAGCGTTCAAAGCGCTCTTCGACAAGTACAAGAGGCGCATCGTGAACTACGCGCGGCGCTTCGTCGGCAAACAAGAGCGCGCCGAAGACGCGGCGCAGGAGACGTTCTTGCGCCTCTATCGCGCGCGCGCGTCCTACGAGCCGAAGACGCGCTTTCGCACCTACCTCTACCGCATCGCCACGAACGTGTGCTTGAACCACGTGCGCAAGCGCGACTGGCTCGTGCGCGAAGACGACGAAGAAGGCGAAGCAGTGACCGAGCGGATCCCCGATACGGCGTTCGCGCAGCCGGAAGCGGCGTTGAGCGGCGTCGAGCTCTCGCGCCTGGTGCAGAAGGCGCTGCTCGACTTACCGGAGCAGCAACGGACGGCGCTCTTGCTGCTGCGCTTCGAGGATCTGTCGTACGAAGAGATCGCGGCGGTGATGGAGGCGAGCGTCCCTGCCGTCAAAGCTTTGTTGAACCGCGCCAAGGTCGCGTTGCTCGACAAGCTCGGCCCGCACATGGACGGCTTCGCGGTGCCGTTTTCTGGGCCGTCCTCGAGGAGCACGCCATGAGCGATCATGTCGATCTCGAGACGTTGTCGGCGTTCGTCGATCGGGCGCTCGCGGCGAACGAAGCGTCGGCGGTGCAGGCGCACGTCGGTGGCTGCGACGCGTGTCGCGCGCGTGTGACGAAACTCGAAGCGTTGAGCGCGGTGCTCGCGCGCGACGCCGACGTCGAGCCGTCCGCCGGCTTCGACGCGCGGGTGATGGCCGCAGTCGCGAAAGAGCGAGGCGGATTCTGGCGCGCGTGGTGGCGGCCGCGGGTGCTCGCTCCAGCCGCGGCGGCCGCGTTGGCGGTGGCCGTCGGTGTGGTCGTGCTCTTGCCGGGTACGCCGAGCGAAGACGATCTCTTTATTGCGCAGAACCAGGAGATGCTCGCCGAGCTCGATATGTTGAAGGACTACGACGCCGTCGAGACCGCGGGTGATGACTTCGCCGTCATCGCATCGCTTGGCGAGATCGCTCCGGAACAGGGAGGCGAGTGATGCGCGCGCTGGTGATGATGCTGCTCCTCGCCGCCGCCGCGCCCGTCTTCGCAGACGAGCCGGCGCCGTCCGCGCGCGAGCGTTGGCAGCAGATGAGCGACGACGAGAAAGAGGCGGTGCGCGAGCGCTACAAGGCGTTCAAGTCCCTGCCCGAGGACCAACGGCAGGCGTTGATGGCCCGCTACAAGGCGTTTCGCGCGTTGCCGTCGGCCGAGCGCGCGCGCATCCGCGAGAACTTTCGGCGCTACCGCGAGCTGCCGGCGTTCGAGCGGCGTGAGGTGCGGCGCAACTTCGAGCGCTTCCGCAACTTGCCGCCGGAGCGCAAGCGCGAGCTGCGCGACCTGTTTCAGCGGCTCGGGAAATTGTCGCCGGACAACCGCCGCCAGTTCATGGAGAACCTGCGGCGGTGGCGTGAGCTGAGACCGGAGCAACGCCAGCAGCTGCGCGAGCGCTTCTTGCAGCAACGGCAGGAGCGCAAGGAGATCCGCGAGCAGCAGCGCGAGCGGCGCTAGGTAGCGCTGGGTGGCGCACAACCCCTGACAAATGGCGTGGCCGGCGGTTGTCGAGTCGTGACAGCTAGCCGTGTGGTCCGCTTTTGTGGTCGCTGCCTTTTCGGCCGACGAAGGGGATGAGGAGTGGCGGGCGGCGGTCGCAGAAGGCGACGTCGCGCTGGCGCAGGATCGTGAGACGCGCGCACGGATGATCGACGCGTTCGCTTCGCGCACGGATCGACTCGCAGAGACGCACCGCGTGACCGGCCCATGGCTGCGCATCGATCGTGTGCCCGCGGGGAAGAAGTCGTTTGCTTACCATCTGCTCGCTTGGTCCGTGTGCGACGATTGGAGCGGCACGCCGTGCGATCACACGACGAGCTTTCTCGTGCTCGTGTCGCTCGACGAAGTTCGTGGGAAGAAGACGTCGTGGTTGCCAGTCGCGCTCGACGCCAACTACGAGCGGTGGGATCCACGGCGTGTTGGTCGACGGCGCCGAAAGCATCACCTTCCCGCTGATGCTGCTGATGCAGCCGCCGCGCGCACGAACTGGCACCGAACGAGCATCCACTCCGAGTGCCTGACCTGCGCTCCCGGCGCAACGCCCAACGTGCCGGCCACGTCCCGCCGCTCGGAGTCAGCGCCCGATCGCGCAGCAGTTCATCACTGCGGCCCCATCAGCATCGGCGCGCAGGCGCGCGTCGCGTTTCTATCGAGCCCCGCGGATTGCTCCCCCGCCCCGAGCCATGTCAGTGCAAGTTCTTCGCAGCAACACCTTCGAGGGCACATCGATGCGCGCGACGCGATCCGGCTTTGTCTTCGCCTTGTTTTTTGCCTGCACGCCGAGCGTACCCGGCGGCACCACGAACAACACCGGCCCGGCCGGGCCGCAGGGCGAGCCTGGTGCGCCCGGCGCCACGGGCGCCACAGGTGCCGACGCCGGCACGCTCACCGGAACGGCGGCGCTCAGCGGCAAAGTGGTCCTCACTGGCGTCAGCGATGCGTCGGGCGTCGTCGTCACGCTCGTCGGACCGGCGACGCGGGTGGCGCTGAGCGCGGCTGACGGAACCTATGCGTTCACCGCGCTTCCCGGCGGCTTCTATCAAGTCGCAGCCGAAGTCGTCGATTCGCTCGAGCGGCGGCAAGTGACGGCGGCCTCGCTCACGGACGGCGCCGGCACCGCGGCGGACTTGACGTTCACCGTCACCGGCTCACTGTCCGGTCATGTGACCCATGTCGGCGCCGGCGATATCGCAGGCGCGACGGTGGCGGTGCTCGGCACCGACAAGGTCGCGACCACCGACACCGGCGGGCTCTTCAGCGTGCACGGCCTCGTGCTCGGCGGCGTCACGGTGTCGGCGAGCGCGCCCGGGTTCGTCACCAACACCGCCGCAGCGACGGTCGTCCGCGGCAGCGTCGCCAGCGCCGCGATCGGGCTCGATCGGGCCGGCGTCACGCTCGGCTCGGTGCAGGGGCGCGTCGCCTATTTCGGCGCCAGCGACATGTCGACGGTCACGCTCACGCTGATCGGGGGCGCCAACAGCTCTGCGGCGATCGACGGCTCTTACACGATCGCGGCGCCGCCCGGCACCTACGAGCTCGTCGCCGACGCGCCGACCTTTCCGCGCAACAAGATCGCGACGGTCACGCTCATCGCGGGCGTCACGATCGACGTCGGCGAGCACTTCATGAGCCTTTACCGTCGCGTCGGCGCAGGGCAACTGCCGCTCGGGGTTCAGGGAAGCTTGATGCCCGGTCCGTTTCCGGTTCCGATCCCACCCCACCCGGCGGTCACGAAAACGGGCATTTTGATCGGACCACCGGTCGGCGGGCCCGGCGCTACCAACTTTGCGCTGATCGACCCGAGTGCGGGCCGCGGCGTGTCATGCGTCGCGCCGCCGCTCGCGCCGGTGGGCGCCGAGCAAAGCCCCGACGGTGAGTGGCTGCTCTTCAACGGACCGTCGAGCTACGTCGTGCTCAACGCTGGATCATGCGAAGTGATCACGACGACGCTCACGACGGGAGCCCAAGGGGCCTGTCACTTTCGCAGCGACAGTAACGCCGTCGTCTGCCTGCGCAGCTCGACGGGGCTGATGACCTCGCTCGACTTTCGCACCGGCATCGCGTCGGCGATGACCGCGGCGATCATCCCGTCGAGCAGCGTGACGCGCGTCAAGGACTGGGATCTCGTCATCGGCCGCAACGGCGCCAACGCGTCGCTCTTGAGCTTCAACCCGCTCGGCGAGACGCTGCTGAGCGCGACGGCGCTGAACGCCACCCCATCGGTGATGACCTGGGGCGGCACCGACTTGCAGCCGTTCAGCTCGACGGCCGTGCTCCTGCAGGCCTGCCCGAACTGCGTCGCCAAGATCGTGCACCCGGACGGCAGCGTGCTGACCACAGCCGCGCTCACGGGCGTCGGCGCCTACGGTGACGTGACATCTTTTGGGACGTGGTTCGGCTACGACAACGGCGGCCGCGTCAACCTCGTGCGCGTGAGCGACGGCGCCACGGTCACCGGAAACGCCGGCAGCACGCGCGCGTTGTTCGTCGTGAACGACTCAGGGACCCGCGCCGTCTTCACCGGCAGCGGCCCGAACACCTACGTCGATTCGCTGACGCCCGGCATGACCCTGTCGACGAGCGACGTCCTCGTCGCCGGCGTCGCCCTACCTCCGCCGACCGTCACCTGGCTCTCGGACACGCGCCTCTTTGCGACCTCGAACCCCACGACGATCCATTTGAAAACGGCCGGCGCCCCGACGGTGACCGAGACTCCGGTGACGGCGCTTCTCCTGCCGGCCGGGCCACCGTTCTTCGCGCCGCCGACGATGCCGGTGGGCTCCATGGGCCCGTTTCAGTTTTCGAGCCCGCAACATGTCGCGGTCTGGAAGCGACCCGGCAACGTGCTCGCTGTCGCTCACCGCGATGCGCCCATCCGCACGCAGACCGTGGCGCCGAGCGCGTTCACGGGGCCTTGGGCGGTCAACGAAACGCCGGATCACACGCTGTGTGTGGTCACGGACTTCGCCTCCCCAACCGCGCTTCTGACGATCCGCGCCGCCGTCACCGATGCCGGCCTCACGCTCATCGACGGTTTCACGCCCCACTTCGACTTCGTCACCAACGCCGGCATGATCGGCATCGGGCCCACCTCGACGAGCCACGTGTGGATCCCGCACTCCGGCACGGCGCGCTTCAATGTGTGGGAAAACTTCGTCACCTTGCCGCCTGCGACGCTCGTGCCTAGCTTCGACCTTGGCCGGCACCCGTCGCTGAGCCTCTCGACGGCCGACGGTGGCGCCTACTCCACCGCGACCTACTCTGCGTACTTTCCCTGAGCTCGCTGTCGGCGGCGACAGCGAGCGGCGTAAATCTCACGAGCCTCCCGCGCAGGTGTCTCATTCCGATCGAGGGCCCCGCTGCGCTGGACGTCAGGCTGGAATACTGAGACTGCGCTCTGCATGGATACAAGCACCCTGAGGATGTTCGTCGTCTCCTGCCTGGCCTTTGCGCGCTGCACGGTCAGTGCACCTGCGTCCACCGCGCCGGTGGTGCTGACTGCCGACACGACCTTCCCAGACAACGTGGTCCAGATCGCTGCGCGGTGCGCTGACGCCGAGGTGCCGCGATGGGACGACGCAGCGGCTGCGTGGACGTGCGCTGCCGTCACCTCGGGCGGCGGCGCGGCTCTGAACGAAACTGCCGTGGACGGTCTCGTGGCCAACAACGGTTACCTGACGAGTGAGTCCGATCCGGCATTCTCTTCGTCGCCCGTCGCGGCCGTGACCCAACAGCAAAAGGCCAACTGGGATGCGGCCTACGGCTGGGGAGACCATGCGACCCAGGGTTATCTCAGCGCCGAGGCCGATCCTACGGTCAATGGTCTGGCGACGGCGACCCTCGCGCCGTGTTTCGACGGCCAGGTCGCCAAGTTCAACGCGGGTCTCTGGGAATGCCAAACGGATTTGACGGGCGGCCCCGGTGTTGGACAGTGGGCGGACGTCACAGGAGGGATCGCCTACAGCGCCGGCAGAGTTGGCATCGGAACACTCTCCCCCGATCCTACCTTCAAGCTCCACGTCGACGGGATGGTCAAGATCGGGACCACCCTGCAGATCACCAACACGACAGGCACGCAGATGGGAACGCTCGACACCGCTGCGGACACCCATGGTTATCTGCGGCTCACGAACGCCGGAACCACCAACGTCCTCATCAGAGGCAACGGCTTCTCGTACCTCTCCGGCGGAAACGTCGGCATCGGGACGTCGGCCCCGGGGCAGGCTCTAGAGGTCAACGGCGGAGCGAGACTCAACACCGCTGCGGCCAAGCCCACCTGCGATGCGACGACCCGCGGCACGTTCTGGGTCAGCCAGGGCGCAGGCGGAGTCAAAGACAGCGTCGAGGTTTGCGCCAAGGACGCGAGCGACAGTTACGCATGGCGGACCCTCTATTGACTGACGCGGTGGGCGCACGCGCCTGTCGAATGTTCAAATGTTCCCCACCCGCTGAGTCGGCTGCTACAATCGCCTACAATGCCTGGGCCCGAACCGCAGTCCGCGCCTCATCCCAACGACGCTCCGTCCCCGCCACCAAGCGCGCCTTGCAGCTGAACGCCGATGCGAAATGCTCGCCGTCGGCTTCGATCTCGACTTCGCGCCGGTGGTCGACGTGGACACGAACCCCGCAAATCCCGTGATCGGCGATCGCGCGTTCTCGCGGAGCGCCGACGTCTGCGGCCGAGCCTGCCGCACGATCTGCGAGCATCATGACCGCGCACGTCCTGTCCCCGGCGCTCGACGAGCAGCGGCCGGCGACGACCTCGAACGCGAGCAACGCGAGCGGCGCTAGCCCGGATTATTCGCGCTCACCAACGAGCGATAGTTCAAATGTAGCAAAAGTTTTACATTAAAACGCTGCATATGACTGGAAAAGAAGACCGGTCTCGATTTCTTCTGCGGTTGCGAAGCCAAC
>JADLHZ010000011.1 GCA_020848545.1 Deltaproteobacteria bacterium | reverse complement strand
CGCTCGCTGTGTCGCCCGCTGCATTCGTGGTCGTCGCCGTGGCGATGACGGTGCCGACGTCGCTCGGCGCGATGATCGCGGAGGTCGAGCCCTGGCCGCCGAGGAGCGTGCCGCCGCTCACTTGCCACGTATAAACGACGCCGCCGACAGGGTTCGTGATCGACGCGATGATGTTGCCGCTGCCGAGCGAGAACGCCGCGGGCCCGGTGACGATCGGCGTCGTCGGTGGCGCCACGATCGTGAGCGTCTTTGAAGCGGTGGTCGTCGCGCCGGCGCCGTTCGTAATGGTCACGGCGAGCGTCGCGATCCCCACAGGGCCTGGCGTGAACGCCGCAGCGGCCACGCCGTTCACGTCGATCGAGCCGTTGCTGATCGTCCACGCGTAGCTCATGTCCGGCGCGCTCGCGACGCTGGCCGAGGTCCCGGCTTTGCCCGCGGTCACGATGCTCGGGGCGCTGATCGTCGCGGCGGGCGGCGGGTCGAAAAACGCGATCGTCGCCGAGTGGACGTCACTGCGATAGGTCGCGGTGACCTCGCCGGCGACCGCCACGCTGCTCGTCACCGCGCCGCTCTCCGCGATCGTCACGCCGGTCGCCTGCCACACGACCGCCAGCGGCGCGCCGTCGTTCAACGCCTGACACGTGATGGTCGCGCCGATCGTCGCCTTGTCCGGCGTGCAGGCGACCGTGATCGCGGTGTCGACGACCACTGCCGCCGTCACGGCGCCTAACGCTTCGCCGCCGAGCGCGCTCGTCGCACGCACGGCCAAGCGGTGCACGATCGCGTCCTCGCCGAGCGGCAGCGTCCAGCGCAGCGTGAAAGTCTCTTTCCCTTCGGCAACGAGGCCCATCACTTCCTTGTCGTCGGCGAAGAGCGCGACCGTGAGCGGGCCGTTCTTCGCGTCGACAGATCCTTCAATCGTGAGCTCGCCGCTCGGGACGTTGTGCAGCGTGAGATGCGCGGGGAGATCGACCGCGAGCGCCACCTTCCCCGCCGCCGGCACGATCGGCTTCGTCACCAAGCAAGCGCCGAACAGGCTGGTCGCAAGGACGGCGGCGAAGCGGGTCATCTTGGAAGCATAGCCTATCCGCGCGTGCCGAACAGCCTGGTGCCGATGCGCACATGGGTCGCGCCGTGGGCGATCGCCTGCTCGAAGTCGTCGCTCATGCCCATCGACAACGCGAAGGCGCGCCCCGTCTCGCGCGCGCAAGCGTCGGCGAGCAGGCGCATCTTTTCGAAGCATGGCTCGGACGCCCCCACCGGCGGGATGCACATGAGCCCGAGCACCGGCGAATTTCCTTCGAGCGCCAACACTGTCTCGCGCACTTTGTCGGGGTCGAGGCCGTTTTTCTGCGCCTCGCGCCCGATGTTCACCTGCAAGAAGATCTGCGGCGGCGGCAGAACGCGGGCTGCGATCGCGGCGACGGCCTCGGCGCTGTCGGCGGTCTGCCACGCGGAAACGTGCGCCTTCAGCATGTTGATCTTGTTCTTCTGCAGGCGGCCGATGAAGTGCCAGCGCGCCCCTGCTTCACCGAGCCCGCTCGCTTTCTCGACGAGCTCCTGCGCGTAGTTCTCGCCGAAGTCGCGCACGCCGAGCGCGAACGCTTCCTTCACCAGCGCGACCGGCTGCAGCTTGCTGACCGCGACGAGCGTGACGTCGCGGCGCTCGCGACCCGCCGCCTTCGCTGCGCCTGCGATGCGCTCCTCGAGCTGATGCAGCCGCTCGGCGAGCGTGATCACTTCGCGCCTCCGATGAGCGCGAGCACTTCGGCCACCGGTAGGCCGATGACGTTCGTGTAGCTGCCGTGCACGTCCGCGATGAGCGCCGCGCCCTCGCCTTGGATCGCGTAGGCGCCGGCCTTGTCCGCGCCTTCGCCACCCGCCACGTAGCGCGCGACGTCCTCGCGCGAGAGCTTGCGAAAGCGCACCTGCGTCGCGACCACGATCGTGCGCTGCTTGGCGCTCTTCGCATCGAGCAGGCTGCAGCCGGTGAAGACGTGATGCGTCTTTGCGGAGAGCAAGCGCATCATCCGCGTCGCGTCAGCGGCGTCCTTCGGTTTGTTCAAGATCACCCGGCCGAGCGCGACCACGGTGTCGGCGGCGAGCACATGGCGCAGGCCGAGGCGCCGGGCTTCTTCGCTCGCCGCGCGCGCTTTCTCTTCGGCCAAGCGGCGCACGAGCGCCTTCGGGGCTTCACCGCGCTTCACAGCCTCGTCGATCTGCGGCGAGAAGAGCGAGAATTCGACGCCGGCGGCGAGCAGCAGCTCACGGCGGCGCGGCGATGCGGAGGCGAGGAGCAGCACGACGGCTCTGATGCGCCGCCGCGCCGCCGGCGGTCAATGGATCGCTTGACTCGCCTCGGCCCAGGCGCCTACCGATGCGACAGCGTGCCGGCGCCAGCCGGACGCCAACGGAGAGCCGAGCTTGCCTCGGCTGGAGTGTGACCGATGCAGGCCTACCACGACGTTGTCCGGGAAGTGCTCGACAAGGGCACGAGGAAAGAGAACCGCACCGGCGTCGATACGTTGTCGACCTTCAACATCAACTACGAGATCGACTTGCAGAAGGGCTTCCCGCTGCTCACCACGAAGGACATCTCGTGGAAGAACATCGTCGTCGAGAACCTGTGGTTTCTCTCCGGCGAGACGCACATCGGCCTGCTGAAGAAGCACGGCTGCAAGTTCTGGGATCCGTGGGCCGACGAGAACGGCAAAGTGCCGAGCGCGTACGGCAACTTTTGGCGCCGCTATCCGGTGCACGACAAAGACGGCCGCGCCGCCTTCAACGATCAAGTGCGCTACGTCGTCGACGAGCTGAAGAAGAACCCGATGAGCCGGCGCATGTTGATCCTCGCTTGGGCGCCGGGCAACGCGCAGACGAGCCAACTGCCGCCGTGCCACGCGATGTTCGTGCTCAACGTGCAGAACGACGCCAGAAACGAGCCGGTATTGAACCTGCACCTGACGCAACGTTCGTGCGACGTGGCGCTCGGCCTGCCGTACAACATCGCCGGCTACGCGCTGCTCCTCGAGCTCTTCTCGCGCTTCTCCGGAATTCGCGCGGGCCTCTTCGCGCACACGCTCATCGACGCGCACATCTATACGAAGAAGCCGGACGGCAAGATGGCCGAGTATGATCACGTGCCGGGCCTAAAGGAACAGCTCGCGCGTACGCCGCGAGCGCTGCCCGCGTTGAAGATCGATCCGGCGATTCGCACGCTCGACGACTTGCGACCGCTGCTCGACGCCGACACTGATACGGTGATGAAGCACTTCGTCCTGACGGGCTACGATCCGCATCCGGCGATCAAGTTCAAGGTCGCGGTGTAACGCAACGATGATCGGAATGATCGTCGCCATGTCGCCGGATCGCGTGATCGGCGTCGGCAACAAGATCCCGTGGCACTACTCGGGCGATCTCAAGCGCTTCAAAGCGGTGACCACCGGCAGCACGATCATCATGGGCCGGCGCACCTACGAGTCGATCGGCAGGCCGTTGCCGAAGCGCCGTAACCTCGTCGTCACGCGTTCTGGCATCGCTGACGTCGAGTGCTTCACCTCGCTCGCCGGCGCGCTCGACGCGGTCAAAGGCGACGCCTGGATCATCGGCGGCGCGCAGCTCTACGCCGAGGGCATGCGCTTCGCCGATCGCATCGACGTGACGTACGTGCCGGATCGAATCCCGCTCGAAGGCGCCGTGCTGTTTCCGGTGATCGACGAGGCGGTGTTCGAAGCGGGGCCCTTCGAGAAGGTCGAGGGCGAGCCGTTCCTCAAACGCCGCACGTTTTGGCGTCGGATCAAATCCGCCGGATGAACGATCACCGCGTGCAGGCGTGAAAGAAGAACATCGCCTGCAGCCCGCCGTCGATGCGGCCCGGGCGAAACAAGATTTTCTGACATTCCAGCGTGTACGCGCCGGCAAGCAAATCCTGCGTCGCGCGCTCGGGATCGGCGTCGCTCGCCCACTCGAGCACCGCCACGCACGAGGTCTTTCGGCAATCGACGCTCTCGACGTTGAAGCGATCCTTCGTCTCGAGCGCTTCGAGATCCTTGCGCATCGTCTCGTTCGCCTGTTCCGCCCAATCGCCGTCGATCGACTCTTCCCAGTGCTTCGCCACGCGCTCTTGCGGCGTTGGCTCGGCCGGCTTCGTCGGCTTCGGCCTCGGCTTCATCGGCCGCGGCGCCGGGGCAGCCGCAGCCGGGAGGGACGCGGGCACGGGCTTGGCGACCGGCTTCGACGCGGATGCGGGCGTCGGCGGCGTGTCGCTCGCTTCGACGACGACCGTGCGCGAATACTCGGGCGCGCGCTCCGGTGCCTTCGCCGGAATGAACAGCGCGAACGACAATCCGACGACGACGCCGAGTACGAACGCCGGGACGACGTGTTGCAACGAGAACGGCGGGGCAGGCATGGTACACCCGAGACTCGCACAACGGCGCCAAGATGCCAGCTTCCGGCAAGGGTGTGCTACGACCCGCAGCGTGGGAGATCGCAACCGCACCGCGCCACGATGCATCCGCTGCCGCATGCTGCCAACGCTGTGTCTCTGCGGCGAGCTGCCACGGCTGCGCATCGCGACCCATGTCGT